>NZ_CP058409.1:707500-1457500 GCF_015239775.1 Trichlorobacter lovleyi
CTGGTTACTGCGATGGGGGGACGGAGAAGGGTAGGCGATCCAGGCGCTGGTTGTCCTGGTTCAAGCGTGTAGGGGGAGAAGGCAGGTAAATCCGCTTTCTCGTTAACTCTGAGACGTGATGACGAGAGCGTATGCTCATAAAGTCGTTGATCCCATGCTTCCAAGAAAAGCCTCTAAGCTTCAGGTAACTTGAGACCGTACCGTAAACCGACTCAGGTGGGTGAGGAGAAAATCCTAAGGTGATTGAGATAACACTGGTTAAGGAACTCGGCAAAATGACACCGTAACTTCGGGAGAAGGTGTGCCTCCACTAGGTCTAGCGATTTGCACGTGAAGCCGAAGGAGGTCGCAGAGAAATGGCGGTAGCGACTGTTTACTAAAAACACAGGACTCTGCTAAGTCGTAAGACGATGTATAGGGTCTGACGCCTGCCCGGTGCCGGAAGGTTAAGGGGATTTGTTAGCCGCAAGGCGAAGCTTTGAACCGAAGCCCCGGTAAACGGCGGCCGTAACTATAACGGTCCTAAGGTAGCGAAATTCCTTGTCGGGTAAGTTCCGACCTGCACGAATGGCGTAACGATTTCCGCGCTGTCTCAACCAGTGACTCAGCGAAATTGAATTCTCGGTGAAGATGCCGAGTACCCGCGGTAAGACGGAAAGACCCCGTGAACCTTTACTACAGCTTGACAGTGACATTCGGAATAGCTTGTGTAGGATAGGTGGGAGACTTTGAAGCTGGCACGCCAGTGTCGGTGGAGTCGTCCTTGAAATACCACCCTGGTTGTTTTGGATGTCTAACCTAGGCCCGTCATCCGGGTCGGGGACACTGTCTGGTGGGTAGTTTGACTGGGGCGGTCGCCTCCCAAAGAGTAACGGAGGCGCGCGAAGGTTCCCTCAGCCCGATTGGAAACCGGGCGTAGAGTGCAATGGCATAAGGGAGCTTGACTGCGAGACCCACAAGTCGAGCAGGTACGAAAGTAGGTCATAGTGATCCGGCGGTTCTGTATGGAAGGGCCGTCGCTCAACGGATAAAAGGTACTCCGGGGATAACAGGCTGATCTCCCCCAAGAGTTCACATCGACGGGGAGGTTTGGCACCTCGATGTCGGCTCATCGCATCCTGGGGCTGAAGTAGGTCCCAAGGGTTTGGCTGTTCGCCAATTAAAGCGGTACGCGAGCTGGGTTTAAAACGTCGTGAGACAGTTTGGTCCCTATCTACCGTGGGCGCAGGATACTTGAGAAGAGCTGTCCTTAGTACGAGAGGACCGGGATGGACGTACCGCTGGTGTTCCAGTTGTTCCGCCAGGAGCAGTCGCTGGGTAGCTAAGTACGGAAAGGATAACCGCTGAAAGCATCTAAGCGGGAAGCCTCCTTCAAGATTAGGTATCCCTGGGTGTAACAACCCCTGAAGGCCCGTTGTAGACCACAACGTTGATAGGCTAGGTGTGTAAGCGCAGTAATGCGTTCAGCTTACTAGTACTAATCGGCCGTGAGGCTTGACCATAAAAAAATAAATGGAAGGGGGGTGTTAACCCACCCCCCAACCTATAAAGCAATCGACTCCAAAAACTAAACAACTACAATCCCTCAAATGCAATTGGAAATCAATTCGGGTAAGCAGCCTGCCATGTGCTGTTGCTTGACCCAAAAGATTTCTGGTGGCTATGCCGAGGGGGCCACACCCGTTCCCATCCCGAACACGGAAGTTAAGCCCCTCTGGGCCGATGATACTGCACGGGTAGCTGTGTGGGAAAGTAGGTCGCCGCCAGAATTAATTACAGAAGCCCCGCCCAGGTATACCTGAGCGGGGCTTCTGCGTTAATCAAGAAATAACTCTTTCAACTTGGATAAATCATCCAAAACGAGTATAGTCACTTGAATTTATCCGTATGTTGGTTTGAAAGGATTACTGCCGGTATGAGCAGAAAAATGTTGATAAACGTACTCCATCCCGAGGAGGCCCGCGTAGCGATTGTGCAAGACGGCCGCTTGATGGAGCTGAACATCGAAATCAGTGGCAAGGAACAGACCAAAGGCAACATCTATAAAGGGGTCGTCGTGCGGGTTGAACCAGGCCTGCAGGCGGCCTTTGTTGATATTGGCCAGAAAAAACCGGGCTTTATCCAGATGGGGGATCTGCATCCTGACAGCTGGCAGTGGCGCGAGGATGTTCCAGAGGCCGAGCGCAAGCGTCGTCCACGTATTCAGGATGTCCTGCGCAGAGGCCAGGAACTTATCGTTCAGGTTGAAAAAGATGCGCGGGATATGAAAGGGGCCGCCCTGACCAGCTATCTTTCGCTGCCTGGCCGTTATATGGTGCTGATGCCCGGTGATGATGCTGCCGGGATATCCCGTAAGATTGAGGATAATGCAACCCGCAAGGAGTTGAAGACCTTGGTTGCTGAGTTGCAGGTTCCGACTGGTTATGGCTACATTGTGCGGACTGAGGCGGTTGGCAGGACAAGTGATGAGCTAAAAAAAGATCTTGATTACCTGGTTGGCGTACACGAACGGATTCTGTCTCAAGCCGCTGAAATCAAGGGCGCCGGCGAGATATATCAGGATGCCGGTGTGATTATCCGTACCATTCGCGACTATTTTTCTGACGATATCGATGAGGTGTTGGTTGATGATAAGGCCGCCTGTCAACAGGCCATCGAATTTTTTAAAGAGATCATGCCCGGTTGCGAAAAGCTGGTTAAACTGCATAAGGAAAAACGACCGATTTTTTCAAAGTACCAGCTGGAAGAGCAGATCGATCAACTCTACGAAAAGCGCGTGTCTTTGCCCTCCGGCGGTTCATTGGTAATTGAGCCGACCGAGGCGCTGGTCTCTATTGACGTTAACTCCGGTAAGTCAAGTGGCGAAAAAGGTGTTGAGGATACTGCCTTCAAGACCAACCTTGAGGCGGCAGCCGAGGTTGCCCGTCAGCTGCGTTTGCGCGACCTGGGCGGCCTGGTGGTGATCGATTTCATTGATATGCGCGACAACAAGCATAACAAGGAGGTCGAACGGACCTTGAAAGATGCCTTGAAGTCTGATAAGGCGCGGGTCAACCTGGGGCGGATATCGCAGTTCGGCATGATGGAGATGTCCCGTCAAAGGATTGCCAAAAATATTAACGATGCAATTCATCTGGAGTGCCCACATTGTGAGGGCCGTGGTCGTGTCAAGTCAGTCGAGGCGATGGCGGTGTCGTTTTTGCGTAAGGTTCATGCAGCAGCGGCTAAGGGGCAGATAGCTGAAGTCCGAGGAGGTCTGCCGCTTGAAGTCGCGTATTTTCTTTTGAATCGTAAAAAACGAGAGCTGGCGCAGATTGAGAATGACTATGAAATTGTTGTGACAATTAAGGGTAAACCGTCATTTTTGCTAAATCAGCTGGAGCTCGAGACTGTTCGCAGGGAAAAACAGCGCGAAGAACCGCTGGAGCCTGAAGCCCGGCAGCAATTGCCGGCCGTTGAGGTGGCAGGGCCCGAAGCTGTTGCTGCAACTGAGGGGACAGTGCCGCCGGAAGGGGAGCCTAGTCCCGAGTCCGCTCCTAAAAAACGTCGCAAACGCAAGCGTAAGAAAAAGAGTGGTGAACGTACTGTTGAAGCGGCTGCTGCTGATCAGGCTGATATTGTTCCTGATCACTCCGGTGTCGCGGACATGGCACCAGCAGGGGGTGAAGAGCTTGTGTTGAACCAAGCGGCAGAGCAACAGGAACCGGCTGCGAAAAAACGCCGCCGTACCCGTGCCAAAAAGAAACCGGCGGTAGTCAAAGATAGTGAATCGCAGGATCTTAAGCAGGAGATTCTCGTCGTTGACCATGTTGAGGCGCAGGTTTCTGTACCGGTTTCTGAACATGAGCAGCCAGTACGACCGGTAAAAACGCCGCGTCCTAAGCGTGCTACCGGTGTTAAAGCGGCTGCAGCGACAATCAACGTCTCGGGAGAGGTGGCTGCGCAACCTGTTGAAGCTGTTGCAGAGGTGAAGCCTGCAGCTGCGAAACGTAAAACTCCGGCTCGTAAGAAGCCGGCCGTGGAGGCAGCTGTTACTGACGCCGGTTCAGTAGAGCCGGTTCCGTCTGCCAAACCCCGCAAACGCCCTGCTGCTCGTGCCAAAAAGAGCGCCGTTAGTACCGTTGACGAGGCTAAAGAATAGCTTGACGCTGTTGGTTCTCTGAGCTACTTTCTTCCGTTACACCCGCTGTGCGGAATGAGTCTGAAAGGTGAGTTGAGGCAATGGAAGAATTAAGTGAATTGCTGTTGCAACGTAGAAGAAAAGTCAATGATTTGTGGGCCGCCGGGATCAATCCTTACCCCAATGATTTCAAACCGCAACATACCTCTGCTGATGTAGTTGCCGCCTATGGCTCCGTCGAGCAGATTGACGCCCCGGATGCCGAGTTTGTGCTGGCCGGACGGATTATTGCCCGCCGTTCATTCGGTAAGGCTGCCTTCATGCAACTGCAGGACCGCAAAGGCAGGATTCAGGTCTATGTGCGCAAGGATGATCTGGGTGAGGAGGTCTTTGCCCAGTTTGAGTCCTTTGATATCGGCGACATCATCGGTATTGCCGGCTTCCCGTTCCGCACCAAAACCGGTGAACTTTCAGTGCATGCCCGCTCAATCCGTCTGCTGGTTAAGTCACTTCTGCCGTTACCCGAAAAATTTCACGGGCTGACTGACGTGGAGACCCGTTACCGTCAACGTTATGTCGATCTGATCGTTAATCCGGAGGTGAGAGAGCTGTTTGTCAAACGCTCCCGGATTGTAAACCTGATCCGCAGCTTTATGACCTCTCGTGATTTTCTTGAGGTTGAAACGCCGATGATGCATCAGATCCCTGGTGGTGCCACGGCCCGTCCCTTTGTTACCCATCACAATGCCCTGGATATGGAGCTGTATCTGCGGATTGCACCGGAGCTGTATCTGAAACGCCTGGTCGTGGGCGGTTTTGAACGGGTCTTTGAGATCAATCGAAACTTCCGCAACGAAGGGATTTCAGTCCGGCATAATCCTGAGTTTACGATGATGGAGTTTTACCAGGCCTACGCCACCTTTGAAGACCTGATGGATTTCACCGAAGAACTGTTCTGCCACGTAGCTGAACAGGTGCTGGGTTCGCTTGATTTTAACTATCAGGGACTTGCTATCAATTTTCAGCGTCCCTGGCGGCGCCTGACCGTTAAAGAGGCTATCCTGGAGTATGGCGACATCGATGCCAAAAAACTTGATGATCGCGATCTGGCGCTGGCATATGCCCGCAGTATCGGCCTTGATCTGCCGGATGATATCAGTTATGGCAAGCTGGTAATGGAGATATTTGAGGAGGTGGCAGAACATAAGCTGATCCAGCCTACCTTTGTAACCGCCTACCCCACCGAGGTGTCGCCGCTATCCCGTAAAAATGACCACGACCCTTATATCGTTGACCGCTTTGAACTGATGATCGGCGGACGTGAGATTGCCAACGCCTTCTCTGAGTTGAACGATCCGGTCGATCAGAAGGAGCGTTTTTTGGCGCAGGTTGCCGAAAAGGATAAGGGCGATGAAGAGGCGCACTACATGGACGAAGATTACGTTCGCGCCCTGGAGTATGGTCTGCCCCCTACTGCCGGTGAGGGGATCGGTATTGATCGCCTGGTTATGCTGCTGACGGACTCGGCCTCAATCCGTGACGTGATCCTCTTCCCACAGCTTCGTAAAGAGGCAAAATAACCGTTGGCGCTGCCGTTTGAACTGAAAATAGGATTGCGTTACCTGAAGGCCAAACGTAAATCCACCTTCATCTCGATCATCACCTTCATCTCTACAGCCGGTGTGACCTTGGGCGTTATGGCGCTGATTGTTGTACTTGCCGTCATGACCGGATTTGAGCGGGATCTGAAGGAAAAGATACTGGGGACCAACGCCCATCTGGTGGTAATCCGCAGTGGTGCGCCGATGGATGACTACCGCACCATGATGGAGCGCCTGCAGCAGTTGCCCGGCGTGGAGGCGGCAACGCCGTTTATTTACAATCAGGTGATGTTGTCAACCGGGCGGCATGTGTCCGGTGTGGTCTTGCGCGGGATCGATTCCGTGTCAGACAAAAAAGTCACGAGGCTTTCACGGGCGATTGTCCAGGGTTCGATGGACTCCCTTGATCCTCCGCGCGGGTCTGATGCCGATCCTGGAATTCTGATCGGTCGTGAACTGGCAAAACATCTGAACCTGTTTCTTGGTGACCGGGTCAATGTGGTCTCGCCGACCGGTACCATCACCCCGTTGGGGATGATGCCCAAGCTGAAGCCGTTTAAGGTAACCGGCATTTTTAACACCGGCATGTTTGAGTATGATTCAACCCTGGCCTATGTCAGCATCAATCAGGCCCAGAAATTTTTTGATCTTGGGGACACCGTTACCGGCATTCAGCTTAAAGTTGCGGACGTGTATGCGACGACCGAGCTTGCAAAAAACATCAACCGTACCTACGGTCCTGATCTGTATGCCCGTGACTGGATGCAGATGAACAGGAATATCCTTTTTGCTCTCAAGACGGAAAAAGTGGTTATGTTTATCATCCTGACCCTGATCGTGCTGGTGGCCGCTTTCGGAATCGCCTCTACCCTGTTCATGGTGGTCATGGAAAAGACCCGTGATATTGCAATCCTGAAAACCATGGGGGCCCGCTCCGGCAGTATCATGAAAATCTTCGTGCTGGAGGGGCTGATCATCGGTGTGGTTGGAACGGTATTGGGGGTGCTGTCCGGTCTGCTGATCTCGTTCAACCTGGAGCCGATCATAAATCTGGTGCAAAAAGTAACCGGCAAGAACTTCTTCAGCAAGGAGATCTACTACCTGGACCACTTCCCTTCCCATGTGGTGATGTCGGATGTCCTGATCATTTCGATAACTGCAATCCTGATTTCCTTTCTAGCCACGCTCTATCCGGCTTGGCAGGCATCCCGGATGCTGCCGGCAGAGGCTCTGCGTTATGAGTAGTCTGCTGGAGGTGACAGGACTCTGCAAGGATTACCGGATGGGGACTGATACGGTACAGGTGCTGAAGGGGATTGATCTTGGTATCTCGGCTGGAACCACAACAGCCCTGGTCGGGGCTTCCGGTGCCGGCAAGAGCACGTTACTCCATATTCTGGGAGCGCTTGACCGCCCAAGCAGCGGCACGGTTGCCTACAAAGGTCAGGAGCTGTTTACTCGGTCTGACCGGGAACTGGCAGACTTCAGAAGCCATACCATCGGTTTTGTGTTTCAGTTTCACCACCTGTTGCCGGAGTTTACGGCACTGGAAAATGTCATGATGCCTGCCTTGATTGCACGCAAGGATAGCGCTCTGGCAGGTCAGCAGGCCCGGGCTCTTTTGGCGGAAGTCGGCCTGGAACACCGTCTCAACCACAGACCAGGCGAGCTCTCTGGCGGAGAACAACAGCGCGTTGCCATAGCCAGGGCGCTGGTGATGGAACCTGAGTTGCTGTTAGCCGATGAACCGACCGGCAACCTTGATGCAAAGACCAGTGAGGCGATCTACGAATTGCTGGTAAAGATTCAGAAACAGACTGGCATCAGCATGGTAGTTGTTACCCACAATGAGAGAATTGCTGCAAGGATGGAGCGAGTAGTCCGGTTGCTGGATGGCCTGATTCTTCCCTGCACTACGGAGGACATGTGACTTTTTACCCCTACCTGACAACGGCACTGCTGGCTGCTCTGCTCCTCGCAGACCGCACGGCGTATGCCGATGGTGAAAAAATTCTCGACGTGGTTGTGCGCGGCAACCGGCGGGTGGAGGGGGCTGCCATTCTGGGAGCCACCAGGATCAAGCCGGGTGATATACTCGACAGTGATCGCACCGATGCCGATGTCCGGTCAATCTTCCGCTTGGGGCAGTTTCAGGAAGTGCAGGTCTCCAGTGAGCCGGGTAACGGCGGGGTGATACTGGTCTATGCGGTGATTGAAAAGCCGATTGTCAGGGATATCCGGTTTGAAGGAAACAAGGAACTCAAACAGGACAAACTGCTGGAGGGATTGCCGGTTCGCCGGAATGCAATCTTTTCCCAGAAGGATCTTGACAGGGCGGTCGCCAAGCTGAAGAAACAGTACCAGGATGAAGGGTACTATCTGGTTGTGGTTGAGCCTTTGATTGAACAGCGTTCACCAACTGAGTACCAGATCCTCTTCAAGGTAACGGAAGGCAAAAAGATCAGGATCAGTACCATCAATTTTGAGGGGAACACAGCCTTCAGCGCCGGCAAGCTGCGTGGTGTAATGGAGACCAAGCAGGAGTGGTTCATGTCATGGCTGACCGGGGCCGGCACCTATAAAGAAGAGGTGCTGAAGAACGACGCCCTGCTGATTGCTGATCACTACATGAATAACGGGTATATCAACGTCAAGGTCAGTGAGCCGGTCATGAAGCTGGCAGATGACCAGGAATCGTTGCTGGTTGAGATCAACATAACCGAAGGCGACCAATACCGGGTTGGTGAGGTCGCCTTTAAGGGGGATATCCTCTATCCAGAGCATGAAATCCGTAAACAGCTGAAGACAGAGAGCGGAGAGGTATTTAGCCGGGCCAATCTCCGTGCTGATATCGGTACCCTGACGGACATGACCGCAGACAAGGGCTATGCCTTCAACAACGTTAACCCCCAGACCAAGGCGGATCCTGACAGAAAGGTGATGGATCTGACCTTTGACATTGAAAAAGGGGATCTGGTCTATATTGAGCGGATATCCATCGCCGGCAACTCAAAGACGCGCGACAAGGTTGTACGACGTGAGTTGCGCTTGATGGAGGGCGATCTGTACAGCGCCACAGGGTTCAAACGCAGCAAACAGAACCTGATGAATACCGGCTATTTTGAAGAAGCCAATGTGGCAACCTCCAAGGGGAGTAGCGGAAACAAGTTGAACGTCAATGTGGACCTGAAGGAAAAGGCCACCGGTGCGTTTACTATCGGCGGCGGTTACAGTTCGCTGGATGGCCTGATCTTCCAGGGGTCGGTTTCTCAGGCAAACTTTCTGGGACTGGGGCTCAAGGCCAATGCGTCAGCTGCCATCGGAGGCAAGTCCAACACCTACTCGGTCGGTTTGACTGACCCCTATTTCCTGGACAGCAAATGGACGCTCGGACTTGATATCTACCGTTCAGAACGTGACTATACCGACTACAGCCGCCGTCTGACCGGTGGTGACATCAAGGCCGGTTATCCGATTACCGATTTTATCGGTACCTTCTGGATGTACAAGTACGAAATCAAGGATATTTATGATCCTGATATCTACTATCTGGATGCTAACGCAAAGTACCCGGACAGCTATCCGCTGGGGCAGACCACGACCAGCTCCATCTATGCCAGCCTCACCAATAACACAACCGACTTCCGCTTTGACCCGTCCAGCGGCTGGGTCAACACCCTTTCGGTGGAATATGCCGGCTTGGGTGGTGACAATAAATATGTCCGTGAAATTTTTGATAATACCTACTACCATCCGCTCTGGTGGAAGTTCGTTGTCTCCGGCAAGCTTGTGGTCGGTGCAATACAGAAGGCCGGCGGCCCGATCCCGATTGATGAAAAATTTTACCTGGGTGGCATCGGGACACTGCGTGGTTATTCAGCAAGGACGGTAAGTCCTAAAAATAACGATGTCTATGTCGGTGGCGAAAAAGAACTGTTCGGCAATATTGAGATCAAGTTTCCGTTGTTGCCGGAATATGGCATTAAAGGGGTCGGCTTCTTTGATTATGGTAATGCCTGGTCAGGCAGCTTTAAGCCTCCGCAAATGCTGATGAGCTACGGGGGCGGCATCCGGTGGGCCTCACCGATGGGGCCACTGCGGCTTGAGTATGGTATTCCGATCAATCCGCGCCCTGAAGACAGCAAATCCGGCCGTTTTGAGTTTGCAATCGGCAGTTTGTTTTAAACTATACGTAACGTAAGGAGAAATGCGATGAAGCGTTTGGTCATGATGGTACTGATGCTGGCTCTTATGTCTGGTTCTGCCTGGGCTGCTGATACAAAGATCGGCTACCTTGATATGCAACGCGCTCTGAATACCTCTGAGACGGGCAAGGCCGCCAAGGCACAGCTGCAGGAAAAGCTGAAGAAGTATCAGGAACAGATCAACATCAAACAGGAAGAACTCCAAAAACTGAAGGACAGCCTTGAAAAGCAGGGTCTTACCCTGACGGAGGCGGCCCGTGCCGCCAAGGAAAAGGATTACCAGCAGAAGCTGAAGGACTTCCAGCGTTTCACCAAAGATGCTGAAGAAGACCTGCAGGCCCGTGACAGCGAATTTACCAAGAAGATTCTTGAAGTTCTGGAGAAGATTGTTCAGGAGTACGGCAAGAAGAACGGCTACTCGGTGATATTTGATGCCCGCAGCGCCGGTATGCTCTATGCTGACACATCAGTAGACCTGACCGACGAGATTCTTAAGGCCCTGAATGCCGCGCAGGCCAAGAAATAGGCGCAGGTGGCTATGATGTTGACCAAGACGCTTCAGGAACTGGCAGATCACCTGGGTGGCACTGTCCGTGGCGACGGTACGATCAAAATCAACGGACTTGCCCCGCTTGAAGGGGCGACGCCGGACAAAATCACCTTTCTTGCAAATCCCAAATATGCTGCAAAAGTAGCAGAGACCAGGGCTGGCGGCGTATTGATGGCGCCAGGCGGAGAGTCGTACGGTCGCAATGTGATCGAGCTGGCCAACCCGTATCTGGGCTTTGCCAAGCTGCTGAAACTCTTCTACACCCAGCCGCATCCGGCGTTAGGGGTGTTGCCTGAAGCGGTGATCGGGACCAACGTTGTGCTCGGCGAGGGGATCAGTATCTATCCCGGTGCCGTGGTCGGCAACAATGTCAGTATCGGTGACCGGGTGGTGATCTATCCCGGTGCCGTGATCTATGACGGTGTCGTCATTGGGGATGAGTGTGTCATCCATGCCAATGCGGTGGTACGGGAACGTTGCCGACTGGGCAAACGCTGCAAGCTGCAGCCCGGTGCCGTGGTCGGCAGTGACGGCTTCGGCTATGCGCCGGACGGTCCTTCCTATTATCCGATTCCCCAGATCGGCATCGTGGTGCTGGAAGATGATGTTGAGATCGGTGCCAATGCCGCCGTTGACCGGGCAGCCCTTGAAGTCACCCTGATCAGGCGCGGCACCAAGCTGGATAACCTGGTACAGGTGGCCCACAACTGTCAGATCGGCGAAGACTGCATGATTGTCTCCCAGGTAGGGATTGCCGGCAGCAGCAAGATCGGCAACCATGTCACCCTGGCTGGTCAGGTGGGGGTGGTGGGGCATGTCAGCATCGGGGATAACGTGATTGTCGGTGCCCAGGCCGGTGTGCCCGGCTCTCTGGAAGGCAACGCCTACTACAGCGGTTCTCCGGCCATGCCGCACAAGGAATGGCTGAAGACCATGGGAACCCTGCCCAAACTGCCTGAGATGAGAAAAAAAATGAACGAGTACGAAAAACGGCTGGCCGCCCTTGAAGCCCGGCTGGTAAAGGAGTAACGGTTTATGGAACAACCAACTATGCCGATGGATGTGAACGCCATCATGAAGATTCTGCCCCACCGCTATCCGTTTTTGTTGGTGGATCGTATTGTGGAGCTTGAACACGGCAAACGCTGTGTCGGCATCAAGAACGTCAGTATCAACGAACCGTTCTTTCCGGGGCACTTTCCCGGCCATCCGGTCATGCCCGGAGTGTTGATTGTTGAGGCGATGGCCCAGGTTGCCGGTATTATGGCCTACCTTGCCTCTGATGAAGAGACCAGGAAGAAGGTCAGCTACTTTATGGCCATTGACAGCGCCAAGTTCCGCAAGCCGGTTATGCCCGGTGATCAGCTTCAGATCGAGATTACCACCACCATGAACCGTCGCGGCATCTGGGGTGTTGATGGCAAGGCATTTGTTGACGGCAAGCTGGTGACCGAGGCCTCACTCAAGGCTACCTTTGCCCCGGCAGAATAGACAGGGAGAGACCATGAGCATACATGCAAGCGCAATCGTCCACCCTTCTGCACAGCTGGCTGAAGGGGTTGAGATCGGTCCTTACGCCATTATTGAAGAACATGCCATTATCGGTAAAGGTACCAGCATCGGTGCCCATGCGGTGATCGGCAAGTGGACCGAGCTGGGGGAGAATAACCAGATCTATCACCTGGCTTCGGTCGGTGCTGCCCCGCAAGACCTGAAGTACAAGGGGGAGGAGTGCTGGACCCGCCTGGGCAACGGAAACGTGATCCGTGAGTTTGCCACCATCCATCGCGGTACGGTAACCGGTCATGCCGAGACCGTGATGGGTAATAACAATCTGATGATGGCCTATTCCCATGTGGCCCATGATTGTACGGTTGGTAGCGGTAATGTCTTTGCCAATTCAGCCACTCTGGCCGGTCATGTGACGGTACAGGACAACGTGATTCTGGGCGGACTGGTTGCCATTCACCAGTTTGTGACCATCGGCTCCTACTCCATGTTGGGAGGCGGAACCTTGGTGGGGCTGGATATTCCCCCCTACATGATTGCAACATCGGGGAAAAGAGATGCCAAACTGCGCGGGCTGAACCTGATCGGTCTGAAGCGTCGCGGTTTCAGTGATGCGGCGATCAGCAACCTGAAAAAGGCATACAAGACCCTGTTCATGTCGGAGCTTAAGCAGCCCGAAGCAATTGCCAAGATCAGGTCCGAAATTGTCGGCTGTGCCGAGGTCGATACGCTGCTGGCCTTTATCGAGGCCTCACAACGCGGGATCTGCCGCGGATGAGCAGGCTTCGCACGGCGGTCATAGGGGTTGGCTACCTTGGTAACTTCCACGCCCAGAAATACGCTGCCCTGGAAGGGGTTGAGCTGGTTGGGGTCGTGGATGCCGATGCTGCCCGCGGGGCTGAGGTGGCTTCTGCCTGCGGATGTCAGGCCTTTACCGATTACCGTGAGCTGATCGGCCGGGTGGATGCGGTCAGCGTGGTGGTGCCCACCCAGTACCACCATCAGGTTGCAAAAGAGTTCCTGGCTGCCGGCGTGCATGTCCTGATTGAAAAGCCGATTACCGTCACCATTGAACAGGCCGATGAGCTGATCAGCCTGGCTGACGCGGGTGCGCTGGTCTTTCAGGTGGGCCATCTGGAACGGTTCAACCCGGTGCTGATGGCCGTTGAAGAGGTGCTGATCGAGCCGCTGTTTGTTGAATCAGTGCGGATTGCACCGTTCAAGCCCCGCGGTACCGATGTGAACGTGGTTCTGGATCTGATGATCCATGACATCGAGATCATCCAGCATCTGGTCAAGTCGCCGGTGGCCAAGATTGACGCCATCGGTGCGCCGGTCTTTACCGGTGAAGAGGATATCGCCAATGCCCGGATTGCCTTTGAAAACGGCTGCGTTGCCAACGTCACGGCCAGCCGGATTAGTCTCAAGAGCGAACGCAAGATGCGGATCTTCCAGCGCGACGCCTACCTGACGCTCGACTTCCAGAACAAAAAGGTGCTGGTCGCCAAAAAAGGTGAAGGCGAGTTGATGCCGGGTATCCCCAATGTGCAGGTCAAGGAGCAGGAGCTGGGACAATCAGATCCGTTGCTGTCCGAGATCAGCTCGTTCGTAACGGCGATCACTGAAGGCAGGCAGCCCCAGGTCAGTGGCCGTGATGGCAGGATGGCGCTGGAGACAGCGTTGAAAATCAACCAAGCACTGAACAGGATACGCCCATGATACCAATGGTAGACCTCAAAACCCAGTACCACCAGTTGAAGAGCGAGATTGATGCAGCCGTGTTGGATGCCCTGGAAAGCACCCAGTTCATCCTGGGCCCCAACGTTACCAATCTTGAAAAAGAAACTGCCGGCTACCTCGGCAGCCCCCAGGCCATTGGCTGCGCCTCCGGCACCGATGCCCTGCATCTGGCTGTGCTGGCGGCGGGAATCAAGCCGGGTGACGAGGTGATCACCACGCCGTTCACCTTCATCGCCACGGCTGAGGCGATCTGCTATGCCGGTGCCGTGCCGGTTTTTGTGGATGTTGACCCCCAAACCTTTAACATCGTACCGGAGCTGATTGAACAGGCCATTACCCCCCGCACCAAGGCGGTGATCGCGGTACATCTCTTTGGGCAGCCGGCTGACATGGCGGCCATCAGTGCCATCTGTGAACGCCACAATCTAGTGCTGATCGAGGATTGCGCCCAGTCCTTCGGAGCTGCCATTGCCGGCCGTATGACCGGCTCGATTGGCGCTTTTGGTTGCTTCAGCTTCTTCCCCAGTAAAAACCTGGGCGGCTACGGTGATGGCGGCCTGGTGACCGCTGCCACGGAGGAAAGAGCAGAAACGCTCAAGATGCTGCGCAATCACGGCAGCAAGGTGCGTTATCACCATGACGTGATCGGTTTTAACAGCCGCCTTGACGACCTGCAGGCCGCAATTCTCAGGGTCAAGCTGCGCCATATTGATCGTTTTAACCAGGAACGCCGCCGGGTTGCCCACCGTTACTCCGAAGGCCTGAAGGATGTCGTGACCGTGCCGTTTGAGGATGGCAAAGGACTGCATGTCTATCATCAATATACGCTGCTCACCGATCAGCGGGACACGATTATGGCGGCGTTGAACGAGCAGCAGATTGCCAGCGCAGTCTATTACCCGATCCCGCTGCATCGTCAGAACGTCTTTGCTGAACAGTGCCGGGGGATTTCTCTGCCGGTGACGGAATCGATAGCGGCTCGTTGCATGTCCTTACCGATCTATCCGGAAATGACCGATCAGCAGGTGGATCAGGTGATTGCAGCAGTACGCGGGGCTTTGCTTTAATGCTGGTTGCTGCAATGCTGTGTATTTTTGTTGAGAACAAGGCGGCGACAAGCCGGCGACGCAAGGCGTAGTAGATGCTACGTCGAGGAGACGGCTCAGACGCCAACGCAGTTGTCGGCAAAAATTCGCGGCAACGGGTCATGATAGTTGCAGGCGAAGCGTCTGGTGATATCTACGGGGCAGGATTGGTGCGCGCAGTACATGCGGCTGATCCTGCCTTTTCCTTCTTTGGTATCGGCGGCCTCCGCATGCGTGAAGCCGGTTGCGAGACTCTGGTGGACTCTGCCGATATGGCGGTGGTCGGGCTGGTGGAGGTACTGAAACACTTTGATGTGATCGCTGCTGCCTTTCTCAAACTGAAAAAGATCCTGCTGGAAAATCCCCCTGATTTGCTGATCCTGATTGACTATCCCGGATTTAACCTGCGTCTGGCCAAGGTGGCAAAAAAGGCCGGCGTCAAGGTGCTCTACTACATCTCTCCCCAGATCTGGGCCTGGCGCCAAGGGCGGGTAAAAAAGATCAAGCGCCTGGTTGACCATATGGCGGTAATCCTGCCCTTTGAAGTCCCTTTTTATGAGCAGGCCGGCGTACCGGTCTCCTTTGTCGGTCATCCCATGGCTGACCTGGTAACGGTCAGCCTGACCCGCAATCAGGCTGCCACCTCTTTGGGCCTTGATCCATCCAAACAGATAGTGGGGCTGTTTCCCGGCAGCCGCAGGAGTGAAGTCAGCCGCTTGCTGCCCACCATTCTGGAGGCTGCCCGTCTCTTGCAACAGCGCCTGCCCGGACTTCAATTCGTCCTGCCGCTGGCTTCAACCCTCTCCGATGACGACCTCGCCCCCTGGCTTGAGAACTGTGAGCTGCCGATAACGGTTACCCGTGAGCGGATCCATGATCTGATGCGGGCCTGTGATGCGGTGATATCGGTCTCCGGCACGGTGACCCTGGAGATCGCCCTGGTGGGGACACCGCTGGTGATCATCTACAAGCTTGCATCGCTCACCTTCCAGTTGGCCAAGCGCTTGGTCAAGGTTGAGCATATCGGTCTGTGCAATATTGTGGCGGGAGAAACGGTGGCCAGGGAGCTGATTCAGCAGGAGGCCTCACCGGAGCAGATCGCTGGAGAGATTGAACGCTTGTTATCTGATGCCGCTTATAATGCAGCGCTCAGGGAGCGGCTTGCCCATGTCCGTGAGCGCCTGGGGGGCGGTGGAGCCGACCGGCGTATGGCCGAACTGGTGCTCAGTATGGTGGAACAGTCATGAAAAAGATCGTTTGGATGCTCCAGGTGGCGGTACTCTACGGTTTTACCTGGGTGGTGGCCCTGGTGCCGGAACGTCTGGCGGAACGCTTCGGGGTCTGGACCGGTCTGCTGCTGCGCCGGATATTGGGAAGCCGCCGTCGTATTGCAGAGCAGAACATCAGCCGTGTGCTTGAGCATATGCGCGCCCAGCCGGAGTGGACCTGTACTATCCCGACAGCCGAGGGGATTGCGCGGGAGGTGTTTTGCAATCTGGGGCGTTCACTGGTGGAAACCTGCCGTTTATATCACGGTAAAGGTGGCGGGCTGATTGACCGGATTGAGGTGCGCGGCAGGGACTATTATGATGCCGCCCGCGCCCAGGGAAAAGGAATTATCTTTCTGACCGGCCACTGTGGAAACTGGGAACTGGTTGCCCTGGCCTATGCCCGCTTGTTTAAGCAACCACTTTCTGTAGTGGCCCGCCGTCAGAACAATCCCTATCTGAATACCATGGTCGAGCGGATGCGCCAGCACTACGACAACAGCGTTATCTACAAGGATAATGCCCTTAAGAACATGATTGCCGTCATCCGCAGGAATGGAACCGTTGGGCTGCTGGTGGATCAGACGGTGTTTCCTGAAGAGGGGTATCTGGTTGATTTTCTGGGCCGGCCGGCCTGGGCTTCCAAGGCTCCGGTCCTGATTGCCCGCAAGACCGGTGTAGCGATTGTACCGGCCTTTATTCACCGGGAGGCCGGGCGCCATGTTATCGAGATCCATCCTCCGCTTCAGTTTGAAGGCAGTGCCGACGAACAGGGCTGGTGCGATGATGTCAAAACCTACTCCCGTATCATAGAACAGTTTATTGTGGCCCATCCCACCGAGTGGTATTGGGTGCACAGGCGCTGGAAGAGAACCGAAGGTCTATGAACAGCGGACGCTTCTGGGCAGAGCTCTGGATGGTGCTGGTGCTGCTGGTGATCGCCACCGGCCTGCTTGCCTACAGCGGTGCGGATCTGCAGCTCGCAACGTACTTTTATCAGGCTGGAGGCTGGCCGACCGGCGAACAGTTTCCCTGGAAGCTGCTCTACCGGATTGACCGGAGCCCGGCGATTCTGCTGGCCCTGGGCTGGCTGGTGGTCGTGCTGAGAAGTTTTGCCCAACCGGATCTGCGCCGGTGGCGCCGGGCCGGTATCTTTATGGTGTTGCTGCTGATCCTGGGACCCGGCCTGCTGGTGAACAGTGTCTTTAAAGAACACTGGGGCCGCCCCCGGCCACGCGAGGTCATCGAGCTGGGGGGCGGCAAGGCCTTTCTGCAACCCTGGCAGCCGGGAATCAGCGGCCAGGGACGCTCCTTCCCTTCGGGTCATTCTTCTGCAGCCTTTTATCTGTTGGCCCCCTGGTTTATCTACCGCCATCGTAAACCGTTTGCTGCACGCTGCTGGCTTTCCGGCGGGATCGCTTTTGGTGTTGCGATGAGTGTGGCCCGGATTACCCAGGGAGGACATTTTCTGACAGATTGTCTCTGGGCCTTTGGCATGGTCTGGCTGACCGGGCAGCTGCTGGCGGCCGTACTGTTGCCGGAACAGGAGAATGGCGAGGGGCTGTCGTCATGAACTGGTCGATCCTGTACCGTCTTCTGACACTGGCTGCGCTGCCATTTGCCCTGTTGTACCACTGGTACCGCTCCATCAGCAGGGGGAGAAGGAGCGCCTTTGGTGAACGGTTCGGGTTTCTGCCGGTGGCGGCTCAGAGGTCGCTGGCAGGACAGCCGGTTATCTGGTTGCATGCGGTCTCCGTGGGAGAGGTGATTGCCGGCCGGCCGTTGCTGAAAGGGTTGCGACAGCGTTACCCCGAGTACCGGCTGCTGCTCTCGGTTACCACTGAAACCGGCCGCAGTGTGGCTGAACGGGACCAGCTGGCTGATGTCGTCACCTACTTTCCGTTTGATATCCATTTTGCGGTCTGCCGTCTGCTTGATGCTGTCAGGCCGCGGGCGATTGTCATCATGGAAACCGAGATCTGGCCGGTCTTTACGTATGAGGCGCAGCGGCGCAGCATACCGCTCTTACTGGCCAATGGCCGGATATCGGCACGTTCCTTTCCACGCTACCGGCGCTTTGCCTGGTTCTTCAGGCCGGTGCTGCAGCGCTTCAGTGGTCTGGGAATGCAAAGCACGGCTGATCTTGAGCGGATACTGGCCATCGGCGCACCGGAGTCCCGCAGCCGGGTTCTGGGCAACCTCAAGTACGATATACCGTTCAGTCCGGTTGCTGCAGATGAGCGGGGACAACTGCGCCGGCTCTACCGTATCCCGGCCGACCTGGCGGTGTTCTGTTGCGGCAGTACTCATCCCGGTGAAGAAGAACCGCTGCTGGCTGCCTACCAGGGGCTGCTCAGGCAGTTTCCCGGCCTGTTGCTGGTTTTGGTGCCACGTCACCCCGAGCGGGTTGTTGAGGTTGAAACACTGGCCTCTGACCTGGGACTGACGGTGGTGCGACGTTCCCGCCTGGATCAGCAGCCTGATGGCTGCAGTGCCGGCATGGTCCTGCTGGTTGATACGGTGGGCGAGCTGATGCAGCTGTATGCCCTGTCAGATCTGGCCTACGTGGGGGGCAGCCTGGTCCCCACCGGTGGTCATAACCTGCTGGAGCCTGCCTCGCGGGGGATCCCGATCCTGTTCGGCCCGCATATGGATAATTTTCAGGAGATTACAGCTCTGGCACATGCCTACGGGGCCGGGGTGCAGGTGGCTGGCCAGCAGGAACTGCAGGATGCAGCAGCGGACTTCCTGGCAACGCCTGAGCTGCGGCATGTGGTGGGCAACAATGGTCTCAAGCTGCTGCGTGACAGCGGCGGCGCGGTTGAACGTCATCTGGCCATGCTGCACGGGGTGCTGCAGCAATGACAGGGGCTGTCTGGTGGCGTGGCATGGCTGACGGGAGCAATCGGAGTGCCGCTGCTTTTGCCCTGAAGCTGCTGCTGGCCCCCCTTGCCTTTGTGTACGGCACGATACTGCGTATCAGGGCCCTGCTCTACCGGACCGGTATCCTGGCCACCCGCCGCCTGCCTTGTCCGGTTATTTCCATCGGCAACCTCACGGTCGGCGGTACCGGCAAGACACCGCTCACCATTCTGCTTGCCCGGGAACTGCAGCAACGGGGGAAGCGGGTTGCCGTCCTGTCCCGTGGTTATGGCGGTTCCCTTGAAGGGCAGGTTGCTGTTGTGAGTGACGGTGCTTCATTGCTGCTGGGACCTGGACAGGCCGGTGACGAACCCTGTCTGCTGGCCCGAAGCGTGGCAGGCCTGATCGTGGTTATCGGTTCAGATCGTTATCAGGCCGGTCTGGTGGCGCTGGAACGCTTCAGACCTGATGTGCTGCTGCTGGATGATGGTTTTCAGCATATCCGCCTGTACCGGGATCTGAATATCCTGCTGCTGGATGCAGCCCGTCCGTTCGGTAATGGCTGGACGGTGCCGCTGGGTATGTTGCGTGAGCCCCGTACGGCGTTGCAACGGGCTGACCTGGCACTGTTTACCCGCTGCAACGGTGCAGAGACGTTACCGGTGCTTGCACTGCCAGCCGGCCGGTCTTGTCACCGTCTGTCCAGCTTCCAGCTCGTGGCAACCGGAGGGGTGGTGCCGCTTGAACAGCTGCAGCAGGGCCGGGTTGCCGCCTTTGCCGGTATAGCGGAGCCGTCGGCGTTTTTTGGGTCGTTGCGGCAGGTCGGAATTGAGCCGGTTGCAACCCTCAGTCTGTCTGATCATGAACCCTATCATGCCGCAGCACTGCAGCAGCTGGAAGCTCTGGTTGCATCGGCAGAGCCGGACTGGTTGATCACCACAGAGAAGGACGGGATCAAGCTACAGCAGGGGGGATATGCCTGGAGTTCCCGCCTGGTAACCGCACGCCTCGAAGTCCAGCTTGAGGACCGGGAACTGCTTGCAAGAACCCTTGATAAACTGTTTCAAATCGGTCCTGAGTAAGGCATACTGTACCATTGCCATGAAAAGCTCCCACAATGCTGAAATAGCCGGGCAGCAGGCTGCCATACAGAGGGTGCTGGTCCGGGCGGTTAACTGGATTGGCGACGCGGTTATGACCACGCCGGCCCTGGCAGCCCTGCGTACAACCTTTCCCCGGGCAGAGATCACATTGCTGGCCAACCCGCTGGTGGGGCAACTGCTGCAGGGACATCCGGCTCTGGACCGGATCATGCTGTTTGATCGCAAGCTGCAGCACCGTGGTCTGCTGGGGCGCTTGCGCCTGGCCCGTCAGGTGGCTGCGGAACGGTTCGATCTGGCAGTTATCCTGCCCAACTCCTTCGACTCGGCCCTGATCCCCTGGCTGGCAAGGATTCCTGCACGGATCGGCAAGGCCTCGGATGGGCGCAGCCTGCTGTTGACCCAGCGCTTCCACGAGGATTCGCCTGCTGCAGAGCGGCATGAGACACAGTATTATTGTGAGTTGCTGAGGGCATTCGGCATTACTGCCGAACAGTCGCTGCCAACGCTTGCCGTCACCGTTCAGGAGGAGCAGGAGGCGGCAACGCTGCTGGCAGAACATGGCATTTCTACAGATCAGCTGGTGCTTGGCATCAATGCCGGTGCCAGCTTCGGCTCGGCCAAACGCTGGTACCCGGAGCGGTTTGCCGGCGTTGCCCAACGCCTTGCCGCCTCATGGGGCGCGCGAGTCGTCCTGTTCGGCGGTCCCGATGAGCAGGAACTCGTGGCGGTGATCGAGCGGGAGATGGCAGGCAACTGCCTGAATCTGGCAGGCAGGACCACGGTGCGTCAACTGATGGCGTTGATCAAACGCTGCAATTTTTTCGTGACCAATGATTCCGGTCCGATGCACATCGCTGCTGCCTTTGGCGTGCCGCTGGCGGCTATCTTCGGTCCCACCGATCATAGCGGAACAGCCCCTTGTTCCGAGCGGGCTGTGATCATCCGCCAGGATCAGCCCTGTGCCCCGTGCAAGTTGCGGGTCTGTCCGACCGATCACCGTTGCATGACTGCTATAACGGTTGATGATGTTGTGCACGGCGCGGAGCAGCTCTGGCATTCCGTGCGGGCGTAAGCATTTTTTGAGGAGAATGTTATGATGATGAAAAGAGCACTGATCACCGGCATCACCGGCCAGGATGGCGCCTATCTGGCCGAACTGCTGCTTGAGAAGGGGTATGAGGTCCACGGCATCAAGCGGCGGGCCTCCCTGTTCAACACCGACCGGATCGACCACCTCTACCAGGACCCCCATGAAAAGGGGCGCCGGCTGGTCCTGCACTACGGTGACATGACCGACTCCACCAACCTGATCCGGATCATTCAGGCTGTGCAACCGGACGAGATCTACAACCTGGCAGCCCAGTCCCATGTTGCTGTCTCCTTTGAAACCCCTGAATACACCGCCAATGCCGACGCCATCGGTCCCTTGCGTATTCTGGAGGCGATCCGGATCTTGGGGCTTGAGAAAAAGACCCGCTTCTACCAGGCCTCAACCTCCGAACTCTACGGCCTGGTCCAGGAAATTCCCCAGAAGGAAACCACCCCCTTCTACCCCCGGTCCCCCTATGCCGTAGCCAAACTCTACGCCTACTGGATCACCGTCAACTACCGCGAAGCCTACGGCATCTACGGCTGCAACGGCATCCTCTTCAACCACGAATCACCGTTGCGGGGAGAAACCTTTGTCACCCGCAAGATCACCCGCGCCCTGGCCCGGATCAAACTGGGGCTTCAGGACTGCCTCTACCTGGGCAACCTTGACTCCCTGCGGGACTGGGGCCATGCCAAGGACTATGTCGAAATGCAATGGCTGCTGATGCAACAGGAACAACCTGAAGACTGGGTCATTGCCACCGGTATCCAGCACAGCGTCAGAGAGTTCGTCAATGCCGCCGCCGACGAACTCGGGATGAAAATCAGCTGGCAGGGCAGCGGCGTCGATGAAACCGGTACCGACCAGAGCGGTAAAGTGATTGTCAAGGTAGACCCCCGTTACTTCCGTCCCACTGAAGTCGAAACCCTGTTGGGAGATCCGGGCAAGGCCCGTGAGAAGCTGGGCTGGACGCCAAAGATCAGCTTTAAGGAACTGGTTGCCGAAATGGTCCGTGAAGACCTGAAGGCGGCTGAACGGGATGAACTGGTCAAAAAGCATGGCTTCAAGGCGTTTGACTATAATGAGTAGCACTGATTTGCAAAGACATGTCCTGTTGAGAACCCTTGACTACCTCAAGCCGTACTGGGGCCTGCTGGTGGTTTCAGCCCTGTGCTCTATGGTGGTGGGCGCCATGGATGGTGCCTTTGCCTATCTGGTGGAGCCGGTACTCAAAAAAATATTTGCCGGCAAGGATAACGGTATCTTCCTGCTGGTGCCGATCGGTATCATCACCCTCTTTGTGCTGCGCGGTATCTGCCGCTTTACCTACGACACCACCATCAAGCTGGCTGGTCAGAAGGCGATTCAGGATATCCGCAATGACCTGTACGGCAGCACCATCAGGAAGGATATGGCCTTCTACAACCGGCAGGCCACCGGTGAACTGATGTCCCGCATGACCAACGACATCGGTATGATGCAGGATGGTATGGCCAACGTGGTCTGCGGTCTGTTCCGGGACCTGATCTCTTTCCTGTCGCTGCTGGTGGTAATCTTTTACCGTAACTGGCAGTTGGCGATCCTGTGCTTTATTGTACTGCCGGTGACAATCTATCCGGCCCAGTTAATCGGCAAAAAGATCAAGAACTCGGCCCGGCGCAGTCTGGATGTCATGGGAGGGATCGGTTCAATCCTGCAGGAGACCTTTTCCGGTATTAAGGTGATCAAGGCCTTTGGTCTTGAGACGCGGGTCATTGAGCGCTTCCGCACCGAAAACCTGGCCTTTCTGAGCCAGTACAAACGGTTTATCAAATATGAGTCGTTGGCCATGCCGGTGTCCGAGATGATCATTTCGCTGGGGATTGCCGCAGTGGTCTATCTGGGAGGGAGTCAGGTCCTGTCGGGGCGGATGTCTGCCTCAGAACTGTTTTCCTTTATCGCTGCCATGATCATGCTGTTCAACCCGGTCAAGAAGCTGCAGGGATCCTTCAATGTGGTGCAGCGCTCTTCCGGCGGTGCCGAGCGGGTCTTTCAGCTGATGGATGCACAACGCCTGATCGTAGACAAAGACGCTGCCGTTGAACTTGGACGGGTCAGCGGCAGGGTCGAGTTGCGTGAGGTCTCCTTCAGCTACGGTGATGAACCGGTGCTGCAGGATATCTCTCTGTCCGTTGAGCCGGGCCGGATGGTGGCGCTGGTGGGGCCGTCCGGTGGGGGCAAATCGACACTGGCAGCCCTGCTGATGCGTTTTTACGATGTCAGCAGTGGCGCCATCCTGCTGGATGGGCATGACCTGCGCGGGATCAGCCTTGAATCGTTGAATCGTCAGTTTGCGCTGGTTGACCAGGAAACAACCCTGTTTAACGATACAATTGCCAACAATATCCGCTATGGCTGGACCGATGCATCCGATGCAGAGGTGGAGGCCGCTGCTCGGGCCGCCTTTGCCCATGATTTTATTCTGGATCTTCCGGAGGGATATGCCACCAATATCGGTGATCGCGGGGTGCGGTTGTCCGGCGGGCAGCGCCAACGGATCTGTATCGCCCGGGCGATTTTGAAGAATGCGCCGATCCTGATCCTGGATGAAGCCACCAGTGCGCTGGATACCGAGAGTGAGAAGATGGTGCAGCAGGCCCTGGACAACCTGATGCTGAACCGGACCACGTTTGTGATCGCGCACCGGCTTTCAACGGTGCTGCATGCCGATACCATCGTGGTGCTGGAGAAAGGCCGGATTGTTGAGTGCGGCAGCCATGCCGATCTGGTTGAGGGGAGCGGGCTCTACAGCCGTTTGCATGCCCTGCAGTTCAGCGATCAGCCCGTCAAGGGCGATGCTGCCTCAGCGTGACAGGTCATGCCGATATCCGCCACCATCATCACCCTGAATGAAGGAGACAACATCGCCGACTGTCTTGCCGGTCTTGATTTCGTTGACGAGATCATCGTGCTTGACTCCGGCAGCTCCGATCAAACGGAAGATCTGTGCCGGGTCCATCCCAAGGTCCGCTTGTATCATCAGGAGTGGCTGGGGTACGGGAGACAGAAAAACCGGGCCGCAGAGCTGGCCCAACATGACCTGATCCTGAATGTCGATGCGGATGAGCGGGTCTCACCGCTGTTGCGGCGTTCAATCGAACAGTTCGACAGCAGCAGTTTTGCTGCTGCACGCATGGCGCGGGAAAACTATTTTGGCCGGCGCTGGATCCGGCACTGCGGCTGGTATCCTGACTATTCCACCCGTCTGTATGATCGCCGTCGCTGCTCCTTCAGTGAACGTGCGGTGCATGAATCGCTGCAGACTACCGGAGCGGTCGCCACTCTTGCAGGGAATCTGGTTCACTACACCTACAACGGCGTGGGTGACTACCTGGAGCGTATGAACAGGTATTCGAGGCTGGCGGCAGAAGAGTACCACCGCGCCGGCAAAACCGCCGGACTGTTCTCGATGCTGGTCAAGCCGGTTGCCACGTTTATCAAGATGTATCTGCTGCGCAGGGGATTTCTGGATGGCCGGAGCGGGTTGGTGCTGTCACTGCTCTATGCCGTTTATACCTTCTGTAAATACGCAAAACTGTCAGAGCTTAACGCTGAAGAAAACCGAAAGTAGCCGCGCCATGCCCAAACTCTATATTGAAGAATTTGTGGGAATAACCAATCGTCTGGAGACGCTGCCGCTGGCCTTTGCCATCCAGCAGGAGTTCGGCCACGATATCGTGCTTGACTGGCGGGAGCTTGACTCGTTTGAGGTTGAGGGGACCAGGCAGGGGCGTGTGACCTGGCTGACAAAGCTGGGGGCCGAACGGGTCAGGAACTGTGATGAGGCTGTCTTTAACGGACTGCGGGGGAAAAAGATCCTGCTGCGCTCACTGGACGGCCCTCCGCAGCGGCTGGACCCGATCTACATGCAGATCCCGCCGAAGCTGCGTCTGAAACAGCATCTTGCCGATGCGGTCCGGGAGACCTTTGCCAAGACGGCCGGCCGGCCGGTGGTGGGGGTGCATATCAGGCACGGCGATTTTCAGGTCATTGATGCTGACAGCTACCGTATCGACGGTTACGAGTGGCCTGCCGTGCCGGTCTGGTGGTATGAAAAGGCCATGGAGGCGCTGGTCCGTAAAAATCCGGAGATCTGTTTTTTCCTCTCCTGCACCGGTGACCCTGCCGCATACGAGTCGCTGATGAAAAACTTTGACCTGATCACCCTCAACCAGGCATCGCATTACGCCTACAAGAATGCCGGTAATGATCACCATTCCCTCATCAACCCGGTGGCCGACCTCTTTGCCCTGGCCTGCTGCCCTGTGGTACTGGCAACACCGATCTCCGGCTATTCCCACTGGGCTGCCAACGTGCTGGGGGTGCAGGCAACCTGTCTGGTCCCCCTGCCCGGGGCAACCAGAACAGCGCCGGCAATCGGGATGGTAAATATCCATGGCAGCCGTTTGCCACGCTGGAGAGCCGCCGGTCGTACCGGAAGCGATACCGTTGCACTGGGCGCTGACCTGGCAGGGCTTGAACTCGGCCAAACAGCGGATACCGGGTGGCTGTAATGGGGCAGGCAGACGGGCGCATAACGGCAGCAGTCAGTATCGTGATTCCGCTGTACAATCAGCTGGAATATACCCGCGGTTGTCTGGAAAGTCTGCGCCGTACCACCGCTGCCGATGTCGAGCTGATTCTGGTGGATAATGCCTCAAGCGACGGGACTGCCGACTATCTGCAAACCGTGCCGGATCTGGTGCTGATTGCCAACCGGGAAAACCGTGGTTTCGCCGGTGCCTGTAACCAGGGGATTCTGGCGGCATCGGGTGAGTGGATCGTGGTCATGAATAACGACGTGATCCTCAGTCAGGGCTGGTTGCAGGGGCTGCTGTCGGCTGCCGGTGAGCGGCAACTGGATATGGTCAGCCCGGCCATTCGTGAAGGTGATCTGAATTACGACCTTGAGCCCTATGCAGAAGAGTTGACCGGCCGGATGAAGTCGGTTTTCAGATCCGGTACGGTCAACGGGATCTGTTTTATGGCACACCGCAGGGTGTTTGAAGCCATCGGGGTTTTTGATGAAAACTTCCGTATCGGTCAATATGAAGACAAAGACCTCTTTCTGCGTGCCCGGCGGGCCGGTTTTCGGCTGGGTACTGTGGGGGCGGCCTTTATCCATCACTTCGGTTCCATCACCCAGAAGGCGGTGGGGGCACGCCGCGAGACGCGGGACTACGCCCTGGCGAACAAGGCCTACTTCAGCCGGAAGTGGCACCTGCCCTGGTGGAAACGGCTGTCTGAACGTAGCTGGAACAGGCTGAAAAACCGGCTGCATAGCCTCAGGGAAAAGCGGCGCTATGGCCATACCCTGATGGAAAAATGGATTGACGGGCAGTTGCGCCATGACTAGTACACAACCGCTTACCTACCTGATTGTCTGCTGCCGCTATATCGGCGATGTCCTGGTGACCACGCCGCTGGCCCTTTCCATCAAGACGGCGCAACCTGACGCGGTGGTGGACTATCTGGTGTTTGAGGGAACTGAGGGGATTCTTGCCAAGAATCCTCATGTCCGCACCGTTCACACCATTCCCAACAAAAAGGCCTCCGTCGGAAAGCTGTTCTCACTGTACCGGCAGTATGATGTGGCAATCGCCGCCTACCCTTCTGACCGGACCGTTGTGGCAGCAGCCATTGCCGGCAGGTATGCCATCGGGCTGACCAATGGCTGGCGCAGGGAGTGGTGGAAGCATCTGCTGCTGGACATGCACTATGTCTGCTATGACCGCCTGCATGTTGTCCAGAATATGCTGATGCCTCTGCGGATGTTGGGGATAGAGCCGATTCCGCAGGTGGTGGTGGCTACTGATGCCACGGGCGGACAGGTTGTGCAGGAGCTTATTCCTGCTGGCCGCTCCTACCTGGTACTGCATCCCTACAGCAGAAACAGCTTTAAATGCTGGCCCGCTGAGGCCTGGGGCAGGCTGGCCGCCCTGATCAGCAGCCAGCTGGACTGTCTGCCCCTGTTTACCGTTACCAATGATGCAGCGGACAAGGTCTACCTGGAGGCCATTCTTGCCCATGCACCATCCGGAACGGCCGTTTTGAACCGCTGTAACCTGAATCAGCTGGCTGCCGTCATAGCCGCTGCTGATGCGTATGTCGGGAGCGACACACTGGTGACCCATATGGCATCTGCGCTCGGTACTCCTACGTTTGCACTCTATGGCGCCAGCTGGACCCGCTACTGGGCGCCCTGGCCTGATGGCTGTCATGAGTTTTCTCCCTTTGTACAGAACAAGGGGGTGCAGCGGGTCGGGAATGTCACCGTTATCCAGGAGGCGTGGGAATGTGTCCCCTGCAACAAGGAACAGTGCAGGATCAGTACGCGCAACCGGCCGGAATGCCTGGATGCCATTACTCCTGACCAGGTGTTGGGGGAAATACAGAAACATGCGCTACGAACTCATTCAAAATAACCAGTACAATATTGGTCATATCTGCACCACGCAGCAGTGCGCGGCAGGCCGCGGCAACAAGGTGGCAATGCGTTGGTTTTCTCCCCGGCTGGAGCGGAGTGACTACACCTTCCTTGACCTGGAACGTTCTACAAACCGGTTTGCCAATCTGCTGCAGGGGCTGGGTATGACAAAGGACAATTGGGGAGGTGAAAATGGGACGTAAAGAAATAATTCTTAAACATATACAAAGAGATGGGGCCGGTTTGGAAATTGGTCCTAGCCATTCTCCTGTTGCGCCAAAATCAGAGGGCTATAATGTGCATGTTGTTGACCACGCAGATAAGGCTTCCTTGATAGAAAAGTATCGTCCACACGGTGTTGCCGTGGAGCGTATCGAAGATGTTGACTTCATCTGGCGTGGTGAATCATATGCAGAGCTAACTGGTAAGACTGGTTATTATGACTGGATTATTGCTTCGCATGTTGTCGAACATGCTCCTGATTTTATATCGTTTATTAATAATTGCGCAGAGGTTCTTAAAGAAGACGGTGTGTTGTCTTTAGCGATACCTGATGCAAGATTTTGCTTTGATTGTTTTAGGCCACTAACAGGTATTTCAAAAGTTATTGACGCACATGCACAGAAGATGACAACTCACTCCCTTGGAACGGTTGTTGAGTGCCTTTCTAGATCAAGTAGAAAAAAAAATAAAATAACTTGGGGATACGGGAAAGCTAGTGGTAATTTTGATCTTGTTCATTCATTTGATGAAATACAAAATGCGATCAAAGCCAATAATATAACTGATGAGTATTCTGATTTTCATGCATGGTGTTTTACGCCCAACTCTTTTAGATTGTTAATGCATGATCTTAATATGTTGGGGCTAATCACAATGAAGGAAGTGTCGTTTTGTCCGACACGAGGCTGTGAGTTTTATATTGCGCTAAGTCGGAAGGGAGCCGGCCCTGATATTTCAAGGCTTAAGCTCATGCAGAAAATAGACGATGAGCTCCGAGTTGATACGTCATTTTTCAGGTTATTAAAGCTAAAAGCTGAACACTGGATAGCACACATTCGGCAAAAGCTGGCTTAATGATGAAAAGACTTGTCTGTTATGCACATTTTGACGGAAAGGGCCAGGTCAGGCCGTTTGTGCAGCATGCCCTGCAGATGATACGGCCATGCTGCGCTGATCTGGTCTTCGTTTCCAATTCACCGATCACGGATCAGGATCAGGCTCTTCTTGCTGCTTCAGCGACCCATGTTATTGTGAACAACAATACCGGCTATGACTTTTATATGTGGAAGCTCGGGTTGGAGTCGGTTGATCTGTCGCTTTACGACGAAGTGATTCTGATGAACTCCAGCGTATTCGGTCCCCTGTTTGCCATGGAACCGGTCTTCTCTGCCATGGCTGCTGTGGCGTGTGATTTCTGGGGTATAACCGAGTGTTTCCAGATGCAGCCGCATATCCAGAGCTATTTTCTGGTGTTCCGCAAGGCGATGGTCCGGTCAGAGGCCTTCCGGCTCTTCTGGAACAGCATCCTGCCCTATACGAACAAGCTTCAGGTGATTCAAAGCTATGAGGTCGGTCTGACCCAGTGGTTTGTTGAGTCGGGCTTCCGTGCCGGAGTGTACTGCAGCTTTGAACAGATCGGCCTGTTGTGCCGAAACGCCGGTAAGCGGCTCAGGAAAAAAGACAATACCTCGGTAAAATTTGCTCTTGAGCTGCTGCAGGCGGGCAGCCCGTTCCTGAAACGGGACGCGGTCAGAAACCGGAAGGTTGACCTGAAACCTGTTGATCAGTACCTGGAAGAGTGGGGCTACCCGCGCCGGTTGATTGATGACGAATTTTCTGAACCGGCCGGGGCGGTCTGTCCGCTCTGTGCAGGCAGCGGTAAAACAGCCTGCAAGGGGGTGCAGGATTATCATAACCTGCACGAAGCCGGGCGCTATGATTATATGCGCTGCACTACCCCTTCCTGCGGTGTTGTCTGGCGCCGGTCACTATCCGCAGTGGCAGACAGCACTGTTGCAACGACTACCCTGCGTCTGCCGGCAACAGCCGGCATGTCAGAAGCGCCGGGTGCGGATCTGCTCTCCGTTCTGGGCACAAGGCCGGCAGGTGAACTGCTCGTGATTGGCGTTGTTGATGACCGTCAGTTGCAGGGGCTGCACGAAGCCGGATGGCGGATCTCAGGCGCTCTGCCGGCCGATACGCTGCGGGAGAGTCTCGACGTGCCGACCGGGGGGGCAGCAACGGCTGCTGACCGGTATGACGGCATCCTGATGATGGACGGGTTTGAGCAGACCTATCAGCCGGGACGCCTGCTTGAGGCCTGTCATCGGGTGTTAAAGCCGCAAGGAACCCTGGTGCTTGTTACGCCGAACAGCGCTGCATTGCTGCTGAGCATATTCAGAGGCTATTGGTCCGGGTTTAATGCACCGCGCAACCTGATCATCCATAACCGCTCGTCAATCCGGTCGCTGCTGACAGCAGCGGGATTTGAGGTCGCAGGGATCAGAACCGATAGCAGGAAGAGTGACCGCTATGCGCTGTACAGTCTTGAATCGCTTTTGAACAAATGGACATCCGGTTCCGTTGACCCGCGTACCGGCAGGCGGTGGCTGGCACTGCTGTTCAGGGCCTACGGTGCCGTTTTGGGCCTTTTTCTGCGGGGCCGGGGAGACGAGTGTGTTGCGGTGGCGGTGAAAACAGCTGTTTAGTTGCCGAAAATGATTGCAAGTGAGAATTATGACCGAAGAAAAAACAAATGCTATAATTCTTGAGCGTAATTATGCCCGATTCAACTGGGTACAACAACGGGCTTTGCTAGCCTTTGAACAGCGCAAGTTTAATCAGGCTGTCGGGTGGGCATATATTGCAGGTTTTTGTGCTTGGCGTGCTCATATGGGGCAGTTTGCACATCCCGGCTTAGAATTTATGTTGCATAACATCGGTGCTGATCTCAAACATCCAAACAGAATGAGCAGGCCTGCCACCTATCATCGCTTTTCACAACGCCGGTGGTTGCATGTACTGAGCTCAGCATTTAGCATTGGAGGACATACACGCCTCGTTCAACAGTGGATTCGAAAAGATTATGGGGGGGCTGAGTGTCATTCAGTCATTCTTACGGACCAGCGCAATTATTCGGCGCCTGACTGGTTGAAAGAAGTAGCACTCGCAACAGGCGGTGATTTTAACATTTTGCCACCCAGCATGAGCATATTTGAGCGAGCTTGCGCATTACGTGAACTGGCCATGAATAGTGCTGATATTATTGTCCTTCATACCAATCCTAATGACCCGCTACCGTTACTGGCATTTGCACAAGAAGGTCTGCCACCGATAATCCTGATGAATCATGCAGATCATGTATTTTGGTTTGGTGCTACTGTTGCCGATGCAGTTGCAGACCTGAGGCCATCAGCTCAGGTAATCACACGAAGCAGGCGACTAGTTGAAAATTCGCAATTACTTCCGATTCCGCTTGAAGTGCCTGCATTGTCAAATGAATCGAAAGAAATGATCAGAAAAAGATTGGGGCTTCCTGAAAGTGCAACGATATTGCTGTCTATAGGTAGCAATTATAAATACCTGCCATACGGAAATCTTAATTTTCCTGAAACTGCCGTTAGAATCCTTCATGAAAACCAGTCAGCTGTCTTGGTTGTTATTGGTACAGATAGGAAAAATAAAGATTGGCTGTTAGCCTCAAGCAATGTTGGAAATAGGCTTGTTTTGGCTGGGCAGCAGACTAATATTGTTGATTATTATCAAGCATCGGATATTTATCTTGAGAGTTTTCCGCTAGGCTCGCTTACTGCCACCCTAGATGCCGTCTTGTATGGTGCGCCAGTAATACGGGCTCCTCAACTTGTTTTAGATATTTTGGGGCTTGATTGTTATGACGGGATGAACAGTAACGCTGAATCTATTGAAGAGTACTGTTCATATGTTAAGAGCCTTATAAATGATTCGTCCAAACAAGAAGAGCTTTTGCAACTCCAGAGGCAATCTGTTGCTTCTGCTCATACTGGTGATGGCTGGAGACAACAGCGTGACACGCTGCTTAACAGTCTTCCTGAACACCATCTGTTGAATTTTGCACACCAGAATGTACCCACAAATGGTTTTGAGCAAAGTGATGAAGTCTGGGCAGGACTTCAATATCTCCATGAGGGTAAAAAGATACTTTCTAGAGCATACTTTGATAATCCAGCCTACAGTGCATGCCTTAAACCCAGCATGCTGGACCGTCTGCAGGCTTTGACCCTGTTGCGCAGACAATACCATCCTGAATTTAAAACTGTTATGTTAAAAATAAACAAGCAACTTCCAAGGGTATAAGATTTTTTGCAAGTTGTTATGGAGGTGGGCTGATGCTAGAAGGAAGAAATATTAGATTTAGACTTATTGAGGAAAACGATGCAGAATTTATTGTTGAATTGAGGTGCGATGAATTTAAAAATAGATATTTATCAGCTGTAAAAAATGATGTGCAAACACAGGTTAATTGGATTAAGGAGTATAAATTTAGAGAAGAAAAAGGCGAAGAATATTATTTTGTTATAGAGGATAAAAATGGATGCAGATTAGGGTGTTTGCGACTTTATGATTTTAGGAATGATTCATTTTGCTGGGGTAGCTGGATAATAAAGGGTGGAAGTCCATCTTGGACTGCAGTCGAATCTGCTTTGCTTGTTTATGAATATGCTTTTTATAAACTAGGGTTTAATAAATCGCATTTTGAAGTACATAAAGAAAATACCAAGGTTGTTAGCTTCCATACAAAATTTGGAGCTAAAATAGTAAGTGAAAATGATACTTTTTTCTTTTTTAATTACTCAAAAGAAGCATATGAAGAAATAAGGGGTAAGTATACTAAATATTTGCCAAAACATAGCACTGCTTTTTGATTACAGGAGGTTATTTTGAAACTTGAATTATGTAGGTTAATTGATTTGCCTAAAATTGCAGATCCGCGAGGGAACCTCACGTTTGTTGAAGGGAATAATCATATCCCTTTTGAAATAAAACGTGTTTTTTATTTGTATGATGTCCCTGGTGGAGAAATGAGGGCCGGGCATAGCAATATTGAATCTGAACAGTTTATTATTGCTATGAGTGGTAGTTTTGACATCACCCTTGATGATGGTTTCGAAAAGAAAACATTCCATATGAACCGTGCCTACTACGGACTCTATATTCCTACAATGATTTGGAGAGAAATTGACAATTTCTCTTCAGGAGCTGTTTGTCTTGCCCTTACGTCTACCACGTATTCCGCTACTGATTACATTCGGGACTATAATCAATTTGTTAATAGTGTAAGGAAATAATCATGAGCGGGTGTATTCCATTTCTTGATCTGAAGGCTTCTTATCTGGAACTTAAAGAGGAGCTGGACGCCGCCTATCATTCTGTTATGGATTCCGGTTGGTATGTTCTTGGCAAAGAGGTTGACGCCTTTGAAGCCGAGTTTGCCTCTTTCTGCGGCGTGCGGCACTGTGTTGGTGTTGGTAACGGCCTGGATGCGTTGCATCTGATCCTGCGGGCCATGGACATCGGGCCAGGTGATGAAGTGATTGTGCCGTCCAATACCTATATTGCCACCTGGTTGGCAGTCTCCTATGCAGGAGCAACTCCGGTGCCGGTGGAACCGGACGAGCAAACCTATAATATCAACAGCACCGGGATTGAGGCGGCAATTACTGCACGTACTAAAGCAATCCTGGCAGTCCATCTGTATGGCCAGCCCGCTGATATGGATCCAATCATTGATATTGCCCGCCGTCACAACCTTAAAGTGATTGAAGATGTTGCTCAGGCCCATGGTGCACGCTACAAGGGGAGACGCACCGGTTCTTTGGGCGATGCGGCGGGTTTTAGCTTTTACCCGGGTAAAAACTTTGGTGCCTTCGGAGACGGAGGGGCCGTAACAACCAACGATGCCGGTCTTGCCGAACGTATTCGAACGTTGCGTAACTACGGTTCAAAGGTTAAATACCACAACGAGCAGAAAGGCTTTAATTCTCGCCTTGACGAGCTGCAAGCTGCTTTGCTGCGTGTTAAATTGAAATACCTGGACAGTTGGAATGCGCGTCGCGAGATACTTGCTGGAAAATATATGCTGGCTCTACAGGCTACAGGATTACAGCTGCCTTCTGTCCCTGAATGGGCGCAGCCGGTTTGGCATCTATTTGTTATTGGATGCAGCAACCGTGAGCAGCTGCAGCAGCAGCTCACTGAAGCAGGGATCGGGACGATGATTCATTATCCGGTTCCTCCTCACCTGCAACCGGCCTATGCCGAGCTTGGCCTCAAGGAGGGTAGTTTCCCTATCTCTGAGCGTATTCATAACACCGTACTCAGCCTTCCAATGTGGCCACAGATGGATGAAAACCATATTCAGACGGTGATAGATGTCCTGCAAGAGATCAGCTTATGCAGGCGAAGCCATTGAGTGCCAATGCGCTTTGAAGTAAATCCTTCCGCACCCCGTTAAGCCCGCTCCCATGGGGATGGCCCCTCGCCTTATGGGGGGCTTGATTTTATGCAATTTGAAGGTTTTTGTTGCGTATTGCATAAAATTGACGTAAGTTAGCCGCTATGTTTGCCAGAACCATCACACCAACCCTGCTATCCCTTGCAACGGAATTTCCAGTTGTTACGATTACCGGCCCTCGTCAGAGTGGTAAGACAACCCTGTGCTGTACAACCTTTCCTGATAAACCCTATATCAATCTTGAACAACCCGAAACACGTCAGTTTGCCAAGGAAGATCCCAAGGGCTTCCTGGCGACAATCCCTGATGGCGCTGTCCTTGATGAGATTCAGCGTGTGCCTGACCTCCTCTCGTATATTCAGGTGCTGGTTGATGATAAACCGGCGGCAGGCCGGTTTATTCTGACCGGTAGCCAGCAGTTTGAAGTGATGAATACCATCAGTCAGTCCCTGGCGGGCAGGACGGCGCTTTTAAAACTGTTGCCACTCAGTATCGAAGAGCTGACAACTGCGGGTGTTACCGCTTCTTCCAGCCAGCTCATTCTGAACGGCTTCTATCCCCGTATCCATAGCCAGCGGCTTAATCCGACGCGTGTGCTCAGTGACTATTTTGAGACCTATGTCGAGCGGGATCTCCGCCAGTTGGTCACGCTGAAAAATCTCGGCCTGTTTGAAAAGTTTGTTCGTTTGTGCGCCGGAAGAGTCGGGCAGCTTCTTAACCTGCAAGGCCTGGGGGCGGAAGTTGGCGTTTCTCATTCAACGGCACGCGAATGGTTGACTTTGCTTGAGGCCAGCTATGTTGTGTTTCAGCTGCGACCCTGGCACAGCAACATTTCAAAGCGATTGATCAAGTCTCCAAAACTCTATTTCTATGATGTTGGGCTTGCAAGTTATCTGCTGGGGCTGGAAACTGAGTCGCAGGTGGGGAGAGACCCTTTACGCGGCAATCTCTTTGAAAATATGGCGATCATTGAGGCCCTTAAATATTGTTACAACCGGGGCAAAAAGGGGGCAGCCTCTTTTTACCGGGATAGCAACGGCAATGAAGTGGACCTAGTGATGGAGGTCGGGCCGGACCTGTTTCCCGTTGAGATTAAATCAGCCGAAACCATAGTGCCGGAATTTTTTAAAGGGCTTGTGTCGTTCTCGAAGATAGCCCCTAAAGTACTGCTTGGCGCTGGTCTGGTGTATGGCGGGACTGAACAGCAGAAGCGTACAGCCGGAGATGTCTGGCCGGTTGCCAGGATGCATGAGATGCTGGATGGCGTCTATTGCCGTGAGGCAGTATGAAAATCCTGATCATCAAGACCTCTTCCCTGGGGGATATCATCCATGCCTTGCCGGTGCTGGAGTATCTCCGGCAGGCGGAGCCCGCTGCAACCATTGACTGGGTGGTGGACGAGGCGTTTGTTGATCTGGTGTCCGGTAACCCGTTGATCAACCGTGTGCTGCTGGTTGCCTTCCGGCGCTGGAAAAAGGCTCCCTTTGCCCGGCGTACCAGGCAGGAGCTGATGTCGTTTGTCAAGACACTGCGGCAGGAACACTACGACCTGATCTTTGACCTGCAGGGCAACCTCAAGAGCGGCTTGGTCTGCGCTTTTGGACGTGCCCCGGTGAAGGTCGGCTTCAGCAGGGCGCATCAGCAGGAACGTCTCAATGCCCTCTTCACGAACCGCAAGGTCGGCTTTCTTCCGCCGGACAAAAATGCCGGTCAGCGTTACCTGCGGATTGTGAGTGCCCCCTTTGCCCTGCCCCCCGAGTCGGTTGTCCCCCATGGCGATATTTATACCTCCCCTGAGGACAATGCCCACGCACAGCAGATGATTGGTGGGACGGCGGGGCCCCCCCTGCTGCTGTTCCATAACGGCACCACCTGGACAACCAAGCTCTGGTATGCAGAGGGCTGGAAGCAGCTGGCAGACGCCCTGCTGCTGCGTTATCCCCAGGCCACAATCCTGCTGTCATGGGGCACTGCGGAAGAGCACATGCTTGCAGAGGAGATTGCCCGCCATATCGGTGGCCGTGCCGTTGTGCTCGGTAAGATGTCGCTCAAACAGTTTGTGGCGGTGTTGAAGCGGGCCGATCTGGTGGTGGGGGGCGATACCGGGCCGATCCATCTGGCCGCTGCTGTGGGGACGCCAACCGTCTCCTTCTACCGTTGTACGGATGGCTCGTTGAACGGGCCGCTGGGAAGAGATCATTTGATTGTGCAATCGCCATTGCCCTGTACCAAGTGTCTGCGCAAGAGCTGCGAACGGGATGAGGAGTGTAGGAAGAGCATCAGCGTCAAGGCCATGCTGGCCGCAGCGGAGTCCTGCCTTGACCACGGAAAAGCGGCAGCCCTGTGAAGATCGCACTGGTCAGACTTTCATCCCTGGGAGACATCGTCCTGTCTATGGCCTCATTGCAGGTGATCAGGCAGGCCTTTCCTGACTGCCGGATCACCTGGGTCACGGACCAGAGGTTTGCCGGTCTGCTTGACTGCCAGCCGGATGTTGAGCAGGTCATTGCCCTTGACCTGAAGGGGATCAAGAAACGTCCCAGCTGGTCCGGTCTGGTCGCGCAGTTTCAGGCCTTGCGTTCCGCCGGTCCGTTTGACCGGGTAATCGATCTGCATGGCATGATCAAGTCCGCGGTTGTGGGGTCGCTGCTGGGGGGCAGGCAAGACGGTTTTGCCAGGTCATGCCGGAAGGAGGCGCTGGCCGGTCTTTGGTACCGCGAGGCCTATAGCATTCCCTATGACCTGCCGGCCACCGTGCGCTATACCCTGCTTGTCTGCAGGGCCCTGGGCATCGCCTGCAGCCCTGCAGAGGCGGCGTCCTATCCGCAACGCCCGTACATGCATTGGCAGAAACGTGATGAAGCGGTGCTGGAACCCTATCTGAGCGACCAGGCAAAAAATGTGCTGATCGTACCGGGAACCAGTGCAGCTAACAAGAATTACCCGCCGGAGCGGTTTGCAGCCGTGGCCAACCTGTTGAAGCTGAACCTGCTCGTCTGCCATGGTAATGACGCCGAGTATGCGGCTGCGCTGACCATTGCCGGGCATGCCCCCCACGTCAGGGTGCTGCCGCGGCTTCGCCTGGGGGAACTCAAGGCGCTGGCCGGTCGCATGGATCTGGTGATTGGCGGCGATTCCGGGCCGACGCACCTCGCATTGGCCAGTGGCGTGCCGTCGATCACGCTGTTTGGTGCAACACCGGTCTGCTTTACGCCCGGTCTGCGGAACAGGGTGATCAAGACCGCTACGGTGCCGAATCTGCTGAAGCCGGATCCCCGTGACCTTTCCGTGACAGAGATACCGGCCGGTCAGATTGCCGAGCTGGCTGTTGAACTGCTTTCAGGGGAGGTGAACAGGTGCAGCCTGTAGCGGGACATGAACAGATCTTCAGCCGGACGGCCCTGCTGCTGGGAGCGGCAGGGCTGGAGCGTCTGACCGCTGCACGGGTAGCGGTGATCGGTATTGGCGGGGTGGGGAGCTATGCGGCAGAGGCGCTGGCCAGAGCCGGTGTGGGCAACCTGACGCTGCTGGACGGCGACGTGGTGCAGGCCAGCAACATCAACCGTCAACTGCATGCCTTGACCAGCACGGTCGGACAGGCCAAGACGGCGATCATGGCGGAGCGGCTGCTGCAGATCAACCCGGAACTTCAGATTGTTCACCAGCAGGTCGTGCTTACGCCGGATAACGCCGGCGCCCTGCTGGCTTGCGGCTACGACCTGGTGCTGGATGCGATTGACAGCTTCAGCGCCAAGGTTGCCCTGATTCAGGGTTGTCTGGCGGCCGGTATTCCGGTGATTTCCAGTATGGGGGCAGCAGGCAAGCTTGATCCGGCACGGGTGCAGCTGGCTGACATCAGCGCAAGCCACGGGTGCCGTCTTGCCCGCAAACTGCGCAAGGAGCTGCGTCGCAGGGGTATTGCCCGTGGTGTGACGGTGGTCTACTCCGATGAAGCCTGCCAGTTTGAGCAGCTGGGACAGCCGGAAACAGACGGGGACTCCCGCCGTCCGCTGGGCAGCATCTCCTATCTGCCTGCCATCTTCGGCCTGCATATGGCTGCTGCAGCCGTCCGGCGGTTAACAGGCTGTTAAAAAACTACAACGGTGCCTGCCTACTGCGTTACGTGGTGCTTGTTCCCTCGCCTAACTGTCTAACTGTCTGTTCAGCCTCAGCCGCTGTGCTTCGCGTGCCTTGTGGCCATGCGCCCTCATAACGTTTCTCAATAGTCTGTTGAGCGGCTAGCCGTGCCGGTGTCTCCGGACTGAAACCGGCATTATGCAGCCGGTGCTTCTGAAACGGTTTCAGCCTGCTGTTCGACCCCGTTGCGTCCCCGTTCCTTTACCAGATAGAGCGCCTCGTCAGCCCGTTTCAGGAGGGTTTCCGGTGTGTCGCCGGCCCGCACCTCGGCTACGCCGATGGAAAGGGTTACCTTGAACTCGGTCCCATCCAGCAGGAAACGGCTTTCGCGCAGATTGCTGCAGAGTTTTTCAGCCAGGACGGTAGCAGGCTTGAGGCTGGCTTTGATCAGTAGCAGGGCAAATTCGTCCCCGCCGAAGCGGGCCAGAAAATCACTTTCCCGCAGGGAGGTCTTGATCTTGAATGCCACCCCCTTCAGGATCCGGTCGCCGGCCTGGTGACCATGGCTGTCGTTGATGTTCTTGAAGTAATCCACATCAATCATCATCAGTGAGAACGGCTCGTTGTAGCGCTGGTGCAGCAGGATCATTTCCAGCAGTTTTTCATCAAAATAGGCCCGGTTGGCAAGCTGGGTCAGACCATCAATCCGCACGGCGGTCTTCAGGGTCTCAATCTGTTCACGCTGGGTTGCAAGTATTGCGTGAGAACTGGCAAGCTCTCCCTTCAACAGACTGTTGCTGGCGATGACCCGGTCAATTTCGGCAATCAGCAACGCGTGGGCGGCGGCAAGGTCGCTGGGCAGGCCGGTCTGATCAATTGTTGCACGGACCTCGTTTAAGGCGTGGGAGGAGTCATTGGCGGCCTGGTCGGTGCGTTGGATGACCGACGCGAGTGAGAGCAGGATGCTGCGGATGGTCTGGGCTGAATCGCTGATCTGCTGTTCGCGCGGGTCAACCTGCCCGGCCGGCGGTGTCTCCACCCCTCGCCGGGCCTTGGCAAGATCTGATCTTTTCTCGAAATAGTTGACGAGGGCGCTGAACGGTGCGGTAACAATCTGCCCGATCAGGTCCAGCACGTAATTGATGCCGTCAGACTTCAGCATCCGTGCGAAGGGGTGCAGCATCAGTCCAACAATCAGCCCGCCGCTAAAGATAAACCAGCTCATCGTCTGCTCTCCCGGAGGATATTCAATTTTCAGTCATGAAATGCTGCTCGTAGAGGTCCTCAAGGCGCTGCAGATGCAATGACTCCTCGGCCTTGAGGCGGGCAAACAGGACTGCCATGGGGGCACCTGCGCATCCGTCGGCAACACGACCATAAAAATCGACAGCCCCCTTTTCCAGATGGATGGCATAGGCCAACGCCTCCCGGACTCCGGACTCCGGGCCAAGATCCTGCTGTTTCAGGACATAGTCGAGATTCATGCTGGGGATCTCACGCAGCATCTCGTCACTGCTGCTCACCTGCCCCTCAACCAGTGCCTTTTCCAGTTGGTACTTGTGGTTGAGTTCGTCCAGGGCATTTTCCCGCAAAATCTCCTTTGCCCCCTTGTTCTGCACCGCCTTGAGTGCGCGCAGATAGTTGCGGAACCCTTCCTCTTCCATGCTGATGGCGGTTTCCAGTGCTCCTTCAAAGGTGTAACAGGTTATTGCATCGCTCATTGATTAAACCTCCATGAAGTAGTGACGACGGCTCATACCGTACCATCTTTTCCAAAGAATGCCAGTTTCTTAAGGGGTAGAGACCTCTGCGCCGATCACGCGGATCGCTTCGTAGATAACCGCGTCATACTTGTCCTGACTGATGGCCAGGGCAACGGCAGGGATCCGCAGGAGTGATTTGACAAAACCGAAACGCACATCACGGGGCAGCAGCGCAATGTAGTTGACCAGGTGCTGCTCCTGGTCAGGCTCAAGCTGCGGCGTTAACTGCAGCGTGGTAAGCAGGTCGTTGATGGTGGCTGCCTGGACATCATCACGCTGTGCGGCTGCCCGCTGGGCGGCGTTGTCCCAGTCATCAAGCACCTCCCGGGCCGTCAGGGGACGCCCCTCGCGGTCTGCAAGCCAGCGCATGAAGGTGATTGCCGCCTCTTTGCCGATGATACCGGCATAGACCTCCATGGCCAGGTCACCCGGAAAGCGGCAGTGCCGGCGCAGGGTGCTGACCATCTCCCAGCCACGTTCGGTCGGCTCGACCTGCATATCCATGGCAGCACCCTGTTTGGCCAGCAGGGCGCTGTTGCCGGCCAGAAAACCGCGTACCTCGCTGTCCAGTTCACGGCTGGCGGCATAACGTGCCCAGCACTGGAAATCGCTCTCAACATAGAGCATCACCATCCGGTCAATCAGGGCGCGGTCAAGGGTGGCAACCTGGTAGGTGCCGTCCGGCGGGTTGATGGTGACTACCACCTTGTGGCGGGTGGCGAGACGGTGGGTATGCAGGGCACGCTGCAACCCTTCGGTGGGCGGCTCCACAAACTGGAAGATCGCCTGCAGGGTGTCCTCCTGCTGCGCCCGGTTCAGCTCATCACAGTGCACCAGCGTCGGCGGGGCTTCATCCTCAGGCCACCAGGAAGGGCGGGACCAGTGCATGACATTGTCTTCGCGAAACGGGATGCCAACCAGATCCCCTACTTCCATCTGTCCCAGGCGCAGGGGGGCATAGCGCCAGCCGATCTCCCGGCAGACCTGCACAATTCCGGCTGTCTTGCCGACCCCCCGGTGTCCTACCACGCAGGGCGTCAGGTCGGTTCTGGTCAGGATCTCTTTCAAAACGAGCTTCATCTGTTCAATATTCATACCGCAGCAGCCTCCTTGCATCGAGTCTGAAATGATAGATGAAAGAGTGGATTGGTTCAAGCGCTATTGGACTAATTTGCTCTTTTTACATTGCTTTCTTGTTGTTCGTGTATTCTGTGCTACATAGATGCAAACAGAAACGATACGGACAGAAAAGATAAGGATACCTGTCATGACTGATGCCGTTTCAGACCGTTGGGGCCTGCGCCAGATTCTGGCCCTGGTGCTGCTGGTTGCCGCTTCACTGCTGGGTAATGTCCTGGCTCCGCAGCTTTTTACCGGCTTTAACTATCTGCTGGGCAGTATCGGCGTGATGCTGGTGTTGCGGCTGTTCGGCATTGTGCCGGCTCTGTGTGCGGCCTTGCTTGCTGCGGCGTGGTGCAAACAGCTTTTCGGACATTATTATCCACTGCTCTGGCTGGGGCTGGAGCCGCTCTTTGTCTGGTTCTGGTTAAAGCGGCGCCCGCAGGACAGCCTGATCATGGCAGATCTGTTCTACTGGCTGGCTGCCGGTCTGCCGTTGCTTGTTTTTGTGTTTATTGCCCTGCTTAAGGTCGCAGCCCTGGGAACCGCTGCTGCGGCACTGATGTATTTGACCATTGGCGTTACCAATGCCCTGGTCGCCACGCTGCTGCTCAGCCAGCTTGCTCTTGAACAACGGGTCTGGCCGCAGCGCCCTGTTGCTACGGTGAGCATTTCCCAACTGATCTTTCAGGTCTTGATGCTGGCTGTTGTGCTGCCGGCCCTGCTGGTGCTGGTGCTGGTGGGCAGGAGCCGTGAGGCGGCCGTAAAACAGAAGATGTTTGATACCCTTGAGATCAAGGCCCGGCAGATCGGGCAGGAGGTGCGTCAAAAGATCTTTCATGATGTCTATCCTGCGGTCTTTGGTCAGGAACAGCGTACGCGGCTGGATCTGGCGGCCGTTACGAAGGTGCTGAAGGACATTCAGCCCAATCGGGATGTGCAGCTGCACCTGCTGGCCAATCAGGGCGAGGTGATCGCCTCCACCGACCAGACGGTCGCCGGGCTGCCCGGCTATGATCCGTTGAGCATGGGGGCCACCCGTCCAACCGACCGGGAACAGCTCTACCAGCGTATGCCGCCTAATAACCCGCCGGTGCCGCTCTGGCAGCGGGCGGGGAGAAGTGCCTTTATCCGTGTTAATCATTTTCCCGGGACAACGGTCTATGCCGTTGCAGAGACCCGTTTTGCCCCGTACCAGGCCCAGATCCTCAAGGGACATCGTAATGCCCTTGCCGCGCTGCTGCTGTATCTGGCCGTCGGCGCCGTGCTGGCTTCACTGGTGGCACGCAAAATTGCAACACCTCTGGAGCTGTTGTCAAAAACCACGACTGACCTGCCGGGCAAGCTGGTGTCCGAAGATCTTATCTGGCCTGACAGCACGATCGTTGAGATCGGAAGTCTTGTTGAGAATGCCCGCCAGATGGCCCGTACGCTGGGCAGCCAGTTCCGGGAGATTGCCCGGATCAACTCTGAGCTTGAAGAGCGTGTTGAGCTGCGGACCCATGAGCTGCGTGAAAGCAACCAGTCGTTACGCCGTGAGATTGATGAGCGGATTACCGCAGAACGCCAGCGTGATCATTTGATGGATGAGCTGACCATCCAGCTCCGCTTCCTGCAGACCCTGATGGATGCCATCCCCAACCCGCTCTATTTCAAGGATACCAGGGGGCATTACCAGGGCTTTAACCAGGCCTTCGGACAGGCGCTGGGCGTTGTCCGCGAGCAGGTTATCGGTAAGAGCGCTGATGCGCTTTACCCTCCCGAAATTGCCGCGTTCCATCGTGACAAGGACGCTCAGCTCTTCACTGATGGGGGAATGCAACAGTATGAAACAGATCTGATCTATGCCGACAGGAGGCCACATACGATCATAGTCAACAAGGCCACCTACCACAGCCTGTCCGGCGAGCTGGCAGGCCTGATCGGTGTCTTTGTTGATATCACGGAACGGAAACAGGCCGAACTGGAACGTGACCGCCTGATGCGTGAACTGGAGGCCAAGAACAACGAGCTGGAGGGGATTATCTACGTTGCATCACATGATCTGCGCTCGCCGCTGGTTAATATTCAGGGTTTCAGTCGTAAACTGGCAAAAAACTTCACGGTACTCAGCAAACATCTGACCGGGATCGAGCTGCCGCCGGAGCAACGGGATGAGCTGTTGAAGTTGCTGACCGAGAGTATGCCCCGCTCAGTCGAGTTCATTACCGGCAGCGTCGAGAAGATGGACAGCCTGCTGTCAGGCCTGTTACGGCTCTCCCGGCTGGGGCGTGCCGCCATAGCCATAGAAAACCTTGACATGAATCTCTTAATGAGCAAAATAACTAATTCTCTTGCCTATCAGATTGAATCAGCCGGAGCGCGGATAACCGTCGAAGAGCTGTTGCCCTGTCAGGGGGATGCGGTCCAGATCAGTCAGGTCTTTACCAACCTGCTGGATAATGCAATCAAGTACCGCATGCCGGAGCGGCCCCTTGAGGTGCTGATCTCAAGCACCGTCTGCGATGATGGAATCCGGTACTGTGTCAGGGATAACGGTATCGGTATCCCGTCTGACTATCAGGAACAGGTCTGGGAGATCTTCCATCGCATCAACCCGCGTGATATTCCGGGAGAAGGGCTGGGACTGACCGCCTCCCGCAGGATACTGGACCGTTTGAACGGTGCTATCTGGCTTGAATCCGAGGAAGGCGCCGGGAGCAGTTTTTTTGTCAGGCTGCCTGCTCAACGGGGGCTGAAAGGATGATTCAGACGCTCATGGAAAAACTGGCCAAAAGTGAAGTTACCATTCTGATTGCCGAGGATGATGACGGGCATGCCGAGCTGATTGTTGACAACCTGCGGGAAGCCGGTCTGACCAACGCCATTATCCGTTTCCGGGATGGGCAGGAGGTCTTGGATTTTCTGACCGGCGAGCCGGGGGCACCGGAAACCCGCCAGAGCGGTACCGCCTATCTGCTGCTGCTGGATATCCGCATGCCGCGGGTGGACGGGGTTGAGGTGCTGCGGCGTGTCAAGGCGGTGCCTGAACTGCATAAGATGCCGGTGATCATGCTGACCACCACCGATGACCCCCGCGAGGTTCAGAACTGCTACGAGCTCGGCTGCAGCTGCTATATCACCAAGCCGGTTGATTATGACCGCTTCTCAGAGATGCTGCACCGGCTGGGGCTGTTCCTGATGGTGGTGCAGGTGCCGGATATTAACGGAAAGGCATGACATTCTATGTGTGGTATTGTTGGTTATATCGGTGAACAAGAGGCAACTCCGATCATTTTTGAGGGACTGCGCAAGCTGGAATACCGCGGCTACGATTCTGCCGGTATCGCTACGCTGCAGCCTGATGGTATTGCGGTGCGTCGCAGTGAAGGCAAGTTGCTTAATCTGGAGAAGCTGCTGCGGGAGCAGCCGCTGGCCGGTTCCATCGGCATCGGCCATACCCGCTGGGCCACCCATGGACGTCCTTCCGAGACCAACGCCCATCCCCACCGGGCCGGTTCCATTGTGGTGGTACATAACGGCATTATTGAAAACTACCTTGGCCTGAAGGAACAGCTGCAGGCGGCAGGACACGAGTTTTCCAGCCAGACCGATACCGAGGTGATCGCCCATCTGGTGGAGGAACGTCTGAAAACAGCCGGTTCCTTTGAGGTTGCGGTCCGTACCGCCCTGCAGGAGCTGCAGGGGGCCTTTGCGGTCTGCATCCTCTGCAAGGATCAACCTGACACCCTGATTGCAGCCAAGGTCGGTTCACCGATGGTGGTCGGGCTGGGGCAGGGCGAGTTTTTTGTTGCCTCCGATATCCCTGCCATCCTGGCCCATACCCGTGAGATGGTCTTCATGGAGGATGGCGAGCTGGCGGTCTTTAATGATCGGTCAGCCCGTTTCTCCACCATTGCCGGAGCGCCGCTGGAGAAGAAGGCACGGCATATCGACTGGTCGCCCCTGATGGCGGAAAAAGGGGGCTACAAGCATTTCATGCTGAAGGAGATCCACGAGCAGCCCCGGGCGGTGCGGGATACGATTGCCGGGCGTTTGCAAGAGCAACAGGGGGATGTCTATCTGGAGGACCTGGGCTACGCTGACGCTGCTCTGCAGACCGTGCAGCGGATGGTCATCGTGGCCTGCGGCACCTCCTGGCATGCCGCCCTGACCGGCAAGTTTCTGATTGAAGGGCACTGCCGTATCCCGGTTGAGATCGATATCGCCTCGGAATTCCGCTACCGCAGTCCGGTGATTGATGAAAAAACGTTGGTGATGGTCATCTCCCAATCAGGCGAAACCGCTGATACCCTGGCAGCCCTGCGGGAGGCCAAGAAGCTGGGGGCCATGAACCTGGCCATCTGCAACGTGCTGGATTCCTCCATTGCCCGTGACGCCGCCGGGGTGATCTATACCCATGCCGGTCCGGAGATCGGGGTGGCCTCCACCAAGGCCTTTGTGACCCAGTTAACCGCGCTCTATCTGTTTACCATCCGCCTTGGCCGGGCCATCGGCCGGTTGAGTGTGTCAGAGGGGCAGCAGATGATTGCCGATCTGAAGAAGGTGCCGGAACTGCTGGAGCAGACCCTGAAACTGAACGGCCAGACCGAAAAGATCGCCCGCCAGTACATGAACGCCCGTGATTTTCTCTACCTGGGCCGGGGCAGAAACTTCCCGATCGCCCTGGAAGGTGCGCTCAAACTGAAGGAGATCTCCTACATCCACGCGGAAGGGTATCCTGCCGGCGAGATGAAGCATGGCCCGATCGCCCTGATTGATGAGCATGTGCCGGTGGTGGTGCTGGTGCCGAAGAATAGTACCTACGAAAAGACCGTCTCCAACATGGAAGAGGTGGTCGCGCGCAGCGGCCGGGTGATCGCCCTCTGCAGCGAAGGTGACCGTGAGGTGCAGGATAAGGCCGAGGCAACGCTGGAACTGCCTGAGCTCAGTGACGACCTTGATCCGATCCTGCTGTCGGTGCCGTTGCAGCTGCTGGCCTACCATATTGCCGTATTAAAAGGTACTGACGTGGATCAACCACGCAACCTTGCCAAGAGCGTGACGGTGGAATAGGCGATGCGAGTAAGTAATATGCGTGTAAGCCACCGGCTGGTGCTGGTGGCTTTTTTTACCATCCTGCTGACCGGCAGCTGGCTCACTTGGGAGATAGATGCGGTTGACCCTCCGGCGGCCTCTCCAACGGACAAGGCGCAGGAGGATCTTTCCCGGATTGAATACCCCAGCCAGAAAGGGATGCGCTGGCATCCCCACTTTGTACTTCCGAATGAAACACTGGAATCGCTCTACGGCAATGATTGGGTCTGGGTGGCCCGTTTCAACCGGGTTGACCGGCGGCATGTCTACCCCGGCATGACCATCAAGGAACCGGAGCGGATGGAGGATATCAGGGGGTATGTGCCCCTGCCGAAAGAACTGCCCGCTGCAAAGCCCCATCGTAAATATATCCTGCTGGATCTGACGGAACAGTGGATTGGTGCCTATGAGCGCGGTGTGCTGAAGTTCTCCATGCCTGCAGCCACCGGTAAGGCCGGCACCGAAACCCCAGTCGGCACTTTCAGGATCAGCGCCCGCCATCAGACCCACACCTCTTCACTGTACAAGATCGACGGTGAAGAAGGAGGGCAGTATCCGATGGATTATGCCCTGCGTTTTCACATTGACGAGAAGAATATCGGCTATTGGATCCATGCCCGCGACCTGCCGGGCCGGCCGGCCTCCCACGGCTGTATTGGCCTGTATGATGAAGAGATGCAGGAACGTACTTTTGGTATGCCGGAAAAGCCTGTTCTGATGGATTCGCGCAAACTGTATGAATGGGCGGTGCCTGACAGTGAATACGGCGATGATTATGGTGATTTTGAAGAGGTGGAGAACGGTCCGGTTCTGGAGGTTCGAGGTGCCCTGCCGGTATACCGCTAGGGAGACAGTGTTTTCTCTTTTCCTTATGATTGCTCTGAGCTAGTATGACCCGTTATTTTATTTCAATTCGAGGCATCTATCTGTGGATAAACTGATTATTAACGGCGGCAGGAAGCTGAAGGGCGAAGTAACGGTCAGCGGCTCCAAAAACGCCTCCCTGCCGATCTGTATCGCTGCGGCCCTGGCTCCCGGGGCCAGCACCATCACCAATGTGCCCCGCCTGCGCGACATCACCACCACGGCAAAACTGCTGGAATCTCTGGGGGCTGTCATCGAGCGCCATGAGAACACCATGCGGATTGATGCCGGCAGTATTAATACCGTTGAGGCTACCTATGATCTGGTCAAGACCATGCGTGCCTCGGTGCTGGTGCTGGGGCCGCTGTTGGCCCGTTTTGGGCGCTCACGGGTCTCGTTGCCCGGCGGCTGCGCCATCGGCGCCCGGCCGATTGATCAGCACTTGAAGGGGTTGAAGGCACTGGGGGCCGAGATCAGGCTTGAACACGGCTATGTTGAGGCGATTGCCAAAAGGGGGCTGAAGGGGGCCCGGATCAACTTTGATGTCTCCACCGTGGGTGGCACCGAACATCTGATGATGGCTGCCGCGATTGCCAAAGGCGAGAGCATACTGGAAAATGCTGCCCGTGAGCCCGAGATCGCTGATCTGGCTGATTATCTGAACCGGATGGGGGCCAAGGTTGAGGGGGCCGGTACTGATACGATCCGCATCCAGGGGGTCTCTGAATTGACCCCGGCAGCCTACGAGGTGATGCCGGACCGGATTGAGGCCGGTACCTTCATGTGTGCTGCTGCCATTACCGGCGGTGATGTCAAGATCAACGGCATGAAGCTGGAGCATCTGGATGCCCTGACCTTCAAGCTGATGGATGCCGGTGTTGAGATCAGCAACCGCGGCGGTCTGGTGCGGGTTAAAGGGCCCAAGCGGCCCCAGGCGGTCAACATCAAGACCCGTCCCTATCCCGGCTTTGCCACTGACATGCAGGCCCAGTTCATGGCGTTGATGTGCGTTGCCGAGGGGGCCAGCGTGATCTCCGAAAACATCTTTGAGAACCGCTTTATGCACGTCTCGGAGCTACTCCGATTTGGTGCTGATATCACGGTGGAGGGTAATTCAGCCACGGTCAAAGGGGTCAAGAAACTGTCCGGTGCGCCGGTCATGGCAACTGACCTGCGGGCCTCGGCCTGCCTGGTGCTGGCCGGCCTGGCAGCTGAAGGGACCACTGAAATCCAGCGGATTTATCATCTGGATCGTGGTTACGAGCGGATCGAAACCAAGCTGGCCGGTTTGGGAGCTGATATCCAGCGGGTGTCCGAACCATGAACAATCAACTGACCATTGCCATCCCCAAGGGACGTATCCTGACCGAGTCGATTGAACTGTTTGGCAAGATCGGCATCCATCTGGAGAGCATGCTGGAGGACTCCCGCAAGCTGATCTTCGAGTATCCTGAGCAGAACCTGCGGGCCCTGATCGTGCGAGCCACTGATGTGCCGACCTATGTGGAGTATGGCTGTGCCGACCTGGGAATTGTGGGCAAGGATACCCTGCTGGAGCAGGACAAGGATCTCTACGAACCGCTGGATCTCAAGTTCGGTTACTGCCGGATGATGGTGGCAGAGCCGGCTAATCTGGCTAAAAGCGATGATCCCGGCCGTTGGTCCCATATCCGTGTAGCCACCAAATATCCCCATGTGGCAGAGAAGTACTTTGCCTCCAAAGGGGTACAGGCCGAGATCATCAAACTGTACGGTTCCATTGAGTTAGGGCCGCTGGTGGGGCTTTCGGAGCGGATTGTGGATCTGGTCTCCACCGGCGAGACCCTGCGTCAGAACGGCCTGGTGGAGGTTGAGACCATTGCAGAGATCACCACCCGGCTGGTGGTGAACCGGGCCTCGCTCAAGACCAAGCATCAGCGGATTCGCGGGATCATTGACGGTCTTGAGCAGGTACTTGCCAACAAGGAGTAAGAACGTGTTGTTTCTTGATATCAATGACACTGATTTTGATACCCGTTTTGCTGCCATCCTGACCCGTGGCGAGGAGACCTCGCAGCAGGTGACCGAGGTGGTGCGGGGGATTATCAAGGATATCCGCAGCAGCGGTGATGATGCCCTGCTGGAGTATACCAACCGTTTTGACCGGTTGGGACTGGCCGATGCCAACGGGCTGGAGATAACCGCTCACGAGATTGAGGCTGCGGTTGCTGCCGTGCCTGCTGACGACCTGGCAGCCCTGCAACTGGCGGTTGAACGGGTGGCCCGTTTCCATGAAAAACAGAAGCAGCAGACCTGGCTGTCAACCGAAGAGAGCGATATCCTGCTGGGTCAAAAGGTAACCCCGCTGAACCGGGTCGGCATCTATGTGCCTGGCGGCAAGGCCAGCTATCCCAGCAGTGTGATCATGAATGCCGTGCCGGCCAAGGTGGCCGGTGTGCGGGAGATCATCATGGTCTGCCCCACGCCGGGTAATGAGATCAACCCGGCGGTGCTGGCCGCAGCAAAACTTGCCGGTGTGGACCGGATCTTCAGGGTGGGCGGGGCGCAGGCCGTGGCTGCCCTGGCCTACGGCACCGCCAGTATCCCCAAGGTGGATAAGATCACCGGGCCGGGCAACATCTACGTCGCCACCGCCAAGCAGCTGGTCTTTGGTCAGGTGGGGATCGACATGATTGCCGGTCCCAGCGAGATCCTGGTGATCAATGACGGCACCGGCAATCCGGCCCATATTGCGGCAGATCTGCTGTCACAGGCCGAACATGACGAACTGGCCTCCTCGATCCTGATCACCACCGAGCGCGGTTTTGGTGAAAAGGTTGCTGCCGAGGTGGAGCGCCAGCTGAGCCTGCTCTCCCGCGAATCGATTGCACGGGCTTCATGGGATAAGTTCGGTGCCGTGATCGTGGCAGGTTCGCTTGAAGAGGCTGCAGCATTCTCTAACCGGATCGCACCTGAGCACCTGGAGCTGGCTGTGGCCGACCCGTTCGGCCTGCTGCCCTTGATCGACAATGCCGGGGCGATCTTCATGGGGCACTGGACCCCTGAGGCAGCCGGTGATTATCTGGCCGGTCCCAACCATACCCTGCCCACCGGCGGCACCGCCCGCTTCTTCTCACCGCTGTCGGTGGATGACTTTGTCAAGAAATCCTCCATTATCAGCTTTTCCGAGCAGGGGCTGAAGCGGCTGGGCAGTCGGATCGTGCAGATCGCCGGTCTGGAAGGGCTTGAGGCCCATGCCCGCTCGGTCAGCCTGCGGTTGGAGGATGGCAAATGAACCCACTACGCCCCGCCATTGCCAATATGGCCGGCTATGTGCCCGGCTTTCAGCCACCGGACATCGCCTCCTGGATCAAGTTGAACACCAATGAAAATCCGTACCCGCCGTCGCTCAAGGTAAAAGAGGCGATTCTGGCTGAGCTGGGCGATGATGCCGCCTTGCTGCGGACCTACCCCAGTGCCTCCAGCGAGAAGCTGCGTCAGGTCGCTGGTCAGCTGTACGGTTTTGACCCCTCCTGGATCATCATGGCCAACGGTTCGGATGAGGTGCTGAACAACCTGATCAGGGCCTGTGCCGGTGAAGGGGAGGAGATCGCCTATGTGCATCCTTCCTACTCCTATTACGCTACCCTGGCTGAGATCCAGGGGGCGAAGGTGCGTACCTTTGGACTGACCGATGACTTCAGGATTGCTGATTTTCCTGAGCGCTACAGCGGCAGGCTGTTTTTTCTGACCACCCCCAACTCGCCGCTGGGATTTGCCTTTCCGCTTGCGTATGTGGAAGAACTGGCAAACCGGTGCGATGGTCTGCTGGTGGTGGATGAGGCCTATGCCGACTTCAACGACTGGAATGCGCTGGATCTGGTCAGGCGCTATCCCAATGTGGTGATTACCCGCACCCTTTCCAAGAGCTATGCCCTGGCCGGCATGCGGCTTGGTCTGGCCATCGCCCGGCCTGAGATTATTGCTGCCCTGGACAAGATTCGTGACCACTACAACCTGGATCGCCTGGCCCAGGCCGCCTGTGTTGCGGCGTTGCAGGATCAGGAGTACTTCAGGAGGCGCTGTGAGCAGGTGGTGGCAACCCGGAAGTTTTTTGTGGCAGAGTTGCAATCTTTGGGATATGCGGTATTAGAAGCTGCCGGTAATTTTGTTTTTGCCTCACCACCGGACCGGAATGGCCAGCGCATTTATGACGGGCTGTATGCCCGTAAAATTCTGGTGCGTCATTTCAGTGACCCGTTGCTTTGCCACGGGTTAAGGATTTCAATCGGTACCCGTGCAGAGATGGAGCAGACCCTGAGCGCCCTCAGGGAGATCGGTTAGCAAGGAGGAGTAGCATGCAGCTTTCTGAGATGCACACCCGTTGTGGTCAATGTCATTTCAACTACTCACGGATTGATACCGAGGCCTGGGGACGCTTCAGCTCCCGCCGGATTATGTGCCCCATCTGTGGCTGGACCGTCTACGAAGAGCACCGCTGGGACGAGAGTGGTGAGTCCGTGCTGATGAAGAGAAATGAGGCCCAGGGATTCGGGGCCTACCGTCTGATTCCGCCGGGCGGCTACACCGGCTACAATGCCTTCCACTCAGAGCCGCCTCCAGAGGTGCTCAATAATATCAAAGAACTTTTGACTGAAAAAGGCTGGAAGGGCTACCTTTCGGTTTGGGACAGTAAAGAGAAAAAGGCGAAGCTGGTGACAGGACACCCCCTGAACAAGTTTGATCTGGCAGGGGTCAATGGCAGTAAGTGAGGAACAGTATGAAACGAACGGCAGAGATTGATCGCAGCACCTCGGAAACAAGGATTCATCTTAAGTTGGCAATTGACGGTACCGGCCTGTCAGCGATCCGGACCACGGTTCCGTTTCTTGATCATATGCTGCACCTGTTTGCCCGTCATGGTCTGTTTGACCTGACTGTCGAGGCCCAGGGGGATATCGATATCGACTTCCACCACACGGTTGAAGATATCGGGATTGTTCTGGGGGAGGCGTTCCGCCAGGCCCTGGGGGATAAAAAGGGCATTGTCCGTTACGGCACAGCCCGGATCCCGATGGATGAGACGCTGGCTGATGTGACGGTGGATCTGTCCGGGCGTCCCTATCTGGTCTATAATGTGGATCTGCCCAAGGTCAAGGTGGGGGAGTTTGATGCAGAACTGGCCCGTGAGTTTTTTCAGGCCTTTGCCAATAACTGCGGCTGTAACCTGCACCTGAACCTGCTGTATGGAGAAAATGTCCACCATATTATCGAGGCCTGCTTCAAAGGTTTTGGCAGGTCTCTGGACAGCGCCACCCGTCAGGATTCGCGTCTGCACGGGGTGATGTCCACCAAGGGCGTTCTGTAGTCTTTAGCGGGATTCGTTAGACACAAAGAGGGGCAGCCTGTTCAGGTCTGCCCCTCTTTGTGTATCAATAGCTTTAGACTCTACTTTACTTCCTTCAGCAGTACCTTGGCCTTTTTGGCCTCATCACTCTTGGGATAATCGCCGATCAGCCGCTTTAACAGGTACTGGGTGCTCTTCAGGTCTTTGAGCGCCTTAAACGACAGGGCCTGCTTCAGCATGGCAGCCGGTGCCTTTTCCTTTTTGGGGTATTGCTTGACCACTTCCTGGAACTCAAGGATGGCCTGTTCGTAGTTCTTTTCACCATAATAGGTCTCCCCGATCCAGTAGCGGGCATTGGGTACCAGGTCATGGCTGGGGTTTTTTTCGATAAAGCTGGTCAGCTGGGTGCGGGCGCTGGGCATGTCACCAGCCTTAAAGGACTCAAGTCCTTTCAGGTACAGGGCATCGGGTGTTGCCTCTTTGCCGGGGGCGGAGCTGTTTTGAGCAAACTCTTTCATCCGTTTGTTCAACTCATCCACTGCGACCTGCAACTTGACGATCCGGTCTTCAAGCGCCACGATCCGGCGGTCTGAGTCTTCACGGTAGCGGGCCAGTTCTTCGACAGGCTTTTTGATGGCCAGCCCCTGGTCGTCAAGTTTGCCGGCCATCAGCTGGAGGTCTGTCTTAAGGCTGTCAAGGTTTGCCTGAAGGTCGGCATCCCCCTTGCGTAGTGCTGCAAAGTCAGACTTGAAGGTCTTTTCTCCCTCCCTCGCCGTACCCAGATCTTTTTCAATGGTATAAATGCGATTCTTGGTTTCATCGACATCACGGCGCACCGCTTCAACAGAACCTGTTGAGGCACAGCCCCCTGTCAACGCCAGCATCAGACAGCCGGATAGAATCCAGACTCGTTTCATTAGGTGCCCCCTGTGGATGAACTAACATTGCGTGATTGAACTTTATACCATGCGGCCTCTTGTGTTGACAAGCATACCGTTGGCCTGCCGTGTACTTTTCAATTGACAAACAGGGTGGATTCTTTTAACTATTTTTCGTTTGAGTTTTGGCAGGTTAACGTCGTTCGTGCGTTTATTACATTCAGGAGGTTTGGTATGGAACAGTATGCAGTTTACTTCGCCCTGGCCTGCGCCGTGGCAGCCGTTATCTACGGTCTGGTTTCGGCACAGTGGATCCTGGGGCTGCCCCAGGGCAATGAGCGGATGAAGCAGATCGCAGCAGCGATTCAGGAAGGCGCCAGCGCCTACATGAAGCGTCAGTACACCATTATTGCCGTTGTTGGTGTGATTATGTTCGTCGCCCTCTTTGCAACTCTGGGCTGGAAAACCGCAGTCGGTTTTGCTGTTGGTGCCATTTTCTCCGGTCTGACCGGTTTCATCGGCATGTTTGTCTCGGTTCGGGCCAACATCCGCACCACTGAGGCTGCCAAATCAGGTATCCACAAGGCCCTGAACGTTGCCTTCAAGGGCGGCGCCATCACCGGTATGCTGGTGGTTGGCCTGGGCCTGCTGGGCGTTGCCGGCTACTACTTCATCCTGCTCAAGCTGATGCCTGAGGCACCGGTCAAGGATGTGGTCAGTCAGCTGGTTGGTCTGGGCTTTGGTGGTTCGCTGATCTCTATTTTTGCCCGTCTGGGTGGTGGTATCTTCACCAAGGGTGCTGACGTCGGCGCTGACCTGGTGGGTAAGGTTGAGGCCGGTATTCCTGAGGACGATCCCCGCAACCCGGCAGTTATCGCGGATAACGTTGGCGACAACGTCGGTGACTGCGCCGGTATGGCTGCCGACCTGTTTGAAACCTATGCGGTGACCCTGATTGCTGCCATGCTGCTGGGGGCCATCGCTTTCAACAACTTTGCCGGCGCTGTCAGCTACCCCCTGATTCTGGGTGGTATCTCCATCATTGCGTCCATCATCGGTACCTTCTTTGTCAAACTGGGTGCCAGCCAGAAGATCATGCCTGCCCTGTATAAAGGCCTGATCGCTTCGGGCTTGCTGGCCTGCCTCGCCTTTTACTTTGTTACGGTCCAGATGTTTCCGGCGGGTAACCCCACCGGTTACTCGGCCACAAACATCTTTATTTCCGCTATCGTGGGCCTGGTGGTAACCGGTGCCATCTTCTGGATTACCGAGTACTACACCGCCACTGAATACGGCCCGGTCAAGCATATTGCCCAGGCTTCCACCACCGGCCATGCCACCAACATCATTGCCGGTCTTGGCGTCTCCATGAAGTCCACAGCTGCTCCGGTGATTGTCATCGCCGCCGGTATCATTGTTGCCTACAAATGTGCCGGTGTGTACGGCATTGCCATTGCTGCCGTTTCCATGCTGTCTCTGACCGGTATCGTGGTTGCCATGGATGCCTATGGTCCGATCACCGATAACGCCGGCGGTATTGCTGAAATGGCCGAGCTGGATGATTCGGTTCGTGCGGTAACCGATCCGCTGGATGCTGTCGGTAACACCACCAAGGCGGTTACCAAGGGCTATGCCATCGGTTCTGCCGGTCTGGCCGCCGTGATTCTGTTCACCTCCTATGTGGATGAGCTGAAGGCTGCCGGCAAGGCAATCGACTTTAGTCTGTCAGACCCGTACATCATCGTCGGTCTGTTCCTGGGGGGCATGCTGCCCTACTATTTTGCCGCCCAGTGTATGGAGGCGGTTGGCAAGGCAGGCGGATCGGTTGTTGAGGAAGTGCGTCGTCAGTTCCGTGAGATCCCCGGCATTATGGAAGGTACCGGTAAGCCGGACTATGCATCATGCGTAGATATCGTCACCAAGACGGCTTTGAAGGAGATGATCATTCCGGGTATCATTCCGATTGCCGCCCCGATCATCATCGGCTTTACCCTGGGGCCCAAGGCCCTGGGCGGTGTGATCGTCGGCACGATCGTGACCGGTATCTTTGTGGCCATCTCCATGACCACCGGTGGCGGTGCCTGGGACAACGCCAAGAAGTATATTGAAGACGGCTACTTTGGCGGTAAAGGGGGCGATGCCCATAAAGCCGCTGTTACCGGCGATACCGTTGGCGACCCCTATAAGGATACTGCCGGCCCTGCGGTTAACCCGATGATCAAGATCATCAATATTGTTTCCCTGATGATTGTGCCGTTGCTTGCAAAGCTGATGTAACGGCTGCAGCCGGTTGAGACGTAAAAAGCGGCATGGGGCACAGCTCCCATGCCGCTTTTTAGTTGTACTGCCTCTTGGAGACCTATTCTCTTACGTAGGTATCAACATCGCTATCATTTACCATTCCCATGATGTGGGCATACTCCGCCTCTATCAGGGCGAAATGTCCTTCTGTCTCCTTGACCACCCGCTCGAAGATTGCCTTGACCATTGGATCAACCACTCCGGCAGCAAGCTGGGTGTACTGACCGATGCATTCCTTTTCTTCAATAAGGGCCAGCTCCAGGGCTTTCTGCTCACCCATATCTTCGCTGATCGCTTTTTCAAGCTTCATGTAGGTGGGGTTCTTTGCGTCAACCGGGGTTGCCATAAAGCTTTGCAGATCGCCAAATTCAGTCCCCTTGTAGTGATCAAAGAAGTGCTTCACATGGGTTGCCTCTTCTGCTGCCAGCATTTCCAAAACTTTCTTTGCCCGTTCATTTTTGGCCACCGAGGCTGCCCGGGCATAAAAATCCATGCTGTCTTTTTCTGCCTTAATAGCAAGTTTCAGGGCCTCTTGAACTGAGTATTCCTTTCCCATGATGGTTCCCTCCCTAGAATGTGATGGTCTGATGAGATGGGTTATACCTGCAAATTGGAATACTGCAAGTGCTGTAGGTGAATTTTTTAATCAGTTGGCTACAGAGGGAAACCGTAATAAAAAAGGGGGTCAGCCTGTTGGCTAACCCCCTTTGTGTGTTTATGGCTCCCCAGCGCGGACTCGAACCACGGACATGGTGATTAACAGTCACCCGCTCTACCGACTGAGCTACTGGGGAACAAATGAGACCGTTCTTCTAACATAGGGCCGAAGGTTGAGTCAAGCTAAAAGTGTTGCTGCTGGCATTTTAAACAGCTTTGTGTCGGAGTGAACCGTCTGGGTGTCGTTTGGGCCTGCTGTTATGTGGCGACAGGCCTTTTTCTTGACTTGCGTCAAAAAGCCGCTATAACAACTTCGGCACTGTAAAAATCAATACAAATAGCTATTTATATGGATATTTGTATATTGATGGCCTCGACATGAGGTTACTACGCAAAGGGGGAGCAATGCATATGAAGCTACGGAGTATGTTTGCACATGCAGTACTGTTGCTGGGGGTGTCTCTGGCAACCTCTGCCGTCGCCGGAAACCATGCCGAGTACGTTGGTAATGGACCTTTCAAGAACGGCCCTGAAGTGACTAAAAAATGTATCGAGTGCCACGAAAAGCAGGCCAAGGACTTTATGAGGACGAGCCATTGGACCTGGTCAAGGGAGCAGATCGTTGCCGGCAAAAAGGTCGCTGTCGGTAAGAAGGATTCACAAAACAACTTCTGCCTTAACCTGCCGTCGAACTATCCGCGCTGTACCAGTTGCCATGCCGGTTATGGCTGGAAGGATGGTAAGTTTGACTTTAGTAAGGCAGAAAATGTTGACTGCCTGATCTGTCACGACACAACCGGAACCTACAAGAAATTCCCGGCCGGTGCAGGTCATCCGGTGTATGCCGGTGAAACGAAAGAGTTCCCTAAAGGCAAGCCCTGGCCGGCTGTGGATCTGGTCAAGGTGGCCCAGTCGGTTGGTGCCCCTTCCCGTGCCACCTGTGGCGCCTGCCACTTTTATGGCGGCGGTGGAGACCGGGTGAAGCATGGTGATCTGGATAGTACCTTGGCCAAGCCAACCCCTGACATAGATGTGCATATGGGCAAGCTGAACTTCACCTGTCAGTCCTGCCATAAGGGTAAGGATCATGCCATGAAGGGTGAGGCTCTGTCTGTTTCCGTTGGCGCCGGTCCGCGTGCCATGAACTGTACTGACTGTCACAAGGCCGAACCTCACAAGAACGCCATGTATAACAAACATGCCAGGAAGGTCGCGTGCCAGACCTGTCATATCCAGACCTTTGCCAAGGCCAAGCCGACCAAGACCTGGTGGGACTGGTCAACTGCCGGTAAGGATGTGAAAGATGTGCCGAAGGATCAGTATGGTGAGAAGCTGTATGACAGGATGAAAGGTGATTTCAAGTGGGAGCAGAATGTGGTGCCTACCTACTTCTGGTTTAATGGTACCGTCGACCGTCTGGTTCCCGGTCAGAAGATTGATCCCTCCAAGGTGGTCAAGATCTCCGCTGCCCGTGGTGATCGCAAGGACCCGAATGCCAAGATCATGCCCTTCAAGATTATGAGGGGCAAGCAGCCTTACGACAGCATCAACAATACGCTTGCCTTTGTGAATGTCTTTGGCCCGCCCACCAGCGAGTCTGCCTATTGGGTCAAGTACGACTGGAACAAGGCGATTGAGGCAGGTATGAAGGCCGCCGGCCAGCCTTACAGCGGCAAGTATGGTTTCGTCGAGACCTCAATGGTCTGGTCGGTAAACCATATGGTCTCACCAAAGGACAAGTCGCTGAAGTGTTTTGACTGTCATGGCGAGAAAGGGCGTCTGGACTGGAAGGCGCTTGGTTATAAAGGTGATCCCAAGAACCATGCCAACCGTTAAGAGGGGGTAGGTGCTGCATTACAGGCCCGCAGAGGTATCTGCGGGCCTGTTTGCGTCTGGGCTGCCGGCTTCGCGGGCCATATAAAACTTGATTTTATAACTGTAGATAGTGTAAGTATTTTTAGCGTAAGTGAAGTGATTGGTGGCTAATAGGTGTCTAAGTAACCGATTAAAATCTGTGTGGTGAAAGAATTTTTAGCGCGGCTAAAACGGTGGTTTTATGAAGAAGAAAAAAATGCTCCTCTCGCAGGAGACCATGGATATAGATATGGTGCGTAAGGTGGAGGCGCTCTCGGGCACCTCGGTACGGCGCTGCTTTCAATGTGGTAAATGTTCTGCCGGGTGCCCCATGGCGACCTTTATGGAGCATCCGCCCAACCGGGTGGTGCGTCTGCTGCAACTCGGGCAGTGGCAGCGGATTCTGGCCGGGCGTTCGATCTGGTATTGCGCCTCCTGCGAGACCTGCTCCACCCGCTGTCCCAACAAGGTGCATCTGGCCTCGATCATGGATGCCCTGCGCAAGCTCTCCTGGGATCAGGATGGTCCCTCGAAGGAAAGCTATGTTCAGCTTGCCAATAAGCTCTTTCTGCAGAATATCCGTACCTATGGCCGTCAGTACGAGATGCGGCTGGCGGCGGTCTTTAACGTCAAATCAGGCCAGTTTCTGAAGGATATGATGCTGGGGCCAAAACTGCTGACCAAGGGCAAGCTGAAGGTGTTCCATCAGAAGAACAAAAATATGGCCGAAGTGGAAAAGATCTTCAGCAGGATTGAAGAGATGCGGCGTAAAGGAGAGGCCCTGTGAGCGGACTGCGTTATTCATACTACCCCGGTTGCTCATTGCATGCCTCGGCCTCTGAGTATGATCTATCTACCCGTGAGGTCTTTGCGGCATTGGGGATCGGGCTTGATGAGGTGCCGGACTGGATCTGCTGTGGCGCCACGCCGGCCCACAACGTTGATGAGTTGCTGTCACTCTCGCTCTGCGCCAAAAATCTTGAACTGGCAGAGCAGGTGCCGGGCGATATGGCCGTGGCCTGCGCTGCCTGTTTCTCCCGCCTTAAGTTTGCCCAGCATGTGCTGAAGGAAAATGAACAGAAATTGCGTCAGGTTGAGCAGGCCATTGATGCCAAGGTGCCGCTGGAACAATCTGTCAAGCACCTGCTGGAGATACTGGTGCAGGATCTTGGCACTGAGCGGCTGAGCCAGGCGGTCAAAAAACCGCTTTCCGGACTCAAGGTGGCCTGCTACTACGGCTGTCTGCTGACCCGCCCGCCTGAGGTGCCCCAGCTTGATGACTGCGAGGCCCCCACCATCATGGAGCGGCTGCTGCAGGCGGTCGGTGCCGAGACCGTTGACTGGACTCATAGGATGGAGTGCTGCGGTGCCAATTTTACCCTGTCCCGCCCCGGGGTTGTGCTGCAGCTGACCAATGCGGTGCTTGATTCTGCCAAGGCCGCCGGTGCTGACTGCATTATGGTTGGCTGCCCCCTCTGTCATGGTAATCTTGATATCAGGCAAAAGGAGATTGAAGGTGTCTACTATCGCAGCTATGATATGCCGATCTTCTACCTGACCCAGCTGGTGGGGCTTGCCCTGGGAGTCCCTGCCGATCGACTCGGCATGGACGCCCTGATTGTAAGCCCTCAGCGGCTGCTCAGAGAAAAAAAGCTGCTTTAAGGTGGATTCTATGTTGCGTTGCCTGATTGTTGAGGATGATGAACTGAGCCGTGAACTGCTGGCCCTGCAGATGGAGCCCTATGCCCAGTGTGACCTGGCCGAAAACGGGCGTGAAGGACTTGATCGGTTCACTGCAGCGCTGCAGGCTGGCGAACCGTATCACCTGATCCTGCTGGATATTGTCATGCCAGAGATGGATGGCTTTGAAGCCGCCAAGGCGATTCGCCGCCATGAGGAACAACATGGCGTCACCATCGACAAGGGAGTGAACATTGTGGTGCTGTCATCTCTCAGCACCCCCCAGGATGTGATTCAGGCCTATGTGGCAGCCCAGTCCGCTGCCCACCTGGTTAAGCCGGTGCAACCGGAAAAACTGGTCAAGACCCTGCGCAAGCTGGACTTGATCCCTGCGGAGAATACCTAGATGTCTCGAATCGGTGTCTTTGTCTGCCATTGTGGCGAAAACATCTCCCGTACTGTTGATGTGGAACAGGTGGCGGCCCAGGCGGCCAAGATGCCCGGTGTGGCCTTTGCCACCGATTATAAGTACATGTGTTCTGATCCCGGACAGGGGCTGCTCAAAAAGGCGATCAACGAGCACCGCCTGACCCATGTGGTGGTGGCGGCCTGCTCACCCCGCATGCATGAGCGCACCTTTCGCAAGGCAGTGGAACAGGCGGGCCTGAATCCGTTTCTGTGTGAGATGGCCAATATCCGTGAGCACTGTTCCTGGGTACATGAAGACCGGGATGAGGCAACCCGGAAGGCAACCGAGATTGTCGGTATGCTGGTGGAGCGGGTCAAGAAGAACCGGGTGCTGCCCACCATTACCGTTCCCGTCACCAAACGGGCCCTGGTGATTGGTGGAGGCATTGCCGGCATACAGGCTGCCCTGGATATCGCCGATGCCGGTCACCAGGTGGTACTGGTGGAGCGGGAACCCTCCATCGGCGGCCATATGGCCCAGCTTTCCGAAACCTTCCCGACGCTGGACTGTTCCCAGTGCATCATGACCCCCAAGATGGTGGATGTGGCCAACCACCCCAACATCACCATGCATACCTTCAGCGAGATCGAGCAGGTGGACGGCTACATCGGCAACTTTCAGGTCACGATCCGCAAGAAGGCCCGCTCGGTGGATGAACAGAAATGCACCGGTTGCGGGGTCTGCATGACCAAGTGCCCCCAGAAGAAGATTCCCAACTCCTTTGATCGTAATCTGGGGATGCGGACCGCCATCTATGTGCCGTTTCCCCAGGCCGTGCCCAATGTGCCGGTGATTGACCGGGATAACTGCAGCATGTTCAAAAGCGGCAAGTGCGGGGTCTGCCAGAAGGTCTGCGGCCCCGGAGCGGTTGATTTTGAACAGGAAGACCGGCTGGTGGTCGAACCGGTTGGCGCCATCGTGGTGGCCACCGGCTTTGAGCTGTACACCATTGACAAGAAGCCGGATGACTCAGCCATTGTGGGCTATGGCGAGTTTGGCTACGGCACCATCCCGGATGTGATTGACGGCCTGACCTTTGAGCGGCTGGCCTCGGCCTCCGGCCCCACCGGCGGCAAGATCCTGCGTCCCTCCGACGGCAAGGAACCCAAGCAGGTGGTCTTTATCCAGTGCGTCGGCAGCAGGGCCCGGGAAAAAGGGATCTCCTACTGTTCCAAGATCTGCTGCATGTACACGGCCAAGCATACCATGCTCTACCACCACAAGGTACATGACGGTCAGGCCTATGTCTTTTTCATGGATGCCCGGGTGCCGGGCAAGAACTATGACGAATTCTGGCGCCGTGCCATTGAAGAGGAAGAGGCGGTCTATATCCGCGGCATGGTCTCCCGGCTGTATCAGAAGGGGGACAAGATCGTGGTGATGGGCAGTGATATCGCGGTCGGCGTGCAGGTGGAGGTGGAGGCTGATCTGGTGGTGCTGGCCACGGCGGTCATGCCCCGCAAAGGTGCCGACACCCTGGCCCAGAAGCTGGGCATCTCCTACGACAAATACCACTTCTACTCCGAGGCCCATGCCAAGCTGAAGCCGGTGGAGTGTGCCACTGCCGGTATCTATCTGTCCGGTGCCTGCCAGGGCCCCAAGGATATTCCGGATACGGTTTCACAAGCCTCAGCTGCGGCTGCCAAGGTGATGACCCTGTTTGCCAAGGATAAGCTGGAGCGGGAGCCGATTGTGGCATGGGTCAGGGAAAGCGGCTGCGTGGGCTGCTTTGCCTGCAAAAAGGTCTGTGCCTACGGTGCGGTGGAGGAGAAAGAGATCCGCGACCGTCAGGGCAACCTGATCAAGACCGTGGCCTATGTCAATCCCGGTGTCTGTGCCGGTTGCGGTACCTGCCAGGCCACCTGCCCATCAAAATCGGTGGAGCTGGACGGCTATACCGATGAACAGATTGTCGCGATGATTGAGGCACTATGAACGAGCAATTTTCCGCCAGCTCGGCGTCAGGCTACGCGCCTCCTTGTGCGGCGTACTCTGATGTACGCCTCCGCGTCGGCGCTTGCCTTTCTTGATCTGACGAAAACCTGCTCGTTCCAGGAGAACAATAACGGTGCATTCAGAAAAACAAAAACACGACTTTGAACCCAAGATCATAGCCTTTGTCTGTACCTGGTGTACCTATGCCGGGGCTGACCTGGCCGGCACCAGCAGGATGCAGTACCCGGCCAACGTGCGGGTATTGAAATTCCCCTGCACCGGCCGGATCGATCCGGTCTTCATCCTCAAGGCGTTCCAACAGGGGGCTGACGGCGTGCTGGTCTCCGGCTGTCATCCAGGCGACTGCCACTATATTGCCGGCAACTTCCATGCCCGGCGCAGGTTTGCTGCCTTTCGCAAACTGCTTGAGTTTATCGGCGTTGACCTGAACCGGCTGCAGTTTTCCTGGGTCTCGGCTGCCGAGGGGGGCAAGTGGGTTGAGGTCGTGACTGACCTGACCGAACGGGTACGGGCCATGGGGGAGATGGTGGAGTTCAAGGATCTGGCCCTGGAGGAGCAGTGGTCAGGTTCACTCAATACACCGGAACTGCAAGAGGCTTACGATGCAATCTGATACCGTAGATACCTCCTGTCATGCTGCAATTGCTGAAGCCGTCCGCACTGAAGCAAGACGTATTCTGTCTGATGGCACGGTTACGGCGGTCATCGGTTATGCTGCCAGCCGTCGTAAAGGCTCCACCCAGCCGATTGTGATCACCTCCGTTGATGATGCTGACAAGTTGATCTTCTCTGCTGCCTGTGTGAATAACCTTGCGGTCTACCTGACCAAGGCCAAGAAGGATGTGCCCAGGTCCGGCCGGATCGGGGTCGTGGTCAAAAGCTGTGACCTCAAGGCACTGGTGGGGTTGATGGGAGAAGCACAGCTTAAACGGGAGGATCTCTACCTGATCGGTATTCCCTGCACCGGTGTGCTGGGATCGGTGCTGCAGCCGGCCGCGCTGCTGACCACAGCAAGCATTGCATCCAAGTGCTGTGAATGCACTGACCGGCTGCCACCGGGGTGCGACTTTGTGCCGTCGGTGCAGCTGCCCCAACAGCCCCGGCTTGAGCAACGCTACACTGATGAAATAGCCAGGCTTGAGGCGATGTCACCGGCAGAACGTTGGGAGTACTGGAAGGAACAGTTCAGCAAATGCATCAAGTGCTATGCCTGCCGTCAGGTCTGTCCATTTTGTTTTTGTGAACAGTGCCTGTGTGACCGCAACCGTCCCCAGATGGTGGAACAGACGCCACGTCCTGCCGGCAACACCGCCTGGCATCTGGTACGGGCCATGCACTTGGCCGGCCGCTGCGCCGGCTGTGCCGAGTGCGAACGGGTCTGCCCGATGGATATCCCGCTTAACCTGCTGAACCGCAAGATGGCAAGGGAGCTGAAGGAGCTGTTTAACAGCGAAGCCGGTTTTGAGGTGCGGGACAAGGGGCCTTTGAACAGTTATCAGGACGATGATGATCAATCCTTCATCCGCTGACAACCGGTGAGAAAGATACTGACTATGCAGAAACAGATTACCGAAGCTAATTTCCGTCTGCTGCTGGACAGCCTGCTGTTCAAGGGGCAGCGGGTGGTAGGACCACGCAGATCTGGCGGTACGGTGCTGTATGAGCCGCTGGCCTCCGCCTCGGACCTGGTCACGGATGAACTGCCGCGCCGTTCGGTCAAGGAGGCCTTTTTCCCGGTCTGCGAGGATCTGCTGGAGTACCGCAAGGAGGGGCAGCAGGTAGCGCTTTCCGATGTGACGGCAGAGCGTTTCCCTGAGACGGTACTGATCGGGGTGCGGCCCTGTGATGCCGCGGCCGTACCGGTGCTGGATGCAGTCTTTTCCTGGGATTACAAGGATCAGTTTTTTCTGGAACGCCGCGCCAGAACCACCATCATCGGTCTGGCCTGTACCAGCTCGGATGATGCCTGTTTCTGCAGTGCCGTCGGCCTTTCTCCCGCTGATCCAAAGGGAGCAGACCTGATGTTAACCCCGTTGGTCGGGGGGGGCTTTCTGGTTGAGAGCCAGAGTGAGAAGGGTGAGGCGTTTCTTGAAACCTGGAGGGATCGTTTTGCAGAACCGGACGGTACGCAGACCCAGGCGCTGGCAACACCGGCAACCCAACCGTTTGACCTGAAGAGGATCAAGGCCTGGCTGGATGACCATTTTGAAGATGCAGCCTGGGACAGTATTGCCACCCGTTGTGTGGGCTGCGGCGCCTGCGCCTTTGTCTGCCCGGCCTGCCACTGCTTTGATATTGTTGATGAAGGCAGCGAGAAGGGTGGTAAGCGCCGTAAATTCTGGGATGCCTGCGGGTTCTGGAAATTCACCCACCATGCCTCAGGCCATAACCCCCGTGATCTGCAGCCCAAGCGTTACCGCAACCGGATCATGCACAAGTTCAAGTATTACGACGACAAATTCGGCCAGACCCTCTGCACCGGTTGCGGGCGCTGTATCCGGGTCTGTCCGGTGGGGATCGATATTGCCGGGGTGCTGGAAGAGATACAGGAAAAAGGATAGGGCAGTCCATGTGTGATCACAACAAGAATATCTACCTGCCGTACCTTGCCACCGTGGAAGAGGTCATTGACGAGACCCCGGATGTCCGTACGCTGCGTCTGGTGTTTCAGGATGAACAGGTGCGGGAGGGTTTCAACTTCCGGGCCGGGCAGTTTGCCGAGTATTCCGCCTTTGGTGCCGGTGAATCCACCTTCTGCATCGCCTCGTCGCCAACCCGCAAGGGGTATATCGAGTGCTGTTTCCGGGCCGTGGGGCGGGTAACCGAATCGCTGCGCAGGCTTGAGGTCGGTGACACCATGGGGGTGCGCGGCCCCTATGGCAACTCTTTTCCGATTGAGCAGTTCTTCGGCAAGAACCTGCTGTTTGTCACCGGCGGTATCGCCCTGCCGCCTTTGCGCACCCTGATCTGGAACTGTCTGGATTGGCGGGACAAGTTTGGTGATATCACCATTGTCTATGGCGCCCGGACTGAGGCCGACCTGGTCTACAAGCGTGAACTGAAAGAGTGGGAAGCGCGCAGTGATGTAAAGCTGGTCAAGACGGTTGATCCCGGTGGTAATGGTCCTGAGTGGGATGGCAAGGTGGGTTTTGTGCCGACCGTGCTGGATGAGCTGGCACCAACAGCGGAAAATACCATTGCCCTGGTCTGCGGCCCGCCGATCATGATCAAATTTACCCTGCCGGTGCTGGAAAAACTGGGCTTTGGCGATGAAGAGATCTACACCACCCTGGAAAACCGGATGAAGTGCGGACTGGGCAAGTGTGGTCGCTGCAATGTGGGTAATATCTACGTCTGTAAGGATGGCCCGGTGTTTACCGCCAAGCAGGTCAAGGCGATGCCGCTGGAATATTAAGCTTCTTGTGTCCCCCATAGATTTCATAAACTAACAGCCCTTATTTCAGGTAGAAATGAGGGCTGTTCAGTTTGGTGGACCGGAAGGGGATCGAACCCTCGACCCCAGCGTTGCGAACGCTGTGCTCTCCCAGCTGAGCTACCGGCCCGGCAACAATCCGCAGTAGTGACGAAATGTTACTTCCCCAGCAGTCCCTCGATCTTTGTCTGGTCAAACCCTTCGATAATTCTCCCCAGAATCATGAAGGTCGGTGTTGAGTCGATGCCGGCCTTTTTGGCAATCGCCTGCTGTTCTTCCTGCAACTTTACACCTGGTGCGGTAACCGGCAGGTTCTTGGCATCCATCCGGTCTACCATGCCGGACATCACTTCATGGTACAGTCTGGCCTTGTCATGTCCGGAAAGGATGTACTGGGCCTTGGGACGGGCGTTGGGATGCATGGCCAGCGGGTTGAAGAAGATATAGCGGGTAATGTCATGACGGTTGTGGAAATAGGCCGACGCTTTACGGCAGAAGGGACAATCAGGGTCGGTAAATTCAATGACCTTCTTGGGGCCGTTGCCGATTACCAGGGCCTTTGAAAGATCAATCTCGGATGCTGTGGTGATACCGGACAACATCATCAGGATTGCCGGAATAAAAACGATTGGAAGAATCCGTCGAAACATAGTGTGTCTCCGTTACTGTTCAGGCAGTGGCAGGGTAATGGTGAATTCACTGCCGACACCTTCCCGGCTGTCAGCAGTGATGGTGCCGTTATGAGCCTCTACGACCATTTTGCAGAACGCCAGGCCGAGCCCGCTGCCACCGCTGCCACGTCCGGTCTGGTTACGGGCCTGGACAAAACGGTCAAAGATCATCGGCAGCTCGATGGTTGCAATGCCGTTGCCGGTATCCGCGATGCTGAGCATGACCGCAACATTAGAGGCGGCCGATACGCCGCAGTAGCAGCGCACACTGATCTCGCCGCCGCAGGGGGTGAATTTGACGGCATTGGCAAGCAGGTTGGCAATCACCCGGGAGAATTTGCTCCTGTCCAGATCCAGCAGGGGCAGATCATCTTCCAGCTGCGTCTGCAGGTGGATCTGGGCATGTTTGATCATGCCGTGGAACCCGGCAACCACCTGCTGTGCCAGATCGGACAGGTTGACCGGCGTCTTGTGGAAGGCGATCCTGCCGGCCTCAAGACGATGGATATCCAGCAGGTTGTCGATCATGGCCACCACTTCATTGCAGCTCTCAATGGCTGAAAGCAGGTAACTGCCCTGTTCGCGATTAAGCGGGCCGAGCCGCTTTTCCCTGACCAGGTCAATTGAGCCGATCGCTGCGGTGAGCGGGTTTTTCAGATCATGGGAAAGCATGGAGATGAAATCCCGTTTTTCCCGTTCCAGTGACTTGATTGCCAGACAACGCTCTATACTTTTTACCAGCCGCTCAACGCTGAACGGGGCCATCAGGCAGTCCAGCGCACCCTGCTTGTGACAGTCCAGATAGCGTTCCTGCTCATCGGCATCCAGCAGGGCAATTACCGCCGGGTCGCTACCGGATTCCTGCAGATGCTCCAGGGAGGGAAGACAATGCTGGTAGGGGGGAGAACCAAGCAGGATGGCATCCACCCGTTGTTGGGTAATTACGCTGCGGGCCTCTTCGCAGGTGCTGACCAGATGCAGCTGGTACGGCCCTGCTTCGAGCAGCTGGAACGCCAGTTGGGCGGCGGCGGTGTTGTTGGTAACGATCAGAAGCTGTTTGATGCCCATGTTATGGCCGACCTCCGGCTGTTTGGCTGAGAAACGCCTCGGCAAGTACCAGATCTTCCGGTGTGGTGATCTTGATGTTGCGATAGCTGCCGTTCACGATTTTGACCGTCCCGTTGAAACGCTCCAGCAGGGAGCAGTCGTCGGTTCCCAGAAAACCTTCCTGCAGTGCCTGGTGGTGGGCTGCCAGTATCTGCTCGAACCTGAAACTCTGGGGCGTCTGGGCCTGCCAGAGGGTGGAACGCTCCGGGGTGGAGATAACGGCGCCGTTCTGTACGACCTTGATGGTGTCCTTGGTCTGAACGGCAACCAGGGCGCCGACACCGGTAGCGGCCAGATCAATGGACTGTTGCAGGATCGGCTCGTCAATAAACGGGCGGACACCGTCATGGATCAGGATGATATCGTCAGACGCTGCATGCTCCTGCAATGCCTGCAGTCCGTTCAGTACCGAATGCTGGCGCTCTGAGCCGCCGGGGACAACATGCAGTACCTTTGAAAGCTGGTACTTTTCGACAACTTCACGACGGCAGTAGGGGATCTCATCCTCCGGGATGACCAGTATGATGCCGCTGATGAGCGGGCTGTCCTGGAATACCTGCAGGGTGCGGGCAACAATCGGTATGCCCCCCAGTTGCAGGTACTGCTTGTTCATGGAGGCTCCCATCCGCTTTCCCATTCCGGCGGCAGGTATCAGGGCAAAGGCATGTGACTTGTTCATAGGGATAACTCAAGGGCCTGGCAGAGGGCTGCGGCCAGTAAGGGGATCTCATTGTCGTGCAGGGTACGCACATCCAGCAGAAAACGGTCTTTCTGGAGCCGGCCCACCACGGGCGGGGTGGTGTTGCGCAGCAGCTCTTCAAGACGGTTTGGCGGCAGTCCGTCAACGGTTACCTCGATCAGGCGACTGGGGAGCTGCAGGAGCGGGTATGAGCCTCCACCGGGGCTTGAGAAACCATCCTGCAGGGCCAGGGTGAACTGGTGGGGCAGGAGGGCGCGCAGGCGCCGCAGCATCCGGCGAGCCTGGCTGGCGAGCGCATCCGGCGGCATGGTCAGCATCCGCAGGGTTGGAATTTCGGTCAGTGCCACCCGCTCGTCGCGGTAGAGACGCAGGGTCGCCTCAAGCGCTGCCAGGGTCAGTTTGTCGATCCTCAGAGCCCGTAAAAGCTGGTGCCGTTTCATCTTTTCAACCAGGTCGCGGCGGCCTGCAATCAGGCCAGCCTGCGGTCCACCCAGCAGTTTGTCGCCGCTGAAGGTCACAATGTCGGCTCCGGCCTGAAGGTGCTGCTGGACCGTGGCTTCGCCGCAGATGCCAAAGCGGGCAAGGTCAATCAGGCAGCCGCTTCCGGCATCCACCATGGTCGGTATCCCTACCTCCTGGCCGATCCGTACCATGGTTTCGGTGTTAACCTCTGCCGTGAAGCCGACCACGGCAAAGTTGCTGGTGTGGACCTTCAAAAGCAAGGCGGTCTGCTCTGTGATTGCCCCGATATAGTCGCGGGGATGGGTCCGGTTGGTGGTGCCCACCTCAATCAGGCCGGCGCTGCTCTGGCGCATCACGTCGGGTATTCTGAAGGAGCCGCCGATCTCCACCAGCTCCCCGCGGGAGACGATCACGTCCTGGCCTGCTGCCAGGCTTGAGAGGGCCAGCATGACGGCAGCGGCATTGTTGTTGACCACCAGGGCCGCCTCAGCACCGGTCAGTTCGCAGATCAGGTTTTCAACGTGGGCGTAACGTTCCCCCCGTTCTCCCCGCTCCAGGTCAAACTCAAGGTTGCTATAGCCCCAGGCCGTATCACGCAGCGCAGCCTCTGCTGCCTGGGCCAGTGGCGAACGTCCCAGATTGGTATGCACCACCACGCCGCTGCCGTTAATCACCCGCCGCAGACTGGGGGTTTCGGCAATGCGGATCTGATTGCGTACCAGATGACTGATCGAGATGGGGGTCAGTTCGGTCGCCGGGTTAGCGGCAAGTGAGCTGCGCAGTTGGTCAAGCACGTTGCGGACCGCCTGTTTCAGGCCGACATGGCTGGTGAGCGACCGCAGTGAGGCCACTTCAGGCCAGGACAGTACCTTGTCCATTTTAGGGAGCTTGCGTCTGGTATCCTGCTGTGATGCTCCGCCCATGGCAGCCTCCTACAGATCCATCGCTTCGCCCGGCTCGCAGGCGGTTTCGTCCAGCAATACCTTGCCGCCGTATTCGGCATTTTTTCGCACCAACAGCTCGGCGGTTTCACAGTCGCGTTCAAGGAAGGCGGCAATGATCTTTTGATGTTCCTGCACAGATACCTCCATCCGGCCCGGCTGTGCAAGTGACATTAGCCGCAGGCGCTGGAAACGGGTTACCAGCAGGTTGATCATCTCCCGCAGTTTGTCGTTATCGGCCGCCTTGATGAAGAGGTCATGAAAGTCGTTGTGGACCTTGAAAAACTGTTTGATGTCAGAATGCTTGCACAACTCTGACAGACGCTCGTTGATGGTCTGGAGCCGTTCGATCTCTTTGCTGGTCAGCTTGGTGCAGGCAAGCCTGGCGGCATACCCCTCCAGGATGCTTTTGATGGCGTAAAACTCTTCCACATCCTTCTGGGTAAAGGCGCTGACCACCGCCCCTTTGCGCGGTATCACCGTCAGGTAGCCCTCTGACTCAAGTTGGCGGAACGCTTCCCGGATCGGGGTGCGGCTGATACCGAACCGTTCGGCCAGGTCCGGTTCCGAGACCCGGCTGCCGGAGGTGATGGTGCCGGAGATGATGGCATCACGGATCGTCTCCAGAATCTTTTCCCGTAACGTCAGGTGTTTTTCTTTTAATCTTTTCATGATGTCCGAGCCTGCTCCATAAGGTAATGGGATTATTGTATACAGTATGCACTATTTGTCAATTGAATCCATTTTACTTTAATGAGTTCCGCGGATGTGTCCGTTTGATATAGGGACAGGTTGTGCCAAAGGCGCTTGAATTTTGACAGTTCAGGTAGTAGGGTGCAGCATCTGAATCAGCTACGGGGTGTGCGCATGGATCCGGTTCGACGTCTTAAAATATCGGTTGTCATACTCCTGTTGCTGCTGACCATGGGGACCGGCGGGTACATGCTCATCGAGGGCTGGCGGCTCCTGGATGCGCTGTATATGACCGTGATTACGCTGGCCACCATTGGATTCAAGGAGGTCCATGATCTGAGTGATCAGGGTAAGCTCTTTACCATGGTCCTGATTGTGTTCGGTGTCAGCACCCTCGGTTATCTGGTCAGCAGCGTGGCCCAGTTGATGTTTGAAGGTCAGATTCAGCGGATCATCGGGAGGAAAAAGGTGGAAAAAAGAATAGATGCCCTCAAGGATCATTACATCATCTGCGGTTTTGGCCGGATCGGTTCGATGATCTGCCGGGAGCTGGCTGCCAATGAGGTCCCGTTTGTGATTGTTGAACGCAACACCGATGTGGTTGAACGGATTGAGGATGCCCGCTACCTTTGGATGAAGGGGGATGCCACCCTGGATGAAACCCTGATCCGGGCCGGTATCCAGCGTGCAACCGGTCTGGTGTCGGTGGTTACCTCGGATTCGGAGAACGTCTATATCACCCTGACTGCCCGCGGTCTGAACCCGGAACTGCATATCCTGGCCCGCTCCGGTGAAGAAGGAACTGAGCTGAAGCTGAAGCGGGCAGGGGCCAACAAGGTGGTTTCACCCTACGCCATCGGCGGCATGCGGATGGCCCAATCCATCCTGCGGCCCAATGTGGTTGATTTTATCGAGATCGCCACCGCCAGCGAACACCTTGATCTGCAGATGGAGGAGATCTGTATCCCCCATGATTCCGAGTTTGCCGGCCATACCCTGGTGAGTACCGGCTTCCGTAAAGAGACCGGTGTCATTATTGTCGGCATCAAGAAATCCCATGGTCACATGGTCTTTAACCCCAACCCGCAGGCTGCCATTGATGAGGGGGATACCCTGATTGTGCTGGGTGATCCTGCGTCGGTGGACAAACTTGAAGAACTGGTAAAACGCCGGATAGAACCGGGGCACAGCGCCCGCCGCAAGCAGGGGGAGACTGTCCATGCCTAGTCTGCTCTGTGCCCATGTACCCTGGCCCCGCCTGGCGGAACACCGCTCTTACCTGCTGGATCAGCGGATCAATCCTGAACTGTACCTGCCCGCGGATGCCCTGGATACGCTGGATACGCTGGATACGCGGCAGATGCAGGCCTTGTCGGATGATCTGGTCAGCCATGGCCTTGCCTGTACCATCCATGCCGCCTTTATGGACCTGAACCCCGGCTCGGTTGACCGGGCGGTGCGCGAGACCACCCGGCAGCGGGTTGAGCAGACCCTGGAGTGCGCAGAGATGCTCAAGGCACGGGTGGTGGTGTTCCATCCCGGCTACAGCCGGCTCTCCTACGGTTCTGCAGTTGAGAGCTGGGTCGCCAATACGGTCTCCTTCTGGCAGCAGCAGGTGCCACGCATCAGGGCAACCGGTTGCCGGGTTGCCCTTGAAAATATCTTTGAAGAAGAACCTTCAACCCTGCTGCAGGTTCTGAATCAGCTTGATCCCACCCTTTTCGGCCACTGTTTTGACAGCGGACATTTCAATATGTTCTGTACGGTGTCGCTGGAAGAATGGTTTGCCGCCCTGGGCAGCTTCATCATTGAAAGCCACCTGCACGACAACCATGGCGTGGCTGATGAACATCTGCCGGTAGGGGAAGGGGAGATCGATTTTCAAAAGATAACCGGTTTGTTAAAACAGTATGCCCCCCAGGCGGTCTGGACCCTGGAGGCCCATAGCCGCGAACGTTTAGAACGATCAATGCAGGCAATCCAGCGCTACTTATAGGACTGAATATGTCAGAAAAAATTCTGGTAACCGGCGGGTGTGGCTATATTGGCAGTCATGTGGTACGGCAACTTTCCGAGGCTGGCCATTCCGTGGTGGTCTACGATAATCTCTCCACCGGTTTTCAAGATGCCCTGCTGCATGGCGAAGAACTGATCCGGGCGGAGCTGGCCGATCATGCCGCTCTGGAAGCCGCCTTTCAAAAACACCGCTTCAAGACGGTGCTGCACTTTGCCGCCGCCATTGTGGCGCCGGAATCGGTCTCGCTGCCGCTTAAGTATTACGGCAACAACACCCGCAATACCCTCGGTCTGCTGGAGGCCTGCGTACGACACGGCGTTGAGCGCTTTGTCTTCTCCAGTACCGCTGCGGTCTACGGCTTTCCCGAAGGGGGCAGTGCCTCGGAGGAAACCCTGCTGGCGCCGATCAATCCCTATGGCACCTCCAAGCTGATGAGTGAATGGATGCTGCGTGACACGGCCGCTGCCCACGGCCTCAAGTATGTTGCCCTGCGCTACTTCAATGTGGCCGGAGCCGACCCCCAGGCACGGATCGGCCAGCGCACCCCGGAGGCGACCCACCTGATCAAGATCGCCTGCCAGACCGCCCTGGGCCAGCGTCAGCAGGCAGCCATCTACGGCACAGATTATCCCACACCGGACGGCACCGGCATCCGTGACTATATCCATATCGAAGACCTGGCCGCTGCCCATCTGGCTGCCCTTGGCTATCTGGACAAGGGGGGCGAGTCCACTGCCATCAATGTGGGCTACGGCCAAGGCAGCAGCGTACGTGAGGTGCTGGCCATGGTCAAACAGGTCAGTGGCGTTGACTTCAGGGTGGTTGAAGAGGGACGCCGCCCCGGTGATCCAGCCTGTCTGGTCGCCCGGGCCGAGAAGATCAAGCTGCTGACCGATTGGCAGCCACGCTTTAACAGTTTAAAAACCATTGTTGAGGATGCCTGGCGCTGGGAGAGCAAGCTGGCAAAGCGGTAGGAGAGATTCGTCGCTTTTGATGCAAGCCGATGTATAATTCCTGAAAAGGGCCTCTCAAAGGAGTATCAGTGTGAGCTTGGACTACTCATCGCTTGAAAACGCAATCACCCAGCTTGAAAAGAGCATCAGGTTTGCCACATCGGACATGGCCAGGCAGGATACCGATCTGTTTGAACAGCTACGAAACTCGGTTATCCAGTGTTTTGAGTTTACCTATGAGCTTAGCTGGAAGATGCTCAAACGCCATCTTGAAGCGGTGTCTGCCACCCCTGAAGAACTTGACAGCAGTACCTTTCAGAATCTGATCCGCATGGGAAATGAAAAAGGGCTGCTGCGCTCAGACTGGCTGCGTTGGAAAGCCTATCGCCAGGCCCGTACTGACAGCAGCCATACCTATGACAGCAGCAAAGCAGAGGCTGTCTACGCCTTGGCCCCTGATTTTCTGGAAGAAGCCCGCTATCTGTATCAACAGCTCACGAGCGGGAAGCACGACGCGTGAGCTCCGGGACAGCCATTCCCTTGTTAGACCTGCGTCCTCATGACAGAGAAGAACTGCAGCGGATACTACAACAACATCTGTCAGGCTACACCGTCTGGGCCTTTGGTTCGCGGGTAACCGGCAGCCACAAACCGTATTCCGATCTTGATCTCGTAATCGTTACTGAACAGCCCTTGTCACTGGAACAGATGGCCTCCCTGCGGGAGGTCTTTGATGAATCAGACCTGAGCATCCGGGTTGACCTGGTTGATTGGGCAACAACCAGTGACTCATTTCGCCGTGTGATTCTGCAGCGCTATCTGGTGGTGCAGGATAGGATTGTGGTGAAATAAGTAATGATCGGGGCGACCGTTTGGTCGCTTGGTCGCCTGTTAGGAACCCCATGGATCTGGTTATCTCACACCTGAACGCTGATTTTGACTGTCTGGGCTCCCTGGCTGCTGCTGCGCGGCTGTATCCGGGAGCCCTGCTCTCGTTTCCCGGCTCCCAGGAAAAGAATCTGCGCGAGTTCTGCGCCCGCCACCCTGACCTGCTCCCCCCGTTTGTCCGCTCAAAGGATATTGATCTCTCCCGTGTCACCCGCCTGATTGTTGTTGATTGCCAGCAGGGCTCCCGGATCGGCCGCTTTGCCGAGCTGCTGGAACGGCCCGGCCTGACGGTCCACCTCTATGACCATCATCCGGCCACTGCCGACAGCATCAGCGCATCGGGCGGGGTTGTCCGGCCGGTCGGTGCCACTGCCACCATCATGACTGAGCTGCTGCGGGAGCGGGGTGTGGAGCCCACCCCTGCAGAGGCAACCCTGCTGTTGCTGGGCATCCATGAAGACACCGGACGGTTGCTGTTTCCTACGACGACGCCGGAAGACTATCGTGCGGCCGCCTGGCTGCTGGAGCGGGGCGCACGCCTGCATCTTGCCGACGAGATCCTGTCGCCCGAGCTGACCACACCGCAGGTGGAGCTGCTGCATGATCTGCTCTCAACCCTGAAGACCAGTGAGGTCAGCGGGGTACGGCTCTCCGTGGCCCATGCCAGCCGTTCCTGGTATGTCGGGGATATTGCCGGACTGGCCCACATGATGCGGGATATGGAAAACCTGGACCTGCTGGTGCTGGTGGTGGCCATGGCGGACCGGGTCTATTTGGTGGCCCGCAGCCGCGTGCCTGAGGTAGATGTGGGGGAACTGCTGCGCCTCTTTGGCGGCGGCGGGCACGCCTCGGCTGCCTCGGCAACGGTTAAGGGTGAGGCGCTGTCCGTTGTGCTGGAACGCCTGGAGCGGAATCTGCTGTTGATCGTGCATCCCCGCAAGACTGTGGGACAGATTATGTCATCACCGGTCCGCAGCCTGTCCAGTGCCACGACAGTACAGGGAGCCCGTGATCTGCTGGTGCGCTACAACTACAGCGCCATGCCGGTGCTGCAGGGGGAACAGCTGCTGGGGATCATCACCCGTAAAGTGGCGGAAAAGACGGTCTATCATGGGCTTGGCGACCGGCCGGTAACCGAGGTGATGCACACCGCGGTGATGCGTGCCACCCCGGAGACCCCGCTTGCCACGGTGATGGACCATATGGTGGGTGGCGACCGCCGCTTCGTGCCGGTCTTCGACGGTGAGAAACTGGTGGGGGTGGTGACCCGCACCGACCTGCTGCGTCATCTGCACGGCGCGAGCCAGGATGGTGAGAGCCTGTACGACCTGGAGCGGCTTTCGCCGGAACCAAAGGAACGGGAGCTGGCGACCCTGCTCAGAAGGCGCTTGCCCGCAGATTCAGTACAGCTGCTGGAGCTGCTGGGCAAGAGCGGTGATGCGCTGGGGGTGGCGGTGCATGCGGTGGGTGGTTTTGTGCGGGATCTGCTGCTGGATGTCCCCAACCTTGATCTTGATATTACGGTGGAGGGGGACGGTATCTTTTTTGCCGAGACCTTTGGCGAGCAGCACGGTTGCCGGGTCCGTCCCCACCAGGCCTTTGGCACTGCAGTGGTGGTCTTTCCCGATGGCCGCAAGCTGGATGTGGCCAGCACCCGGCTGGAGTATTACGACTCACCCGGTGTATTGCCGACGGTGGAACGGGCCTCGCTGCGCCATGACCTCTATCGCCGCGACTTTACCATCAATACCCTGGCACTCTGTCTGAATACCAATCGTTTCGGCATCCTGCTGGATTTCTTTGGCGGCCAGAAGGATCTGCAGGAGAAGACGGTGCGGGTGCTGCACAACCTTTCCTTTGTGGAGGATCCGACCCGGGCCTTCCGGGCGATCCGCTTTGAACAGCGGCTGGGCTTTCAGCTTGATCCCCACACTGAAGGTCTGCTGCGTTCTGCAGTGCGGGCCGGGCTGGTAGAACGGGTCGGGGGCAAACGCCTGCTGGGGGAGCTGATTCAGATCCTGAAAGAACAGGAACCGGTGCCGGCGGTCAAGCGGATGGCCCAGCTGGGGTTGTTGCCCTGCATCCACAGCGAGCTGCGTTTCGGCCCTGACAGTGAACAGCTGTTTGCCGAGCTTGAGCGGGTGCTGGCCTGGTACCAGCTGCTCTATCTGGATACGCCGCTGGAGCCGTGGACGGTCTGGTTTCTGGCCCTGATGGACCGCCTTGATTCTCCCCGCTATCTGGAGGCCTGTCGGCGCCTGATGATGCCGGAACGCCTGATGGAACGTGTTTTCGGGCATCGTCACCAGGCCCTGAAACGTCTGCAGCATCTGCGGCAGATGCTGGGGCACGGGCAGGAAATCTCCAACAGCCAGCTCCATGCCGGTCTGCATGGCATGCCGGTGGAGCTGCTGCTGTACGGCCTGGCCCGTAGTGGCAAGGAGGATCTGCGGCGGTTGGTCTCGCACTACCTGACCAGACTTGCCGACGCAAAGGCCCTGGTCAGCGGTACCGAGCTACAGGCCCTGGGAGCGGCCCGCGGACCTGCCATCCGCAGCCTCAAGGAACGGCTGCTGGCGGCACGGTTGGATGGCTTGATCGCTTCAAAGGACGAGGAGCTGGCATTGGCCAGGCAGCTGATAGCAGACCAGTCCTGAAGAAGGTCTGCCTGAGAGATTATTTGCCGGTGTGAAGCCTTGCGCAGCAGGCCTTCAGGCCCGTGCCACCGTCAGATTCCGTACCGGCTTGTTCAGGATGAAACCGGCCACTGAACAGAGTCCGATCAGGCCGATGGCGATAAATACCCCTTGCAGCCCTGCCGAACTTTGCAATAACGACCCCAGCAGCGGCCCCGCCACAAATCCCAGGTTTAAGAAGGCATGGAAGGTGCCGATCGAGGTTCCCATTCCCAGCCGCTGTCCCTCCTCAGCCAGCAAGGCGCTGGTGGCCGGCTGCGAGAGGGCGCTGAAGGCGCCGATCCCCAACGTTACGCCGAGCATCTGCATGAAGTCGGCTGCAACGGGTAACAGCATGTACAGTAAGGGCACCACCGTACCGCCGCAGATCACCAGCATCCTGCGGGGGACCCGGTCGGCAATCCGGCCTGCCGGCCGCAGCAGCAGTGTCATGACCAGGGTGGCCGAGGCCATGATGATCCCCACCTGTACCCCGCTCATCCCCAGTTTTGACGAAAGCAGGATCGGCAGAAACGTCCCGCAGGCCGTGATGCCGCAGGCCCTGCCGAAGATGAACAGCAGCAGCCCCTGAAGCGTTCCACCCTGGCGGCAGATGTTCCTGATGCCCGGTTGAGCGGGGATTTCCTGCGCTATGCGGGTCGGTTGCAGCTGTCGCGGGATCGCAGCAAGGGCCAGCCCCAATGCGGCCATGCTGCAGATAATCAGGACGCTGAACAGGCCGTGAAAGCCTGCCTGATCCATGATGATCCCGCCGATCAGTGGGCCGCTGCTGAGCGCGGCGTAGAAGGAGATATCAAAGCTGCCCATCGCCTTGCCCCACTGCCTGCTGCTGGCATGATCGGCAATCAGGGTCTGCACCACTGGCCGGAACATGGCGCAACCGGCCCCCTGCAGCAGGCGCAGGCAGACCACCACAACCAGGTTTTCGGTCACCAGGTAACTGCAGGAGACCAGCAGATAGACCAGCAGGCTGGTGATAACCAGCTGCCGCCGCCCAAAGCGGTCTGCCAGCGACCCCATGATCGGGCTGAAGATGATCTTTGACAGCGCATAGCCGCCAACCGCCACCCCCAGCAGCAGCCCCCGGGCTCCGATGCTCTGGCAGTAGAGCGGAAAAAAGGCGTCGCTGACACCGAACCCCAGCGAGATCAGGAAATTGATCAGAAACAACGCCCTGAACAGATCCCGGTGCTGTCCGTTCATCTGAATAGCTCCTGGTACTGCTGGCATTGATACGGCTGAACGCCGGAGATCAGGTACTGCTCAAGCATCTGGTCGTGCTTGTCGATATGCAGGCTGAGCAGCTTCCTGAGTGTTTGCAGGTCATCGGCAATACAGAGCGCACGGGCGGCCTTGCAGCGGATACCGGCAATGGTGGTGCAGATCCGGAAGTGATCAAGCTTGTGATCTTCGTAGGCCAGATAATCGATCGTAAACATATGCACGTTTTCAGACGCGGTCTGCCCCAGAACGTTGCCAAGCAGATCTTCAATCTGATGCTCCAGCTCAGCAGACGGGACCTGTCCGGCAGCCGCGATAATCTCGTCAAGTACCGCGATTAACCTGGTCTGCCGGCTGTCATACGGCATGAGATGCTGTGATGCAACATAGCCGAAGGTATTGAGTGGGCTGTAAGAAGACATGATCCGTTCTCCTCTTGCTCAGGCGGCCAGCAGGTGCCCGAGCTTGTCGCGCTTGGTCTGCAGGTAGCGCATGTTGGTGCTTAACGCCTTCATCTCGATCGGTACCCGTTCAACAACATGCAGGCCATACCCCTCCAGTCCGATCATCTTCTTGGGGTTGTTGGTCATCAGGCGGATCTTTCTGGCACCCAGCGCCCTGAGCATCTGGGCGCCAATGCCGTAATCCCGCAGGTCGGCCTTGAATCCCAGCGCCTCGTTGGCCTCAACGGTATCGCAGCCCTGATCCTGCAGTTCATAGGCCTTGAGTTTGTTGATCAGGCCGATCCCCCTGCCTTCCTGCCGCATGTACAACAGGATGCCTGTGCCTTCCTGTTCGATGCGGTCCATGGCCCGGCTGAGCTGTCCGCCGCAGTCACAGCGGATGCTGCCGAACACGTCACTGGTCAGACACTCCGAATGTACCCTGACCAGCACCGGCTCGTCCGGCCTGATCTCTCCCTTGACCAGGGCGATATGCTCCAGGCCGTCAATATCGTTCTCAAAGGCGACCACGCGGAACTTGCCGGCCCAGGTGGGCAGCTTTGCCTCCGCCACCGGCCGCACCAGTGATTCATGATTCAGCCGGTGGGCCACCAGATCGGCCACCGAGCAGATCCGGATGCCGTGCCGCAGGGCAAACTCCTTCAACTGCGGCATGCGGGCCATGCTGCCGTCCTCGTTCATGATCTCGCAGATCACCCCGGCCGGTTTCAGTCCGGCCAGACGGGCCAGATCCACCGAACCTTCGGTCTGACCGGTGCGTACCAGCACCCCGCCGGCCCGTGCACGCAGCGGAAAGATATGGCCGGGGCGGGAGAGATCATCCGGCCCGGTATTGTCGGCAATCGCGGTCAGGATGGTCTGGGCCCGGTCCGCTGCCGAGATGCCGGTGGTCACCCCGTGGCGTGCCTCAATGGAAACCGTAAAGGCGGTCTGGAATGGCGAGTTGTTCTCTGAAACCATTGGCGGCAGCTCAAGCTGGTCACAGCGCTCTTCGGTCAGGGTCAGGCAGATCAGGCCCCGGCCATACTTGGCCATGAAATTGATCGCCTCCGGGGTGACATGCTCGGCTGCCATGGTCAGATCGCCTTCATTTTCCCGATCTTCATCATCAACCAGAATAACCATCCTGCCGTTGCGGATATCCCTGATCGCCTGTTCTATGGAGGATCGTGCCATCGCTCTGTACTCCTTTGCCTGTGACTGAAGAGAACTGGTGTCTGCTGAAAAATTGGGGGAGATCGCTCTCCCCCCATTGCACCACCTAAGGAGGATGCTTACCTGACGTAAGCGTCCGGTCTTAGTCTTGTTATGATACTGTGTTGCACTGTCTGTGCCATCGTGTAACCTGCTTGAATTGCATGGTATATTGTTGGTTCTGGTTGTTCTGTACTGTCGTTTTGGGTGAACGGCTTTTCATTTTGATAGTGATGTTGACTGATGAACGCCTCACCTGTCTCATGTAAGCTTCCAGCTAAAGGCAAAGCCGTGACAGGTTGCACAGAAATTTTTAAATGCATCGTGCGATTGATGGCAGTTGGTGCATTTCAGGGTCGGATATGCGTATCCTGCGTTTGCGGCAATCGGGAGAGCTGCTGAGATATAAGAAAAAAGTACCTATGCGGGCATCGGTTGTTTTACCTATGCTGCTGCTAGTGAAGGGCATGACAAAGGCCCGGACAGTGCCGGGCCTTTGTACGTCTACATCTTCTATGCCGGTATGATCAGGCTGCCAGCTTGAATCTGGCCACCAGCTGCTGTAGCTCTCCGGCCAGTCCGGACAGGTGCTGCGCAGCTGCAGCCGTGTCTTTGGCATGTTGTGTGGCATGTCCTACGGTTGCGGTGATCTGCTGCATGTTGTTGCTGATCTCATGGGTGGTTGCGGTCTGTTCCTCTGCAGCTGTGGCGATCTGGCCGATCTGGCCGGTCACCGCGGTGATCTGGGACAGGATATCCTGCAGGGCGTTCCCGGATTTTTCAGCCTCCAGGGCGCCGCGTTCAACCTGCCGTACCCCGTCGTCCATGGCGCCTACCGCCGTCCTGGTCTCTTCCTGGATATTCTTGATCATCTGGCCGATTTCACGGGTGGCGGCGGTGGTCCGTTCTGCCAGGGCGCGCACCTCGTCGGCCACCACGGCAAAGCCCCGTCCCATCTCGCCTGCCCGGGCCGCCTCAATGGCAGCATTCAGGGCCAGCAGGTTGGTCTGGTCGGCAATGTCTTCAATAGTGCTGACGATCTCGCCGATCTGGTCCGAACGTTTGCCCAGGCTGTCAACGGTTCCTGCCGCGGATTTGACCCGCTCCGTGATGGCGGCCATGGCGTTGATGGTGCTCTGCACCACCGTCTCGCCGGTCCTGGCGGCGCTGCTGGCTGTATCGGCGCTTTGGGCGGTCATCTGGCAGTTCTGGGCGATATCCCCGGCGGTTGCCGCCATCTCGTTGCCGGCCGTGGCCACGCTGAGGGCCTGGCTTGCCACCGTATCGGTGCCGGCCAGCATATCGGTCGAGGTATGCTGGAGCTGGCTGGCTGCATCGGCAACATTGGTCGCTGCGGTCTTCAGCATGCCGATGGTTTCACGCATATACTGGGCCATGTTGCCCATGGCCCGCATCAGGATGGCGGTTTCGTCCTTGCCCTGGGCATCGATATGCACCGTGAGATCGCCGGTTGCAATGGCATCGGCAACCTGCATGCAGGAGTGGATCGGCCTGATGATGGTACGGGTCACCAGGAACGAGATGAGCAGTGCGGCGCCGATTGCAACGGTACCGCAGACAATCATGAAGATCAGTGCGGTCCTGCTGGCTGATTGGGCCTTTTGTGCGGCAAGTTCTGCCTGGTCATTGTAGTACTCCAGCAGCTTCTTCAGGGCCGGGTCGGTCACTTCCCGGGTAAGTTTGGTGCCATCCTGCAAAGCGCTTAGATAGCGTGGCCGGTCATTGGTCATGGCAGATTCCACCAGATTTTTGATCATTGTACGACCGGAAACGGTTGCCCCCTTGTAATCCTCAACCAGTTTTTTCCCTTCAGCCAGAAGGGTGCCGGCTTCAAGTTTTTTCAGGGCCTCCAGATAGATATCGCGATCTTTGGCGTTCAGTTGCAGCAGGGCCTGTTTTTCTTCCGTGTTTTCCAGGTGCCCCATATGTTTGACCCGGTCGTTGATGGAATAGATGCTGGCCTGGACCTTTGAGGCCTGATGGCTGAGCTGGTAAACCCGTTGCACCTCCACCAGCTTGTGCTGCATGTCGCGCAGCGCCTGGATACCGATGATCAGGGTGCCCAACAGCAGCAGTGCGATCAGGCCGAAGCCTACCATTAGTTTTGCCGTAATCCCCAGATTCTTCATTTCCCCCTCCTCCTTAATCCCCCTTGGTGATTTCTGCACGACCGCTTAACCGGTGCATTACTGGGCGCATGGTTCCGTCGAGCTGATTAAAAAGTCCGCATGCAGATGGTGTGCCATGGCTTAACGTGCTGTTTTTGCATGTTTTTGTATATTTGTGGTTGACTGGGGTTATCGTAATGATAGGCTGTTTACTGAATTGAAAGGGGGGGGTATGCGAGCACAGGATCTTGACTTGCGCGAGTTGCTCAGCTTTGCGCCGGGCGGAGGTATTATCCGGTTCATGGGGAAGCGCGCATTGCTGTTTGATGCCGTTGCCCTGGGACTTTTGCGTAAAGAACTGATCGACACCCTGGGCACAACGGCTGCCCGCAGTATTCTGACCCGCTTCGGTTATGCCCATGGCCGCAGGACTGCAGAGGCACTGCGGCAGGAGTTTCCGAGCCTGCTGGAGGACAGCCAGACCGGTCCGCGTCTGCATACGCTGCTGGGGCTGGTTGAGGTTGCCAATAGTACACGTACCGAAGGTGTGGAGGGGGTGCCGCTGGTGGAGGGTGACTGGCTCAACTCCTACGAGGTTGAACAGCATCTGCTGCATCTTGGCAGATCAACGGAACCTGTCTGCTGGAGTCTGACCGGGTTTGCCAGTGGCTATGTCTCTGCCTGGGCGGGCAAGGAGGTCTATTTTATCGAGACCCGCTGCTGTGCCAAGGGGGATGCCATCTGCCACATGCAGGGGCGTTTCAAGGAACAATGGGGGCCCGAGCTGGATGAACATCTGCAGTACTACCAGATGGAATCGGCCGACAATATGCTGGCCGAGCTGACTGAAAAACTGCGGACGGTAGAAAACCGGCTCAGGGTCAAGAAACGCCAGCTTTCCTGCCTGGATGGCGAAGGGGGGGAAGAGGAGTGTGCCTGTATTACCGCCCGTAGCCCTGCCATGCGCAAGACGATTGAGATGGCCCGCCGGATTGCCAAGGTGGAATCGACGGTGGTGATCAGCGGTGAGAGCGGTACCGGCAAGGAACGGATCGCTCAGCTGATTCATGAAGGCTCGGCCCGTATGGGGCGTCCTTTTGTGGCGGTTAACTGCGGGGCGGTGACGGAGACCCTGCTGGAGAGCGAACTGTTCGGCCATGTGCGCGGGGCGTTTACCGGAGCTGCCAAGGATGCCATCGGGCTGTTTGAGGCCGCCAACGGAGGGACACTCTTCCTGGATGAGATCGGCGAGATCTCGCCCGGGATGCAGGTCAAGCTGTTGCGGGCATTGCAGGAACGGGAGATCCGGCGGGTTGGCGACAACAAGGCCCGGCCGGTTGATATCAGGGTGGTGGCGGCTACCAACCGCAACCTGGCCGATGAGGTGGCTGCCGGTCGATTCCGCCAGGACCTTTACTACCGTCTGCGGGTGATTGAGCTGCGGGTGCCCCCGCTGCGGGAACGGCGAGAGGATATCCTGCCCCTGGCGCGCCTCTTTCTGGATGAGTCGGCGCGCCGCTCAAATCGCACCATTACCGGTTTTGACACCAAGGCAGCCGACCAGCTGTTGCGCTATGACTGGCCCGGCAACGTGCGGGAACTGCAAAATGCCGTTGACTACGGGGTGGCGCTCTGCAGGGATGACCGCGTGCAGGCCGATGACCTGCCCGAGGAGTTGCGTGCAGCCGTGTTCAAGCCGACGGTCAACGGCGGGATCAGGCCGCTGGAGGAGATGGAGCGGGAGTACATCCTGGCCGCCCTGGCTGCCATGGGCGATAACCGGACCCGTACCGCCAGTGCCTTGAATATCGGCATTGCGACCCTCTACCGCAAATTGAATGAATACGGCAAGGGGGTAAAATAATCCGGGTTATTTGTTTCCGACAAATCCCAACAGTATAAGTTTCGTGCCGGCTCCCCCGGTCACTGCATCGATACGGGCGTTGGCGCTAGCCCTGAGCTGACGATGAACATACAGGGAGATCCCTTCGATATTCATGACCTCGTATTCGCCAATCTCTGATGCTTCAGGTGTTCCCCATCGCACGGATGGGATGTCTCTCGACTGGGCGCCCCCTCAGCTGTAGCAGATCTGTTTGTTCAGGCAGACCGTCACCTGGTTGCCATTATCAACAATGATCTTGTGCGCCTTTGGGGTCAGTTTCAGATGCATGTCAGAGTTCCCCGCTTGTATCTCAAATCCGGTCGTGCCGCCGTTGACTCCATGAGTGTGTCCGGAGCCTTAGCCACCCACCTGTGACATCGGCATCGTCATGTTTCTCTGGGCCCGCTCCTCAATTGCGTGATGTTCAGGTTTGGTGGTGACCACGTAGCGCAGCGCATCTCTGAGTGCCTGATCGTCTCCGGCATGGATGTAGGGCTTCAGGTCGTGGGTCTCGGTTGCAAACAGGCAGCTTTTGGCAATCCCGGTTGAGGTAACCCTGATCCGGTTGCATTCATTGCAGAAGTGGCATGATACCGGTGTGATGACGCCGACCTTGCCGACCGCTCCGGCGATCCGGTAATAACTGGCCGGCCCATCCATGGCCGCTTTGCTCTCGGGCTGCAGGGTGTAGCGCAGGGCCAGTTTGCCGAGGATTTCACTGCCGGAGATGGTGCGCGCCTTCCAGGAATCGTCCCGCAGGGTCGGCATATATTCAATGAATCTGACGTGGTAGGGCCTTTTGAGCGTCAGTGCGGCAAAGTCTGCCACTTCATGGTCATTGACGCCGCGTATCACCACCATATTGATCTTGATCCGCTTGAATCCGGCCTCTTCTGCTGCCTTGATCCCTTCAAAAACCTTTAGGATGTTTCCGCCGCGGGTGATGCTGTCAAAGGTGTCCGGCTGCAGTGAATCGAGACTGATATTCAGGCTTTCAACACCGGCGCAGCGTAACTCTGCCGCCATCTCCGGCAGCAGGATGCCGTTTGTCGTCAGTACCAGACGTTTCAGACCGGGGGTGGTGGCCAGCTCTGCCAGAAAGGGGATGATCCCTTTGCGCACCAGCGGTTCGCCGCCGGTAACCCTGATTTTTTCAACGCCAATAGCAACGGCAGCCCGGGAGACCGTGAGCAGCTCTTCAAAACTCAGTACATCCGCATGCTTTATGGCATGTACCCCTGCGGCGGGCATGCAGTAGATGCAGCGCAGATTGCAGCGGTCGGTTACTGAAAGACGCAGATAATTGATTGACCTTCCAAACGGATCATAGAGTGCCATAATGAATATCCCCCGTGCCCAGGTCCGGGTCCAGCAAGGTAATTTCAACGACGCTGTCAGCCAAGAGTAACGAGTGCGGTTCCAGCCTCAACAAGCCGTTGCCGGCTGTCAGTGATGCCAGGTTGGCAGAGCTCTGGTTGGTGATGGTGGAGGCCTTGTAGCTGTCTCCTTCAGGGGCGACCCGGACGCTGACCAAGTGGGGACGTTCGCCGCTGTTCAAGACCTGTCCGGACAGCACGGCCTTGACCGTGGGCCGCATCAGCTGCGAATACCCCAGCATCTTGAGAATGGCCGGGCGAACGAACATCTCAAAACAGACCATGGCCGCGACTGGATTGCCGGGGAGCGCGAAGACCGGCTTACTGCCGATTGTGGCAAAGGTCGCCGGTTTGCCGGGCTTCATATTCACCTTGCTGAACTGCAGTTCGCCTTGCAGTTCCAGGATCGTTTCCCTGACGAAGTCGCGGTCCCCCACGGATGCGCCGCCTGAGATGATCAGGCCATCCGCCTGCAACCCCTCAACAATCTTGTCTCTGGTCGCCTTTCTGGTGTCTGCCGCAATGCCGATCAGCACCGGTTCTCCACCGGCCTGTATCAATTGGGCTGCCAGACTGTAGCTGTTGCTGTTGATGATCTTGCCCGGACTGGGGATCGAACCGATCTCCAGCAGTTCATCTCCCGTGGCAAGAATGGCGATACGCGGCTTGCGGTAGACCGGCAGGGTTGACCAGCCGAATGATGCTAAAAGGCCGATCTCCTGAGGCCGGACAGGCGAACCGGACTTGATCAGCAGATTGCCTTTTTGTATGTCCTCGCCATGTTTCCTGATGTGGGAACCGCGCTTCAGGGCACAGTTCAGCCGGATCACACCATTGTCTTCAATCACATCCTCAATCGGTACCACCGTGTCGCAGCCTGCCGGAACCGGGGCGCCGGTCATGATCTTGACCGTGTCACCCTGGCAGACCGGTGCTGTGCGCAACAACCCGGCAGGAATGAAATCCACGACGTTCCACTCTTCCTGTCCCTGCCGCAGAGCCAGCGCATAGCCATCCATTGCGGAGTTGTTTGATAACGGGAGGTCATGGGGCGCCCGCATGTCAACGGCAATGATTCTGCCGATCGCCTCCAGGAGGGGGACGGACTCAATATCGATTTGTGTTGTGTGTTTTAGGACAATTTCCTGTGCAGCATTGATGCTGATCATGACGTAGCCTCACAAATAGTTCTGGATGACCGGTCTTGTCGGCTGTAGGGCTCCTGGTTGATGCTAAACGCTTTCTGTCTGACCGGTCAGAGCGTCTATGCAATCAGGAGGGGCGTTTGGCGTTACCGCCAGTCAAAGGCCTGTTAGCAGTATCTGTGCCATTGGCTAATATGCTGAATTGTAAGTAGTTTTTTGGTTAGTTGGGTGGCCTGCCCGGAAACTGTATCTAGTTTTGATAATGGCGACATCATTTTGATAACGAGGCGGCGGCTGAGGATGGCTGCTGATTGTGAACACACCACCCGGAGGCAGTTACTCTGCGGCCTGACGGCTGATTCTGTGTCGACGGCAGAGCGTGGCACAGTAGCTGCAGAAGGAGCTGAAACAGTACGGGCTGCTGCCCGGAATCGGGTCCTGGGTGAAGCAGGGGCGAGGCCGTTATCTCGGCCTGATCATGGTATTGGGGTTCAGATAGCGGCAGGTGGGTATGAATCAGTGTGTGGATAATGCGGAGAGACGGCTTGCAGCGGCCTGCCTGATCAGCTTTTGCTGCTTCTTTGCCGCCTATATGAGGATGCCGATAGTCCCGTTGCTGGCTGTTTCACTGGGGGCTGATGCGGTCCAGGCCGGGTTGATCAACGCCACCTTCATGGTGACGGCTGCGCTGCTCTCAATTCCGGCCGGTCTTGTCTCCGATCGCCTGGGACGCAGACCCCTGCTGCTGGGGGGGATGGCGGTGATGGCGGTGTCGTCGTTTCTGTTGTCCCGCAGTCACGGGCTGGGGCAGATGGCGGTTGTCTACCTGCTGTTTGGCGCCGGGCTCTCAACCTTTTCCCCGGCGCTCATGTCCTATGTGGCCGATGTCACCCCTGCCGACAGGCTTGGGCATGCCTATGGCCGGTATACCATGGCGCTCTACTGCGGCATGACGCTTGGACCGGCTGCTGGTGGCTATGCCGCTGCCGTCAGCGGGTTGCAGGAGGTGTTTGTGCTGGTCGGCGGCCTGTTTCTGGCCATGCTGCTGCTGGCCTACCGCTGTCTGCCCGCCCCACCGCCCAAACCTGCCGCCACCCACCGTAAGACCTCTGCCGGGCCGGCACTGCTGCTGATCCTGAAAAACCGCCCCTTTCTGGCCTGTCTGGTTGCCACCCTCGGGTGTTGTCTGGGCTACGGCATGTTTGTCACCTTCATGCCTTTGTATATGAAGGGCATGGGGATGCAGACGGTCCAGGTCGGCTACGTCTTCACCGCTCAGGCCCTTGCCAATGCCCTGTCACGGCTGCCCACCGGCAGGCTGTCCGACCGGATCAATAACAAGGGGATCCTGATTGGCGGCGGTCTGGCGCTGTTCTCCCTGGCAATGGCAGCTCTGGCTGTCTGCCGCTCAGTGCCTCTGCTTATGCTTGTTGCCGTTGTCATGGGTGGCGGCATGGGGGTTGCCTTTACCGTGATCTGCGCCCGGATTGCCGACCTGGTCCCGGCTGAGATGCGCGGTCTTGCTGTCGGTTGCTACAACACCTGCGTCTATACCGGCATGATGCTCAGCTCGGTGGCCATGGGGCCGGTGATCAAGCTGACCGGATTTGCCGGAGCCTTTGTGTTGAACGGCAGTGCCGGGATCGTCGTGCTCGCTCTGTTCACGGTCCTTTTTCGCAGTAAGGGCAGAGAGGCTTGTCATTCTGCCTGACCTGAAGCCGCTGTATATCCTCTGTTAACCCCCTCTCCATAATCCGCCTGATTTCCAGGGTACACGCCTCTGTTTTCGCAAGCTGCCTCAAAAATGTAATCCCGTCTGGAAACGCAGCTCCACTTATCCGCAAGGCCGCAGGTCTGGCGCCGCTGCGCCGGTTCCGGGGCACCGCAGATAACCCTTTCAGCCCCTCTTGCCGGTAGGCTTTATCAATTTTCAAATTGATAGAAAGCTTATCAAAGCCAGAAACGGCTCCGTTGTCGCTGTGGTGTAAGTCTAGTTATTACAGCATTTTATATCTTTTTGCGGCTATGGCATGCTCGTTGCTATCTGGCTGATGTACGCACATTCGCCCGGCAGGCTGCAGCTGTTGAGATGTGGCGCCGGCAGATCCTAAGGTCACAACACGAAGGGGGAGAAGAAAGAAAGGAGGTGCAACAACAAAGAGAATCTCGGCTAAGCAGTTGTCAAACTAACTGAAAGGATAGGTAAAGCAATGAAAAAAGAATGGAAAGTACAGAACGAAGATGGATCATATACCGTTAGAACTTGTGGTTGGTCACCTCCGGGGGATCACCCGGTAGGCTGCGGCATGAAGCTGCACGTAAAGAACGGCAAGCTGGTCAAGGTTGAAGGTGACCCTGAGCACCCGATCACCAACGGTCGTTTGTGTATCCGTTGTCTGACGCTGCCCGAGTATGTCCACCACCCACAACGGATCACTCACCCGATGAAGCGTGATCCGAAGAACCGTGGTAAAGAAGCCTGGACCAAAATCTCATGGGATGAGGCCTGGGATATCATTGTACCCAAGATCAAGCAACTGAAGGCTGATCACGGCGCAGAATCCATCGTCGTGTTCGGTGGAACAGGTCGTGAGGCCTGCCTGTATTACTATCCGCTCGGCTTTGCGTCAATCGGTACTCCGAACGTCTGCTATCCGCTCAGCGGCTGGTCATGCTACGGTCCCCGTTGCGCCATCACCGACTACATCCTCGGTGCCGGCTATCCTGAGATCGACAACGCCGGTTACTATCCGGACCGTTTTGACAACCCCAAATATGTACTGCCCAAGTACATCATGGAGTGGGGTAAGAACCCCCTGATGTCCAACCCTGACGGCTTCTTCGGTCACTCCCTGATCGATATGATGAAGCGCGGCTCCAAGATGATCTGCATCGACCCACGTATCACCTGGCTGGGTACCCGTGCAGAGCATGTCTGTCAGCTGCGTCCCGGCTCCGATGCCGCTCTGGCACTGGGCTTCCTGAACGTCATCATCAATGAAGACCTGTATGACCACGACTTCGTCGATAACTGGACCTATGGTTTTGACGAGTTGAAAGAGCGTGTTCAGGAGTATCCGCCCGAGAAGGTTGCGGAGATTACCTGGGTACCGAAAGAGAAGATCATTGAAGTTGCCCGTGCCTTTGCCACCAATAAGCCCTCCACCATTCAGTGGGGTCTGGCAGTGGACGAAAACCCCAACGGCGTACAGCTTGGCCATGCCATCCTGTCCCTGGCTGCCATCACCGGTAACATCGACGTTCCGGGCGGCATCACCATCGGCCCGCCTGCCGCACTGCTGGGCAAATGGCGTGTTGAGACCCGCCGTAACCTCTCCGAAGAACTGTGGGACAAGCGGATCGGCGCTAAAGAATGGCCGGCACTCAGCACCGCCATGGCCACCACCCACCCGGACGAGACCCTGGATACGCTGGAGACCGAGCGTCCCTACAAGCTGCGGATGGGCTGGTTCAACAGCAGTAACTTCCTGTCTCCGACCTGCTGCGCCTGTCCTGACCGCTGGTACAAGGGACTCAAGAAGCTTGAGTTCAACGTGGTACAGGATTGCTTCATGACCCCGACGGCAATGGCCCTGGCAGATATCTTCCTGCCGCTGCCTACCTTCGCCGAGCATGATGGCGTGGTTATTACCCACTTCGGCCGTAACGCCGTATTCCTTGGTGCAATCAACGAGGCGTTGCGCGTTGGCGACACCAGATCAGATATCGAAGTATGTATCGAGCTTGGTAAGAAACTCCATCCCGATATGTGGCCCTTCGACGACGTGCCTGACTTCTTCACCAAGCAGCTCAAGCCTGAGCTGGGTGTCGACTTTGAAGGCCTGCGTGAGCTGGGTGTGTGGCAGCCTGACTACACCTACCGCAAGTTTGAAAAGGGTGGTCTCCGTACCGATGGTGAGCCCGGTTTCAACACTGTTACCGGTATGGTCGAGCTGACCTCTACCCTGTTTGAGGCCTGGGGCGACGATGCCCTGCCGTACTTCAAAGAGCCGCCTTACAGCCCCTACAGCACGCCGGAACTCTGGAAAGAGTATCCGCTGGTACTGACCACGGGTTCACGGAAGTTCACTTCATTCCACTCCGAGCACAGACAGATCGGTACGCTGCGTGAAATCGATCCGGATCCGATCGTCGAAATCAATCCGGCGACCGCCAAGTCACTTGGTATCATCGATGGCGACAACGTCATGATCGAGAACATGTTCGGCAAGTGTAAGATGAAGGCACAATTGACTCCTACCATCCATGAGAAGGTAGTGCATTGTACCCACGGCTGGTGGTTCCCCGAGAAGGCTGCAGAAGAGCCAAGCCTGTACGGTGTCTGGGAAGCCAACGTCAACACCCTGGTACCACACAAGCATATCGGCAAGCTGGGCTTCGGTGCCCCGCATAAGCAGATGATCTGTAAGATCTACAGGGTTGACCCCGGTCATACCTTCACGCTGGATAGCTTGAGCTGATGGTAACACCCCCCCCGGTGTTACCGGGGGGGAACTATAACGATTGGAGGCAATTGTACATGTCAAAAAACGGTTTGTTGATAGATTACGAATACTGCACAGGCTGCCATAGCTGTGAAGTTTCGTGCAAGAACGAGCACAACATCCCACGTGGTCAGTGGGGGATCAAGCTGACCCAGGTTGGCCCGTTTCAGATAGATGCCGACAAGTGGGAGTGGAACTATGTACCGGTTCCGACCCAACTGTGTGACCTGTGTGAAAAAAGGACAGCCAACGGAGATGTACCATCCTGCGTCCTGCACTGCCTCGGCGGCTGCATGCAGTATGGTCCTGTGGAAGAACTGGCCAAGAAAGCGGCTGATAAAGGCACCAAAGTCGCAATCTTTGTACCGTAGCAGCATGGGCTGACGATGTCAGGCAGCGCCCTTTCGATGGAGAAGGGGCTGCCTGACACAAGCTGAACTGAAGCAGTTAGTTGGAGCCTGCCGGGGTATGACAGCTGCAGGTGCCGATCGTCCCATCATCAGGAGTTCTTTTATGCTTGTTGCAGGGAACCGTGCAGATCTCTCCGATATACAGGCAGAGAACCGGTTCAGGCTTTGGTGGTTCAGGCAGCTTGGCACCGCACTTTTTGCAGTGAGTAAACTCCGGGAAGGTAAAGGTCTTACAGGAAGGGCACTTGATAGGTTTTGGTTTCGGTGGTTTGCAACCGCCACAGTATGGATTACATGACCAACACATGGTGTTCCTTTCTCTGCTCTCTAAACATATAATGTAGTTAAATATACTATTACTATATGTACTACATAAAATGACGTCAATATTATAGTTAGTTTATTTGCAGAAACTTATTTAATCTTTGTAAGTTTGGTAACTAAACAGATAAGGAGATCATCATGTCAGACAATCCTGTTCGCAAAAAAATCGAAAAGCCGCTTAATCCTCTGGCAATGAAGCCTGGTCAAAAGTACGATAAGCCTACTTTTGTTCCTACCAAAGAATATGATGGCGGCAAGCTGAATGATTCAGGCGACAAAACAGTAGGTGCCGTTGACGTTGTTGAAAACGCAAAAGAAAAATAGAGTTTTTTATTGGTATAATCATGTAAATTGATTTTAATGGTATATGTGATTAACCATATAACAATGCAGTCTATTCGCTGATTACTAACTAGTCTTACACTGATGTGTTCTATGAAACACAAGTAAGAAAAAATGATACCAACTACGGCGAATAGACTGCATTTGTTATGAGTAACTGAATAGCACCCTGTCCGAAAGACACAATCCGGTACCGGAATATGTACTGCGCCTGCAAGGTACTACCCATGCATGAGATCACTTACCCTGCCACCCTGAAAAACTGTACCGGATGCGGTATCTGCAGAGACAGTTGCCCATTGTTGCGTGAGTCGGGCTGCACGCCGGATGAGATGGCGCGGCAGGGGGTAACGCTCAATGAGGCGCTCAGCTGTTCCTTTTGCGGTGCCTGCCGGTCTGCCTGTCCGGATGGCCTCTGGCCTGGTGAGTTTTTTGCCAACAAACGCAGTGAGGCGGTCAGCTCCGGCGAGTTTGATGTTGCCTCGTTTCGCTACCTCTTTCCCGACCGTCCCAATAATGTCATGGCCATGTACCGCAGGCAGTACGGCATCGAGTATGCCGATCTGGCCCCGGGCGCTGCCAGCGGCACCTGCTTTTTCCCGGGCTGCACCCTGATGAGTTACTCGCCGGTCCTGACCCGGGCGGTTTTTGCACACCTGCAGGAGCAAAGCTCATGTCAGGCGATCTGGACCGACTGCTGCGGCAAGCTGCTGGAACAGCTTGGGCTGCAGGAACGGCTGCAGCATGCACAGGAACAGCTGATCAGCTACGCCCGTGAACATGCCATCACTCGGATAATTACAGCCTGTCCCGGCTGTTACTACGATATGAAGAAGTTGTTGCAGCCGGTCGGCATTCGTGTTGAATCGGTGTACGAGAACCTGGCGTTCAAGGCGGCAGACGCTGCCGGAGGAGTCAGCTGTACGGTGCATGATTCCTGCCCTGACCGGTTTACGGGGCAGTGGGGCCAACAGGTGCGTGCTGCCTTGCAGCAGCGGGGCTACACCCTTGTTGAGATGCCCCACAGCGGCAGCTCCACCATCTGCTGCGGCAGCGGCGGTCAGCTCTCACACTTTCGTCCGGATCTGGTTGAGGAGTTGACGGATCTGCGCCGGACGGAGTTTGCGCAGACCGGCGCGGCCTGGCTGGTGGCATACTGTCTGAGCTGCGTCCTGAAGTACGACAGCATGCTGGCCGGTCTGCCGGTCACCCATGCCTTGAGCCTGCTGCTTGATCTGCCTGCGGATTATGCGGGTGCCAAGGAGCGTTCATGTGAGATGTTTCAAGGCCCGGAAGGTGAGCAACGCTGGGCCGCTGTTATGACAGACTGAATTTTTTGAAGGGGAGACTGACCATGATACACGCCTATGCATCAGCAGATGCCTTTGACTGCCTGGAGTTGTACCGCTCCTTTCTTGATCAGGAGACCGACCTGACCGGCACCGTGGTCATGCATCACGGCAGGGTGAAACGGCCCGGCAAGCAGGTACCTGACTTTTCCCGTGTCGAACTGAAACCGCTGGTCTTTGATGTTGACAGCCGGATGATGGCGATTGCAGAACAGGCGAAGACTCAGTTCAAGTTGAATCAGGTGCTGGTGGTTCACCGGCTGGGCAGCATCAATGCCTGCGATACGGTCCTGTTCGCGGTGGTCTCCGGCACAACCAGGGATCGCTGCTTTGCTGCCTGTTCCTGGATCGTTGATGAGATCAAGCGGGAAGAGTTCATTCAGCTGATTGAGCATCCCTGACGCAGGGGGGAGGTTGTGGCATGACCGCACCGGTCTTTCAGGATATTACCGGCATTGTCCTGGTCGGGGGAAAGAGCCGCAGAATGGGGCAGGACAAGGCGTTACTCGCTGTTCAGGGGAAAACGCTGGTTGAACGGGCATTGGAGCCGTTTCAGCAAGCTTTTGCGCAGGTTCTGCTGATCGGGGACCGGCCGGAACGGTTTGCCGGCTGCCGGCTGCCTGTTGTGCCGGACCTGTACCCCGGCAGTTCACTTGGCGGACTGTACACCGGCCTTTACCACGCTAGGACCGAGCATGTCTTTGTCACCTCCTGCGACCTGCCTTTCCCCAATCCCGCAATCCTGCGTTACCTTTGCAATGCCAGGGGCAGCTATGATGCCGTCATCCCCTGCAGCAGCCAGGGGGCTGAGCCGCTCTTTGCCTGCTATCGCAAGAGCTGCCTAGATACCATGCGGAACCAGCTGCAGGAGGGGATTTTTTCGATCAGTACGGCCTGTTCACAGCTGCATGTCAGGCAGGTTCCCTACCCGGATATCGCGCCGTTTGATCCGGCTGGGACGGCATTCCTCAACCTGAATACACCTGAAGATATCACGCTGCTCAGCTGAGACCAGTCTCCCGGCCGGGCAGCGGTCAGCTTCCGTGACCTGATCATGCCTGGGCCTTTTCAAGCTCCTTTGCCCTGGAAAAGAACTCCTGCGCCTTGATCTGGCCCAGCGTCAGGTTGTTTATCAGCACCTCGGCCTGCTGCGAATCGCATGGCGGAAGGCGTTCTGCGTACTCTTTCGAGGTGTCAAACAGGCCTCTCAGCATCAGGAATGCCCTTTTCATGTCCCTCAATTCTTTTGCCGCTATCGTTGTCATCTGTGTGTCCATCCCATCCTCCTGTATTTTAGATACATCAAGCATCACTTGAGTACAGCCAGTGTCAGTCAGCCAACGGTTCGGGCTGGGGTAATAGCGTTTATGTCTCCTCCGGCATACCGGGCAGCAGCCCCAACCGCCTATGCGCAGGGTCTGCAGGCCTTGCCGGACAGGCTCTTTGCCTGCATCAGCGGCTCAATCACAAAGGTAAACAACGTTGAAGCTGCCATGGCGCCTGCCACCGGTCCCAGCATGTAGACAATCAGAAAACCATAGTGCGCATCGGGAAGCGCCGCGGTCCCCCATCCCATCAGCCAGGCAAACAGTCGGGGGGAAAAGTCGCGGGCCGGGTTAAGGCCTGCCTGGGTCAAGGGGGCGAGTACCGAGATCAGGACGGTGACGGTCAGCCCGATGAAGAACGGGCAGAGGTTGTCGGAGGGGCGGCCCAGGTTGCATCCCTCGGTCAGGGAAAAGATCATCAGCACCAGGATGAAGGTCCCGACCGCTTCAGCCGCGAAGGCCCCGCCCAAGGTGACCGCCGCTGCCGCGCCGGCGCCGGGATTGGGGTAAAACTCGCCAAAGATCTGTGCCGTCTTGATTGACTGCGGTGTGCCGCGCACAATGGCGTGGATCCCCTCATACTGGCTGATGGAACCGGAAAAGAGCAGGTAGAGCAGGGCTGCCGCAAGAAAGGCGCCGATAAACTGGGCCGCCACATAGACCGGCAGCCGCTGCCAGGTCATCCGGCGCCCGAGCGCCATGGCAACGCTGACGGCCGGATTCAGATGGGCGCAGGAAAGGTGCCGGGTGGCGTAGATGGCAATGGTCACGCCGATGCCCCAGATCAGGGCGATCTGAAACAGTCCGGCGTGGGCAGAGAACAGTACCGATACCGCCACTGATGAACAGCCGATAAAGACCAGCAGAAAGGTGCCCAGCAGCTCACCGATAAATTCATGACCGTATTTCATGGAGATCTCCCGGGGTGGTTCTGTCAGCAGGGAAAGGGGCCAAAGTGCCGTGAACGGTCACCACTGACGCTAAAATATTTGCCGAAGCGGGTTTCCTGCACCAATGCGGCGCTGTTGCCGCAGACCCGCTCCGGTCTGCCGGTATAAAAGGTATGGTGGTTGTCCAGGACAAAGCTGTGCGGACTGCCGGGCAGGGTGCCGTTGTAGGTGACGACCTGGCCGTAGTCCTCGCAGATATCCTCCAGGCTGGTCAGCTTGAAGGTGCGGATGATCCTGCGGCTGAATGCCACCATGCCGAATGCGGTTTGCTGGTCCGGCTCAGGCAGATGGGGATATACGGCAACCACCCGGTAGTCCGGCCAGCCGGCAGCGGACAGCAAACGGCGGAAATCGTGGCTGTAGAGTGCCCCGCTCAGAAGCAGGTCGCCGGCAGCAGGGGGCTGGCACAACTGCTCAGGTAGGCGCCGGTCTGCAAACAGGGTGTTCAGGTACAGTTCACCCCCCGGCTTCAGCAGTCTGAAAAGCCGTTGCAGGAGCACTGCCTTGTCCGGCAGCAGATTGAACTGCTCGGTTACCAGCACCAGATCACACGAGTTGTCCGTACAATCAGCTGTCCCCTCAGAGGGCAGCAGGCGCACCGGACAGGGCCGCGCGGGCAGCAGCAGTTTCGGTCCGGCAGGTTCGGCCACCAGCAACTGCCCCTCTGGGCCGATCTGTTCCGCAAGCGCTCTGAGCTGTTCTTTGTTGCTGCAGCCCCAGACCAGTACGTTGCAGCCCTGCAGGGCTGCGGGGAATGTCAGCAGGCCGGTTTCAGGCCCGGGCTGGCCGGGTGCTGTCGTACTGATTTCAGACATGGGCATGGCCTCCTTCCGTCAAGGTGCGATATCGCAACAGGCTAGGCACTGCTGCAAACGTCTCAGATCAGCCATCAAGGCCTCAAAGCCGGGAAAGGTCAGGGATTGAGGGCCGTCGGACAAGGCCTTTTCAGGCTCAGGATGCACCTCTACCAATACACCGTGGGCACCGGCCACCAGGGCGGCCTTGGACATCGGGGTGACCAGGCTGCGTTTGCCGGTGGCGTGGGAGGGATCGACCATGACCGGCAGGTGGGTCAGTTCCTTGACCAGCGGCACCATGGCCAGGTCGAGGGTGTTGCGGGTGGCGGTCTCAAAGGTGCGGATGCCGCGCTCGCAAAGGATGACCTGGTCATTCCCTTCGGCCAGGATGTATTCGGCAGCAGCCAGAAATTCTTCGATGGTGGCGCTCATGCCGCGCTTGAGCAGGATCGGCTTTCTGATCCTGCCCAGTTCTCGCAGCAGGTCAAAGTTCTGCATGTTGCGGGCACCAACCTGCAGCAGGTCGGCATACTCAGCCACCAGGGCGACGTTGTCGGGGCTCATGACTTCGGTGACGATCGGCAGGCCGGTGGCTGCACGGGCCTTGGCCAACAGTTTCAGCCCTTCTTCCCGCAGCCCCTGGAAGGTGTGGGGGCCGGTGCGGGGTTTGAAGGCGCCGCCCCGTAGCAGGTCGGCACCGGCCTGTTTGACAAAGCGGGCGGTGGTGAGGATCTGTTCTTCCGATTCTACGGCGCAGGGACCACCCACCACCACCGGGCGTTCTCCCTCGCCGATCTTGACGCCGGCCACGTCAACGATGGTGTTGTCAGGGTGAAAGTCGCGGGAGACCAGTTTGTACGGCTTGGAGACATGGATCGCCTGCTGTACGCCGGGCAGGTCGCGGATCTTGGAGTCATCCACGTAGCCTTTGTTGCCCAAAACGCCGATGGCGGTCCGTTCTCCACCGGGAATCGGGGCGGCGGTGAATCCCATCCCGCTGACCGTCTCAATGACCTTGTCTATATCTGACTGGCTGGCGGTGTGGCTCATTACGATCAACATTTACTTAAAGCCTTTCCTGGTACGTCTAAAAGGGATACTGCCGCGTTCCCATTTCCAGGGTAACCCACTGCAGCTCGGTGAATTCCTGCATCGCTTCAATGCCGAACTTGCCCCAGCCGCTATTGTTCACACCTCCCAACGGGGCGTGGGTTTCACCATAGAGCGGAGAATCATTGACGTGGCAGGCACCGGACTCAATCCGGCGCGCCAGCGCAAGTCCCTGCTGCATGTTGTTGGTGAGTATGCCGGCTGAAAGGCCATAGGTGGAGTTGTTTGCCATCCGTACGGCCTCATCGGCATCTTCGGCAACAATAATCGGGGCCACCGGGCCAAAGGTCTCCTCGTGAAAGATCGCCATATCTTCACGCACACTGCCCAGCACTGTCGGGTGATAGCAGAGCCCGTCACCGTACCCCCCGCAAAGCAGTTGAGCGCCTTCGGCCACTGCCTGTGTTACCTGGCTGTCCAGCGTGTCGTACTGTTTGCGATTAATCAGGGGACCGATCACGGTGGCGGCATCAAGGGGATTGCCGACCTTTAAGGCTGCGGCCCTTGCTACAAACTTGGCGGTAAACTCCTGCGCTATTGCTTTTTCTATGATCAGCCGCTTGGCGTTCATGCAGACCTGGCCCTGATGAAGAAAGCGTCCGAAAATAGCCGCATTGACGGCATGATCGATGTCGGCGTCTTTCAGGACGATCAGCGGGTCGTTACCACCCAGTTCCAGGGCGATCCGTTTGAGCTGCCTTCCGCATTTTTCGGCAAGTACACGCCCGACCCGGGTAGAACCGGTGAAGCTGATCCTCTTGACCCGCCGGTCCTGAATAAACAGATCGCCTATCTGGTTGCTGCTGCCATAGCCGTGGGTCACAACATTTAAGACGCCCCCGGGGAAACCGGCTTCTTCAAACAGTTCTGCCAGGAGCACGCCGCCAGACACCGGTGATTCCTCCGACGGCTTCAGTACCACCGTATTGCCGTAGGCTATGGCAAAACAGACGGCACGCAAACTGAGTACAACGGGACAGTTCCAGGGCGATATCCCGGCAACGACACCGACAGGATGTCGCATTGCCATTGAAACCTTCGTGGTTTCCGAGGGGAGTATCGTACCTGTGACCCGATGTACCTGTGAACCGGCCTCTCGCAAATAGTTGGGTCCGGCAGCTGCCTGATAGGCGGCAAAAGGCCGTGCTGCGCCGGTTTCCCGGGCAAGCAGCTCAATTAGCTCATCCTTGCGTCTTTCAAGCAGGTCTGCGGCCTTCAGGAATAAGAGGCGCTTTTGGGAGGGGGCAACCGCGGCCCAGTCTGGAAATGCGTCAGCTGCTGCGTTAACGGCCAACAGCGCATCCAGTTGGCTGCCGTTTGCCACCGTTGTCAGTATCTCTCCCGTGTAGGGATTGAGATCATCAAACCAGCTGCCGTCTGCAGAATCCTGCCACGTGCCGTTGATATACATCTGATAGCCGCTTCTCATGGCGATAGCATTTCCTTTAGCAGGCTGTTGAAAAACTACTACGGAGCCCGTCTACGGCGTTGCGCGGTGCTCGCTCCTTCTCCTAACTATACGTTATGTCTCAGTCGCTGTGCGCCGTGCGCCTTGTAGCCGTGCTTCCTCATAACGTTTTTCAACAGCCTGTTAGACGGTTTTCCGGGGCGTGTTAAACTGCGGCGTGGTATCTGAAAGGCCTGGCGCTCAACAGATCCGGCTTACCATGTCAACCGGCCGGATGGTCCCGCCGGCAATCACCCGGGCAAAGATCCCTTCTTTCGGCATGACGCAATCCCCGGCCTGGTGGTAGATGGCGCAGCGGTTATGGCACTCCTTGCCGATCTGGGTCACCTCAAGAACGGTCTGGCCGACCTGCAGACGGCTGCCGATCGGCAGAGCGACCAGGTCAATACCGCTGGTGGTGATATTCTCGGCAAAGTCGCCGGTGGTGACATCCAGGCCCAAAGCCCGCATTTTGTCGATGCTTTCCTGGGCCAACAGGCTGATCTGGCGATGCCACTCGCCGGCATGGGCATCACCGACAATGCCGTGGTTTTCCTGTACCAGCACCGACTCTTTCGGGGTCTTGCGCTGGCCTTTGTCGGCACTTACGCAGACAGCAATTACCTGAGCCATACACTCCTCCAATCAATCTGACCTGTTATTTCAATTCCGTTTCAAGGCGCCTCTTCGTTGGTCCGTCACCGGCTCCTCGCTGGCTGGATAGCATCCTTGAACTGGAATCGGCATGCATTGGTATTAAGCGGCCATGCCCCGTACAACCCGCGTCATAATGAATTCTGCAACCTGGGCCGGGTTGTTGAGATCCAGAACCGGCACATCCAGCTGCAGCGCTTCATCGCTGGCCACGGCGAGCAGGGCCGGGTCATGATATTCGCCGCGGCAGATCAGCTTCGCCTCTCCCGCACGGCGATGCACTTCGATCTTGGGCAGTGTGCTGCGCTTGAACCCCTCAACAAGCACCAGATCCACATCCTCAAAATAGCTGGCAATCAGCTCTTCCGGCGAGGGGGAGGCGGCATGGCGTTTTACCAGCGCCAGGGTCTCTGACGAGGTGATGACCGTGGTATCGGCACCGGCATGGGTGAAGCGGTAGCTGTCCTTGCCCGGGTGGTCGATGTCAAAACGGTGGGCATCATGCTTGATCGCACCGACCCGTACCCCCTGTACCTTAAGCGCCACGATGACCTTTTCCAGCAAGGTTGTCTTGCCGGTTCCTGATGGGGCAACGAATGAGACGACCGGTTTGTTCATGTTCACCTCACCGGTTCGCCCGTAGGGCGAGCGGTTGTTTCCGGGCCTGTTGGGTTGATTCAAGGCCGTTATGCACGGCCTTGAATCAAGCGGATCAGACTACTTTGCGTGGCTGCCGTCGCAGAACGGGGCTGTCTTTGTCTTGCCACAGTTGCACAGCGTGACCTGCTGCTTCTCCTTGATCTCGAATTCAAGTGGAGAGCTGCTGCTGCCTGCATGGGAGCCGTCGCAGAATGGCATGGTCTTTGATTTCCCGCAGGTGCAACGGAAGTAGGTGCCTGGCTCCAGTTCGACCGTGATCGGCTCCGGCTTGGGCTCTTCTCCGAGTGGGGTCTTGCAGAACGGACAGATCTTTTGTTTCACTCCGCCTATCGCTGCAAGCTTCTTCTTGCAATTCGGGCACTCCTGCGGCTTGTTCACTCCTGCTGGTCTAAAACACATAGATGTACTCCTCCCTTAGGTTTTGGAAAATTTCCGAGAAATTTACCTCTGTCTCTGCCTTAGCATCTGCCATGCCATTCTTGCTGAATACGCTAACATGCCAATTTTCTGGCAGTTGTTAATTATTGTCTGGACAGCGTATTCTTCTTTTGGCATTGTGATTATCAATTTGAGATAGGGAGGATGCCATGAAGATTGCCGATATGGATCTGCGGGAGATGCTTTCTTTCAACCCTGAAGGGGGGGTCATACACCTGCTGGGTGAGCGGGTTTTGATCCACAATGCCAATGTGTCGGGGCTGCTGAAAAAGGAGCTGATCGATTCGCTGGGGGTGTTCACGGCACGCTGCATCCTGACCCGTCTCGGCTTTGCCAACGGCTGGCAAACCGCAAAAAACCTGGAACAGCACGCGCCTGACATCTGGAAGGAGTCAAAGAAGTTTGCCGGCGCAAAGCTGCACTCCCTGACCGGGTTTAACAACGTCACCGTTAACGTCCGCACCGATGGAAGCGGAGGTGAGCCGCTGATTGAATCGGTCTGGCACGACTGTTACGAGGCAGAGCAACATATCTTGCATTTTGGCCGTTCGGATGAACCGGCGTGCTGGCGGGAGGTCGCCTTTGCAAGCGGTTTCGCCTCCTACGTTGAAGGGCGGGAGGTCTACTTTATCGAGGATCAGTGCCGCGCAATGGGGCATGATACCTGTCACGTCGTGGGCCGTTACAAAGAGGACTGGGGACCTGAACTGGAGCCGTATCTCAGATACTACCGCATGGAGTCCTCAGCGGCCATCATGCGGGAGCTGAATGAAAAGCTGATCAGTGTGGAAAAACGGTTGCGCAAGAAGGAGGAGCATTTCGCCTTCCTTGAAGGGGCCACGACCCCCACGCTGGTCATGTCCCGCAGCCGTGCCATGAAGAACGTGGTCGATATGGCCTGGCGGGTTGCCAAGGTGGATTCATCGGTACTGGTCACCGGTGAAAGCGGCTCCGGAAAGGAGCTGATGGCCCGCTTCATCCATGACCAGTCACCCCGTGCTGCGCAGCCCTTTATTGCGGTAAACTGTGGCGCGCTTACCGAGACACTGCTTGAAAGTGAGCTGTTTGGCCATGCCAAGGGATCCTTCACCGGTGCGGACCGGGATCGCCCCGGCCTCTTTGAGGCGGCTGCCGGCGGCACCCTGTTTCTGGATGAGATCGGTGAGGTTTCGCCGGCCATGCAGGTCAAGCTGCTGCGTGCCCTGCAGGAGCGCGAGGTCCGCAGGGTTGGTGAGAACAAGTCGCGCAAGATCGATGTGCGGGTCGTCACGGCAACCAACCGCAATCTGACTGATGAGATTGCCCAGGGTCGCTTCCGGCAGGACCTTTACTACCGCCTGCGGGTCATTGAGCTGCAGGTGCCTCCGCTGCGGGAGCGCAACGAAGATATCCTGCCCCTGACCCGGATGTTCCTGGCCAAGCTGGTGAAACAGATGAAGCTCCAGATTACCGGTTTTACCTCCAGGGCTGCCGCGCAATTCCTGCGCTACAACTGGCCGGGCAATGTCCGTGAGCTGCAAAACGCGGTGGAGTATGCCGTTGCCATGTGCCAGGGGGCGCAGATCGATATTGATGATCTGCCCTGCGACCTGCGGGCGCTCTCCCTGAGGCCGGTGGTCTCAGACTGTATCCGCCCCCTGGAGGAGATCGAGCGGGATTATATCATCGGTGTGCTGCGTGCCCTGGGCGGCAACAAGGTGCTGGCAGCGACAGAGCTGAACATCGGCCTGGCCACGCTGTACCGCAAGCTGAAGGAGTATGAGGCTCAAGGGGTGATCTCCCTTGACGAGATCGGCGGACAGAGCTGTTCAACTCCGGCGGCCAAGGGCAAACAGCAGCGGCCGGAGCCTGCCTGATACCTCAATCCTGACGCCTCAGATTTTTCAGGCGGCATCATCTGTGACGGTCGTTTTTAATCACGGGTGCTGCCGTTTTTTTATTTCCCTCCCTCTTAGCCCCCCCTGACTGGATCTGCTTGGTCCGGATCGATATCATTTTGAGAAGTGATGTTTTCAGTTCGACATGCCGGCGCGGGCGATAGGTCTGCTTTGGTTTGCATCATGCTGTAATTATTATTGATAGTCTGGTGGCACAATCATTGCTCTTTCTGCGTAGAGCAGCACACACCATCTGAACCAGCGTTCAGGACGCGGATAAAGGGACCTACCATGCAAACCAGCATTGTCATTTTCACCAGGGTGCCGAAAACAGGCGACACCAAAACCAGGCTTACCACTGCCAGAGGCGGGATTCTCACGGATGACGAGGCACGGATGCTCTATGAGGGCTGTCTTGTTGATGTGATCAATGTCTGCATCGCAGCCGACTGTGGTGAGGTCAAGGTCTGCTACAACGCCTCCGGCGACCGTGCCTGTCTGGAGCAGTTGCTGGCACGCAGTTCGGACAGGTCAAAGATCGTTGAGGTCTACCCTGACCAGGGGGGCAGTTTTGATGACTGCATGCAGTACGCCGCCGATCATATCCTGAAAGCCGGGTCAGGGGGGGCGGAGCCGGCAGCGGTGATCATTGTCGGCGGGGACATCCCCACCCTGCAGCCCTACATCGTGCAGGATGCCGTTAAAAAGCTGCACAGCCTTGCCAAGTCAGAGCCGGGCGGCAGTGCCCTGGTTGAGGGGGCCTGTCAGGAGGGCGGGTTTTCGCTGGTCGGCTTCACCTCCAGTACGCCGTTCGATTTTACCAGGGTCTTCTATAACATGGACGGCATCACGGCGCTGGATATGCTGGTGGCAAAGGCCGTTGACAACAAGATCCCGCTGGCGGTGGTCGAGGCGGTGCCGGATGTGGATATTCCGGTGGACCTGGCCAGCATGATCCCGGTTGTCAAGGCGCTCAGGGCGGCATCTGCCTACAACAACGCCATTCTGGTTCCGGTGCATACGCTGCAGGTGCTGGATGAACTCGGGCTGGAGAGTACGGCGCCACCGCCACAACGCTAGCAGACGGTTGAAAAATGTCCATTGCGTTATGCAGGGCCCGCTCCTGTGCCGTGCCGTTACTGGCCCCTGCAGCGTTTTTCAACAATCTGCCGACAGAAGCCCTGCAGTCTTTGTCGCCATATGAAAGGAACCGTCGTGAACCATCAGGAATTATCCCGTGATCTGAAAGAACTGCTTACCCTGCGATGGTCCCCCGTAGCGGTCAGGCTGCTGAAGCATGGAGAGGAAAAGCCGGCCAACGTCTTTGAGCCATCCGTGCCGCTCAGGCACTGTCAGGCCATCACCGCGGCGCGGCGGGGCAACAGCATCTACATGCCCCCTGCCAAGCATGCCTGCCCCGACGGGTCGGCAATCATGGGGCTGATCCCGATGTCGCCCAAGCTGCGCTCCGGCGAACTGTACCTGCTGTTCAAGAAACTGCCCAACATAGAAATAGCCCGCAAAATGATCGCATCACGGTCCGAGTTTGCCACCGGCACCTACCGCGCCAGCGTGGTTGCCCCGCTGGAGGATGCCGAATTTACGCCCGATGTTGTTATCTTTACCCTCTACCCCGAGCAGGCGATGTGGTGCTGTTGCGCATCAAGTTACGGCAGCGGCGACCGGCAGGTCTTCAATACCTCGGGCTTTAACTCCACCTGCTCCGACCTGACGGTGCAGGTGATGAAGAGTCAGCGGATGAATATCTCCTTCGGCTGCTACGGAGCCCGGGCGATCAGCGATATCAGCGATTTTGAGACCTACCTCGCGATTCCTTATGACCAGCTGCCGGCGCTGATCGAATCCCTGAAAAAGCTGGCGGTGAAGAGCATCCCCGAGGCGCGGCGCAAGATCTACATGCCGCCGGTCATTGACAACGTCTCCGGCCCGGAGCACCAGGAAGGCTGCCATGTCTCCGTCCGGATACAGCAGGATCGCTGCAACGGCTGCGAACTCTGCGTTGCCTTCTGCCCGGATGCCGTACTGGAGATGCGGGAGACCGCAAACGGACCCAAGGCGGTGGCGGTTGCCGAGGAAAAATGCAGCAGTTGCTATACCTGTGTCGGCCAGTGCCCGCAAAAGGCCATCCAGCTGGAACAGCGGGCGAACTAGACCGGCTTTTGCTGCAAGGGGGAACACGTGCCATACGAAATCAGATTTGCCGACAGCGCTGATGCAGAGGTCCTGCAGGGCATCTTTCTTGAGAGTGATATGGACCTGGCCGGCGAGATCGAAGAGCATATCGTGATCAGCACGGGGGATCGCATTATCGGTGGCGGCATGCTGACCCAGACGGACCAGGATCTGTTTCACCTGATTGTCTTTGCCATCAGCGAGCATGAACGTACCCACGGCCTGGGCAGGCTGCTGCTTGATAAGTTGCTGCAACAGCCCTGGGATTTCTGTCATGGCGGCAGCATGCCGGGGGGCGGCAGCTATCAGGTCACCACGGTGGCAAAGGGGAAGAGCGCCGGTTTCTACGGCAAACTCGGCTTTGTGTCTTGCGGATTCAGCGATCTGGCAGCCCCCTTTGCCGGACAGTGCGATGACTGTCCGGAGGCTGCTGACTGTCATCCGGTGGCCATGCGCTGCAGCTGTTCAATTGCAGGGGCTGACACCCAGGGCGCCTCGGACGGAGCGGTGTCATGAGCAGCGCCGCCTTTACCCTGCTGGGCAGCGGCGCCGGTCCCGGTGCCCCCTCCTTTTTCTGTGACTGCGTTGGCTGCCGGGAGGCACGGGAACATCCCGCTGCCATCAGGACACGCAGCGGTGCACTGCTCACTGCCGGCGGTCAGCAGGTGCTGATCGACACCCCGCCGGATCTCAGACAGCAGTTGCTGAGGGAGCAGGTTTCCGACATCGATACGCTGTTCATCACCCACTGGCATTATGACCATTTCGGCGGGATCGGTGAGCTTGAGTACTATGTCAAGCTGAAGCGCAGGCAGCCGATTGCCCTCTATCTGCCCCCTTCGGCACTGGAGCTGTTTCATAACGCCTTTCCTGCGCTTGAGGAGATCTTTACGGTACAAACCTGGGAGTTTTTCCGGTCCTACCCGCTGGGTGAGGTCCTGATCACGCCGCTGCCGGCCCGCCACAGCATTGAAACCGCCGGATTCATGGTCAGTTCGCAGACAACCCGGTTGGCCTATTTTCCGGACACCGCCGGTCTCCCCCCGGAGACGCTGGCGTTGGTGCAGGGGGCTGATTACCTGATCTGCGATGCCACCTTTAGCGGTGAAAACTGGTTTCCCAACAGCCATATGTCCATTGCCGAGGCGATCGAACTGGGGCAGCAGGCCGAGGCAAAAACAGTGATTCTGACCCATATCTCCGTCCATTACAGCCAGCCGCTGACCAGCGTAGAGCTGCAGCAGCAACTGGCAGCGTATCCCCATGTCCGGGCTGCCCATGACGGCATGCTGATATCCCTGTCCGGTGAGGGGGTAACACGATGAAGCGCTCTCTGGGAGCAGCAACACTGTCACTGCCTTCTCCGGTCTGGGTTATCGGGAGTTTTGACGCACAGGGGCAGCCGAACCTGATGACCGTCTCCTGGGCCGGTATCTGCTGCTCGGACCCGCCCTGCGTTGCGATCTCCGTACGCAAGAACCGGCTGACACATCGTAATATCAGCACGTCCGGGGCCTTCACGGTCAATGTGCCCGGCTGCCGCCATCTTGCCCAGGCCGACCTGATCGGGATGGTGTCCGGTGTCGTGGCCGACAAGTTTGCGACAACCGGCCTGACCGCCGTTACCAGTGGCCTGGTCAATGCCCCCTATGTGCAGGAATTCCCCCTCAACCTCGAATGCAGCGTGCTGCACAGTAGTGACCTGGGCAGCCATACCCAGTTCATCGGCCTGATTTGTGATGTCAAGGCTGATGAAGAGGTGCTTGGCAAACAGGGCGTGCCGCTTGCCGGGCTGGTGCAGCCGGTCCTGGCCAGTGCCCCGGAACGCTCCTATTACACCCTTGGTCCCCAACTGGTCAGGACCGCGACCGCAGGCAAGGCCCTTCAGCCCGGTAAGTCTGCTGTCTGATCAGCCATTAAATGTTAGGAATAGACTGCCATGCCCTTTAATCACTCAGACTGGATACGGCTTCCGTTAGCCTCATCAGCACTGTACCTTGCTCCGGGACAGCCTGCCTGGTTTGTTCCCACGGCAGAGGGGGATCGCCTGCTCAGCTCAGCGGCCTCCGGCGCTGTTCTGCAGGACAGCGACTCCCGGCTGTTTCTGCAACGGCTGCCGGAGGGCACGCCGGCCGTCTATCCGGGCAGAGAACTGCTGCTGCCCAAGTCTCCCGCATTGCGGGAACTCTGGTTCCATGTCACCGATGCCTGCAACATGAGCTGCAGCCACTGTCTGTTCAGCGCCGGGCCGGGGCACTACCGCCAACTGCCACTTGAGCAACTGCTGCAGCATGCCGCCACGGCTTACAAAACCCTGGACTGCCGTCTGTTCGCCCTGACCGGCGGAGAGCCGCTGATGTATGACGGTTTCAGCCGGTTGATTGAAGGGCTGCTGGAACACCCTGAGGCCCGGCTGGTGCTGTTGAGCAACGGCATGCTGGCAGAGCAGAAGCTGGATGCGGCCTGGCCCAGGGAGCGGATTCGCCTCCAGATCAGCCTTGACGGCTCACCGGAGCAGCATGACGCCGTGCGGGGCAAGGGCAGTTTTGCGTTGTTGCAAAAGCAGCTGCGGTTCCTCAAGGAAAACGGCTGGCAGTTTACGCTCAGCATGTGTCCGACACAGGCCAACCATCAGGATATCCCCTGGCTGGTTGACTTTGCTGCAGATATGGGGGCGGCAGCGGTTCATTACATGTGGTACTTCATCAGGGGCAGGGGCTCCGAGGAACAGGCCGTTGCGCCGGTGCAGCTGCTGCCGCTGCTGGCCGCTGCCATGGAACGCTCACAGCTCAGGGGAGTGGCGATTGACAATGTTGAGGCGATCAGGCAACGGATCTTCTCGCCGCCGGGTACGATCCATGACGGCAGCAGTGCCGGTGTTGAGTCGGCGGCCATCGGGCCTGACAACTGCCTGTATCCCACCGCAGCAACCGTCGGGGTCCGGCAGCTGGCAACCGCTCTGGAGGCAGGGCTTGCTGCAGCCTGGCAGCAAAGCGAGGTGCTGGCGGAGATACGCGGGACCACGGCAGCTTCGCTCAGCACTCCCTGGCGCTACCTCCATGGCGGCGGAGACTTTGACCACAGTTATTTCCACGCTGGCAGCTACCAGGGGCGTGACCCCTACCAGTCCCTGATCGAATCGATCTCGCTGTTGCTGATCGAGCAGGCCGCCAGCCGCCTGCCGGAGCCTGCCGGAGCCGCCATCCGGCTGAAGATGGGTGAGCTGCTTGAGAACTGCAGCTCCCACGGCCCGGTGGCACTCTGTCAGAGCAACTGTCTGCTGCATGACACCCGGGACAGCCGCTCCGGGGTCAAGCAGTTCTATGCCGAAGCCGCCGGTGACCGCCGTGCCGATATCCTGAACCCGGTCTCCTATGCGGACCCGCTCTTAAGCCACATCCCGTCGGAATTCCGCTTCCGTGGCTACGGTTGCGGCAGTCCGATCCTGGATGCCGCCCTGCAGGCCGGTGAGCGGGTGGTTGATCTCGGCAGCGGCACCGGGGTGGAATGCTTTATCGCTGCCAGACAGGTTGGTGCTGAAGGGCAGGTAACCGGGGTCGATATGCTGGACCCGATGCTGGCACTGGCCAATCGCGGGGCAGAGCAGGTGCGGGCCACGCTCGGTTTCGACAATCTGCGTTTTGTGAAGGGCTATCTGGAGGCGTTGCCCCTTGAGACAGGCAGCGTTGATGTGCTGGTCTCCAACTGCGTCTTGAACCTGTCGCCGGACAAACGGCGGACCTTTGCCGAGATCTGCCGCGTGCTGGCTCCGGGTGGACGGATGGTTGTTGCGGATGTGGTCTGCGAAGAGCAACCGCCGGCAGCCATCCTGAATGATGATGAGCTGCGCGGCGAATGCATTGCCGGTGCCATGACCCACAAGGACCTGGCCGGTATCATCGCCGAAAGCGGTCTCTGCCGCTACCGGATCATCCGGCGGCATCCCTACCGCACCGTCCAGGGCCATCCCTTTTATTCGCTGACCTTCGTGGCTGAAAAGCCTGCTGGTCTGCATGACCTTTGCACGGAAAAGGTCATCTATCCCGGTCCGGCAGAGGCGTTGAAACTCTCCGGCCAGACCTGGCTCCGGGCCGGTCAGCCGGCCTTGATCGCAAAGCAGGAGGCGGAGCTGTTCGGGGATCAGCTCTGGAGAATCGACTCCTTCGGCTTTGTTGACAACGTGACGATATCCGGCGGTTCCTGCTGTTCCCAGCCGCCGGAGGCCCACCAGCAGTCTCAACCTGTTAAACCGGTGGAACCGCAGCACAGCTCCGGTTGCCTGGTCTGCAGCGCCCCGCTGGTCTATACGGCAGCACCCCAGGAGATGACCTGCCACTATTGCGGCGCAAGCGTCAGCAGTCTCGCAGCCTGTCAAAACGGGCATTTTGTCTGCGACCTGTGCCATATCGGCGACAGCTTGCAGCGTCTGGAACAGCTCTGTAGCAACTCTGGTACGGCAAATCCGATGGAGCTGTTCTTACAGATCCGCAATCACCCCTCCTTTCCGCTTCACGGGCCGCAGTACCATGCCCTGGTGCCGGGGGTGTTTCTGGCAGCCCTGCGTAATGCCGGCCATCCGGTCAGCGATGAGCAGATCAGGACCGCCATCAGCCGCGGGGCGGAGGTGCCGGGCGGGAGCTGCGGTTTCATGGGGGTCTGCGGCGCTGCAAGCGGTATCGGCATCGCCTTCAGTGTGCTGCTGGAGGCAACCCCGCTCAAGGCCTCCCAGCGTCAGGTCGTACAGCAGGTGGTGCAGCAGGTGCTGGCAGATATCGCCTCCCATCAGGCCGCTCGTTGCTGCCAGCGGGATTGCTGGCTGGCGCTGCACCGCGGCCTCTTGCTGGCCGGTCAGATGTTTGCGCTGCCGCTGGAGGAGCTTAAGCCGCTTGCCTGCCAGCAGCTGGACCGGAATAGCGAATGTTCCGGCAGCTCCTGTCCGCTTCACCCCGCATCGATCATGCAGCTGCATTTATCAAATCTACAAGAGGTCTTATCAAAAGGATATATGCAGGTGGAGCAGCTGATGCAGGCCGTGCTGCAACCGCCTGATGTCACTTGACTAACCAGATGGCATGGAGGTTGCTCTGTCAGGGATGACAGCCATGAACGGTTGTCTCTGTCCGTTCAGGGCAACCCGGCCTTCAGCTGCAGGACGGCCCACGGGGACGTGGAGCGCGTGACCAATTACCGAGGGGAAAGGAACCATCATGTTCAAAAGCAAATTTGAGGATAACGAGTTGACCATCCTCATAGAGGAGCCGGTTCAAAAGGAGCTCATGTTTCGTGGGATCAATCCGGTTGAAGTCTGTCGCCTGATCGAGAGTTTCTCCTCCAAGATCATGGCGTCCAAAAAGGACGAGCAGATTCAGATCACCAATGAGGATACCAAGGCCAGCCTGGCGCTGGATGTCAAATGGGAGACGGAAAACAAGGTGTCGGTGCAGGTCTCGATTGTCAATCTGGACGACCTGACCCTTCAGGAAAAGCCTAAATCCAAGGTGGATCTGGCTGATTTCCCGGCCGAGCCGCTTTCGTTTGATGCCCCGGCAGAGCAGTAGGCCGGATTGCACGGGAGGCCATCTGCGTGCGTAATGCCGTTGTCATCTTTACCAAGGTTCCCTGCGCAGGAACGGCCAAAACGCGGCTGACCACCGAGCGGGGCGGTATCCTGAGCCAGGAGGAGGCAAAGGAGTTTTATCAGGCCTGCCTGCTGGATGTGCTTGAAAGCTGCCTGAAGGCCGACTGCTGCGACCTGTATATCTGTTATGACGCTGCAGGTGATGGCGCTTACCTGGAACAGCTGGTGGAAACCGTTGCACCGGCAGGGCGGGTCAGGGAGTTCTTTTGTGACCAAGGCGAAAGCTTTGACAAAGGGATGCAGTATGCCGTGGATTGCATCCTGAAAAACGGTTCGCCGGAACGGCTGGCCGATGCCGTGGTGATCCTGGGCGGTGATATGCCGACGCTGCAGCCGCAGACGCTGCGGACTGCCTTCCAGCGGCTGGAACAGCTGGCACAGCAGGACTCGGCGCTGGTGATCTCGGCTGATCAGGAGTGCGGCTTCAATATCATCGGCTACACCCACGGCACCCCCTTCAGGTTTGACGAGGTCTTTTACAACCGGCTCGGTGTCACGGCGCTGGATATGATCGCCATCAGGTCCGTGGAACAGGAGATCCCGGTCGCCCTGCTGGAGACCGTGCCGGATGTCGATCTGGTTCCGGACTTTGCCCACCTGCTGACCCTGCTGAAGACGATGCAACTGGCACACAGGCATGACAGCAGCATGCAGTTGCCCCACAGGACCATCAACGTCCTGGCGGAACTGGGCTATGAGGCAGCAGCCTTTCCGGCCGCCGGTTAATCCAAAAACGGTAATGGGCCACAGAGGGCACAGAGAAACATAGAGAACTGCAAAGAAATCGGTTTTTAGCGTCTGCTCCGCGGAGGAATCAACCCGATGGTCGTATTTTCAGTTTTCCTCTGAGACCTCTGTGATCTCTGTGGCAACTGTTTTTGATAGGTTACTACGCTTACACACAACGAAAGGAAGGGAACAGCGATGAAAAAGACAAAATACGAATTCGGGGATCTGCGGGTTATCTTCGGTGAAGGGGTTAAAGAAGATCTTATGGCGCGGGGCAAGGAGATCTTTATTGATGAGATCCACCGGCTGGTTGAGAGTTTCGGCAACAAACTGCTGATGACCAAGGCAGCCGGTCCGATCGATTTTACCAACAAGACCTCGGGGATCAGCATCCTGCTGGATATGCAGTGGGAATCCGATGATTCAGCGGTGGTGTATGTGCAGCAGGTGAATCTGGATAATCCGCAGCCGGCCACGGTTGTCGAGTAGCACAGGGTATTCTTTGTTGGACAGGCCGACCACAGGTAGTGGCCGGCCTGTCCGGTAGTTAGCTATTATAAGGTAAACCGTTCGCCGCAGTCGCTGCTGTCTCCACGGATCTTTTCCACGGCATGTCCAATCACCTGCCAGACTGCCTCCAGGTTTTCCACCGCCCCTTTCGGGCTGCCGGGCAGGTTGATGATCAGGCTCTGGGCCCTGATACCTGCCACCGCCCGTGAGAGGGCTGCCATCTGTGTCTTCTCCAGGCTTCGCAGCCGCATCAGTTCACCCATACCCGGTATCAGGCGGGTAACCACCTGAATGGTGGCCTCAGGTGTCACGTCCCGGGGGGAAACCCCGGTTCCGCCGGTGGTGAGGATCAGGTCGGCGGTATCGCTATCGGCCCAGGCGGTCAGCTTGGCAATGATCTGCTGATATTCATCCGCGATCACCTCGGCGGCAACGGTGGTTACCCCCCGCTCAGCCAGCCAGGCGCTTAATGCCGGTCCGCTGGCATCGACCCGCTCACCCCGTGACCCCTTGTCGCTCAAGGTCAGAATGGCCGTCCTCATGCTGCCTCCTCCCGGCGATACAGGCCGCTTTTACCACCTTCTTTATAGAGCAACCGGATGTTTGCAATGCTGATGGATTTGTCGGTCCCTTTGCACATGTCGTAGATGGTCAGGGCGGCAACCGCCGCGCCGGTCATCGCCTCCATCTCAACCCCGGTACGTTCAAAGGCCCGTACGGTGCAGCGTGCCTGAATCCTGCAGGTTGCCGGGTCCTGATCAAACTCGATGGAGACCGAGTGCAGGGAGAGCGGATGGGAAAGCGGAATCAGGTCGTCGGTCTTCTTGGCGGCCATGATGCCGGCCAGACGCGCCACCCCCAGGACATCCCCCTTGGATACGCTCTTCTGGGCAATGGCGGCCAGCAGTTCTGCAGACATGATCACATCGGCAGCTGCCGTGGCGGTCCGCATGGTCTCCTGCTTGCTGCTGACATCCACCATGACCGCATGGCCCTGTTCATCAAAGTGGTTGAAGTTCATCTGTATGACTCCTTCTGTTTCAGTTTTTTGATTCGTCAGCGTTGGGCTGTCACCAGTTTTACCGCCAGGGCGGCAAAGATCGTCCCTGCAATACGGTTCAGCAGTTTCTGGGCCCCGGCCGACTGGCGGAAGCGGTCCCCCAGGGCCCCGGCCAGCAGGCTGACGCTGCTGAAGACCAGGATGGTTGCCACAATGAACAGCCCGCCCAGCAACAGAAGCTGCAGTGACAGGGGCCCCTTGGCCGGGTCGGCAAACTGGGGCAGAAATGCCAGAAAAAAGATCGAGACCTTGGGGTTGGTGATGTTCATGATGATACCGCGGCGGTAAAGCGTTCCCAGGCTCAGGCGGTCGACTCTGGCGGCGGCACCCTGCTGGGTCCCGGCCCGGAACGACTGCCAGGCCAGCCAGGCCAGATAGGCGGCCCCCACAACCTTGAGCAGGGTAAATGCCAGTGCTGACTGGGCGTAAACCGCTGCCAGCCCGAAGGTGACGGCGGCGGTATGCACCAGCAGGCCGGTGCAGAGCCCCAGGGTCACCAGCAGCCCCGCTTTTTTGCCCTGCTGGGCGGCCTGGGCCAGCACAAACAGGATGTCCGGCCCCGGCGCCAGGCCCAGCAGGACCGAGGTGGTAAAGAACAGGATCAGTTGTTGCGGTTCGATCATCATCATGCTCCGGTCGTTGGCAGGGATGTGGAAAACTATTCTGGAGACCGCCTACGGCGTTGCGCGGTGCTCACTCCCTTGCCTCACAGACTGTTATGTCTTGGTTGCTGCGTTCCGTGCGCCTTGTGTCCGGCCTTCTTCATGACGTTTCTCAAAGCCCTGCTGATTCGTCACCAGATGCATAGCATATCATGAAATCAGAAGGCCAGACTGTTTACGGCTGCTGGAAAAGATTTCCGTCAGCTGCCTGCAGGCAACAGGGGATGCCGTTGTAGGTGGCGGTGCCGATCAACGGATCTGCGGTTGCATAATCGGCACTGGTCAGCAGGTTGGCGTTGGCCAGCCACAGCCCGCCCAGTTCAGGCTCGGCGGCCTTCTTCTCGGGGTACCACCAGCCATACTCGACACTGACCACGTCATCGCACATCTCTGAGATCTTGAGCACAAAGCATGCGGTTCCCTTTTCGGTGGTAACCCGGACGGTTGTGCCTTCTGTCAGGCCGAGTTTTTGGGCGGTTGCCCGGCTCACCTCGGCCCAGGGTTCGGGATGCAGCTTGCGCAACCCCTCAAGCTGATGAAAGCTGGAGGCGTAGTAAGGGTGATATCTGGCCCCGGTGATCAGGGAAAGCGGATACTGCTCGTTAACAGCCGCTACCGGTTTGGGGACCGGCAACGGTTCTGCCCCGAGTCCGGCAAGCAGTTCGCTGTACAGTTCAATCTTGCCGGTTGTGGTGGCAAATCCGACGGCCTTGCCGGTGGCCGGATCGATTCTTTCGTGTTTTTCATACTCTTCCGGCAGCGTGTACAGGCCATGACGGCTGAAGGTCTCCCAGTCAACCCCGGTTGGGGCAAGGGTGGCCTCAAGGCTGTCCTCGAAACTCTGCCAGGGCCAGTCTTCCTGCTGACCCAGCCGGCAGCCCAGTCCCTGCCAGAAGTCAAAGTCGGGCCGTCGTTCGTAGTATGGCTCCACCGCCTTGGCGCCGCCGTAGGCCAGGTTGGCGGTGCCGGCCTTGGTCTCGAACAGGGCCCGCTCCAGCACACCGGCACTGGGCAGCAGGTAGTCGGCCAGCATGGCTGTCGGGGTCTGGAACAGTTCCAGCACCACCAGCAGGTCCAGGCTCTTGAGTGCCTGGTAGACCAGGCTGGTATCCGCCTGGGTCAAGAGCGGGTTGGTGGCCATGACAATCATGGAGCGGATCGGGTAGGGGCGGCCGGTCAGCATCGCCTGCCAGACCAGGTTGGGTTGCGTCGAGGTCAGGTAGCGCATCGGCAACCGTTTGCCCTGTTTGCTGGTCAGCTTTCTGAGCTGCTCGTAGCCGTGATAGCTCTGCAGCTTCAGCTGGCCGAGCTGCTTGCTGCGCTGCTGTTCCGGAAACCGGTCGCTCAGCTCCAGCTCAAGCTCTGGTATGAAGTCAGGCATCCCGGTGATGCAGGAGGCCCCTTTGCGGTCAATATTGCCGGTGATGGCCCGCAGAATATCAAGGGAGTGATGAAGCGGCACGCTGTTCCGGCCGATCTGGTCGATGCCCCGTCCGGTAAACAGCGCAGAGGGACGCTGCAGGGCGTACAGGCGGGCTACCTCCAGTATCTGCTCCGCTGGTATGCCGGTAACCTCTGCAACGTAGCCGGGAGTGTAGTGTTGCAGGTGTCCGGCCAGCCTGGTAAAGCCGTGGCACCAGGCCTCCACAAAGGGGGCGTCGTACCAGCGGTTCTGGATGATGGCCTGGACGAGTCCCAGGGCGAGTACCGCATCGGTGCCGGGCCGGACCGGGAGCCAGTGGGTTGCCAGCTCGGCCGTCCTGGTGCGGCGGGGATCGACCACGATCAGCGGTTTGCCGGTCTGGCTGTACTGCTGAATCCTGTGCCAGAGCAGCGAGTTGTCGGATTCGGCGTGGTTTGCCCCCCACAACATCAGGCAGCCGGTCAGGTCAGGTTCCAGCTCGTTATCGAGGGGCCAGCCGTAGCTGATCGCATGTAGCAGGGTGCCGGGGTTCCAGCAGATCTGGCCGATCCCGACATTGTTGGGGCTGCCGAAGAGCGTCATGAAGCGGTGCAGGGGCCAGTAGACGGCATGGGGGCCGCCGATGCAGGTGGCCAGGGTTTCCGGCCCGAACTGTTCCTTCAGTCCGGCCAGCTTTTCCGCAATCTCGTCCAGGGCCTGGTCCCAGCTGATCCGCTGCCACTGGCCGCTGCCCCGTTCACCAACCCGTTTCAGGGGGACGTTGACGCGGGCAGGGTGGTCCAGAAACTGAGGTGCCATCCGCCAGCGATGGCAGCCGTGCTGAATACGTTCATCACCCGGATACTGGGTCGGGTCCGGGGCAACCCCGGTCACTTTGCCGTTTTCCACGGTGGCGGTCAGGCCGCATTGATAGCCGCAAAAGCGGCAGTTTGTCTTTACTGTCTGTGGCATGGTCATAATCAGATTACCGGGTCTTTCGTTTCGTGCCGTCGAGCGATGTCAATTGATAGGAACAGAACGGGACGATGCAGCCATCAGCCCGCGATACCGTCATGCTGCACTCCTTCAGCCGTTCAAGATCCATGCTGAAGGCGTCCATGTAGTTCATCACCACCACCGACAGGCCGGACTGGCTGCCGGGAAACAGCCTTTCCGCCAGATCGGGAAAGACCGAGCCCTGCGGGCTGGACGGGTCAAATTCGCGGTGATAGTCATCCGGGGTGATCCGGCGGGTCAGGGGGACCAGCGTGCCCCGATCCTCAATGATATAGGTGGCTGAACTGCAGAGCGGGTGTGAGCAGCCCAGGGGCCAGAGGTCGTACGGTTCAAGCAGGCCGTTGCTCTGTCCGGCCAGCATGAAGGCCACATCCCCCATGGTCAGACGCCGGTCAGGGGAGATGTCGAAGCGGCCCGAGCCAAAGGCCGGCTGAAAGGCAACGCCGGCAACAACATCCCGGTTGTCCAGGGCAAAACGCAGCACGTCACCCATCTCAAGCTCATTCACCCCGCTGATCACGGTCATGGCCAGCACCATCTGGATACCGGCGGCACGGCAGTTCTGCACGGCACGCAGCTTGGTCTCAAGCAGGTCGGCCCCCCGGATGGTCCGGTAGACCTGTTTGGTCATACCGTCAAACTGCATGTAGACACCGCTGACCCCTGCCGAGGCCAGTTTCTTGGCATAGTCTGGGCGACGGGCCAGCACGACCCCATTGGTGTTGACCTCTATGGCGGAAAATCCGATCCGGCGCCCCAGTTTGACAATCTCAGGCAGGTCGGCACGCATGGTCGGTTCACCACCGGTCAGCTGAATAGCGGTATCCGGCCCGGTCCGGTCAAGAATCGAGCGGTAGATCGAGGCCAGAGCGTCAAGGTCCGGTCCCGGCGCTGCCTTGGCCTGGATCTCTTCTGCCGACATGAAACAGACCGGGCAACGCAGATTGCATTTTTCCGTCAGCTCGATCTCAACCAGTGTCGGGCGGCGCTGGTGGGCCGAACACAAGCCGCAGTCGTCGGGGCAGCCACCCAGGGAGGCAATCGGGTGCTCGGGACGCACGAGCGGCATCCTGAAACTGCTGGCCCAGCGGTAGTGGTCGCTGTCGGGCCAGACGTAGGTCTTGTAGGGGCCGTGCTCCGGGCATTCCTTGAACATGTAGACTTCCCTGCCCTCGGTGATGATCCGGGCCGGGATGACCTCCAGGCAGACCGGACAGACCGATGAGGTGCTGCGGATCAGGTTGCTGTTGGCTGCTGGTTTTGAAGCTGGTTCTGACATACGGTTTCTCCGGCGGTTTCTGCTGCAAAAAGGGTCTGGTGTGCTGTTTCCATCATGGGTTTAACCACAGGGCGAGTAGCCGATCCGGACGGCGCCCCAATGCCTTCCCCGGATGAACACCGGGCAGGCAAGATCAATAATCACCTCGCCGGAAACCCGCATGAAGGTCTGCAGCAGGAACGGGTTGGTGTTCTTGCAGGCCCGCACACTGGTTCTGTCGGTAAAGATCAGTTTGGTGCGGTTCTGCACCTGATCGATCTCCTTGTTGCCGGTGAGCGGTTTGCTGAATTTCTTCAGGTGACAGGGCAGGTAGCCGTGGTCATCAAAGACGGTGGAGGTGGCAAGGTCCGGATTGGCGGCAATGACCTCCTCCTGGATCGGCGAGATGATTTTCTCGAAGAGTGCGTCATACGCCGTGGTGTATTTAGGAGGATCGGTCTTTGGCATCGGCTGGTAATTTCTCGAAAAGAGCTGTTCCTGTGATATCTCGCCACGGGCCATTGCCTGTTCAAGCGCCTCGACGACGCGATCACGGAACGCCAGGGCAACGGCCCTTTTTTGATCGTGGTAGGTGCCGACACTGAAGCTGCCCACCGACGAGAATATCAGCTCGGCCACCTCGGAAAGTCCCAGCAGGGTCTTTTCGGTTGCCAGCATTTCATGATTCACATCCTGCGCCATACCGGAGATATGCTGGATCTTGTCGGTGATTTCAGAGGTGACGACACTCTGTTCCTCTGTGGCCGTTGCAATCTGGTTGATCATGTCCGTTGATTCACCGGCCAGTTGCAGGATCTGTATCAGCCCCTCCCGGGCAGCCTGGGCCGTGGCAACACCATCTTCAACACGGAGATACTCATCATGCATCGCCTGAACCGCCTGCCGGCTTTCCTGGCGGATGGCACTGATGATGCCGCTGATCTCACGGGTTGAGGCCGCGGTCTTTGAGGACAGGTTCTTGACCTCGTCGGCGACAACGGCAAAACCTCTACCCTGCTCGCCGGCCCGGGCCGCCTCAATGGCGGCATTCAGCGCCAGCAGGTTGGTCTGGTCCGCGATATCCTCGATCAGACCGGCAATCTCGCCGATCTTCTCCGATGAGCGGGTCAGGCGCTCGACGGTCTCCCGGGTCACTTCAACGCTTTGTTTGATATCCTCCATGCAGTCGCAGGCCTTTTCCACCGCCTGCATGCCGCTGTTGGCCGAGCTGTTGACCGATGAGGCGACATCGGCTGCGCTGTGGGTGTTGTTTGCCACCCCGTTCAAGGTGGATGCCATCTCCTCGGCCGCCACCGCCACCGCCACCGCCTCGGTCTTCTGCTGCTCTGCCGTCTGCACCGTCTCTCGGGTAGTCTTGGACATTTCACAGACCTTGATGGCGACCTGCTCACCCTGCTGATACAGGGTGCTCACCATCTCCCGCAGCCAGGCCACCAGGGTGTTGATCCCCTCCGTCAGTCTGGCGATGTCGTCTTTACCGCTTACGGCAAAATTACGGGTCAGGTCACCACCGCCATGGGTCAGCGCATGCAGGCCTTCGGTAATGGCATGTAACCGGCGGGTCAGCAGCCGGGTAATCAGCAGTTGTGCGCCAACCGCCGCAACCAGACCGACCAGCAGGCAGACCACAACAATCCGGATGACCATGGTTACCCGGCTGGACATGCCGGTGCGGCTTGTTGCCAGCTTTTCGCGCTGCTGTTGTTCGATCTGCAGTAACAGCTCCTTGACCTGGCGCCACTGGGGGGTCTCGCGAGTCAGCAGGGTGGTCTTGGCTGTGGCAAGATCCCCAGTCCCGGCCAGGGCAGTGATCTGCTCCTTGAGGGCGGTATTGTCCTTCCATGCTGTTGTCAGCTTGTGCAGGGTGGCATTCTGGCTGCTTACGGCGGCAAAACGGCCCTGTAGCTGTTCAAGTGTCCGGTTTGCCGCTGCCAGGGCGGTGCGATAGTTCTCCTTGGCCTTGGTGTCGTCGGGGTTCAGCAGGATATTGCGTGTGGCCTGACCTGACTGGAGCGCAGCTCCATGCATATCCTTGATCAGCAGCAGGGTCTCCAGCTCCACGGCCAGGGACTGTTCAGCAACGGATCTGATCGAGAAGAGGCCGAAGACACTGACAACCAATGCGGCAATGAAGATGGCCGATACCGATGTTCCAATCAACATTAAGCGGGTAGCGATACTCATGGGATTTCCGATCCTGTCAAAACAGATTCGACGGTTCCGTTGCCGGAGCCGTCGAATCGTTGCTGTACAAAGAACTCATGAAATGTCCGCCCGGAGGCGTGCTACGCTGCTGCGAAGCATTGAACTACCTGCTCCAGGCCTTCAGGAACGCCTCATTGCCGGTGGGCAGCCGCTTACGGTACTTCTGCTCACCCGGCAGCCAGGTACGTTCTTCGCCGGCATAAACCACCAGGCAGCGCATCACCACACCACCCACCAGTACCAGCAGTGCGCCGATACCCTGGCAGAGTGTGGACGGGATCATGACCAGCACCAGCGGTGCCAGGGTTCCCACAAAGATGAATGCGGCCTTGAAACTGTCGGCATACTGGCCGTTGATCCACTTGAGGGCACTGGCCGCTTCAGCAGCGGTGGTGCCGGTACGCTTGATCCAGATATAGCCGAGCCATCCGACCAGCTGGAAGAACAGCAGGCCACCCACAAAGGTGGGCAGATTGTGCCAGACCCCCGGAACCGAGCCCGGGGGATAGATCAGTGCACTGACAAAATGGGCAGAGGCACCGGTCACAATCGAGGAGAGCATAAACAGGGTCATGATTCCCGGGCCGACCCAGAAGGGACGGCCTTTGTGGCGACCCAGCAGCACCCCCGGATAGGTGGCGACCACCAGGCCGGTGATGACGCAGACAACGGCCAGCAGCTTGCGGAGCATGTCCCAGTCCTGCCAGATCAGCTTGTCCTGCTTGAACCAGGCAGGATCAAGATCAAACGAGGCGTAGACCAGTCCGGCAACGATTGCCACCGACATCAGCCAGGCACCGGCCGTCAGGATCGCCTTGGGGTTCATGAAGACCCGCCAGGCCTGAAACGGTCTGCCCAGTTCCAGGATCAGAAAACCGCAACCGATGCACATGAACAGCGGCCCCATCACGTTACCCAGCAGGGAAAGACGGCCTGAACCGGCAAACAGCTCCAGCAAACCGGTAATCAGCACCATGCCGCCACCCATACCGGCAAAAAAGAAATCAACGGCTAGCATCCAGCCCCAACCTTCATGTTTGGTACTCATGGATTCCTTACCTCCAATCCATAGATATAGAAGACATACGGGTCTGTCCCCAGCTCACCCAGCAGGCGGCAGGCGTTTTCCCCGTTTACGAGTTTGTGAACATCACTGGTCTCATCATCAAGATCCCCGAAGATACGGGCCTTCTGGTGACAGGTGTTGACACAGTGCGGCTTGAGGCCGATATCAACCCGGTCTTTACAGAAGTCGCATTTCTGGACCGCGCCGGTTGCATGGTTCTTGTAGCGGGCGCCATAGGGGCAGGCCATGACACAGGCCAGACAGCCGACACATTTGCTGTCTTCCACAAAGACAATCCCGTCCTTTTCCCGGCGCTGGGAGGCACAGGTGGGGCAGCCGTCTACGCAGGGCGGATTGTCGCAATGCATACACAGCAGCGGGATATGAACCATCTGTACATCCGGGTAGACGCCGGTAGGACCGACCGTGGTCACCGGATTGTAGATCATCTCAACCGGCAGTTCGTTGTGCACCTTGCAGGCAACCGTACAGGAATGGCAGCCGATGCATTTTCGTGTATCTATAACCATCGCGTAACGAGCCATCTTATTTGACCTCCCTATCTGAAGCATTTACTTTATAAACGCGGCAGAGCAGACCACGGTTAGCCCAGGAACCGCTATAGGGGTCGCAGTGGTCATCAGCAGTGGTCGTCAGTACGTTGGTGTTTGATTCCAGACAGCCGCCCAGCTCCGGCGCCGCCATGCTGCGTTCCGGATACCACCAGCCACGCTGGGTGTAAATGACACGGGGATGGATCCCCTGGGTCAGGTTTGCCTTCTGCTTGATGCGTCCCCGCTTGGTCTCGATCCAGACCCAGTCGCCATCTTCAATGGACAGCTCTGCGGCGGTTGCCGGGTTGATATCCATGTACGGCTCATGGCGCAGGAAGCGTACTTCCTTGATCTGGAAATGCTCGGAGTGGTGGTAGGGCATGAACCCGCCGCCGGTGGTCAGCACCAGCGGAAACTCCTTGGCCAGTTCCGGATCGTCGATCTCGTTCTCGGTGGGCCCGATATAGGGGGGCAGCGGAGGATAGCCGAGATCCTTGAGTACCGTTGAGTACAGCTCCACCTTGCCGGACGGGGTTGCAAAGCCCTGGCGCTGGTACTTGAAGTACTCACGCTCGGGGAAGTGGAAACGGTAGCGCTCGACGAATTCATCGTAGCTTTCGATGTCGTAGCCAAGGGGAGCAATCTTGGCATAATAGGCATCCTCAACCGTTGCCCAGGGCCACATCTCCTGCTGACCCATGGCACAACCCAGGTCACGCCAGAAGTTGTAGTCGTTGCGACGTTCGTACATCGGTTGAATCGCCCGTTGTGATGCCAGCAGGAAGTCGGAACAGCCATAGCTGCTGGTGATGGTCGGCCTTTCAAGGGCACCGGCAATCGGAATCACGTAATCGGACAGGGCTGCGGTCGGTGTCATCCAGTAATCGCAGGTGACCATGAAGTCGACCGCCTTCAGCGCATCAAGCACCAGGCTGGTTTCACCATAGGAGTTGATCGGGTTGGTGGCCGAGACCAGCAGCGCCTTGACCTGATACGGTTTGCCACTCAGGATCGACCTGAATACTGATGGCGGGTGAGCCTCGCACATCCACTCGGCGGTGGGGGCCTTGCCCCAGACCTTTTTGGTTTCTTCAGCAATGCGGCTGTAGCCCGGCCAGGTCACCAGTTTGAAGCGATCAGAGCCGATCTGCTTTGATTTTTGCTCTTCCGGCAGCTGATCGTTGGCCTCCATCTCTTCATCGGTCAGGAAGTCGGGGCTCGGGCCGGTCAACAGGTCGGAGCCCGGTGCATCAAGGTTACCGGTCAGGGCCCGCAGAATCGCACGGGCATGCATGGTAGAGCCGGCCGGTTTCCCGATCTGGTCCACCGAGGTACCCCACTGGATGTTGCCCGGTTTGTTCATGGCATACATGTAGGCGCCTGCACGGATCTGTTCCGGGGTCAGCCAGGTCAGTTCCGCTGCCCATTCCGGCGTGAAGTTTTCAACATGGTCGGCCAGTTCGCCGAAACCTTCGCAGCAGTTTGCAACAAACTCCTGGTCGTACAGACCTTCAAAGATGATGACATGGATCCAGGCCAGAGCCAGAGCCAGGTCGGAGCCGGGCCGCAGCGGCAGCCAGAGATCGGCCTTGGCAGCGGTTTCGCTGAAACGTGGGTCAATCACGATCAGTTTCATCCCTTTTTCCTGCAGCTCCCGGATGTGGTGCATCTCCGGCATACCGGCGGCACCGGGGTTTTGGCCCCACAGGATCAGACAGCGGCTGCTGCCCATGTCCAGTTCAAACGGACACCAGCCGTAGATGGCTGTTTCCACCATAAAGGTGGGGATCCAGCAGAGGTGGGAGTTGTGGAAACCGTTGGGGCTGCCGAACAGGTTCATGAAACGTCTTCTGGACCAGTCGTCGGTACGCTGGGTGCCGCCGGCGGTTGCCACCGCCTCCGCACCGAACTCGCTGCGGATCTGGAGCAGTTTTGCGCCGATCTCCTCCATGGCCTGTGCCCAGGGGATCTGTTCCCATTTCCCTTCCCCACGCTTGCCAACCCGCTTCAAGGGGTAGTTAATCCGCGCCGGATGATCAAGGTGCTGCAGGGCGATGTTGCCCCGGCAGCACAAACCACCCTGGTTTGTGGGGAACTCCGGATCTCCTTCGATCTTGAGCACCTTGCCGTCTTTTACATAGGCCAGCACACCACAGTTCTGGTGGCAAAAATAGCAAGCTGACTTCTTTACCTCAACGCCAGCTTGCGTTATGTCAATGTTCTTACTCATAATATAAACCTCACTGGCTTCACCGGAACAGATCGTTTGCGTCTGTCGTGCTTCACGTTCCAGACATGCATCAGTTCACACAGCTTTAGTGCCTATTGATTTGATTGCGTCGTTTTGTGCCCGTTATTTCTTTGATTTGACATCCATGGTTCTGAAGATGTAGGCGAACACAAAGCCCACCACGTTGATGCCGAGTGCGATCCAGAACGCCTGCTCATAGTTGCCGGTGGCAACCCGCACCTTGGCGGCGGTCAGCGGTCCGAAGATCGCGGCAAGGCTGAAGCCGATAAAGGTGATGCCGTAGTTGACGCCGAAGTTCTTCAGGCCATAGCGGTCGCTGATAATGGTCGGCATGGTTCCCATGAATCCGCCAAACACCGCGCCACAACCGATACCCGAGGCGACAAAGCCTGCCACGCTGGTGGTAAACGCCAGGTTAAGCATGGACAGGGCCGATACGATGTACATGATCATGATGGTGTTGGAACGTCCGATCCGGTCGGACAGGGCGCCAAAGCCGACACGGCCCAGGGCGTTGGCCAGGGTGATGATACTGACGAAGAAGGCTGCGTTCATGGGGGTCAGCTTGAACATGATCTGGCCGATGGGGGAGGCGTGGGCCAGAACCATCAGGCCGGACATGGCACCACAGAACAGCATGATCATGACCACCCACCAGATTCCTTCACTGATCATCTGGGTCCACTTGCAGTCATTGCCGGCCGGCTGCGCTGCCGTGGCTGCCGCAACCGGAGGTGTCCAGCCTGCCGGCTTGTAGCCTGCCGGGGCCTTTTTGATGAACATGATGCAGATGGCGATAATGATAAAGAAGGCGGTACCAAGGATCTGGAAGGTATTGAGCACGCCGTAGTTGATGATCAGGGCGCTGGCGATCGGTGCCACCAGCATGGCGCCGCAACCGTAGCCGGCTGCGCAGAGACCGGCAGCCAGTCCCCGCTTGTCAGGGAAGAACTTGACCGTGTTGCCGATGTTACCGGCATAGATCACACCACCGCCGATACCGGCCAGTGCACTGTAGGTCAGGTAAAGCATGCCGACCTGTGAAACGTAACCGGAGAGAAACAGGCCGATGGTAAACATCAGGCCGCCGACGATAATGGTTGTTTTTGAACCCAGTTTGTCCTGCAGGTAGCCACCGCCGATCATGGCCACCGGGCTTAAACCGTGGTTGATCGTAAAGACCAGCGCCAGCGCCGGTGGAGCCCAGCCGAACAATTTGCCCAGCGGCATGGCGAAGACGCTCCATGCGTACAGTGTACCGATACAGATGTTGATGATTATTGCCGAGATCAGTATAAGCCATCGATTGTAGTGTTCTTCTGACATAAGTGTACCCCTTTGCACCTTGTGGTCCCATATGGGTGATAGTTAGTCTTTTTATGCAGATTGCGTCTCTTTTCGCGATACCGTGCAGGTAAGCTGTTACTCAGATGCTGCCTCGTGCCTCAACCTCCAGAAGTTTGCAACCACCGGCTCAACAGAACAGGGGCCTTCATTCTCTGCGTTGGTATTTTATCATGGTGTTGCCTCTCCTTTCGTTGAGGTATGCAATCCTGCCGGTAACCCTCAAGGGTGACATCGCTCCAATCCGATTTTCCCTGCAACGTACCTGGGCCGCTTGATGTCTGGTCCGACAGCGTGAGGCCGGTCAGGCCGGTAGCGGCACTGTAGCGGGAACGGCTTGGCCGGAATTTTCCTGCCATTCGCCTTGATTGCAACTTTAGCAACGAGTGTGCCACTCTTGTCTTGTTGTGTAACTGCCTGGTATTAAATGGTAAAATTTGATTTACGGGCGGTCTTGCTTCCAGCTTTGATAAGCTGAATATCAAATTGGGAACAATCCGTTTTGGGCACTGACGCCGGCTGATGGTCCAGCGAAATAAAACAGGGGCTGGTGAGTACCGGCCCCTGTGCGTTGGTCTTGTCTGTGTGGATGTCAGCTACAGTTTTTGAATCAACCGTCAAGGCGGTTCTTACACCTCGCCACGGGCGGTTGAACGCATATGCCGCTGCAGGATGACGACGACTATGGCGATAATCAATGCGCTGCTGCCGTTGACGGCGCAGATGTCAAACACGCTCCAGTTGCGGGCCAGATAAAATCCGCCAACGGCCGGTGCGAGGAATGAACCGATCTTGCCGATGCCGTAGGCCCAGCCGATGCCGGTGGCCCTGATCTCTGCCGGATAGACCGCCGATGCCAGACCCATCAGTGCGGAGTTGCCGCCGTTCACAAAAAGCCCAGCCAGTACGGAGACCACGATAACCACGGCAAAGGGGTAGCCCGATGAGAAGTAGCCGAACGCCAGCATGGCAAAGAAGGCGGCCAGGAAGACGTATTTTACGACGTTCAGCTTGTTGTATTTGTCCATGCAACGGCCGATACAGAGTATCGCCACCACGGAGCCCAGGTGAATGAAGGCGAAGCCGATGCTGTACTGCTGGACCGACGCACCGCTCTTCTTGAGCAGGGTGGGTACCCAGGAGAAGAGGATCCAGAGCAGATAGAAACTCATGTAGAACAGGATCCAGAGCAGTATGGTCGTCAGCAGGCGGTTGTCGGTAAACAGTGACTTGAGGGAGCCGCTTTTCTCTTTGGTCTGGCTGGTGACCGTCAGTTCGATATCTGCGGAGGCCGGTGATGCCGTGTCGATCCGTGCCAGAATCTGGCGGGCCTTGGCGAGGGACTTGGCTGTTCCGGTCCTGACCAGGTGGTGCAATGAGTCAGGCAACAGTGCCAGGACCAGCAAGGCGATAATCACCGGCGCGATCCCGCCCACGATGAAGACGGACTGCCAACCGTAGTGGGGCAGCAGCCAGGAGGCGGCAAACCCTGCGATCATGGCGCCGCACGGCATGCCGGCCCACATGTAGAGTGAAAGAGAGGTGCGGATTCTGGCCGGAGCATATTCAGTGCCGAAGGCCAGGGCGTTGGGGATGGCGCCGCCCATGCCGAGGCCGGCCAGGAAACGGTAGGCTGCCAGTTCTTCAACACTGGTGATATGGGTGGTCATGTAGGTGAAGAAACCAAAGACAATGGCGGAGCAGAACATGGTCTTCTTGCGTCCGACACGGTCAGCCAGCATCCCCAGCAGGACTGCTCCGATCATGGGGCCCAGCTGTCCGGCACTTAGTGCCAGACCCAGTTCACTGGGCTTGGCGTTCAGATGCTCGGCGATCTTGGGTAGTGCCACACCGATGACCGTCAGGTCAAAACCATCAAGAAAGACGATACAGAAACAGAGTAGACAAACTGCTGTTTGATAGGGCAAAAAAGGAATATTATCAAATACTTCGTTAACGTTCACAGACCTGCTCACGTGTGACCTCCCTCAAATCGTATTCCGGTTCATTAGCTTCTTTACACTGATGAAGCTCAGTTGGAGAAAAGCTGCATGGCAATCTTTCGATACGGTCCTGCAACATCTTGAACGGATTCGCGCGAAAATCGGTTAATGAGAGGGTGAGCAAGAACGGTGCCATTGTTGCAAAAATGCAACTTATCGATTTGATGAGTTTTGTTCAAGTATTAAAATAAAACTGCCGCCAATAATGAGAAGAATTTTCTCGATTTGATTTTAATGGAAAGGTGGCAGAATCTGTAAACAGAATAACGGCTGGAATGGCACGGGAGGTGCCGGTTAATGGTGTTCTTGCCAGTATTGAAACTCAAAGCTCCAGTCATCCCTGCGGGATTCCACCAGTCGTTTCATACGGGCCTTGAAGCTGCCCCGGTAACCGGCCTGATCAGGGAAATGATCCTGCTCCCGAATGCAGCGGCAGAGTTCGCTGCCCAGTTCCCGCGCCCTGTCAAAGAGTTCTGCCTGTTTGGGGAAACTGCGTTTGCCGCTCACTTGTGAGCTGACTGACCCCACTGACTGGGCACCGGTAGAGTTGATGAAGCGGACCATGTAGTGCAGCAGTTCGTCATGCTCTGCGCCACCGGAGGTTGCCGCCACTGCTCCGTACTTGCCCTCAAGTGCCAGGCAGTGGATCAGGCAACTACTGCGGTCAAACAGGGCCTTCAGCTGGGCGGTGACACTAAAGATGTAGTTGGGGCTGGCCAGGACAAAGCCGTCGCAGGCCAGCAGCCGGGCCTTGATCATCTCATAGTCATCCGGCAGGTGGCAGCTGCCGCTCTTGTGGCAGGCATCGCAGCCGAGGCAGGGCTGCAGATTCAGCACAGAGAGATCAAGCAGTTCCAGTTCCGATGTGGCTCCAAGACCGGCCATGACCTCTTCAAGCAGGCGGCCGGTATTGCCGCGCATGCCATGGGGACTGCCTATGATAACGGTAATCTTCACGTCTGCCTTCCTTGGTGTCAGCCTGCTTGTAATCCTATGGCATGCCTGGCGATTGATCCGGGCGAAGCAGATTGCAGGGCTTGTGGCCGGTGCAATCTGCCTTGCCGGGATGCGTGCAGCAGGTTGGCTGTTTCCCGCCCCTGAACGTCTTCAGGAGCGGGAAGCAGGGTCTCTATGGTTCAGGGGGTATCCAGTTGATAGAGACGCAGAGCTGCCTTGCGGTCTGCCACAGGGTTGGTTTTGGGGAACGCCACGACGCTGAGCAGTCTGGCCTTTTCGCCCGCCTTGCCCGGCAGTAGTTTGAAGTCGGCCAGGTAGCTCTTGTCCGGCGCGGTATGCCAGACCTCTCGCAGGTCGCTGCCGTTCCAGCGGAACAGTTTCAGATCCGACTTGAGGTACATCTTGAGGCGGCCCAGCAGGCTGATGCCGCTGTTGGCACTGACCAGGATGTTGCCCTGGGGGGTCAACTCGACCCGGCCCTTCAGGTAGACGTTCCGTGCATCACCGCCGCTGGCGACTTCTTCTGTCATCTCAAAATAGGATTCGGTGCCGCCGACGGTATCGGCGCTGCTTGCCAGCTGCTCGCCTTTGGCGGTCTGGATGACAAGGTAGCCGTCATCGTCAATGCAGGCGTAAAGGGTCTGTCCCCGGCTGCTGAATGCTGTGAAACCGTAGATGGTAACCCGTTTGGGGAGTGAGAGATCTGTTCCTTTGACCAGCTGGTCGCCTGAACGCTTGAGCTTGAAGACCGGTCCGGCAAACTCCCGGCCCCGGCTGTCGTATTCCTGGCCCAGCAGCACATCGCCCTCACCGGGCAGGGCAACCCGACGCAGATGCCAGGGGATCTTGGTTACGGTTGCGCGGAAGCGCTTGTCGCGGAATTCAATCCCGATGCCGGCGGGATTACCGTTGCTGTTCATGGCTGATACATACAGCTCCGGCAGGCCGTTTTTGTTCAGGTCCACGGCATCAAGGGCATAGGCCTGGCTGCCTTGGGCAAGACGGATAGCCCCCATCATCTGGTAGCCTTCCGCAGTGATGCGGCCAATCTCAACCCGGTCGGCAAAGGCAATTGCAATCTCCTGGCGGCCGTCACCATCAAAGTCGCCCGCCTCAACGCCAACCGGCGTTCCTTTCAGTGTGGCGTAGTTCCAGAGCGGTTCACCGCCGGGCTGCACCACGCCGCCCGTCATCACCGGCGGCAGTACCGCAAGTGGAGGCTCCGCTGCCGGTGCCGTTGTTGCTGCCGATGCCGGCTGACTGGGCTGGGGGGATGGGGTGACCGGGTAGCTGTGGATCAGTTCGAAATCCGGTGCGCGTACTTCAACTGCCTGGCTGGTCAGGATAAAATAGAGCGCCGGGCTGAATGTGGCGGGCCGGACCGGGCTTGCCGGACGTTTCTGCTGGGCAGTGGCATAGTCCTGCCAGTTCAGGTGCGGTAGCGCGGTTTGCAGTTCCTTGGCCAGCTGTTCACCCTGGCCGGTGTAGTCCCATACTATAGCGGGAATGTCCTGGAAGCGATGGATTACGTCACCGCGCTTGATCCCTGTAATGGTCCCGACCGGGCGGCTGTGGGAGTAGCCCTGCTTCAGACGGATCAGCCGCAGCAGTCCTTTGCGGGTTTCCTCGGTTCCCAGCACCTTTCCGGTGATCGGGTGTGTAATCGTGGCACCTGGGCCGACAACCGTGAACAGATCACCGACGGCAACACCCTGGCCGATTCCCAGGTCAATCAGGTACTCTTCTCCGCTGGATTGCACGACATACCCCGAGAGCGGTGCGAAATCGCGAACGGCCTGATCCGGCAGTAGTGTGGCGGCAAAACTGCAGGTGGCGGCTGCCAGCAGCAGTAGAACCGTGCAGGTTGTTTTCAAAATGGTAAACATAGGTTCCCTCCTTCGTGTTTGTGCAGTCCCTGACAGGCAGGTGCTGCATAGGCCACTTCCCCGTGTGGCTGTTGAGCAGGAGGCCAGCCGTGCCGAAGCAACGCCGGTCTGACCTCCCTGTCTGCCTGCTGCTAGAACTTCATTTCCCACTTGATGCCGGTAGCATAGATTCTTTCTTGTTTTGTGCCTGCAGCACTGCGCATCTCATTCAAGAACGCAAATTCCGGTACGATGTTGAAGTTTTTGGTGACGGCGTATTGCAGGTTGGCAAAGGCGGCCATCCGGTCATCGCTTGTGCGCCCGCGCATCTCGTTGGATTCATAGGCAACACCGGTAAACATCTTGACCTTGTTGTTCAGGGTATAGCCCAGCTGTCCCCAGCCGCCATAGGTATAGGCGTTTTTGCCGGTGGCCGGGTTGTTGCTGTAGAAGGAGCCGGCCGCCGCAGCGGCGTTGTTCATCAGGTTGCCCAGGTTCTGGGCTGTGTGACCGGCCACTTTGATTTCAAACGGAGCCAGGTCGATCTTGGCGTGGGCAAAACCCAGGTAGGAGTAGATTTCATCCTTGCCGGTCTGTACGTTGCCGGCAACGGTCCTGATCTTGTAGTAGTTGCCTGCCACACCGCCGCCGTAGGTCACGATACCGGCCTTGCCTTCATAACCAAGGACAGTCTTGGGCATAAAGGTGTCGAAATCGGTATAACCGGCCATGTAGGTGGTACTGGTCATGTTGAAGGGGGTGTTGATATAGCCGTTACCTGCGTTGGTGGTTGGTGAGTTGGTGGCTCCGATGCCAGCCAGACCGACGTTTTCCTGACGCATGAGGGCAAGATAAAAGCCGTTATTCATGGACAGTTTGATCTGGGCATACCGGCCGTCGAAGAGTGATGCATAGCCGTTGAAACCGCCGTCGGCGTCATAGATCATCTCTGAACGATAGACATAGGGGCTGGGGGCATAGCCGACCCGCAGTTTGCCGTTGCCGAAGTTCCACTCACCAAACAGCATCCGCAGTTCTACACCGGCGGAACGGTTTTTTGGGTTGTAGGCGCCGAGTTCTGCCAGTGCCGAGAAATCGCCTTCTTTTACACGCATACCTACGTAGCTGTCCCCTTGCAGGTCCAGGGTGAAGTCGGCATCGTGCAGCGGGTCTCCTGCGGGATTGTAATAGGTACTTGAGGTCCACCAGGTTGCCACCCGGATTGCGCCGTAGGGGGTGACTTCCAATGCCATGGCAGGTACTGACAGACCAAGGGTTGCTGCGACAAGCGATGCGCCGATGATACTTTCTTCATGCTGTGCTCCTCCTCGCTTCAAGTAAGTGATCGCTTCCCTGGAAAGGGAGCGGTAGTATCGCCACGCCAGGCGTGGTCATGCGGTTACTGATTCACTCCGCCGACACCGGCTGCATGTCTGACGGTGCCTTTTACAACTCACCTCCTCTCGCCTGAAATGATGTCTATGAAGAACCGGTTGGTACCGGATTGTGTTCCTTCTCTCATCTGTAGCGCCATGTGCGTGAAACGGCTGAGGCCGAGAGAAGGAGGGGGAATCCCTGCGTCTGCACCCTTCACGCACATGGCACGGGCCGGACTGTCCGGCGATGCTCAGACGCCGGCTTGGAGAGCTGGTTTGCAGTCGCCGTGCCATAGTGATAATTTGTTGAAAATCAAGCTAAATCAGTGTGTTGTGATGATGCTTGTTTGATTTGGTCTTGTCGGTTTGATGTGTGAGGCTTTCATTATGAGAAGGTTTACTTCTGAATTGAACGGTCTGTTGCGGGTGGGTCATTCTCATTTCAGGAGCGAGGGGAGCAATCTTTTTCACGACGAGGCGCAGCGTCTCCTGGATACGGGATACCCAGGCAGGCAGATCTTACTACTGATGCAGTTGATTCGGATAACAGGGGGAAATCAGCAACCGGGACAGCCCTGGAGAAAAGGGACTGTCCCGGTCGAGTCTGAGGCGGAAGTAACGGCAGGTGGCGCGGGGATAACCAGGAGTGTTGAGGGGCTCAGGCCTTTTTGTCCAGCTCAATGGCCTCTTTGCCCTCGCTTGCCTCCTTGAAATTACGGATTCCTTTGCCAACGGCCCGGCCAACTTCAGGCAGTTTTCCAGCGCCGAAGATCACCAGCACTATGGACATGATGACGATAAGCTCCGGCATTCCAAAACCAAACATAACGATGCTCCTTTGTAGGTAATTTGTTGTAACCATCCCGATATTAAGCGGCCTCAGGGCAGTTTGAAGTTGAAGGTGTGGCACTGCATACAAAAGTTTTCACCCTTGGCATGCTGGTGGTGGCAGACGTTACAGTCCAGCGCCGTTCCGTAATGGGGTGAGGTATGCGGGTTTTGGGGTTTTACCCCGGCGGTCTTTTCCGCCAGCTTGGCCGGTTCATGGCAGGCCTCGCAGACAGCAGCTTCAACCGGGGTCTGTTTCTTGGTCGTGCCGTGGCATTTGACACAGCTGACACCGGCCAGCTGATGCCGGTGGCTGAGCGGCAGCTTCCCTGACAGGCTGGCAGGGCTGTCTTTGCTGTGGCACTCCAGGCAGGCGGCCAGGGTCATTTTGGCGGTTTTGGGGTGGCCATCCGGCAGGACCCTGTCCTTGCCGTGGCAGGCGCTGCAGTTGTCCGGCTTGGCAGCGGTCAGGCGTTTGGGGGCTGCAAATGCAGGCAGGGCCACGAGCAGGGCGAGTGCCGCTACCGTGCATAGCGCAGCAGATCTGGCTGGAATGAAGGTTGTGTACATGGTTGAAGCACTCCTTATACCAATTCCATTTCAAGGCGTTCTCTGCGTTGGCTCGTCATCGGTTCCTCAGCGTACTGCGTGTACGCCTTGCGCCGCCGAATGCCTCGCTGCCTTGATAGCGTCCTTGAGCTGGAATTGGTGTTAAGTATACGTGGTAGTTCCCTGAAGTCGGGTTGAGCGTTTCTGCACAACCCGACTTCAGGACCGGCTACTAGCCCCAGTTCTTTTCTTTGGCTGCGTTCTTTCCGGCGATCCTGCCGAAGACAACACAATCCAGCATGGCACAGGTGCCGAGGCGCACGGCACCATGCACCCCGCCGGTCACTTCGCCGGCAGCGTACAGCCCCTTGAGCGGCTTGAGGTTGAAACCTTTGACCTGGGCATTTTTGTCAATCACCAGACCGCCCATGCAATGATGCACCCGCGGCCAGAGCCGGCAGGCATAAAACGGGGCTGCGACCGTCGGAGTGGTCTCCGGGAAGATCTTGCAGTTGAAGTCAGGATCCTTTTTCTTCTCAACATAGGAGTTCCATTTGGCGATTTCCTCCTTGAGCGCAGCCAGGGGGATGCCGTAGGTGGCAGCCAGTTCTTCGATCGTATCAAATTTTTTGATTGCACCGTTTGCCATCCCTTTTTCCAGGGTATGGGGCAATACCTGTCGTTTGACGTTCACCGCGTCGCCAAAGATGATGGTCGGGTAGCCCAGTGCCATCATGGCGTCAGCCCGTACCTTGCGGTTACCGGTTTCCTGAATGAAGCGCCTGCCGCTTTTGGGGTCAATCATCGGTCCGTAGCCCACCAGACGTTCACAAAACTGCGGGACATGGCCGAAGCCCTTTTCATCGGGACTGGTCCAGGGGCCCATCTGGATCCAGTCCATCTGTACATCCATGGCACCGGCCTGGCAGGCGGCCAAGGTGGCCTCGCCGGTGGCGCCCGGATGGTTGGTGGAGTCAAAACGGCTGTCAATCCGGGGGTCCTGGATCTGGCGCAGCTCCACGTTCTGGGAGAAGCCGCCTGATGCCAGTACCACCGCCTTGCGGGCCTTCACGAAACTTGCTTTGCCGGACCTGTCGTCCGGAAATTTGTAGCCCTTTCTGATCTCCAGGCCGACGACCCTGCCTTCCTTACTGGTAATCAGGCGCTCCATCTTGGTGGTAAACTGAAACTTGACCCCCATGGATTTGGCCTTGGTAAACAAGGGGTTGACCAGGCCTGAACCGGATGCATTATCGGTCTGGACCGACCGCTTGACCGAGTGACCACCATGAAAGACCAGCTTGACAAACCTGGCCCCGACAAAGTTCTGGCACCAGTCAAGCGCTTCACCGGACTGCTCGGCAATGGTGCGGGCCAGTTCAGGGTGGTTCAGGCTTGAGCCGGCCTTCAGCAGGTCTTTCATGAACAGTTCCGGCGAATCCTGAATGCCGGCCTCTTTCTGCCACTTGTTGCCTGCAACCGCCATTTCCCCACCGTTGATGATTGAGTTGCCACCATGGGTACGCATTTTCTCGATCACCAGCACCTCGGCACCGGCATGCCTGGCCTCGATTGCCGCCGACAAGCCGGCAAAACCGGTTCCGACAATGATGACGTCATAGGTTTCATCCCACTTCTTCGGCATCTCTCCGCAGGCCGCCTCTGCCTGCCGGACTGTGGCGGCCAGTCCGGTCATGGCCAGACCGGCAGCTGCTGCAACTGCCCCGGTGGTTTTCAGGAAGCTTCTGCGGGTTACTTCGGATTCCTGGCTGATTTCGTCACTCATACGGCATACCTCCCTCGTGAAGTTGGCCCTGGCGGGCTGCATCTGACAAAACTGACTCTGCTGCATACGGTTTGCCGGGCACACCGGTCCGGCATCCGGGTCATGCTGTAACATCTGATAGCAGTTCCTGTGCCAGTGCTGTGTGCGACTTAACATGCTGAAAATGCTGGATGTCTGTTTTTGGCGCTTGACGTAACACTTTAATTTTGCGAAACGGATTTTAAAATTTGAAGTGTAGGGGCAGCCATGAAGACCTCACAACTTGATTTCAGGGAACTGCTGTCGTTTAACCCCCAGGGGGGGGTGATCCGTTTTCTCGGCCAACGGGCCTACCTGGTCGATGCAACTGCCCAGGGGCTGCAGCGCAAAGAGTTTATTGATGCCTTCGGGCCGGAGATGGTGCGCACCATCGTTACCCGCTCGGCCTATGCCCATGGCTGGCGGGTTGCCGATACCGTCAAGACCGAGTTGCCGGAGGTCTGGGCTGAGGCAAAGGAAGGTAAGCTGGGACCGATGCTGTGCGCCCTGTACGGCTTCGGGGAGATTGTCAGCAGCCGGCGCACCGATGGTCTGGGGGATGAACCACTGGTTGAGACCGTGTTGAAGGATTCGTTTGAGGCTGAGCAGCATCTGATGCTGGCGGGAGGATCTGATGAGGCGGTCTGCTGGCGCTACACCGCCTTTGCCAGCGGCTATGTATCGCGGGTGCAGGGCCGTGAGGTGTACTTTATTGAGGATAGCTGCCGCGCCAAAGGTGATGACTACTGCCGGATCAAAGGCAGGTACCTTGAGCAGTGGGGGGACGAGATCAAGCCGTACCTGCCCTATTATCAAACCAAGAATGTGGAATCCATTTGTGCCGAGCTGCGCAGGAAGCTGCAGGCAACGGAAAAACGCCTCAAGCATTATCAGCGCGACATGGCCTTTCTGCATAATGAGTGCGAGGAAAGTAACTGCTATCCTGTTTCCCGCAGCAGTGTCATGCAGAAGGTGCTTGATTTTGCCCGGCTGCTGGCAGAGGTGGATTCTTCAGTCCTGATTACCGGTGAGAGCGGTGTCGGTAAGGAACGGATGGCACTTCAGATCCATTCCCGGTCGCCGCGCTCCGGCAAGCCGTTTCTGGCAGTTAACTGCGGGGCGCTGACCGAAACGCTGCTTGACAGTGAACTGTTCGGCCATGCCAGGGGGGCCTTTACCGGAGCAGACCGGGATCGCATCGGGCTCTTTGAGGCTGCAGCCGGAGGGACCCTGTTTCTTGATGAGGTGGGGGAGGTCTCTCCGTCCATGCAGGTCAAGTTGCTGCGGGCGCTGCAGGAACGGGAAATCCGCCGTGTAGGCGAGAGTCAGCCGCGCAAGATCGATGTACGGATTATCTCTGCCACCAACCGCAATCTGCAGGATGCGGTTGCAAACGGTGGCTTCCGGCAAGACCTTTTTTACCGCCTGAAGGTGATTGAGCTGCATATCCCGCCACTGCGGGAACGGACTGAAGATATCCTGCCCCTTGCGCGCTGCATTCTGAATGCCCTGGCAAAGGTCATGGGGAAAAATGTGACCGGCTTTAGCCACCAGGCGGCTGATAACCTGTTGTGCTACGAGTGGCCGGGTAATATCCGTGAGCTGCAGAACGCCATTGAATATGCACTGGTGCTCTGCCGCAGCAATCAGATCGATGCCGAGGATCTGCCTGCCGAGGTGCGCAACTCACTCTTCAGGCCCACGGCCGTGAGCGGCATCAGGTCCCTTGAGGCAATCGAACGGGATTATATTCTTTCCGTACTGGCGGTTCAGGGGAACAACAAGGCCCGTACTGCAGAGAAACTCGAGATCAGTCTGGCAACCCTGTACAGGAAGCTGCGGGAATACGGCATGATGGATCGCTGAACCGGTACGGGGAGGGCGGTTGGGATATTGATAAAGCCCCTGCGGAGTGTGACTCCACAGGGGCTTGTCTGTTCAGGCCCGGTTTGAACCCGGTACCTTGTTACTGCTTGAAGGACTTGACAGCATGCTCCGCGGCAAAACGGCCGGAGTTGACAGCGTAGCCGGCAGTGCCGCCACCCAGCAACAGGTCGTAGGAATCGCCGTACATACCGCCGGAGTCGGTGCCGACGGCGTACAGGCCGGAAATCGGCTCACCTTTGGCGTCAACAACCTGGTTGTCGCGGGTAACCTTCATGCCGCCCAAGGTGCCCAGGTGACGCGGGGTCAGCTTGGTGGCATAGAAGGGGCCGGTGGCGATCTTACGCAGGAACTTGGCCGGCTTGCCGAACAGCTCATCGTCGCGGCTCTCGGCGGCCTTGTTCATCTTGTCAACACTGGCCTGCAATACTTCAGGCTTCATGTTCAGCTGTTTGGCCAGCTCTTCAATAGTATCAGCCTTAAAGACATTACCGCGCTTGCGTGCCAGCTCTTTGTTAAAGGAATCCTCCCACTTGACCAGCTTGGTGCCGGCGATAACCCATTCACCCAGCGGCATTTCAATCCCCTGTTCAACCGCCAGCTTGCGGGTTGCGTCGTCATAGATCGAGTACGCTATACCGCCGATCCGTACCAGGGCGTTGTTGGAGTAGGGCCAGAAGACGATGCTGGATTCATCGGTGTAGCGCTCGCCGCGGGGGCTAACCCAGAAATAGGGCTGCACTGCCAGGGCGATCATCTGATCGGCCGGATGGAAGCCGGGCAGACCGGGACGATAGCCTTGCATGGTATGCATACCTTCAAGCTCAGCACCGGCCTTTTCACCCATCCGGATGCCGTCGCCATCCTTGCCGATGTTACCCACGACGGTGATATCGGGGTATTCGGGATAGTACTTCTTCATCATCTCTTTGTTGTTGGCAAAACCGCCGGTGGCCACAACCACGGCCTTAGCGTTGATACGTATCTTCTCGCCGGACTTGTCCTTGGCCCAGACGCCCACCACCTTCCCGCCGTCCTTGATCAGGTCGGTACCGGGGGTCTGCAGCAGCACCTGACCGCCATGCTCTTTGACGTAGCGCTCAAACACGTTGATGATGCGTTGGCAGTGGTAGTCGTGCTTGTCTTTGCCGGAGATGTAGTCCGGGCCGGGAGCAATTACGTGCCAGGTCAGGGGGCCGCCGTGGCCGCCGACACCGACATACTCAAACTTGATCCCCATTGCTTCCAGCCAGTCAAGGGTCTCGGCCGAGCGGTCAACAAAGTGTTTGGCCAGGGCGCCGTTGTTCTTCCAGTGGCCGTAATCCATGATCAGCTTGAAGGCAAAGTCCTTGGTGACGTTGATGCCGATCCGCTTCTGCAGCTTGCTTTCCGCAGCAAAGAGACCTTCACAGAACTTGCCGGTGCCACCCACGCTGGCCTGCTTCTCCAGCACGATCACCTTGGCACCCAGTTGGGTGGCCTGGGTTGCAGCTGCCAGACCGGAAAGACCGCCACCTACCACGGCTATGTCGGTGTCCATCACCTTTTCGGCAAATGCCGGGATCGCGCAGGCGATCACAAGCAAGGCCGAAGCCATACTGCTCCACAGCTTCTTCATATCTTCCTCCTGTGTTGGGTGTAGGTCCCTGAACAGCTGTGGTCAGGGACGAGAAAACTGTCTGCTAACCGGTTATTTAGGCACAAAGTCGAAGGTATGGCACTGTCCGCAGACCAGTTCCGACGGTTTGTGGGTGCGGTGGCAATCGGTGCAATTGATCTCGCCCATATGTGATTTGTGCGGGTTGGCATGGGCCTCTTTGTCTGCCGGGTTGGCGATATGCTTCGGTTTTGTTTTTGCGGCCAGTTGTTCGTAACTGCCGTGGCAGGACAGGCATGCCTCGTTGGTTGGACCTGCCTGTGGCGCATCGGTCTTGTGGCAATCAGCACACTTGAAGCCCATTGTGGCGTGGGGACCGCCAACAGTGAGTGCGTTGGCGCCGGAAATGCTCGTGCCCAGTACGGCCAGCATCATCAGCAGTTTCAGGAAACTCGTTTTCATGGATGGTTTCACCTCCTGACATTGGTAAATGTGGTGCGGTCGCCTGCGGACCCCGGGCCTGTGCCGCTGTGGAGCAGTGCAGGGATAGCGCACCCGCTTTGTAAATTGCAGATGGTGTGCCACAAATATAACATCACGATATTACAGGTATAATTTGTTTTTGTGGTTGACTTGAACTATCGAAATGATAGGGTGTCTACTGAATTGGAAGGGACTGGTCCCCGACAGGTGGTACAGAGAAACCGCAGCCGATTTCCGTTCTGCCGACAGACGGGGCCACAGCCGGGCATGGTTGAAAACAGCATTGATCGTACAAGGATGGCATCAGCAGATGATGGAACGTTTTTGCACAGACCCAGCTCAGGTTATTGGCCGTTTCGCTCCGTCTCCAACCGGTCCGTTGCATACTGGATCACTGGTGGCTGCGGTGGGCAGTTGGCTGATGGCGAAACGTGCCGGCGGGCAGTGGTTGCTGCGGATTGATGATCTGGATGGTCCCCGCTGCCGGCAGGAGTTTGAGGACGATATCCTGCGGACCCTGGAGCGGTTCGGCCTCTGCTGGGACGGTGCCATTACCCGCCAACGTGACAACAGCGCCGCCTATGCCGGGGCCTTTGAACGTCTGCGGGAACTGGGGGCCGTCTATCCCTGCGGTTGCAGCCGGGCCGAGATCGCCCGCAGCGCCTCTGCCCCCCATCCCGGCGAAGAGATTCCCTATCCCGGCAGTTGCCGTAGTGGCCTGCCGGCCGGGCGTGAACCGCGGGCCTGGCGGCTGCGCACCGCAGGTGTAGAGGTTGCCTTTGATGACCTGCGCCACGGCAGGATAACCACCGAACTGGAGCGGAGCGGAGACTTTGTGGTCAAACGGGCGGAAGGTTTTTTTGCCTATCAACTGGCGGTGGTGGTGGACGACCACCTGAGCGGCGTCAATCAGGTGGTCAGGGGGGATGACCTGCTGGACTCAACCCCGCGGCAGGTCTGGCTGCATCAACTGCTGGGCTGGCCGTTACCGGCTTACTGTCACCTGCCGCTGGTAACCGCTCCCGATGGGGGCAAGCTCAGTAAGCGGGATGCTGCGGTCTCACTTGCCGATGGCAGGCTGACCGGCAAAGAGTCTGAGCTGTTGGGCTGGGCCCTTGATTTCCTTGGACTGGCAGTGCCGGATGCACTGCGCGGGGCGGACTGCGCAGAGTTGTTGAACTGGGCGCGGGAGGCATGTTATCCCTCAAAATGTATCGGCAGGTAGAAGTTGCAGCAGCTTGTTGATATCATTTGGGGAGTCACTGTTTTTGCTGTATGGTGAACCCATTAAACTTAACATGCAGGTGGGGTGGCCGTGTACACTTTGATCTCTTTTGCCACACAATGGGGAAGCAAATACGGCGGTATCAATTCGTTCAACACTGATTTTCTGAGCGCCCTTGGGGTTGCCTATCATCTTGGCATACAGGTTGTTTGCGTTGTAACCAGTGCCACCAGCGAAGAGATTGAACAAGCACGCAACGCCTACGTAACCCTGATCCCCCTTCCATATTCTCCAACAGATAAACTGCTTTCAGCAACACATGCGCAGACAGCACTTAATGAGTTGAAGCGCCGTGATATCGTTTTTGATCCCACTAGAACAGTATGGCTCGGCCATGACAGAATTACCGGTGCAGCAGCCATTGCAGCGGCACAACAGGCTGGTGGACGAGCTGTTCTGATGCATCATATGAGCTATGACCACTACGAATCGTACGCGGAAAATTCAGCCACAGCGAAAGATAAGGTTGAGGAACAAAAAGCTCTTTTCCGGCAGGCCGATATTGCGATGGCAATCGGACCTGTCTTGCGTGATGCGCTGAGCGACATTCTGGGTGCAGTAAAGTCGGCCCACATGTTGGTCCCTGGTTTGGCTGACATATCGCTCCGTGAAGCGCCCAAGACATTTACCGCCTTTCTCAGTGGACGGTTAAACGACGAGACCGCTCGTATCAAGCAAGGGCACCTCGGCGTTGCCGCATTTGCTCAGGCGCATCGCAAGGTATGCGATGACGGCATGCCGGACGGTTTGTGCAGGCCGCCCAAGTTGGTGTTGCGGGGCGTTGATTTTGAAACTCAAGCAGGCTCGCCCTCAAACACAACCACAACTGACGCGGAAACAGAACTCAAGAGATTTGCACAAGGCTATGCTCAAAGCGTTATTAATCTACAGGCGCTGCCGTACACGCATGACAGGCAGGTGGTCTATGATGAACTGAGTGGTTCGAGCGTAGCGTTGATGCCATCCTGGCATGAAGGATTCGGGCTTGTTGCATGGGAAGCCATTGCGGCAGGTGTGCCGTTGATCATAGGTGAGAATAGCGGGGTATACCGTCTGCTGGAAGAACTGTATCCGGGCAGCGGCACAGGGTGTGTATATCCGGTAAAAGTTAGAGGGGATGTAGACCATCCCTTTTTCCGTGAAGAAGACCTGCAGGCCGTAATGCTGGAACTTATCAAAATTGCCAACAAACCGGGAGATGCTCGACGCAAGGCTGGTGCATTACGGAATATTCTTGAAAAGCATACCTGGCCGAATTGTGCAGAAGAGGCTGTTCAGGTCTTTGGTTGGAACGTCCGGAAAGGTAGCGTGCCACCTGTTACCCCTGAACAGATTGCAGCAGTGCTGAACGTTCCTGAACCGTCCGCCCAAGCCTCAGTAGCAGATTCTACACCCTTACAGATTCCTGCAAGACAGTGGAAAGCCGGTGGAGGTCTGGCCGATAGCCAGTTGTTGCGGGCAGAAGAGGCGCTGGTGCCGTTTGACCCTGCCCGTCAGCCCGATCTTGACACCTTGAACAGTTGGCTTGATGATCGGGAATGGCCTAACGCAGTCCGGTTGATCACTGGTGCAGGTGGGTTGGGTAAGACCCGCCTGGCTCTGGAGCTTTGCCAGCAGCGTGTGACAAACGGTTGGCACACCGGTTTTTTGGATGCCCAACTTGAACCGCGAGAGATGAAACGGGCTTGGGAACAACTTTATGCTTTCGATATGCCCGTATTGGTTGTTATCGACTATGCCGAAACCAGGCAGCCGGTACTGCTTGCCTTTGTTAAAGCAATCCTTCAACAGCCCGGCAAACATCCCGTCCGGATACTGCTGCTTGCCCGTGATGGCGGAGAATGGTGGGACAATCTGCCGAGCAAAGATTCTTGCTGCGAGGCCTTGCTCTCCGGCTATGCCACAACAGGACCATATACGCTGTCGCCGCTGCATCCAGAAGAGGAAGGCCGTCGTCATGCGTATCGCCAGGCATTGAACGCTTTTGCCGATGCTCTGGGGGTGAGTGTACCGGAGGTTACGCCTGAGCTGGCGGGAGAGCATTTCGGGCGACCGCTTTATCTGCAGATGGCTGCCTTGTTGGCACTGCACGGCGAACGCCCAACCACTGCAGAAGGTTTGACCAGGGCGCTGCTTAACCATGAACGCCGCTACTGGAATCGTTTGCTCACCAATTTTGTTTTCAGTGAACCGGAACAGCAAGCTCAGCAACTGTTGGCGCTGACTACCTTGGCGGGCGGCTTTGACACCCCGAGAGATGCCCAGATATACTGGAATAAAACGGGTGCAACCAAACTGAGTCCCGCTGAATTTTCTTCTCTATTCAAAGCTCTGGTACCACTTTACCCCGGCAAACAAGGCTTGCAAGCAGTACGACCTGACCTTCTTGGAGAGGCGTTGGTTGCACAAGCTTTAGTTGGCCCTGATGCTCCTCGCTTACTGGATGCTGTCCTGGCAAACGGCTCGCCACAGGTGATTCGCTGCCACTCCCTGACCATACTGGCCCGACTATCAGGCAAACACCCAGACTTGCATGAGACACTGTCAGATGCTTTGGCCCGACATTTTGCTCACTGTTATCGCGAAATATTGACTGTAGCGATTGAAACCAATGGATACCTGTCAGTTTTAGCAGAAAACGCCTTTTCACGCTTGCAACAGGCAGAAAAAGGTCAGATTGCGGGATTACTAGAGCCCCAACTTAAAGAAGAATCAATTGGTTTAGCCGAGCTAGGATGTCTGGTGTCAGAATATCTTGTAGAAAAAGCTTATAAAAAAATGCAACAAAAGCAAAACAAGGACACTCAAACTCATTACACAGGTATGTTGATAAATTTTTCTGTATCACTCCACCGAGTAGGGCGCAATGATCAGTCTCTAGTCTATGCTCTCAAGGCAGTTGAGCTAATTCGTGAATATTACGCTTTAAACACAAAATACTTTGAGCATGTCTACTCAACAGCACTAGGCAATTATTCTAACTGTCTAACGTATACAGGGAAATACGAAGCTGCTCTAGAGCCTGCCCGCCAAGCTTTGGAGATCCGCAAACGACTAACCCAGAAAAATCCTGATGAATCCGGCTACGCGATCTCATTAAATAACTACGCTATTTTATTGAGTGAAATTGGGCAAAACACAGAGGCCATTGAATACGCTCGTCACGCAATGGAAATTCGCCAACGCCAGGCCCAAAAAAAACCAGCTATATTCGACCCTGACTACGCAACAACATTAAGTAATTATTCAAATAGACTAGCTGAAGCAGAACAAAATAATGATGCTATTGAGTACGCCCGTAAAGCACTGACAATTCGCCTTCGACTGGCAAAGCAAAACCCAGATCGTTATGCATCAGACTATGCTGCGTCATTAAGCAATTATTCTAGTCGATTGTGTGATGTTGGAAATTACGAAGAAGCCTTGGATTATGCTAATCAATCATTTGAAATACACAAACTACTTGTTCAAAAGAATCCCGATCGTTTTGAGTGTGAATTTGCCATGTCACTGAGCAATCTTTCCTTGTTGTTAAGTGTAGTCGGCAAGAATGATGATGCCTACAGATATACCCTGCAGGCTGTAGGCATTTATCAGCGACAAGTTTTGAAGACCCCTCGACTAATTGTCGAAAAGTTATTCAATATAAACTGCTTGTTGGTTTTTATGAATTGGTTGTCATTTTCTGTCAAAAATACTGATTTGCAAAATATATTTGCTATTCCAACGGGAGTCCCCTGCCATCGCCAACAACGGATAAAACTGTATAGCTCATTCGTTCTTGCATGCTGTTTTGCTGCTCCCGTAATACGTGAGAATTATTTTGACCAAGTCATTATATTTTGGAATACATTGTCACGAGCAGACAGAGTGGGTGCAGAACCCTATTGGTTGTGCTCGGCGGCATGGTGTGCCAAGTATGCTCCTGCTGCCGTGGTCGAGCTGGATTGGGAAACCGACTGGCAAAAATTTGCCAAACAACGGCAAGGCCGCATTCCGCACTGGATGTTGGAGGTGGCACGACGGCTGGAATTCCAATGGCCCGATTGGACGGAACAATCCGATGAGCCGACAACACCTGTGGCAGGTCAACCATGAGCACCAGCATTCCTGAACTTGAACGCCTGATGTCGGCTCCCTATGAAGACGAGCACCTTGAATTCAAGGAGGCCAAGAACCAGTACGACACTACCAAGCTGTACCGGTACTGTGTGGCGTTGGCAAATGAAGGAGGCGGCAAACTGATTCTCGGCGTGACTGACAAGCTGCCTCGTTATGTGGTCGGCAGCACTGCCTTCCCTAATACCAGCGATATCCAGGCCAAAATATTTGAAAAGTTGCGCTTCCGGGTTGATGTTGAAGAGGTGAGTCACCCCGACGGGAGGGTGCTTGTCTTTCAGATCCCGTCACGACCGGCAGGTACCGCCTACCAGTTTGAAGGCGCATATCTGATGCGTTCCACTGAGGACACGGTTTCCATGACTGAAGACCGGTTGCGTTGTATCTTCAATGAAGGCAAGGCAGACTGGCTGGCACAAATCACCTTGAAGGAATGCAGCGCCGATGAGGTGGTCAGACTGTTGGATTCTCAGAGCTACTTTGACCTGCTTAAACTCCCCTATCCGGCCAATCGGGAAGGTGTTCTGGATCGTTTTGAGCGCGAACGGTTGATTGTCAGACAGGGAGAACAGTGGGGTATTACCAATTTAGGGGCTATTCTGCTGGCGAAACGGCTTGACGAATTCCCCGATCTAGCCCGTAAAGCGCCGCGGGTGATTGTGTACGATAGCACGAACAAGCTGCACACCCGCCTGGATAAGCCGGGTACCAAAGGGTATGCCGTTGGTTTTGAAGGGTTGATAGATTTTATCAACGGCCAGATTCCCAGCAATGAGGTGATCGAAACTGCTCTGCGTCATGAGGTTAAGATGTTTCCGGAGATAGCTGTCCGCGAATTGGTGGCAAATGCCCTGATTCATCAGGACTTCATGGAAAGCGGCAGCTCCGTCATGGTTGAGATTTATGCGGATCGTGTTGAGATTGCCAACCCCGGTAAACCGTTTATTCCGCCCGAGCGTTTTATCGACGAGTATCAGTCACGCAATGAACGGCTTGCCGACCTGATGAGGCGCATGGGAATCTGTGAGGAAAAAGGGAGCGGCGTGGACAAGGTTATCCATGCTGCCGAGGTATATCAGCTTCCTGCCCCTGATTTCCGTGTTGGTGAGCGACATACCAAGGCGATTCTTTTCTCTCACAAAGAATTTGAGGAGATGGATCGTAATGACCGTATCAGGGCTTGTTATCAGCACTGTTGCCTCAGATACGTCATGAATCAGAAGATGAGTAACCAAAGCTTGCGAGACCGTTTTAAGTTGCCGGAGAGGAAGACAGAGTCTGTGTCACGGGTAATCAGGGATGCGATGGTCGCTGAAATTATTAAGCTGGCAGACCCTACGATTACTTCGCTCAGATACCGCAGTTATGTGCCGTTCTGGGCGTAGCCGTTTATTTAGATGACACCGTTACTAACTCGTTATTGAGCGGTTAACTGGCTGATATCCAGTTTTTTTTTTATTTAGACGCAAAACGCGTTTCAAGAAGATGCAGTTTCATCACGATTCCTCGTTACAGATAACGGCCAGTTCCTTTTCTGCAGCAGCATAATCTTCAAGATTGATGGTCCCTTCCGGCTCCCATTTTCTGACCCGGTAATAGAGCTTGTCGTAGTACTGCTCGATCAGGTCCTGGGCCACCCCCGGGATATCCCAGGCTGCAAGTTTGTGCTGCAGCTCCGTGTACTGCGGTCCACCCAGTTTTTTTCTGATCCGCTCCAGCGCCTCTGCCATCGGCTGGCGGTATTCCTCCCGGGCGTATTCGGCAGACAGGCGCTTGACCCTGGTGCCCACGGACACCTCACACCAGACCTTGGTGCTGGCTGCCATGACCTCATACAGGTCACCGGGCAGGGTCACCCGGCCGATCCGTTTGCTTTCCCCCTCCACCACAATCGGGCGGTCAGCCGGGGCCTTGCGGAAGGCGTTCCAGAGCAGGGTCTCAAACCGTTTCTGGGGCGGCTGTTCACCCAGCCCCAGCGAACCAAAGGCTGAGCCGCGATGTCTGGCCAGCCCTTCAAGATCAATGGTTGTGTAACGTTCTGCGGGTAGCTGCTGCAGGAATTCGGTCTTGCCTGATCCGGTCATGCCGTGCAGCACCACCAGTTGTACCGGCAGGCTGACCGAGGCAAAGAAGGAGGTGACAAGGCTGCGGAACGATTTGTAGCCACCGGCCAGTTTGACCACCGGATAGCCGGTCATCTCCAGCAGCAGGGCGATCGATTCACTGCGCAGGCCGCCCCGCCAGCAGTAGACCAGTACCGGTCGTCCCTTGGCTGCTTCAGTTACCGTGGCAATAATGGCGGGAAAGCGGTGACAGGTCAGTTCCAGTCCGCGGACACGGGCCGGTTGCGGCCCCTGCTGCTTGTAGAGGGTGCCGATCTCCACCCGTTCAGCATCGGTCAGGATCGGCACATTGATGGCGCCGGGCAGGTGGTCTTCCGCAAACTCCAGTGGCGTGCGGGCATCGATGATACAGTGGGTCTCAAGCAGTGAGGGGTCAAACGGGATCGTACGGGCCATTGCGATCAGATACTCCGGTGGTTTTTTCTGGGATCACCCTTGCCATGCAGGGTGTTCAATGATACATATAAACACTCTTTCCCTAGTATTTGCAAGGTTACAAACCTTTCATAACACACATCCGCCAGGAGGAAACCATGGAGAAGAAACAGGTGCATTACAGCGAGCTGGGTCTGGTCAACACCAAAGAGATGTTTGCCAAGGCAATGGCAGGTAAATATGCCATTCCGGCCTACAACTTCAATAACCTGGAACAGCTTCAGGCAATTGTGGTGGCTTGCGTTGAAACCAATTCTCCGGTGATCATTCAGGTCTCCAAAGGGGCCCGCAGTTACGCCAACGAGACCATGTTGCGCTATATGGCCATGGGAGCGGTGCAGATGGCCCGTGAGCTGGGTTCCACAATTCCGATCTGCCTGCACCTGGATCATGGTGACTCTTTTGAACTGTGCAAATCCTGCGTAGACAGCGGCTTCTCGTCGGTCATGATCGACGGTTCCCATCTGCCCTATGACGAGAACGTGGCGCTCTGCAAAAAGGTGGTCGAGTATGCCCATCAGTTTGATGTGACCGTGGAGGGTGAACTGGGCGTACTGGCCGGGATTGAAGATGAGGTCTCTGCCGAACACTCCACCTACACCAAGCCGGAAGAGGTGGAGGACTTTGTCAAAAAGACCGGGGTGGATTCACTGGCCATCTCCATCGGCACCAGCCATGGCGCTTACAAATTCAAGGCCGGTCAGCCGGTACCGCCGCTTCGCTTTGATATCCTGGCCGAGTGCGAAAAACGCCTGCCCGGTTTCCCGATCGTGCTGCACGGTGCCTCTTCGGTGGTGCAGGAGTACGTGGAGCTGATCAACCAGAACGGCGGCAAGATGGAAGGGGCCGTTGGCGTGCCGGAGGAGCAGCTGCGTCAGGCGGCAGCCAGTGCCGTCTGCAAGATCAATATTGATTCCGACGGTCGTCTGGCAGTCACCGCCAAGGTGCGGGAATACTTCGGCAAGGATCCCAAAGAGTTTGATCCCCGCAAATATCTGGGAGCGGCACGTAACGAACTGATCAAACTGATCAAGCATAAGAATGAGACCGTATTGGGATCTGCCGGCAAAGCCTAATACAGCACAATAGCCGAAATTAACCCCCCTCAGTCCCCCCTTGTCAGGGGGGAAGCCTTGAAGCCTCCCCTGACAAGGGGAGGTTTGGAGGGGTTTGGTGCGAACCAAGGTGCTAGTTAAGCGAGGGTGATCGCCATGAGTACCAGAAAATTCTCCCGTGTGCCATTTCATGTCACTGCGACCGCTACAGTCGGCGGGCGCAGCTTTCAGGGCAAGGTCAGTAACCTCTCCATGAACGGGCTGTTTCTGGAGACAGCAGAGCGGCTGCCGGAAGGGCAGGCCGCCGATCTGGTCATCACCCTGGAAGGGACGGAGCCTGAAATAGCGGTTGCCTTTCAGGGGCGGGTCTGCAGGATTACCGAGGATGGTATCGGCTTTCATTTTGAAAAGATCGACCTGGATTCCTATACCCATCTGCGTAACATCATCGCCTATAACATGGCCGATGCAGAAAAGGTGATGGATGAGATCTTTACCAATATCGAAGAGAAAATCTCGTCAGGGGTCTGATTGCCCGGGGGTGTCATGAGTCGTTGTAGCCATTGTAAAACATACTCTGTCTTCGGCTTTCTTCTGGGGGTCGGGGCGCCGCTGGGCTGGTTGTTGTTGCGTCTGATACTGTTTAATGACCCCGGACAAACGATCTTTGAACAGCTGATAGGGGATATCGTCAAGGATGCCCAACACCGCCTGCTTTACCTGTATATGGGGGTCGGGACATCGTTTGTGCTGGGTACCGTCGGCTTTCTGATCGGCAGGACCGGGGATGAGCTGCAGCAGCGCGCCCATGAACTGGATGAACTGCATCAGGAGGTTGCCTCCCAGAAGGAGGTCTTTGAAAACCGCTTCAAGGTGCTGGACAGCAACGTCAAAAATTTCCATCAGATCAGCAGTAAAATCCAGACCTCGCTGAACCTTGAGGAGGTGTTGCTGCTCTGTGCCGAAGGCCTGCATGATGTGCTGGGGTATGAGCGGGTTAATATCCTGATGACCACCAAAAATGGCCGCAGCCTGCGCTTTGTAACCGCCACCGGCAGTCTGTCCCGTGATATAGAGGGGTTGGAGCTTCCGCTTGATCCGTCAATCGGGGTGATCTACCGCAGCATCAGCGAACGCAAACCGTACCTGATTGACGATATTACCCGCTATGACGAAAGCTATCACCTGCAGCCGCCCCATGATCGGATCGAGGTGCTGCGCTCCAAGAACTTCATCATCTGTCCCATGGTGGTCAAGGGTGAGGCCCTGGGTGCGTTTGCCATTGATAACAAACGTTCCCGCCGGGCACTGAACGAGTCCGATCTTGATACGATCATGCTGTTTGCCGATCAGGTGGCCAACAGCATCACCCGTATCAACCTGTTGACCTCGATTGATACCCTGACCACCGAGCTTGAAAGCTCGTTCTCGTTTCTTTTGTCCCATCGTGACCAGTACTCCAGAAATATTGAGGAACTGAAAGCCAGTGTCGAGTCGGTGGTGGATGGTGCCGCGGTAATCGCCTCGGCAGCGGAAGGTTCCACGGCCTCGGTGGATGAGACCAGTACGGCGGTCAACGAGATCTCGGTGGCGATTGAAGAGGTCTCCCGCAACCTGGATACCCTGGCCGGGATCGTGCACCAGTCTGCCGCAGCCATGGAACAGATTACCCGCAATATTACCAGTGTCGAGCGAAGCGCCGCCATCTCCCACGAGGTCTCCAGCCAGGTGCAGTCCCAGACCGAAGATGGGCGTACCGCGGTGAACGAGACCATCGGCTCTCTGGCAGAGATTCAGCACTCGGTTGAGGAGTCCTATGCCGGCATTACCCGCCTGGCTGAGAAAAGCACCCGGATCGAGAATATCGTCAACGTGATCAACGATATCACCAAACGGACCAACCTGCTGGCCCTGAACGCCTCGATCATTGCGGCCCAGGCCGGTGAGTACGGCAAGAGTTTCGGCGTGGTGGCGGATGAGATCCGCAACCTCTCGCTGCAGACCGGCCACTCCACCGGTGAGATCACCGGTATCATTGACGAGATCATGTTCGAATCCCGCCACGCTGCCGATAATATTACCGCCACCAAAGGTCTGGTTATGCGGGGGGTTGAGCTGGGGCACGTCATGGGCGAGACCCTGCAGGCGATCTATGATCGCTCGGTCTGCTCAATGGAGATGACTTCGGAGATCAAACAGGCCACTGAAGAGCAGTCGCAGAGTGTCCAGATGGTGGCCCGTTCCATGGAAGATATCAGCAGCATGACCTCCCAGATCTTTAACGGCTCCAAGGACCAGGCCAAGGCCACCCGCAGTATTGCCCGGGCGATTGAGACGGTTAAGGAAATGGCCCACGAGATGGTGCAGTCCACCTCCAGTCAGGTTGAGGATGGGCGCAGGATCAGGCGTACGGTGGAGTCGGTCAGTGCCATGGTGCATCAGATGTTTGATAATATGGAGGCCCGCCGGGCCCAGTCGTCAGAGGTGGTCAAGGAACTTGAGTCGATGAAGAGCACCACCTGTCAGTTGTAGTCCTGATTCCAACTCAAGGATTTCGAATAAAAAGGCCTCTGTCCAAAACGACAGGGGCCTTTGGTGTTTCAGGCTGCTAGTGTGACGGCCGCACCGTCAGGACGGGGCATGGTGCGGTTTTAACTACTTTTTCAGCGGTACTGCCGAAGATGAAGTGATCAAAGCCCCTTCGGCCATGGGTCCCCATGACAATCATCGCCGCTTTGATCCCGGCTGCCTTTTTTATTATCTCTTCGTGCGGCAGGCCGGTTACTACCTCAGATTCAAGGTCATGCAGCTGGCCGTGCCACTGGTGGCAAAACGCGTCCATTTTCCTGTTTGCTGCCGCTTCAATCTCCCGGTCAATCTCGTCAAATGAGACATCCGGCACATAGAAGTTCCGCAAGTCAACAGGCTGGGTCACCACATGCATGACAACGATCCGGGCGTTCAGGCACTGTGACAATTGCCGGGCATAGGCAAAGGCCTCATCAGACGCCTCAGAAAAATCAGTGGCAAATAAGATCGTATCAATTGGTTGCATGAGCTGCTCCTTTCCGGTGCTGTTAGCTGATCCAGCCCAACAGGATTGCTGTTGCGCTGGTCACTGAGACAATGATCCAGAGTGTGATCCCCTGCGCCAGTGGTTTGATACCGGTCTTGGCCAGCACCTCCCGGGTCAGGCCGCTGCCGATCAGGAACAGGGTCACCACCAGGCTCTGTTTTGCCACGCTGTTGAGTGGGTGCCAGAGTGGTTCGAACTGCGGCAGGGCTGTCTTGATGGCTGCTGCAGCAATGAAGCCGATGATAAAGAGCGGAAACCTGGCCTTGCCTTCCGATTTGGTAAACCAGGCTGCCAGCAGGGCCGACGGCATGATCCAGAGTGCCCTGGTCAGTTTCACGGTGGTGCCGATGGCCAGGGCCAGACCGCCGTAGGCTGCCGCCGCCCCCACCACGCTGCTGGTGTCGTGGATCGCCAGGGCAGACCAGAGGCCGAACTGCCGCTGCCCCATCCCCAGCAGGTGCCCTAAGGGCGGAAAGAGGATCAGGGCAATCGAGTTGAGGGTGAAGACGGTTGCCAGGGCAACCCCGGTTTCTTCGCCTTCCGCCTTGATCACCGGCGCCATGGCGGCAATGGCGCTGCCGCCGCAGATGGCGGTCCCGAATGAGATCAGGGTCGAGGTGCGTTGCGGGGTCTTGAACAGTCTGCCCAGCAGCCAGCCTGCCAGCATGGTGAAGCTGATACTGATGGCGGTGTAGAAAAAGGCATCCTTGCCGGTTTGCAGGATCACCGGCAGGTTCATGCCGAAGCCAAGTCCGACCACCGAGCTCTGCAGCAAGCGTCTGCTCCAGGTTGAAGTGGTGTTCTTCCAGGGGTTGCCGATCGCCAGGCCGAAGACGAGCCCTGCCGTCAACGCCAGCGGTGCGCTGACTACAGGTGCGCAGCAGACCAGCAACAGGAGCCAGAACAGCAGTTGCAATCCCTTGTTGTCGTTCATGTCCAACTCCTTGTAGCGGATTGATAGTTGCTACTTTAGCCAGAAATTATTATAAATAAAAATGAATAATAGTTATAAAATAGATCAATTGGATTTATGTATGACCTTGTCACTCCGGCAGCTTGAAATATTTGAGAAAATTGCCTCCACCGGTAGTGTTACCAGGGCCGGAGAGGAGCTGCTGCTGACCCAGTCAGCGGTCAGTATGGCGCTGTCTCAGCTTGAGCAGCTCAGCAGCGTCCCGCTCTTTGAACGCTCCGGCAGGCGCCTGCTGTTAAATGATGCCGGTCGGCTGCTGCTGAAGGATGCCCGTGACATACTGCTGGCTGTCAAGCGGGTTGAACAGCAGCTGCAGGGTGAAACAGGCCAGCTGACAGGAGAACTGCTGATCGGCGGCAGTACTACCATCGCCAACTATCTGCTCCCGTCGCTGTTAGGAGATTTTGCCCGCAGGTATCCGCACACCAGGGTGCAGTTGACCGTTGGCAATACGCAGCAGGTGGCTGATCTGCTGGCAACAGGGCAGCTGGATATTGCCTTTGTTGAGGGGCCCTGCCATAACCGCGAACTGGTTGCGGTCCACTGGCGTGATGATGAACTGGTGGTGGTGGCCGGTGCTGAACACCCGTGGAGCAGGGAGAAGCGGGTGACGCCGGACCAGTTGGCCGCCGCCCCCTGGATCATGCGGGAAAAAGGTTCCGGTACCCGCGAGATCTTTGAGGATGCCATGGACCGGGCCGGCATCAGCCATGCCATTGCGCTGGAGTTCGGTCATACCGAGGCGATCAAGAATGGTGTTGCGGCCGGGCTGGGCGTAAGCTGCCTCTCGCGGATCGCGGTTGACCGGGAACTGGAATATGGCCGGCTGGTTGAAGTGACAAGCCCGTTGCTGCTGGGCCGTTCACTGACGCTGCTGAAGCGGCGCAACAGCCACTGCACCGCCCTGCTGGATGCCTTTTTGAGGGTCTCGGGGAGTGCCTGGGAGGTCTGAACCGGCGGCTCATCTGCAGCACAAACTGATGACATGCTCAGAAAGACTGCTATAGTTATGCAAGGAGAGTGTACACGATGAAGACAGCCGCAACCATCGCCCTGTTCTGTGCCGGGGGCGGGCTGACCCGCTACTACCTGTCAGGCTGGATCTATGGTCTGTTGGGACGGGCCTTCCCCTACGGTACCCTTGTGGTCAACGTTGCCGGTGCCTATTGCATCGGCCTGATCATGGAGCTTGGTCTGCGCAGTACCATGCTTTCAGATACCCTGCGGGTCGGCCTGACGGTCGGGTTCATGGGGGGACTGACCACCTTTTCAACCTTCAGCTATGAGACCTTCAAGCTGCTGGAGGATGGACAGTTTGTGCTGGCGTTTGCCAATGTGCTGGGTAGTGTCGCGGTATGCCTGCTGTGTACCTGGCTGGGCATTGTGACCGTCCGTTCGTTAGCGTAGCAAGGAGAAATACACCATGTCAAAACTGGTCGGTGAACAACAGTTGATGCGGATCTTTATCGGCGAGAGCGACCGGTACGGCTCACGTCCCTTGTACGAGGCCCTGGTTGAGTTGCTGCGCAAGGAAGGGTTTGCCGGTGCCACGGTGCTGCGGGGCATCTGCGGTTTTGGTGCCAACCGGGTCTACCATACCCAGAAGCTGCTGGACCTGTCGGCTGATCTGCCGATCATCATTGAGGTGGTGGACAGCCAGGAGAAGATCGCTGCCGTTATGCCGCAGATTGACGTCATGATGGGCGGTGGTATGATTACCCTGGAGAAAGCCACGGTGATCCGGTATAGCCCGAAATCGTAAGCATGGCGGCATGCTTTACTAACTACAGGGGAGGTCATGGTATGAGGATGTTGAGCAAGATAGTGGTGAGTGCCGGTCTGGTCTCGCTGAGTACCGCAGTGGCGCTGGCAGCAGAAAAACCCCGTCCACCCTATCCACATTACTGGGTCAGTGTGGCAACCATGAATCAGTCCATTCCCGGCATGTCTGAGGAGATGTCCGGCATGGCCTCCATGTTCGGCGGCCGCGGTGCCGGTTTTGGCCCTCGCCGGACCCTGCAACTGCAGGTGGAAGGCCCCCGTGAGGTCGCCGAGCCCAAGGCAGAACACCTGATTCCGCCGGGCCAGAAGATGGGGGAGAGCCTGCCCCTGATTACCCCCAAACAGGAGAAGGCTGAGTATCAGCCGGAACAACGGGGAGAACAGCCTGAAAAGTATGAAAAGCCCAAGGCCCGGATGCTGATCTACTGGGGCTGTGGCGAAACAGTTGCCAAAGGCCAGCCTCGGGTGATTGATACGGCCAGGATGTCTGCCATGGATTTCGGCAAGGCCCTGAGCGGACGCAGCGGCACCCGCCAGATCCCGCCGTCACCCCGTAAAGGATGGACCTACGGCGACTGGCCCAACAGCGAAGATAAAAAAGATGTGCCCAAGGATGCCTCGCTGGTTGGCGAGCACCAGTTGAAAGGCAGCTACCTGCCGGATATCCGCTTCAGTCTTGATCAGAAGCGTGATTTCATGGCGCCGGTCAGTTTCAGTGCCATCAGCAAGACCGCGAGCGGTGCCTGGCCGTTTAAGTGGCAGCAGGTGCCAACCGCCATCGGCTATTTTGCCACGGCCATGGGGCATAATCAGAAGACCGGTGAGACCATCTTCTGGTCATCCAGCGAGGTTCCTGAGACCGGATTCGGCCTGATGGACTACCTGACACCCCACGATGTCCAGCGTTTTATCAAGGAAAAGGTGCTGATGCCCACCAGCCGTACCAGCTGTACCATCCCTGCCGGGGTGTTCAAGGACGTGGATGGTGCCATGCTGCAGTTTGTCGCCTATGGCGAGGAGTTGAATCTTGTCCATCCCCCCAAGCCGAAGGATCCCAAACAGCCCTGGAATCCACAATGGTCGGTCAAGGTGCGGCTCAAGTCAACCGGTTCCTCTCCGCTGGTTGAGGCCGAAGAGCGTGGCAGCAGGCCATCCAAAAAACGTCCTGCTGCGGATGATGGCGCCGAACAGGAACAACAGCCTTCCGACAATAAAAAAGGCGGCGGGATGATGGATGGCCTGAAAGGGATGTTCGGCTTTTAACAGCACAAAAAAACAGTGGCATTCAATTTTTTGAATGTGCTAATGTAGCAATTCTTTATGACAGCCACCCGCTTGGGGGCTGATCAGTAGCCGCAGTACCATAGCAAGACATACCGCCCGGATTTGCTGTTCAGTACAAACCGGGACGGACGGAACAGGGAACCTGCCGTTGCATCAGATGCAACCGGTTTGTGATAACAGGCACACCGTCCCGTGGTGTGCCTGTTTTATTTTGGAGTCCCGGCATGCGCAAGAAGATCACCATACCTGAGATACTGTTGATGAAGCAGGAGGGCCGTAAAGTGACGGTCCTGACCGCCTATGACTACCCGACCGCCCGGCTGGTGGATGCAGGCGGGGTGGATGCCATCCTGGTGGGGGACTCGGCCGGGGTTGTGTTTAGCGGCCATGAAAATACCCTGCCGGTCACCATGGATGAGATGCTCTACCATGTCAAAGCGGTGGTGCGGGCCAGGCCCAAGGCGCTGGTGGTTGCCGATATGCCGTTTATGGCCTGCCAGAGCGGTGAGATCGAAGCCCTGAAAAACTGTGGCCGGATGCTGCAGGAAGGCGGCGCCGAGGCGGTCAAGATTGAGGGAGGCAGCAACATGGCTCCGATCATCCGGGCCGTGACCGAGATGGATATCCCGGTCATGGGGCATGTGGGTCTGACCCCCCAGTCAGTCCATCGCATGGGGGGCTACAAGGTGCAGGGACGCAAGGATCAGGCCGAGCGGATTCTGGAGGATGCCCATGCGGTGCAGGAGGCCGGTGCCTTTGCCGTGGTGCTGGAGGGTATTCCGGCCAAGTTGGCGGCCCGGATTACCGAGATGCTGGATATCCCCACCATCGGTATCGGTGCAGGTCCGGCCTGCGATGGCCAGGTGCTGGTCATCCACGATATCCTGGGGCTGTGTGAGAAGTACTCCCCCAAGTTCGTCAAGCGTTACGCTGATCTTGCCCCGCTGGTGACCGAGGCGGCACGACAGTATGTGTCAGAAGTAAAGGATGGAACCTTCCCGACTGAGGAGCATTCGTTCTCGTGAAACTGATCCAGGATGTGCAGGAAATGCAGCAAACCGTTTTAGGGCTGAAGCGTCAGGGCAAGCGGATCGCCTTTGTACCTACCATGGGCTTCCTGCATGAAGGCCATGCCTCCCTGCTGCGGGAAGGGCGTAAACGGGGCGATGTGCTGGTGCTTTCGATCTTTGTCAATCCGACCCAGTTCGGCCTCAATGAAGACCTTGCCAGCTACCCCCGTAATCTTGAAGGGGACTGCGCCCTGGCGGAATCCTGCGGTGTGGATCTGGTCTTTGCCCCAACAGCAGCCGGTATGTATCCGCCCGGTTTTCAGACCACGGTTGCCCTTGGTCCACTGACCAAACCGCTCTGCGGCGCCAGCCGTCCCGGCCATTTCAATGGCGTGGCCGTGGTGGTGACCAAGCTGTTCGGGATCGTACAGCCGGATGTGGCATTTTTCGGCAAGAAGGATTTCCAGCAACTGGCCATTATCCGGCAGATGACGATTGACCTGAATCTGGCGGTGGAGATCATCGGCATGCCGATCGTGCGGGAGCCGGATGGTCTGGCCATGTCCTCCCGCAACAGCTACCTGACGCCGGAGCAACGCCAACAGGCGCTCTGTCTGAGCAAGGCCATCCAGAAGGTGCGGGAGCTGTTCAGGGACGGGGAAAGCTCGGTTGACCGGCTGCTTGGCGAGGCCCGCATGATCATTACGGCGGTAGCGGGGACCTCAATCGATTATCTTGAACTGCGTAACAGCACAACCCTTGAACCGGCTGCAACCGCCACGGCGGATACCCTGTTTGCCCTGGCCGTCAAGATCGGAGCCACCCGGCTGATTGACAACACTGTGCTGGGGGATACCCCCTGATGCCCACCAAGGCCCGCGCCAACCTGGAAACCCTCCACCGGATCTTCACCGTGCCGGAAGCCCCGGATTCAACCCTTGGTGCCGTTGACCAGGCCATCACCGCCGATGTGGCCGGGTTTCTGCAGAACCATATTGTGGCCATGGAGCGTCCCCTGGAGGAGATTGAGGCCAGTTTCTCCAGCGTGACCATCCCGGAGGAACCGACCTACGTCTCGGACTACACCGAATTTGTCAAAGAAAACCTGGTAGCCCAGTCGGTGCATACCGCCTCACCCGGTTTTATCGGCCACATGACCTCGGCCCTGCCCTACTTTATGCTGCCGCTCACCCGCCTGATGACCGCGCTGAACCAGAACACGGTCAAGGTCGAGACCTCCAAGGCCTTTACGCCGCTTGAGCGGCAGGTGCTGGCCATGCTGCACCACCTGATCTACCGCTGCCCGGACGAGTTTTATCCCCCCTGGATTCACAACAGTCAGGCTGCCCTGGGGGCCTTCTGCTCCGGCGGCACCATTGCCAACACCACCGCCCTCTGGGTGGCCCGCAATCGCTTCTTTGCGCCGGATGGCGTCTTCCGCGGCATCGCCCAGGAGGGGCTGGCCCGTGCCTTGAAACATCGTGGTGTTGACGGGATCGCTGTGCTGGTCTCCGAGCGGGGGCATTACTCGCTGGGCAAGGCCGCCGATCTGCTGGGGATCGGCCGCGATCATCTGGTCAAGGTCAAGACCAGCGAGAACAACCGGATCGATCTCATGGCGTTGCGGCAGGAATGTCAGCGTCTGCAGGATCAGAACATCCGGCCGCTGGCGCTGGTCGGCATTGGCGGGACCACCGAAACCGGCAACATTGACCCGCTGGAGGCGATGGCTGATCTTGCCCAGGAGCTGGGCTGCCACTTCCATGTGGATGCGGCCTGGGGCGGTCCGACGCTCTTTTCTGACCGCCACCGCCATCTGCTGGCCGGGATTGAGCGGGCCGACTCGGTTACCATTGACGCCCATAAGCAACTGTACGTGCCGATGGGGGCGGGGATGGTGCTCTTCAAGGATCCCACCGCAGTATCCGCCATCGAACACCACGCTGCCTACATCCTGCGTCACGGTTCCAAGGATCTGGGCAGTCACACCCTGGAAGGCTCCCGACCGGGTAAAGCCCTGCTGGTGCATGCCGGACTCTCGATCATCGGTCGTAAGGGGTACGAGCTGTTGATCGACCTGGGGATAGAGCGGGCCCGGACCTTTGCCGGACTGATCCACCAGCATCCTGATTTTGAACTGACCAGCGAGCCGGAGCTGAATATCCTGACCTACCGTTACTGCCCGCAGGCCCTGCAGCAGCTTCTGTCAGTGTCGCCACCTGAGGAGCGGGCCAGGATCAATGGCTTGCTGGATCAGGTCTGCCAGCTGTTGCAGAAACACCAGCGTGAGTCGGGCAAGACCTTCGTATCCCGTACCCGGCTCCGTATGAACCGGTACGGTGAGGAGATTACCGTGCTGCGCAGCGTACTGGCCAACCCGCTTACCACCGATGAGATCCTGGCGTCGGTGTTGACCGAGCAGTGTGAGATTGTCCGGCAGCCGGAGATCCAGGCCCTGCTGCGGCAAATCACGGGGTAGGAGACACCTTCAGCTCTTCTTGTCATACTGTTACGGCTCCAGCAACACGTTGACGGCCCCTGATCTGCAAATCAGGGGCTTTTCTATTTTGGATTCCGTGGTACTCTTGGTGCTGTGCGGCGACATTCCGCACGCCGTCCCGGGCCTTGTCCGAGTTGTGTGCCGGGGTAAAGTCACCTGAACGTCGCCGTAAAGGAGCCGGTCATGGAACCGTTCAAGGCACTACGCAAGTTTGTGATCCCTGAGATTGTCTACGGCGCTGATGCCCACACGCTGGTGGGGTATTATGCAAAGGGATTTGCGCTGCAGACCGTGCTGGTTGTCAGTGATCCCGGAGTCGAGCAGGTGGGCTGGTGTGGCCGGGTTATTGCGCGGCTGTCCGAGGCCGGCATCTGCGCTGTCCCCTTTACCCGGGTTACCTCGAATCCCAAGGATCACGAAGTGATGGCCGGCGCCACAGTTTACCGGGACAGGAGGTGTGACGGTATTGTTGCCGTGGGGGGAGGCAGCCCCATGGACTGTGCCAAGGGGATCGGGATCGTCTGTTCCAACGGAGGTCATATCCTCGACTACACCGGTGTGGATCAGGTTCCACTGCCGATGCCCCCGCTGATCTGTATCCCCACTACCGCCGGTTCTGCCGCAGATATCTCGCAATTTGCCATAATCACCGACACCGGGGAACAGCGCAAGGTTGCCATTGTCAGCAAGTCGCTGGTGCCGGATGTGTCCCTCATCGATCCGCTGCTGACCAGCACCATGTCTGCCGATCTCACCGCCTGCACCGGCATGGACGCCCTGGTGCATGCAATCGAAGCCTATGTCTCAAATGCCAGTTCCCCCTTTACCGATCTGCATGCACTTGAGGCGATCCGGCTCATTGGCCGTCATCTGCCTGAGGCCATCGACAGACCTTTGTCAACACCGGCACGCGATGCCATGATGTTTGCCAGCACCCAGGCCGGGATTGCCTTCTCCAACGCAAGTCTCGGGGCTGTCCATGCCATGGCCCACAGTCTGGGAGGGGCGCTTGATATCCCCCACGGTGCCTGCAATGCCAGGCTGCTGGAACATGTCATCACCTACAATTTCCCGGCAGCTGTGGAACGCTATCGTGCTGTCGCCCATGCCCTGGGGATCGAACTGCACGGCATGCATGACACACAGGCCTGTACTGCCCTGGTCCGTGGCATTGCCGATTTTCGCCAGCGGCTGGGGATCACCGGTCCCCTTGCTGGTCAGGGGGGCACCCGGAGCCAGTTGTCGGACCTGGCAGCAAAGGCGATGCAGGACGCCTGCATGGTGACGAATCCGCGTCGTCCTACACTTCAGGATATCGAGGCGATCTATGCGGCGGCGTTCTGATCAACCGGAAAGCTGGGATGAACAGCGTGACCGGATCATCGGCCTAGGGGAGCATTCTGCGCGCAAGAGCTATTACCCCGAACTCAAGTCGCAGCTGCAGCAACTGGACGAGGCCAGAAAATCTCTGGTCAAACTCAACTCCTTTCTTCAGGCGGTCATGGATGCTGCAACCGAGATCGCCATCATTGTCATTACTCCGGAAGGCGGGATCTCTCTTTTCAATCGAGGTGCGGAAAAACTGCTTGGGTACCGCGCAGATGAGGTGGTGGGGCTGGTCTCACCGCTGCTGTTTCACCTGGCCACAGAGGTAGCGACAGTAAAAAGCGGCTGCGGTGTCACTCCCGATTGGTTTTCGATCTATGCAGAACCGGCTGCCCGCGGTGAGTCCCGTAAGCAGGAATGGACCTTTGTCCATAAGGATGGTCATCAGATCCCGGTTGAACTGGTGGTTACCGCTATCTGCGAAGAAGAGCGGATCACCGGCTACCTCAGCATGGTGACCGACATCAGCGAGCGGAAGCAGGCGGAGGAACAGCTGCGCCAGTCAGAACAGAAATATGCCAGCATGTTTCATATGATGCCGGATACGGTGGGTGTCAGCCGTATGTCGGACGGCACCTTCATTGAGGTGAATGCCAGTTTTGAACGGGCAACGGGGTGGAACAAAGAAGAGTTGATCGGCCGCAGCTCTTTGGAAATCGGGCTGTGGGAACCGGAGGTCCGTTCCAGGACCCTGGATATCGTCCGGAGTCAGGGGCGGCTGGAGAACCATGAATTCGTCATGACGACAAAGTCCGGGGGAAAACGGCATGCCCTGATGTATATGGCCCCGATCTTCATCAATGGAGAACCCTGCCTCTACTTTATAGCCCGGGATATCACCGATCAGCTTCGTGCCAATCAGGATCTGAAAAGTGAGCGGACCCGCCTGTACACGCTGTTGCAGACCATCCCTGATCTGATCTGGCTGAAAGACCCGGACGGGGTTTTTTTGATGTGCAACTCCCGTTTTGAACAGCTTCTGGGGGCTAAAGAAGCGGAGATTGTGGGGAAAACCGATTACGATTTTGTCGATAAAGAGTTGGCTGATTTTTTCCGGGAGCATGACCAGAAGGCACTTGCTGCCGCAGGGCCCAGCGTCAATGAGGAGTGGGTTACCTTTGCCGTTGATGGTCACCGCGAACTGCTTGAAACCATCAAGACGCCGATGCGGGATGAGGAAGGCAGGCTGATTGGCGTTCTGGGGATTGCGCGGAACATAACCGATATCAGAGAGGCCCAGGAGAACCTGCGGGACAGTGAACAGCGTTACCGGCATCTCTTTGAGCAGAACCCGGCACCGATGCTGATCTATGAGCGGGGTACCTTTCAGATGCTGGCGGTTAACGAGGCCTTCCTGCACCACTATGGCTACAGCGCTGAAGATGTGGCGCATCTGCGTCTACCGGACCTTTATCCGGCTGAGGAAAAAGAACGCATCATTACGGTGGCCAACAGTCTGGTGGGACATGCCAATGCCGGTGAATGGCATCACTGCCGCAAAGACGGCAGCCTGCTGAGCATTGTTGCCACATCCCATGACCTGATCTACAAGGGGCACACTGCCCGGGTGGCCGTTATCACCGATATCACCGAGCGCAAACAGGCGGAAGAGGAGTTGAACCGCTACCGTCTGCATCTCGAGGAGCTGGTCAAGACCCGTACTGCCGAGCTGGAGGCGGCCCGGGACTCGGCACAGGCAGCTGATCAGGCCAAAAGCGAATTTTTGGCAAACATGTCCCATGAAATCCGTACGCCGATGAACGCAGTAATCGGAATGATCCATCTGACCCTGAAAACTGAAATGTCGCCCAAACAGCGCGATTATTTACGCAAAGCCGGCTTTGCCGCAGACTCTCTGCTGGGAATTATTGATGATATTCTCGATTTCTCAAAGGTTGAGGCCGGCAAGCTGGAGCTTGAACAGCATCAGTTTTTGCTGGGCGAGGTGTTGGATACGGTTACCAGTATCGTCGGTATCAAGGCCCATGAGAAGGGGCTTGAATTCCTGTTGAAGATCGCCCCCGAGGTGCCTGTGCAACTGGTTGGCGACCCGTTGCGGCTGGGCCAGATACTGATCAACCTCTGCAATAATGCCGTAAAGTTTACCGGACAGGGGGAGATCTTTGTCGCTATCGAGCTGCTGGACTGCCGGGAAAACAACCGGGTCATGCTGCGTTTCTCGGTGCATGATAACGGCATCGGTATGACGCCTGAACAACTTGACAAACTGTTTACTCCCTTTACCCAGGCCGATGCCTCCAGTACCCGTCGTTTTGGCGGTACCGGACTGGGGCTTGCCATCAGCAAGCAGCTGGTGTTGCTGATGGGGGGCGAAATCGGGGCCGAGTCGGTACCGGACAAAGGCAGCGTCTTCTTCTTTACGGCCTGTTTTGGCATCGGTAACAGCCCGGCACTGCAACGACCAGAGCTGCCGCCTGAGTTGCAGCGGATGAAGCTGCTGGTTCTGGACGACAGTGCCCGCTCACGGGATATCCTTGAGGGGGTGTTCAGCTCACTGGGCTGCCGGGCAGAACTGGCCGGATCAGTACAGGAGGGCTTGGGCTGCCTTGAACGGTCAGAGCAGCCGTATGATCTGCTGCTGCTGGATGACAGCCCGTCAGGCCTGGACGGTTTTGCCGTTGCCCGGCAGGTCAGGCGTATGTCGCCGCTGCACCATCAACCCAAAATCATCATGATTACCGGCTATGGCAATGAGGAAACGCACAAACAGGTTGTTGAAGAGGGGCTTGACGGCTGTCTGACCAGGCCGGTCACCGTGCTGTCTCTTTTGGATGCCGTGGTGGCTGCCTTTGAACGTGATACCCGCACAGAACCGGCCGGGTTGCCGGTGGGTGAAACGGCCGGAGACAATGGGTGTTACGGGCAATTGCGTGGTATGCGGGTTTTGCTGGTTGAGGATAACGACATGAATCAGCAGGTGGCCTGTGAGCTGCTGACATCAGCCGGCATCGAGGTCACGGTGGCGGATAATGGCCGTATGGCTGTGGAGCTGGCGGCTCAGCACCGCTTTGATGCCATACTGATGGATGTTCAGATGCCGATTATGGACGGCTATGAAGCCAGCCGCCTGATTCGTGCCGACCAGGCTTGCCGGAATCTGCCGATCATTGCCATGACCGCCCATGCCATGCCCCATGACCGGCAGCGTTGCCTGGACAGCGGGATGAACGATTACGTCAGTAAACCGATCAACCCCCAGGAACTGTATCGCACCCTGGAACGATGGGTGCGGGTCGCTTCCGGCAACCCTGACCAACAGCAGACGGCCAGGGCAGCCGGCGCTGACAGAGCGGTGCTGCTACCGGACAGCCTGCCCGGTATCGCCATGGAAATCGGGCTGCAATGCATGAATGGTAAAAAAACATTCTACCGTACGATGCTGCTGCAGTTTCTGACGAGTAAGGCAGGTACCGCCAGAGAGCTGCAGGCGCTGTTGGCAGCCGGAGACAGAGGAACGGCCGCCCGGGTTGCCCATTCCATGAAGTCGGTCGCAGGGATGATTGGTGCCCTGGAGCTGATGGCTGCCGCCCAGAAGCTGGAGCAGGGGTTGGATTCAGATGCCGGGGATGCCGGGCCGTTGCTTGAACGGTTTGAGAAGGAGCTGTCCCTTGTTATTGCGGGGCTGGAGTCTGCCTTCGCAACCGATCAGGCCAACTGAGCAACGGCGATTTCCAGGATGCAAGCGGACTGTCCACCCGGTTTCTGGTTTGCTATAGTCTGATTTGCAAGAAATTCGACATGTAAAGGAGGAGGCTAAACGCCGGTGACCGGGCAGAGCTGCTGATGTGGCCTGTTGCCCTGACTACACCAGCGCTGTGCCGACACGCTATGTCTGCTACCTTGCTCTACACGGCCTCATGGCTGTATTCACCCGGCCAGACCTCGATTGCCGGAGGCGCCGTTGCTGTACGGGACGGCCGCATTGTTGAGATTGGTACTGCCGGGGAACTGATTGCCGGGTACGGGCGACCAACGGGCGATTATCCCGGCTGCGTGATCATGCCCGGTTTTGTCAATGCCCATACCCATCTTGAACTGACTCATTTCCCGGCCTGGCGTCTGCGGGACGGGCTGGATTATCACCCGCACCGTTTTGTGGACTGGATCATCCAGATGATCAAGGTGCGGCGCGGCGTGACACTTGAAGAGGCCTGTGTGTCCCTCAAGGCCGGTGTCAATGCCTGCCTGCGGGCTGGTACCACCTCGGTCGGTGATATTGTCACCTCTGCTGATCTGCTGTCCGCCTATGCCGGCTCCTCCATTGGCGGGCGGATCTACCTGGAGCTGATCGGGCAGGACCGGCAGATCTTTGAGCCGCGTCTGGCCAGGGTGATGGAGGCGGTCAGGACGGTTGACGGCATACGTCAGCCGGGTCTCTCGCCGCACGCCCCCTACACCCTGAACAGCAGCCTGCTGGCGGACATCGCCACCGCTGCAAGGCAGGGGGATCTGCCGCTTTCGCTGCACCTGGCTGAATCCCGTGATGAATCCGATCTGCTGTTTGACTCGTCCGGGCCCTTGGCTGAAGAGATGTATCCGCTGGTTGGCTGGCAGGACTTCCTGCCGTCACCCCGCAGGACCACGCCAGCCGGTTTTTTTGATGGCGGCGGCCTGCTGGGGCCTTCAACCCTGGCGGTGCACGGGGTACAGCTGACCCCGGCTGATGCTGCCCTGCTGAAGGAACGCGGGGTCACCATCTGCCTCTGTCCGCGCAGCAATGAACGGCTTGCGGTCGGCACGGCACCGGTGCACCTCTTTAAGAAACTGGGTATTCCGCTCTGTCTGGGCACTGACTCGCTGGCCAGCAATGATTCGCTGTCCCTGTGGGATGAGATCCGTTTTGCCCTGGATTGCTACAGAGGGGAGCTGGGGCCGGAGAAACTGCTGGAGATGGCAACCAAAGGTGGTGCAGCAGGCATCGGTCTGGCCGGCCATGTCGGCTCGTTGGAGGCAGGTAAGCGGGCTGATTTTCAGCTGGTAGAGCTTGACGGTGTCTGTACGGCCGAGCGGCTGCTGGAAACCGGCAGGGTCAGAGGTGTCTGCCTGGAGGGTGTCTCTGTGTTCGGTGGTGCTGCAGAACCGGTGTCTGGCACTGAAATCTGATCCCATTCAGCATCACCAATCTGTTGGCACTGACTCCCCCCGGTTCCCGGCGGGGAGTTTTTTTGTGCAACCGGCTGCCGGGGCCATGTCTTTAATCTGTTGTGCTGACCGGAATTGAGTCTGCGGACAGCCCTGCTTGTATCTCCTTGGGTAAGGGACTGGCAGGGAGGCTGACATGGGCCACGGTGTGGTAGTATTGATTTTTGTTGGCATGAAACATTTTTTTAGACAATACGCTAAGATAGCCGCTTGAAAGACGATTATTCCTTGTATCTGGGGTATTTACCCTATTGTAAATATTTTTCTTTAGGGTAGAAGTTTTATAAAGAAAATTTACAATTTTGTAGCAATTGATCATTTCTTTACAACCGCTGGTAGGAGGTGGAACATGGCGTGGTTCAGAAATCTGAAAGTTGGAGTTAAGTTGGTATCCGGTTTTGTTCTGGTCGCTGTTATTGCAGCAATAGTTGGCGCTATCGGTATTGTTAAAATTAATCAGATTAATGATGCAAATGCCGTGATGTACGAAAAAATGACTGTGCCTTTGGGGGATTTGGGGACTATTTCAGTGAATTTCCAGCGTATCAGAATCAATCTGCGAGATGCAGTTGAGGCCAAAGACCCTGCTCAACGTCAGAATTACGTGGAGGCTATTGCTAAACTGCGCCAGGAGATGGTTGCACATGCTGAAAAGGTTGAGAAGACCCTTCTGACAGAAGAGGGCCGTAAGATATTTAATGAATTTAAAGAGTCGCGTAATATGTATGACAGCATTATTGATAAGATAAATGAACTTGATGCTGTTGGTAAATATGATGAAGCCAAGGCCTTGATGCATGGTGAGGCCTTCAAGGCGGCCACGCATGAGCAGAAACTGCTGAATCAACTGGTTGAGTCTAAAAAGAAGCAGGCCAAACTGAATTCAGACAGTAATGATCAGGTTGCAGCTGCAGCTACAAAGCTGATGATCGGGGTGATTGCAATTGCTGTGGCCCTGGCAGTGTTTCTGGGGGTGGTTATTTCACGTATGATTACGGTTCCGTTGTCCGGCGCGGTTACCGTTGCCGAACGCCTTGCGGAAGGTGATCTGACGGCTCGGATTAGCGTAAACTCAAAAGATGAAGTTGGCCAGTTGGAAGCGGCCATGGCCCACATGCTCGAGAGTCTGCGTAATCTGGTGGGGCAGACGGTCCAGATCTCTGCCGGGATCGCTTCAGCCTCCAGCCAGTTGCACAGCACCTCTGAACAGATTGCCACCGGTGCCGAAGAGGTGGCTGCCCAGACCGGCACCGTTGCCACAGCCAGCGAAGAGATGGCCGCCACCAGCAGCGACATCGCCCGTAACTGCCATGCTGCTGCCGATAGCGCCGGTGTGGCCGCTGCCACAACGGAAAGCGGTTTTGCAATTGTCAAACATACCGTCGATGGTATCCGGACCCGCGGCGAGCACACCCGTGAGAATGCCAGGATTATATCAAACCTGGGGGAACGTTCTGAACAGATCGGCGCCATTGTCGGCACCATTGAGGATATTGCCGACCAGACCAACCTGCTGGCCCTGAATGCGGCTATTGAGGCGGCCCGGGCCGGCGAGATGGGGCGCGGTTTTGCGGTGGTGGCCGATGAGGTGCGCGCCTTGGCAGAGCGGACCACCAAGGCCACCAAGGAGATCAGTGAGATGATCCGCAGCATTCAGCAAGAGACCAAAGTGGCCATCACCTCCATGGAGGAAGGGGTCAAAGGTACGGAAAAGGGGGCTGCCGAGGCGGCTCAGCTTGAAACCTCGCTGCAACAGATCCTGGAGCAGGTTAATGATGTCACCATGCAGGTCAGTCAGATCGCTACGGCAGCTGAAGAGCAGACCGCCACCACCGGTGAGGTGACCACCAATATCCATCAGATCACCGAAGTGGTGCAACAGACCGCCAGTGGTGCCGAAGAAACTGCCGCCGCCGCTGCACAGCTGGCAGGACAGGCCCAGGATCTGCAGAACCTGGTCAGCAAGTTCAGGTTGTAATCGAAGGCCGACAGGTGGGGATGAAACAACAAGGCGGGGTGATGTCGGTCACCCCGCTTTGTCTGTTTTAGGTACGCATGAGCTGGGTTGTGGGAGTGCTAAGCGGTTGCAGAAACGGTGCTCAGGCCGTTATCGTAAGTAACCACGCGATTTCTTCCACTCTGTTTGGCCCGGTAGAGCGCCGTATCAGCCCGGGATAACAGCTCTGCAGCGCTTATGACGCTGTTGGCGCTGTGGCTGATGACTCCGATACTGACAGTTACTGCCGTCCCGGCCAGGGTGTCGGAAAAGGTCAGCCTGTGAATGCCCTGAAGCAGGCGCTGTGCCACCATTTCTGCTTCAGTGGGGCTGGTGCTCGGCAGCACGACCACGAACTCTTCACCACCGTAGCGTGCCAGCAGATCATACTCGCGCAGCCCTTCTGTAAGCCGTTTCGTTACACGCTGCAGGACCAGGTCGCCGGCATGATGTCCGTAGGTGTCATTGATATCTTTGAAGTGGTCAATGTCCAGCATCAGAAGGGAAAGCGCCTCGCCCGTACGGGCGTGCCGCATGATCTCGGAGTCCAGCGACATGCTGAGGTATCTGCGGTTAAAAGCGCCGGTCAGAGGATCTTTGTGGGTCAGCAGCTCCAGCTCCATGTTCCGCTTTTTCAGATTCTTTTCCAACTCTTTTGACTTGAGGTGCAGCTTGACCCTGGCGATCAGTTCCTCCGGGTCATAGGGGATCAGTAAAAAGTCGTTGGCCCCCTCTGATAACCCTTTCAGGCGCAGCGAACGCTCGGTACGACCGGTCAGGATCAGCACCGGGATATCTTTGGTCTCCTCCTTGGAGCGGATCATCTGCAGGAATCTGAGGCCATCAATGCGGGGCATCTCAAGGTCGCAGAGGATCAGGTCAGGCGCGTTTTCCGATACTTGCTTGAATCCGTCAAGCCCGTCCACCGCTTCGGTTATCCGGTGGAAAAGCCCGCTCTGTTCAAGATCTGAGACGATTCTGCGCCGTGTGTTCCGGTTGTCATCCAGCACAAGGGCCGTTATGGGTGGGGGCTGCAGGTCCATGAGGATTCAGGTTCTTGCGGCATTGACCCAGGCCATAATGTCGCGGCGTGAGAGGAACAGGGGCGATTTCCCCTGCGGGAGCTGGAGAATGACTTCCGCTGCAAAGCGGTGCTGAAGCTTGTGAGCCTGTTCGTGTGGCAGAAAATCAAGCAACAGTGCCAGCGCAAGCAGCGTGTCCGTTTCGCTAGGGGTGCCCGTACCGCTCCCGTCATGGAATGGTGGCGGTTGTGGCGGGGTGTAGTAGTTGCCGCCGGTTCCGTGGGCGGTATGTCGCCGTGGCTGACCAGTACTGCTGTTTTTTTGAGTTTTAAGATCATTCATTGAAATCACCAACGTAAATTGATATACAAATTGCGATGCATGTTACCGCTTATGGGATTTGCTGGTTGGGTTGCAAGATTGCTGTTCATCAAAAACGGTAAATTGTTTGTTTTGTATATCCGTATTTGATGTGTCGGTCAAGTGTATTGTTGTTTTGTTGATGTCTGCTACCGGAATTGATGTATTTTGGTGAGTGCTGGGGGCTATGGATGTTAAAAAACGGGAAAATTATTGAGCTGCATGAAGGTGCGAACGTTGTGAATGCGGCAACATCATCTCTTCAGGTGGCTTCGGGGGCTGCCGAAGACACGTTGCTGAACACCAGGGATGTCTTGAGCAGGATCAAGGATGAGCTGGGTCTTGATACCGACCTGGAGCTGGCAGATGTCATGGGAGTTGGTATCCGGCGTATCCATAACTGGAAACACCGCAACACCGTGCCGACGGAAGAGATTGTTGCCGTCTGCGGCAAGGAAGGACTTGACCTGCAATATGTGCTGACCGGTCAGAAAATCGGCCTGGGCAGATCGGGTGGGCAGGGGGAGAATGAGCAGCAGACTCAGGGCGGAGAAGCCGCCTGTAATGTTGACAGTGAGCACAGCAACAAACCGCGCGATAGTTTTACCCAGTCAAGCTGCGGTCATCCCCTGATTCATCCCCCCTACAAGGCTTATACCCAGCGTGCGGACAATGGTGAGGTGCTGACTTCGTTTGTGTCGCCGCAGATTGTTGATGTGCTTGCCCCCGGCCTCAATTGGCTTAACCACTCCCTGGGGGTGGCGCCCGAGAACTTTCTGCTGGTCAAGGTGTTGGGGGACAACATGGCGCCCTGGCTGCAGGACGGCGATCTGGTCATGGTGGATGCCGGCATCAAGACCACGATCAACGGCGGGTGTCTGTTGTTGCGGTACGCGGACGGCATGATGATGGTGCGGCGTGTTTTCAGAAACCAGGATGGCACCTTTCTGGCCAAGTGCGATAATGAGTGCTGCCCGCCGGATATCATTGATCCCAACAATAACATGACCTATCCGATTGTGGTGGGTAGGGTGGTGCGACGCCTGGTGCGTTGACAGGTTCTTGAAAAGCTGCTGCGGAGCCCGCCATGGCTTGGCGCACGGTCGTTCCTGTGCACAACGCTTTTCAATGGTTTGGTAATACAGGGACGGGGATAAAAAAGGGCGGCCTGGTTGGCCGCCCTTTTCGTTTACTGTTCGTCGGTGTAGCGTTCCAGCACCTTCTCGATGATGTTCGTGGTTGATTTGCCATCCACAAAGGGGATCAGCTCAACCCTGCCGCCGTATGACTCCACCAGATCCTTGCCAACGACCCCCTCCGGCGTGTAGTCGCCGCCTTTGACCAGAATCTGCGGTTTCAGGGCGGTGATCAGTTCCAGCGGAGTGTCCTCCTCAAACAGACAGACGTAGTCGATACAGTCCAGGGCAGCCATCAGGTGGCCCCGTTCATCTTCGTCAATCAGCGGGCGTTTGGGCCCTTTCAGGCGCCGTACCGAGGCATCGCTGTTCAGTCCCAGAATCAGCAGGTCGCCCAGGCGGCGGGCGGCCTGCAGATATTTGACATGTCCGGCATGCAGCAGGTCAAAGCAGCCGTTGGTAAAGACCACCTGCCTGCCCTTGGCCCGTTCTGTGGCAATGATCTCTGCCAGGACCTCACGGCTCTTGATCTTGCTGTCACTGTCGCGGTGTTCCAGGGATACCGCAGTGATAATCTCTGCAGGGGTAACGGTGGAGGTGCCCAGCTTGGCCACGGCGATCCCGGCTGCAACGTTGGCCAGCCGGGCCGACTCGGCCAACGGCAGGCCGCCGGCAAGCCCGCAGGCCAGCAGGGCCAGCACCGTGTCGCCGGCGCCGGTGACATCAAACACCTCGCGGGCAACGGTCGGAATATGGACGGTCTCGCCACTGCCGCAGAAAAGCGACATCCCCTCTTCGCTGCGGGTGATCAGGAGGTTGTCCAGTCCCACGGTGGACATGATCGTATCGGCAGCCTGCTGCAGGCTGGCACCGTCACGGATCGGTATTCCGGAAGCGGCTTCTGCCTCCTTGCGGTTGGGGGTCAGGCAGGTGGCGCCCCGGTACTTGCTGTAATCACTTCCTTTGGGGTCCACCAGAACAGGAATGCTGCGTCTGCTCGCCGTGGAGGTGACAGCGGCCAGGACGGACGGTGTCAGCACCCCCTTCAGGTAATCAGAGACCAGCACTACATCAAAACCGGTTATATGCTGCTGCAGCCAGTTGACCAGCTGTTGCTCGATCTGCCCGGAGAGCGGCTCACGGGATTCCCGGTCGATCCTGACGATCTGCTGGTTGGAGGCAATCACCCGTGTCTTGCGGCCGGTGCGGCGTCCCGCCTCCTGATAAATCGGAGTGGTATCAATCCCCTGGCGGCTGAACGTCTTCAACAGTGCCCAGCCGTTTTCGTCCTCGCCGACCACCGATGCCACCGTGACCTGGCAGCCCAGCGCCAGCAGGTTGTTGGCCACGTTGCCGGCTCCTCCCAGGCGCAGGTCTTCCCGTAGCACATCCACCACCTGCACCGGGGCCTCGGGAGATATCCGGTCGGTCTTGCCCCAGAGGTATTCATCCAGCATCAGGTCGCCGACAACCAGGCATTTCAGGCTGGAGGCGCGCTGAAACAGTGATTCGACCATCTTGCGATCCATGGTCTAGCGTCCTTCCCCGGCAAATATGCCGAACAGTCCCTGCTCGATCAGGTCACAGAGGATGTGGATTACGGTGATGTGCCCCTCCTGTACCCGGGGGGTGTCATTGGAGGGGATGATCAGCGGGATGTCGCAGACCGCCTTGATACTGCCGCCGTCTTTGCCCAGCAGGCCGATGGTGGTGCAGCCGGCCTGACGGGCCACTTCCAGCGCCTTCTGCACGTTGGGGGAGTTGCCGCTGGTGGAAATACCGATCACGGCGTCACCCGGCACCGCCAGTGCCTCGACCTGACGGGAGAAGATCCGCTCATAACCGTAGTCGTTTCCGATGGCAGTTATGATGGAGGTGTCGGTTGAAAGGGCAATGGCCGGCAGGCCGGGGCGTTCAATCCTGAAGCGGCTGACAATCTCTCCGGCAAAGTGCTGGGCGTCGGCTGCTGAACCGCCGTTGCCCATGATCAGGAGTTTGTTGCCGATCTTGAAGGTCTCAATCAGGCGCTCCGCAAGCTCTGCCACCGGAGCTGTCAGTTCGGCCTCCATCTTCTGAAACAGGGCCAGGTGCTCCTGGAGTTGCTTGGTGATAAACGATTGCATGAACTGCCTCCTTTAGGGGTGAGCCAGGTGAGTCAGGGTGGTGGCTGGAAGTGCTGTATCATAGCCGGGAAACGGAATGCCGTCCAGACCGCAGACAGGCTGCAGCCCGGGATGCTGTTTGAGAAGCGCGGCCATGCCGCGGGTCAGGCTGCGTAACGGGCTGAGCAGGGAAAGCCTGTGGATGGTCACTCCGCAGTGTAGGCAGGCAGCCCCATGCTGCAGCGCTGACAGGTACTGGCGGCGGTGCAGGAACAGCTCCAGGCGGTGACCTCGCCGTGCTGCTGCCAGCAACTGCTCCAGCAGGGCGTGCAGATGGGCCTCTTCGGTATCCTTGGGCAGATAGATGGCAACATGCTGCTGCTCTCCCCAGCGTTGCCGAAAGGTGGTAATGGCGGCCTCTTCCTGCTTCCGGCGCCGTTCACGCGAGCCAAAGATGGTGGCCGGCTCCGCATCGGAGGTTACTCCCGGCAGCAGACAGGTTCTGAAACCATGGGCATCAGCGCGGTGGCGGTAATCCCGCAGACACCAGGGGCCGCTGTCCAGCTCTTCATCAAAAAGGCCGATGCTGTCGCGCATTGCCTTGGAAAGTGCCAGCAGGGAAAAGCCGATATCGCAGGTTTCAATGACCGCACAACCGAACTTGACAAGCTGGGCAGGCAGCGGGTGCTCTGAGGGGCAATGGGGGGTGATGATGCCGGCCTGGCGGTTGCCTGCTGTTGCCAGAATCTGCTGGAAGCAGGTGCCGGAAAGTGTGCCGGTGGGCCGTACAATCAAGGCCCAGTCTGCGTCTGAGCGGGCAAGTGCACGGTTGACGGCAGGTACAAAACCGATGTTCCGCTCCATGGTTATGTAGAGCGCACGTTCCCCCAGATGATCGCAGAACTCCTCCAGCATCAACTCCGTGGTGCGGTCGCAGCCGTTGTTGATGATGATCATCCGGGCGATTGGCGAGCAGTCCAGGATGGAGACAAGGCAGGCCCGGGTCTCGGTCGGGCTGTTCCAGGCCGGAACAATGATGTCAAAAGTGGGAGTGGTCATAGTGCACTAATAGAAAGGGTGGGCATAACCCACCCTGAAGCGTCAATCAAAAAATGGAAATCAAGGAACGGGGATTTTTTGCTCGGGTGTAGAGGCAGTATGGCACAGAGGCATACGCACTCTGTACGCCACACGAGCCTCTCATGCCAGGGCCGCGCCTGAGCGGGAAACATGCCCTATGACGTTACGGCTACCCGCTTGAGCAGATTCAGCTCATCCAGCACCTTGCCGGAGCCCAGTACGACGCAGTCCAGCGGGTTTTCGGCAATCAGCACCGGTACCTTGGTGATCTCGCGCAGCAGCAGGTCCAGATTGCGCAGGCCTGCGCCGCCGCCGGCCAGGAAGATCCCCTTGTCCACAATATCGGCGGCCAGTTCCGGCGGGGTCCGCTCCAGGCATTGGCGTACGGTATCGACGATGGCGTTGACCGCCTCTTTCAGGGCGTCACGGATCTCGTCGGAGTTGATCTCGATCGTCTTGGGGATACCGGAAACCAGGTCACGTCCCTTGACCTCCATGGTCAGGACCTCCGGGCCGGGATAGGCCTCGCCGATCTCGATCTTGATCGCCTCAGCCATCCGCTCACCGATCTGCAGGTTGTACTTGCGCTTGATGTACTGGACAATCGCTTCATCCATCTTGTCGCCCCCCATCCTGGTGGACTGGGAGTAGACGATGCCGGCCAGCGAGATTACCGCTACCTCGGTGGTGCCGCCGCCGATATCAACGATCATATTGCCGCTGGCCTCGGTAATCGGCAAGCCGGCACCGATGGCGGCTGCCATCGGCTCTTCAATCAGGTAGACCTCGCGGGCACCGGCAGACTCGGCCGATTCCTTGACGGCCCGCTTTTCCACCTGGGTGATGCCGGAGGGAACGCAGATCACGATCCGGGGACGGACCAGGGTCTTGCGGTTGTGCACCTTGTGGATGAAGTAGCGCAGCATCTCTTCGGTGATGTCGAAGTCGGCGATAACGCCGTCCTTCATCGGGCGGATGGCGGTGATGGAACCGGGGGTCCTGCCCAGCATCTGCTTGGCCTCCATCCCGACCTTCAGCACCTTCTGCTGGCCGGTGGGCATCTTCTGGACGGCAACCACCGAAGGCTCACGGACGACGATTCCTTTGCCCTTCAGGTAGACCAGGGTGTTGGCGGTGCCAAGGTCAATGGCCAGGTCGTTGGAAAACATCCCGAACAGTGAATCGAATATCTTGAACATGGGTGGAATTCCTTTCAGGAAAAATGGACTAAAAAAACTAGCAGAATAGGTAGGTTAATGCAAGGGAGAAAACAGGTGTAGTGTACGGCAACAGCGTGCTATCTCCTTGACTTTGCGTGGAGATGTCGGTACGTTACATAAATTTACCAGATGAGCTGCGGAGAAAAGAGTATGGATTACAAAGCGACCCTGAACCTGCCCCAAACCGACTTTCCGATGAAGGCCAACCTGTACCAGCGTGAGCCGGAGCTGCTCAAGCGCTGGCAAGAGCTGAACCTGTACGGAATGATTGAGGAGGCCGGCAAGGATAAGCCGGTCTATATGCTGCATGACGGCCCTCCATATGCCAACGGCCATACCCATATCGGCCACGCCCTGAACAAGACCCTGAAGGACATTGTGCTGAAGGTCAAGCGGATGGAGGGGTTCCAGGCCCCCTATGTGCCGGGCTGGGACTGTCACGGCCTGCCGATTGAGCTGCAGGTGGAGAAAAACCTGGGGTCAAAGAAACACCAGATGACCAAGGCCGAGATGCGCAAGGAATGCCGTGTCTATGCCAAAAAGTTTATCGATATCCAGAAAGAGGAGTTCAAGCGTCTGGGGGTGCTGGGGGACTGGGATAATCCCTACATGACCATGACCAATGAATACGAAGGACTGACCGCTGCCGAGCTGGCCAAGTTTGCCCACAACGGCGGGCTGTACCGGGGCAAGAAACCGGTACACTGGTGTTCTTCCTGTGTGACCGCCCTGGCCGAGGCCGAGGTTGAGTATGCCGACCACACCTCCCCCTCCATCTATGTCAAGTTTGCCCTGCAGGATGATGTCTCTGCTGCTGTTCCTGCTCTGGCCGGCAAGCCGGTCTTTGTGGTGATCTGGACCACCACCCCCTGGACCATCCCGGCCAACCTGGCCATAGCCATGCATCCAGAATACGATTACTGCGCCGTTGAGGTGGAGGGGCAGGTACTGATTGTGGCCGAGGGACTTAAGGATCAGTTCCTGGCTGCCAACAGCCTGTCCGGAGAGGTGATCGCCACCTTCAAGGCCGACATCCTTGACCACAAGAACTGCAAGCATCCCTTCTATGACCGTGATTCGATCATCCTGCTGGGGGAGCATGTCACCCTTGAGGCCGGTACCGGCTGCGTCCATACCGCCCCCGGCCATGGTCAGGACGACTATGAGCTTGGCCTGCGGGAAGGGCTTGAGATCTACAACCCGGTGGATAACTACGGCAAGTATATCGGCAACCTTGAGCTGTTTGGCGGTGAGAAGGTCTTTGAGGCCAACCCCAAGGTAATCGAGAAACTGCAGGAGGTTGGTGCGCTGGTGGGTGTCAGCAAGATCTCCCACTCCTATCCGCACTGCTGGCGTTGCAAGAAGCCGATCATCTTCCGGGCCACCGAGCAGTGGTTTATCTCCATGGATGCCAACCAGCTGCGTGCCAAGTCACTGGAGGCGATTGACAAGGTGCAGTGGATTCCCAAGTGGGGCCGCGACCGTATCTACGGCATGGTGGAGAACCGGCCTGACTGGTGCATCTCCCGCCAACGCTCCTGGGGCGTGCCGATCACCGCCTTCTCCTGCAGTGACTGCGGTGAGTTCCTGGCTGACGGAGCCACCATGGATCACGTGGCTGAGCTGTTCAAACAGCACAGCTCCGATGTCTGGTTTGAATGGGAGGCAAGCCAGCTGCTGCCTGCCGGAACCAAATGTCCCAAGTGCGGTTCAGCTGCCTTTGCAAAAGAGAATGACATTCTGGATGTCTGGTTTGATTCAGGGGTCTCCCATGCTGCGGTGCTGGAGCCCAATCCCAAGCTGTCATCACCGGCTGATCTCTATCTGGAGGGCAGCGATCAGCATCGTGGCTGGTTCCACTCCTCCCTGCTGGAGTCTGTCGGCACCCGCGGCGTTGCCCCCTACAAGTCCGTGCTGACCCACGGCTTCGTGCTGGATGGCCAGGGGCGCAAGATGAGCAAGTCCATGGGCAACGTGGTGGCGCCTGAGGATGTGATCAAGAAGTTCGGGGCCGATGTCTTGCGGCTCTGGTGTTCTGCCCAGGACTACCGTGATGATAACCGCATCTCGGAAGAGATCCTGAACCGGGTGGCTGAGGCCTATCGCCGGATTCGCAACACCTGCCGCTTTATGCTGGGCAACCTGAATGATTTTGATCCGGCAGCCGACAGCGTACCGTTTGCCGAGTTGCTGCCGATCGACCGCCTGGCGCTGCATCACCTGGAGCTGCTCAAGGAGCGGGTGCTGGCTGCCTATGCGGATTTTGAATTCCATGTGATCTATCAGGCGGTCAACTCATTCTGTACGGTTGAGTTGAGCGCCCTGTATCTGGATATCCTCAAGGATCGCCTCTACACCAGCCGCAAGGACGCCCGGGAACGCCGCAGCAGCCAGACCGCCATGTACCTGGTCACCGATAGCCTGACCCGTCTGCTGGCCCCGCTGCTCTCCTTTACTGCCGACGAAATCTGGCAGTTCCTGCCGGGTGAGCGGGAGGCTAGCGTGCATCTGGCCGCCTTCCCGCAGCTGGTCCCCGGAAACCGGGATGCTGAACTGGCGGAACGCTGGGAACGTCTGTTTAATGTCCGGGCCGATGTGCTCAAGGCGCTTGAATTGAAGCGGGTAGAGAAGGTGATCGGCCATCCGCTGGATGCAGCGGTCAAGCTGTCCGCCCCACCGGCGACCATCGCCTTTATGAACAATTATCTGGAAAAGCTGCGGTCGATCTGCATTGTCTCCCGCCTGGATCTGGTTGAAGAGCTGCCAGCCGGTGCCTATGACGGTACGGTCGTCGAAGGACTGAAGGTGCTGGTGGAAAAGGCACCGGGTGAAAAGTGTGAGCGCTGCTGGTGCTACAGTGAAGAGCTGGGCAGCGATACGGAGCACCCGACGATCTGCCCGAAATGCACGGCGGCGGTGATATAGCATGAACCGCTGGACGATCTTTTCGGTAATTGCCGGTCTCGGACTGGTGGTGGACCAAGCCACCAAGCTGTATGTTGACCGGGTCATGGCCCTGCACCAGTCCATTCCGGTGGTTGAGGGTCTATTCAGCTTCACCTACCTGCGCAACCGTGGGGCTGCCTTCAGCTTTCTTTCCAACGTATCCTGGCGGCTGCCGTTTTTTATAGGCATCACGCTGATTGCTGCGCTTGTCATCATCGTGGCGCTGAAAAAGATGCGTGACGATCAGAAGCTGGCCCAGGCTGCCCTGGCGATGATTTTTTCCGGCGCCATCGGCAATCTGATTGACCGGGTCCGGTTGGGTGAGGTGATTGACTTTCTGGATGTCTACTGGAAGAGCCACCACTGGCCTGCCTTTAACGTGGCAGATTCCCTGATCTGTGTCGGTGTGGCCCTGGTGGCGCTTGACATGCTCAAGGAGGAACGCAACCAGCCGGCCCGCGCTGAGTAGCCTGCCGGTTGACCTGTTTCAAAAAGCCTGATTGGAAACTGTCGGGATTGTGTGCTACTATGACGTACACGTGGTGAAGCTGAGACAGGAGGACTCCCATGCCGGTATTTGTAGAAGCAATTATGGTTGTACTGATCATGCTGGCGTGCTTCTTCGGAGTCTTTCTGCTCCTGTTCCTGTTTGCTCTGGCCCTTTTTCCGGTGGAGAAGTCACTTTCCAAGATGGTCTGGGACATGACGACACCGCCGCGGCCAAAACAGGCACCACAGGGTGGTTTCAAGGGATTCAGCGAAAAACATCGTTCATAACAGGCTCGTTAACCTGGATGCGAGCATTGGCAAGGGGCACCTGATTTCAGGTGCCCCTTGCTTGTTCAGGTCAGGCCAGGTCACCGGTGATCCGTTGCAGTTCGTACAACTTGACATTAACCCCGCTGACACAGGCAATGATCTCTTTAAGGCTGGCTTCATCCACGCCGCACTCCTCATCGGTCCCCTGAAAAAAAGGGTAGCCTTTGGGAAGTGGCGTCAATTCGCCGTCCTTCAACAGCATCACATCCACCAGGTCATTGACCCTGCCGGTTGCCTCCCAGGGATCGCGGTAGTTGAACTGGCGGGCAACGATATGCATCCCCATCCCGTTGGGGAAGATCGCCTTGGCCTCAAAGGAAAACTCACGGGGCGCACTGTAGTGCTCGGAACGGCCGGAACGGGCCATTACCTGCGCCCCGGCAGCCTCAAGCAGTGCACGGACAGAATCGTCGGTCATCGGTTGTAAAGGTGTATCCATATGTCATCCTCTCACACAGAACAGTTATCGTCAGCCTACCCGAAAGCACGGCCTGACTGCAAGCACGGGATGCAGCCCTGGCCGGTGGGCAGCGATACCGGCCCTGAGGCACAACTGAAAGCTGCTGCCTTGCGTGAAGGGGTCTCGTTGCCGGTGGTGGCCGCTTTCCAAGAACTGGTGTATCAATTCTACCGTGAGCAGGGGCGTCAGCTGCCCTGGCGGGGGGGAGATCTCCCCGATCCCTACCGGGTGTTGGTGTCGGAGGTGATGCTGCAGCAGACCCAGGTGGATCGGGTCATACCGAGGTTCACTGCCTTTATCGGGCGTTTCCCCGATGCCCAAGCCCTTGCCGACGCTTCGCTGACAGAGCTGCTGACCGCCTGGCAGGGGCTGGGCTACAACCGCCGGGCCCTGAATCTGCAACGGGCAGCCCGGATGATCGTAGGCCTTTGGGGAGGCAGCTTGCCGGATGACCCTGTCCTGTTGCAGCAGCTGCCGGGCATCGGTCCCTATACTGCCGGTGCCGTTGCCGCCTTTGCCTTCAACCGTCCCCAGGTTTTCCTGGAAACCAATATCCGTGCCGTGCTGCTGCACTGTTTCTTTGCAGATCAGGAGGGGGTGACGGATAAGGAGCTGCTGCCGGTTGTGGAGGCGGTTCTGGACAGGGCAGAACCGCGCACCTGGTACAACGCCCTGATGGATTACGGCAGTGACCTGAAGCGCCGCTTTCCCAACCCCAGCCGCCGCAGCCGGCACCATACCCGGCAGAGCAGGTTTGAGGGCTCAGACCGTCAGCTGCGCGGGGCGGTGCTGCGGTTCCTGCTCGTGGCGGGCGGGGCTACGCCGGCGACGCTGCGGAAACAGTTGAATGCCGAGGAAGAACGGCTTGCGCGGATTTTGGAGGGGATGCTCGAGGATGGTTTTCTGAGCAGGCAGGGCAGCAAGTTCACTATACCGTCAACCTGAGCTCCACCCCCCAGGGGGCCGGTTTCTCGCCTTCCCGGGTCAGGACCCAGAGGGTGGGAACAGTCATCTGCTCCGGCACCGGGCCGATACCGTCGGTCAGGTAGATCACTGCGGCAGGCAGGGGATGCATGGTCCGGGCGTAGTCAAAGACCGGACGCAGGTCGGTAAAACCGCCACCATCGTAACGCTGGGCCACAAACGATGCACTGTTGAAGGTCTCGATCTGCTGGATGCGGCTGTTGGCGTACAGTACCGTGATGCTGCAGTCCCGGCCGCGGGCCAGACTGACCAGCTCAGCCGCAAAGGCCTCCCGTAGTGCCACGATGTTGGTGGAGTCGCTGACATCAATCCCCACCAGCAGGTTCAGCTTGCGCCTCTTGCGAATCCCCGGAGTCTCATGGGCAAAGCGGCGATGTTCCCGCATCCAGGTGTTGCTGCGACCGGTCCGTCCGGCTGTGGCAATGAACTGGCGCAGGATCTGGCGCCAGGGGATCGGTGCCGGGTGCAGCAGTCCATCCACCACTGCCCGGATATCCGCCGGTGTCTCGCCGTCGCTGCCCCGCAGGGCATCCTGCACCATGCTGCGCACCATCTCTTCCGCCAGGCTCAGCGGTGTCCCGTCTGCATCCTGCCAGGCCTCGTGGTCATCAATGGTCTCTGCCTCGTGCAGCTGCCGTCCTGAACCGCTGCCGTCAATCCCGCTACTGGCCTGTTCAGCCCGGCCTGCGCCGCTGCCTTCCTCGTTGCCCATGTCAAAGGCGGGGACAATCAGGTCGTAATACTCTTCCGCAGACAGCCCCGGCTCCAGCCTGAAATTCTCAGGGTACAGTGCGCCTGCCGGCAGTCCGGCAATGGTCGGGTTAATGGCCAGGTCGCAGGCCACATCCCAGTCATGGGGATTGCGCTCACGGCGCCGCAGCGGGTGCAGGTGCAGCAGGTGCTTGAGCAGGTGCTCCAGCAGGGCTTCCTGTTCCGCCGGCTCAAGGCTGCTGAAGGCGGTTTCAGCTATGGATAAGAGCGGTACGCCGTCCCGGATGGTGATGGCGGCAGAGCGATCCTGCTTCTGCAACGGGGCACGCCGCAGTTGCAAGAGCAGGTGGCCGTAGAACGGTTTCTGCTTCAGCAGGCGGATAATGGCATTCTCGAGGGTACGCATGGTTTGACAGGGTAGCGAAAGCCGGCAATCCTGTCAAAGAGTCAAATTGACTTTTCCGGCAGCGACAGCTGTGCTATACAGAACGATCAAAATAATTATACAGCAACCGGCTTGGACGGTGACAGGAGGCGTACAATGGCAGATGAGAACTTTCCCAGGGTAGTGCTTGAGACCAGCAAGGGTACCATCACCCTTGAACTGAATAAGGAGAAGGCCCCGATCACGGTCAAGAACTTTCTGGGCTATGTGAAGGATGGCTACTATGACGGCCTGATCTTTCACCGCGTGATCAAGGACTTCATGATCCAGGGCGGCGGTATGGATGCTGACATGCAGCCCAAAAAGACCAAGTTCGCTATCAAGAACGAGGCCCAGAACGGCCTGAAGAACGTGCGTGGCAGCGTGGCCATGGCCCGCACCGCACTGGTCGATTCAGCCACCTCACAGTTTTTCATCAACACCGTGGACAACGCCTTTCTGGACAACAAGGGCAAGCGGCAGGATGACTTCGGCTACTGCGTGTTCGGCAAGGTGGTTGAAGGGATAGAGGTGGTGGATGAGATCCGCCAGGTCAAGACCGGCAACAAGGCCGGCCACGGCGATGTGCCGCTGGAGCCGGTTACCATCATCTCTGCCAAACTGGCGGAGTAGTGGCCCTTGATACCAGAGAAACAGACAAGGCCGGTGATCACTCACCGGCCTTGTCTGTTTCTCATCCGGGTCGCTGCTAGAACCTGAACCAGATACCGCCCAGCAGCTGGGTCTGACGGTCGTTGATCAGGCGCCGGGCCTCAATGTTGAGGCTCAGTTTTGGCAATGGCAGGGAGATGTCGGCCCCGCCCTGAACCGTCATGGTACCGGAGTGCTCCTCACCGCGGTCCAACTGGTTTGGTGAGGAGATGTTGTTGACACTGTAGTAGAGTACCCCGATCCCTGCATACGGTTTGACAAACGGAATCAGCGGCAGGTGGGCGTTGGCATAGCCACCCAGCGGCATGGTGTCGGCCTTTTTGTAATACAGCCCCTTATCATAGCGCAGGTTGGCATAGCCCAGCGAGGCCCCCAGGCTGAGGAAGGGGATCGGGAAATAACGGGCGGCAACTTCAAGGTTGTTGCCATCCTGTTCAATCGTGCGGCCGTAGCGGGCACCAACATCAAGGTCGCCGGCGGTGGCAAGGCTGCTGATGCAAAGGGTTGCAGCAACGGTCATAAGTGCTGTTGTAAGTTTCATGGGTGGCTCCTTGTTTAAGATGAATGCTGATCTTCTCCAGTATAACCTTTTTTTGCCGTGCATCAAGGGGCCGCTGTCAAGAAGCGGGCGGTCCCTGCCCAGCCTCAGTCGAACAGGCCGCCCAGGAAGCTGCTGTTGTACTTGGTCTTGACGGCCAGTCCCGGCATGACCTGGGAGGAATACTCTTCCGGGATGATGATGATGCTCCGGTCATTTTGCAGGTCCGTATCCGCAATCTTCACATCGGCAATCTTCTGGTTTGTGAGCCGCTCGATTCTTTTTACCCGATCAACTTCCTTCACGTAACGGATCAGCTCGACATCATCGCCACCCTTAACCCCGTCAAGTCTGCCGAGGTTGACGTAGGCGATCCGTCTGCCGTCAGAAGCGGTCATGGTCCGGTAGAGGTAACCGTAGCGGGGGAATGCCTCAATCAACGGTCTTTTGGCCTTGTTGACGGCATTGGCAACCGCCTGGGTCAGCAGCGGTAGCGGGTCACCGACGCGGCAGGCATGGTGGGCCGTCACTGCAAAGGAGTTGCTGACGCTGCCGGTAAACGGTTCAAACGCCTGGGCCACCGAGCCTGTTGAGGCCTGGATCACCCTGATGTTGACCGTGGCGGATCCTTTGACCGTGCAGGATGGCTTTGAGGTGCTGCATTTTCCTTTGCTGTCGCAGCTGGTCTGGCTCGGGGTGAATTTTGCGCCGGTAGCCGGATTGGTTATCGAACCCAGCACAATATAGTCGATGCCGTTGACCATGCTTCTGATCTCAGAGAAGTCGGCACTCAGATCCAGCGACCAGACAAATTTCTTTTCGTCAAAAATCCTCTGCGCCTGGCTGCGTTCAACAACCTCCATGCCACAGCCTTTCGAGGCGATCTGGGTAATCCCCTCCTGTGCGCCGGGGCTCAGGCGGCCGGCATATTCGGCGGGCTCGCCGAGCGGCAGTATGGCGACCTTGGGCTGCTTCTTGTCAATGACATGCTGTGGCGGGAGGGTCTCGGCCACTTTCCGGTCCAGCTCGGACTCCTTGAATGAGCCGACTTCCACGGTATGTGCGCAACCGGAGAGGCCACCGGCAATGCCCAGGCTCAGCAGACAGCCGATGATGCTTTTCATCTTCATACGTGGGGACCTTTCCTGTGCAGCCGGCGGGATGGTGTGTCCCGGCGGTCTGGAGAACTAGCCGGCAGCGCTCCGGAGCAGCGCCTGCAGTTTTTTGGGAGTCAGGCCGCGCAGGGCCTTGTAGAGGCCGGAGGGGGTCGGCTCAAAGGCCATGACCGCCAGGCCGAGTTCCCGGATCAGATCACGGGGGGTCAGGTTGTCAAGGAAGCAGCCTTCACCCTCCTTCAGCATGACCTCCGGAATCAGCAGCAGCTGGCCCGGCTGCCTGTCCCGCAGCGCGGCAATGATATCCCTGCCGCTTACCAGGCCGGTCACGGTGACGCTGCTACCGAACAGTTGGTTGGGGATGGCCGCGCTGGCCAGGTGACAAGCGGTTTTATCACTCAGCTCCGCTAAAAAACTGCTGACAAAACCTGCCGATGACTGGCCGGTAACCACGGTTGCCGTGATTGGCGGCAGTGCCTTGGCGCGTTTCAGCACGGCTGCGGCATCCTTTAAGAACCAGGCCACCATGCCGACCCCGTTTTCCCACTGGGGCAGATCACCGTACTCCTTCAATGCCGGCACGGGATACTCGGCCTTGAGAAAGAACTCGTCCGCCAGCTGCAGAAACGCGTCGCCAAGCTGTCTGTTGAGGCTGCGCATGCGGGGCAGCCAGTGATCCAGAAACGCAGCCGCATAGCCTCTGTCAACGGGTGTCAGTTCGGGCAGGCGCTGACGGTGTTCGGTCAGTCCCACCGGCACCACGGCCAGGGAGCGGACTGCCGGGTACAGCTTTGCCAGCTCGGTTACCGTCTGTTCCAGTACGGCTCCGTCGTTGACACCGGGGCAGAGCACCACCTGGGTATGCATCTCGATCCTGGCCCGGGCCAGCTCTTGCAACTGCTCCAGGATTGGCGGGATGTTGCTTCTGCCCAGCAGCTGTTCACGCACCGCCGGGTCAACGGCGTGGACCGAGATATAGAGCGGGGAAAGACGTTGTGTGACGATCCGGCGCAGCTCGGCCGCCTTCAGGTTGCTGAGGGTGACGTAGGTACCCTGCAGAAACGAGAGCCGGTAGTCTTCATCCTTGACATAGAGGGGACGCCGCAACCCTTTGGGCAGTTGATGCACAAAGCAGAAGATGCAGTTGTTACCGCAGCGCTTCGGTTCCGGCGGGGCAAAGGTCAGGCCGGGCGGCTCCCCCGGGTCAGGCTCGAGCACCACGATCCGGCTGCTGCCATCCTCTGCTGCAATGGTCAGCTCGGCCGGGTCGTCGCTGGCCAGCCAGCTGTAGTCGATCAGATCCCGCAGACGGGTGCCGTCAATCTCCAAAAGCCGTTGACCGGGCAGCAGTCCGGCCCGGTCGGCCGGCGAACCGGGTTCAACTGTCTCTATCAGTAATCCCTGCATGATAAACCGTTTTTTTCTACTGTAAGGTACGTGCCGAGGAGGGCGGCTGAAGGAGCTGGCCGCCCTGTCTGTCAGGGGTGATGGTGCAGGCGGAAGGTGCCGTCAACCGAGGTGATGGTGGCAATGGCATGCTTGTAGATCAGGATATCCCCGCCGGTGTCCAGCAGCAGCGAGAAGTTGTCAAATGACTTGATATGACCCTCCAGGGCCTCTCCCGACATCATGCGGACAACCACCTTGACACGCTCTTTGCGGGACTGGTTCAGGTACTGGTCCTGGATATTGAAGGGGGCTTTGGACATAATCTTCTTTCTCCTTTAGGCGAAGAACGTGGCTGCAGCAGAATGGATAGTAGCAGAGTTTTCCGGATATGCAACCCACTGCATTGCGGGCTCGCTTCTGAACCAGGTCAACTGACGCTTGGCAAAGTGGCGGGTATTGCGTTTGATCAGCCTGATCATCTCGTCTTGATCGTACTCACCCTGCAGGTGGGCCAGTACCTCTTTGTAGCCGATCGCCTGCAGCGGCTTGCAATCCGCCGGTACCCCGGAGCGCAGCAAGCCCTCTACTTCGGCCACCAGACCATTGGCGAGCATGACCTCAACGCGGCTGTCAATCCGCTGATACAGCTCCGGGCGCGGCAGATCAAGACAAAACTGCAGGCTGTGATACTCGGACTCTGAAAAGCCATGCTCGGCTTGAAAGTGCGACAGGGGACGGCCGCTGGTGAGGAAGACCTCCAGGGCCCGGATGATCCTGATCAGGTTGTGGGGGTGCAGCCGTCCTGCCGTGGCCGGATCAACCTGTGCCAGCTCCGCCAGCAGGACCTCCGCTCCCTCCTGCCCGGCCCTTTTTTGCAGCGTCTCCCGCAGGACCGGATCTTCCCCCGGAGCATCATTCAGCCCCCGCAGCAGTGCGCGCAGGTACAGTCCGGTACCGCCGGCCAGGATCGGCCGCTTGCCCCGCTGCCAGATGTCGGCAATGGCCGCTTTTGCCGCAAGCTTGAAGTCCGCAGCGGTAAACGGTTCGGTCGGTTCACGGATATCCAGCAGGTGATGGGGGATCTGCCGTTGTTGCGCCGCAGTCGGTTTGGCACTGCCGATCTCAAATCCGCGGTAGACCGTCAGGGAGTCGGCGCAGATGATCTCTCCGTTCAGTGCCGCAGCCAGATCGAGGGCCAGCGCTGATTTACCCGATGCCGTGGGGCCGGCAATGACCAGTACACGGAGCTTCATAGCCGGTTGAAGAACTTTTCCAGCTCCCGCAGGGTGATCTCATGGGAGACCGGCCGGCCATGGGGACAGTGTGCCGAGAAATCGGTACGGTCCATTGCCCTCAGCAGCTCCTCCATCTGGCGGCGCTCCAGGGGGTGACTGCCCCGCACCACACTGTGGCAGGCCACCCGGGCCAGCAGCTCATCCCTGATCTGGTCGAAATGTGCGTTGCTGCCCTGTTCCATCAGTTCAGCCAGCAGGTCACGCAGCAGGCTGCAGTGGTTCTGGTCAGCCACGATCCTGGGGACGGCGTTGATCCGCCAGGTCTGTCCGCCGAACTCCTCCAGCTCAAAGCCCAGCGGTTCCAGCACGTCGCGGTAGCGGCGGACCGCATCGGCCTCACTGAAGGACAGCTCCAGGGTGTCCGGCAGCAGCAGCCGTTGGGATTCTATACCGCCAGTCGCAAATCCGGCCTTCAGTTGTTCAAATCTGACCCGTTCATAGGCCGCGTGCTGGTCAATGATCACCAGACGGTCTTCGGCCTGGCAGAGGATATAGGCGGCGCGGAACTGACCGATGACAGCCAGGCTGGAAAAGTAGCCGGATGGCGGTTCCGTGGCAACCGGTGTCTCTGCCGGGCGATAGGGTTCATGCTGTTCATATATCCGTGGCGGCGGCGCAACCGGCGCTGTGGCCATGAAACGGTCAAGCGCCTGTTGTACTCCTGCCCGCTGTTCCGGCGGGGGGGGCGGCGTGTAAGGATGTGCCGGCACGGGCTGCTGCGGGGCTTCACGGCGCTGCAGCCAGGGGGAGTCGCGCAAGACCTCTTCCAGCACCCCCTGGATGGTGTCATGGACCTGGTTCTGACGCCGGAAGCGGACCTCATGCTTGGTGGGATGGACATTGACATCCACCTCACCGGCAGGCAGCTCGATAAACAGCGCCACCAGGGGATAACGCCCCTTTTCAAGGATCGGGCGGAAGGCCTGCATGATGGCATGCTGGATGACCTTGTCCCTGACAAAACGGCCGTTGATGTAGGTAAACATGGCCGCAGTGGTTGAACGGGCTGCTGCAGGAGGCGCCAGATAGCCGCTGATGCGCGCTGCCGCCGTCTCTCCGTCCACCGGGAACAGGGTGGCATCCCGTGCCGCCAGCTTCAGCAGACGCTGGCGCAGGTCGCCGGGCACAACCCGCAGCAGCTCGCGTCCGTCATGGTAATAACTGAAGGAGACGTCCGGGCGGGAGATCGCCATGCGGACCATCAGGTCACCCACATGGGCAGCCTCGGTCTCGGCACTGCGCAGGAACTTCAAGCGGGCCGGGGTGTTGAAGAAGAGCTGCTCCACGGTCAGGTCGGTGCCCACGGCCATACCGCAGGCCGTAACCGAACGAACCGTCCCGCCTTCGGCGACGATCTCGGTCCCCTCAATGCTGCCGGCTTCACGGCTCTTCAAACGCAGACGGGAAACCGAGGCGATGGAGGGGAGTGCCTCACCCCGGAAACCCAGGGTGACAATGGTCTCAAGGTCCTGGTCAGAGGTGATCTTGCTGGTGGCGTGGCGCTCCAGTGCCAGCAGGGCGTCCTCGCGGGACATGCCGTGGCCGTTGTCGCTGACCCTGATCAGGCGCCGTCCCCCGGCGTTGATCTCCAGCCGGATGTCGGTTGCACCGGCATCCAGGGCGTTTTCGACCAGCTCCTTGACCACCGAGGCAGGACGTTCAACCACCTCTCCGGCGGCTATCTTGTTGGCAAGGGATTCAGAAAGGATACGTACGTGCGGTGCCACAGAAATGCCACTCCATCAACCAGCGAAAAAGAGCGGGGAAGCCCCGCTCGGAAAAGGTAACCGCCTGTTTGGTGCGGACTATTTCTTTTCAGATCCGTCCAGATCGCCAAAGAGGCTGTTAAAATCATCATCATCGGTTTTTTTTGCACTGGCCGGCGTGCTCTCGCCGGGCTGACCGGGGGTCGGGGTATCATCCCAGGAAAAGCTGTTCACCTCAAAACCTTGTGCGGCTGCCTGCTGGCCTGCCGCAGCCGGCTTTGGCGGCTCAGGAGCACTGTTCAGCAGTGCGGCAAAGGGGTCCTGAGGGGCGCTGGCCGGGGTGTCAAACGAGAAGGGCGACGGAGCCGCCGGAGGGGTGTCAAAGGAAAACGGTGAGCCGGCTGCAGCCGGGGCTGAAGAGGCAGACTGCTGGGTAGTGGGCAGGTCAAAGGTGAACATGTCACCGGCAGTATCCGCTGCGTTGTCTCCCTCGGCCTGGCCGAGCCCCAGGCTGCCGGCCATCTCTGCCCGCAGGGAGGGAGGCAGGATCACAGGGGTCAAACCATGGCTCTGTTTGAACTCAACCAGGTCGGCAGAACATTTGCGACAGGAATCGTAGCTTTCAAAGCTGGTATAACCGCATTTAGGACATTTCATCTGGTGTTCCCTCCTTGGTGCAGCGCTAGATATCTCCCCACTTATACTGCACAATTGCAGTCATGGCAAGGGCAGCTGTTTCGGTGCGCAGAATCCGTTCTCCCAGGGTAACCGGTGTAAAGCCCCAGAATGAAAAGGCCTCTGCCTCGCCCGGTTCAAAGCCCCCTTCCGGGCCGATGGCAATCGCAATCCGCGCCGGGCGGGGCATCCCCTCCAGCACCTCACGCAGCGGTGTTGGCGCCCCCCGTTCCCAGAGCAGCAGCTTCAACTCTGCATTGGCTGCACCGGCGGCGGCCGCCGCCGCTGAAGGGTGCCAGGCCACACCGGGCTGGTCAAACCGCTCCGACTGCCGGGCTGCCTCGGCCACAATCCGGTTCCAGCGCTCAATCCGGCCCTGCAGCTTGTCACCGGCCAGTTTGGGGACGGACCGGTCCGCCCTGAAGATGGAAAATTCGCTCACCCCCAGCTCGGTCCCCTTTTGCAGCACCAGCTCAATCTTTTCGCCCTTGGGCAGACCCTGAATCACGGTGATGGCCGGGGCGTCGGGGAACTGGGAGGCCTCAAGGGTCTCGGTCAGGCGGACCGCGGTCCATTCCTGGGTGACCTGATCAATCACCCCCAGGTGACGACGGCCCTGTTCATCGATCAGCATGACCTCGTCGCCGGACCTGAGCCGCAGCACCCGTGCCATGTGGTGATGCTGGGGGCCGTCATAGGAGGCGTAGCCGTCCCGGATACTGCGGGAGCTGACGATAAAACGGCGGCGTCCGCTCATGGCAGCCTCCGGTAGTGCAGGCAACGCCACTCCCCTGCTGCCAGTGAGGCCTCAAAACGGAGCGGAAACGGATCAAAGCCGTTGCGGACCAGCGCTTCCCGTTCCGCCAGGATGCCGGAGAGGATCAGGCTGCCGCCGGGAGCCATGCGGCTGACAATCCCGGGGGCCATCCTGACCAGTTCTTCTGCCAGGATATTGGCCAGGATGATCTGGTAGCCGTCGCCAAGTTGTTCAAGGGGGGTGGTGCTGCAGCTGATCCGGTCAGCCACCTTGTTCAGGGCGCAGTTTTCCTCGGCAACGATGACCGCCTGGGGATCAATATCAACGGCATCGATCCGCAGCGCCCCCAGTTTGGCTGCGGCAATGGCCAGGATGCCGGAACCGGTTCCCAGATCCAGGATTTTCATAGACTCTATCGTGGAGGGGGTAGGTACCAGCAGGCTTTCAAGGCACTCCAGGCAGAGCCGGGTGGTCTCATGGCCGCCGGTGCCGAAGGCCATGCCGGGGTCAAGCACGATCACGGCCCGTCCGTCGTCCTGACGGCCGGTTTCCCAGGAGGGGGTGATCAGCAGGCGCTGGCCGATGACAAGCGGCTTGAAGTGTGCCTTCCAGGAGCTGGCCCAGTCCTCCTCACCCAGCAGGGAGACCCGGGGGGGCGCTGCCGGTGTGTAGCCGGGCAGGGCGGCGAGAAAACCGTTGATCTGTGCCAGCTGCTGTTCGATCTGGCAGGGGAGGCTGAAGTAGCAGGTGATGCCGGCAATGGCCAGCTCAGGAATATCGTCCGGTGAAAAACTGTCAACGTCCCGGTTTTCCGTACAGACTCCGCAACCGGAGAGGTCAGCCAGGTAGTCGGCCACGGTTTCGGCAAGCTGGGCTGGAACGTCACAGGTGACTTGGTACCATGTTGCAGCCATGAATAGAACCTCAAGGGGCAGGTGATTGGCGGAGTATACCGCAGAAGTGGGCAGAACGTAGCAGAACAGGGGGGCTCTTACAACAAAAAACCTTGACAAATCAATAGGGGGTAACTAGCTTTCATTAGAAATTAACCATAAAGATCAGCCGATCTTAACCGAGGTTGCCGGCCATGAAAAAAATCTATGTACTCTCCGACTCCACCGGCGAAACTGCCGAGCGGGTTGTCCGTGCCGCTCTGTCCCAGTTTGGCGGCAGTGATGTGCGGATTGTCCGTTTGGCAAAGGTCTGCAACCAGCAGGAGGTGCAGCAGGCGGTTGCCACGGTGACGGCGGATGAAGGCCTGCTGGTCTATACCCTGGTGGATTCCTCGCTGGCGGTTGCCGTGCATACCATTGCCGAAGAGCATGGTCTGATGGCGTTTGACCTGCTCTCGCCCCTCTTGCACAGCCTCTCCATCTTTCTGGGTACGGTGGCCCAGTCCACTCCCGGTCTGCTGCACCAGATCGATACCGATTATTTCCGCCGGATGGAGGCGGTCAACTTTACGGTCAAGCATGATGACGGCCAGGAAAACCGCGGTCTGGTCAAGGCAGATCTGGTACTGGTGGGGGTCTCCCGTTCATCCAAGACCCCGCTCTCCATGTATCTGGCCAACAAGGGCTACAAGGTGGCCAACGTGCCGCTGGTCAAGGGGATTGACCCGCCGGAGGAGCTGGAGGCGATTGACCCGTCCAAGGTGGTCGGCCTGCTGATCAGCCCCAAGCGGCTGGTGGAGATCCGCACCTCCCGCCTGGTGAACATGGGGCAGAGCATGAAAAACAGCTATGCCGATTATGAAAAGGTGGAAGATGAGATCGCCTTTTGCCGTCAGTACTACCGCAGGCACCCGGGTTGGCTGATTATCGATGTGACCTGCAAATCGGTTGAAGAATCTGCCTCAGAGATCCTGCGGCGCCTGGTGGGACAGTTTGCAGAATAATATCACTATCATTTAGGGGGAAGCATGCGGGTCCTGGTGGTTGAAGATGAAAAGAAGGTGGCAGCCTTTATCAAGCGGGGACTTGAAGAAGAGGGCTATCAGGTTGATGCCGTGCATGACGGCGAGGAGGGGGTCCGCCAGGCCCAGGACCAGCCCTATGACCTGCTGATCCTGGATGTGATGCTGCCCAACAAGGATGGTCTCAGCGTGGTGCGGGAACTGCGCCAGGCCGGCACGGTGATGCCGGTGCTGATGCTGACGGCCCGTGACACCACCGATGATATCGTGGCCGGTCTGGATGCCGGGTCCGATGACTACCTGACCAAGCCGTTCGCCTTTGCCGAACTGTCGGCCCGGGTGCGGGCGCTTGCCCGGCGGATCGGCCGTGACCGGGGCGCAGAGCTGGTGGTGGCAGACCTGCGGATGGATCCGATTTCACGCAAGGTCTGGCGTGGCGACAAGGAGATCGAGCTGACCATCAAGGAGTACGGACTGCTGGAATTTCTGATGCGTAATGCCGGTACGGTGGTCACCCGCAACATGATTGCCGAGAAGGTCTGGGAACATTCTTTTGAGTCCTTTACAAATATTATCGATGTATACGTCAACTATGTGCGTAAAAAGGTGGATAAAGGTTTTGACCGCAAGTTGATCCACACGGTACGCGGTCAGGGCTACACCCTCAAGGCAGAGTAGCTGCCTTGCACCAATACGGAGGTTAGATGATGAAAGTAAGGCATTTTGTAACGGTCTGTGTCGTAGCGGTTACCTGCCTGTTGACGCTGGCAGCATTCCAGGTTGAGGCAAAACCGGTCAGCCCGGATTTTGTCGAACTGTCCAAACGTCTGAAACCGACGGTGGTCAACATCCGCACAACCAAGACAATCAAGGTCCGGGCCGGTGGTAATCCCTACACAGGCAATGATCCGTTCGCTGACCTGTTCGGGCAGTTCTTTGGCCAGCAGGCGCCGCAGCAACCCCGCAAACAGCAGGGGATGGGCACCGGTTTCATCATCAGTGCCGACGGCTTTATCCTGACCAACAACCATGTGGTCAACGGTGCTGATGAGATCATGGTCAAGCTGTCCGACGGCCGTGAGATCAAGGCGGAACTGAAGGGGCAGGATGACAAGCTTGATGTGGCCCTGCTCAAGATCAGCGACAAGGCCGCCCTGCCGTTTGCCGAACTGGGTGACAGCGATGCCCTGGAGGTAGGTGAGTGGGTCATGGCGATCGGCAACCCGTTCGGTCTGGCCCATACCGTGACTGCCGGTATCGTCAGTGCCAAGGGGCGGGTAATCGGCAGCGGTCCTTATGATGACTATATCCAGACCGATGCCTCCATCAACCCCGGTAACTCCGGCGGACCGCTCTTCAGCAGCGCCGGCCGGGTGATCGGCATCAATACCGCCATTATTGCCGGCGGTCAGGGGATCGGCTTTGCGATCCCGATCAACGTGGCCAAGTCGGTTGCCGAGCAGTTAAAGGCCACCGGCAAGGTGGTGCGGGGCTACCTGGGGGTCAATTTTGACAGGTTGAGCCCGAAACTGGCAAAGTCACTGGGATTGACTTCGGATAAAGGGGTGATCGTCACCCATGTTGAGAAAGGCTCGCCTGCTGATAAAGCCGGTCTCAAGATAGAGGATGTGATCGTTCAGTTCGATGGCAAGCCGGTGAACGCCGAGACCGATCTGCCCAAGGTGGTGGCCGGTACGCCGGTGGGCAAGCAGGTACAGATCGTGGTCTTCCGCAAGGCCAAGCGTCTTGTGCTGTCTGCGACGGTCATACAGGGACGCTCCGGCACTGCCGTCGGCGAACCGTCCACTGCCAGCATCGGTATCAGCCTGCGTGAACTGACCCCGGAACTGGCCCGTCAGCTTGGCCTGAAGGATGCCAAGGGGGTGGTGGTCTCCGAGGTGAAGCCCGGCTCTTCAGCCGATGAGGCCGGCATGGTACGGGGAGACCTGGTGCTGGAGTTTAACGGACAGCCGGTTGACAGTCTTGAAGCGTTTGCCGCATCGGCAGCAAAGGTTGCCAAGGGTGAGGTGGTGCGTCTGCTGCTGCGGCGGCCGGATGGCAGTTTCGGGTATGTGGCCGTCACCGCAGAGTAGTCTGAAAAACTACTGCGGAGGCCGTCTACGGCGTTGCGCGGTGCTCACTTCCTCGCCTACCTGGTATGGTATGTCTCGGTCGTTGCGCTCCGTGCGCCTTGTATCCGGCCTTCCTCATGACGTTTTTGAATTTTTAGAGATGTTGAAAGTGTAGTAGGTATTATCCGGGGCGGCGTGATTGCGTCGCCCCGGTTTTTTGTGAGGTGGCTATGTCGGATCGCTATGTCCAGCCGTTACGGATGCTGGTGCAGATCGCCTTTCTGGGGCTTTCGCTGCTGATCGGCTTCAGGTTCTACCGCTTTATCCAGGCGGTCCAGCAGGGACTGGATACGGCGGGCCGTCCAGCTGCCGTTGACGCCTTTCTGCCGATCTCCGGCCTGTTCGGCACGGCGGCCTGGCTGAAGGGGGGCGGCATCAACCCGGTCCATCCGGCAGCGGTGGTGATCTTTGTCACCATCATTGCCGTATCGCTGCTGCTACGGCGGGCCTTCTGCTCCTGGATCTGCCCGGTGGGCACGCTTTCGGAATGGCTCTGGAAGCTGGGCTTCAACAAGCTGCAGCGCAACTGGCTGCCTCCCCGTTGGCTTGACCTGGGGCTGCGCAGCGTCAAATACCTGCTGCTGGCCTTTTTCCTGTTCAGTGCGGTGTCCTGGTCCCTGCCGATGCTGCAGGGTTTTCTGGCCAGCGGTTACCACGCCATATCAGACGTGAAACTGCTGCAGCTGTTCCGCTCTCCCTCAATCACCACCCTGGCGGTGCTCGGCCTGCTGGTGGCCCTTTCCATCCCGCTGCGTAATCCGTTCTGCCGTTTTATCTGCCCCTACGGTGCCCTGTTAAGCCTGGTTTCGCTGGCCTCGCCGCTGGCGGTGCAGCGCGACTTAAAGAAGTGTGTCTCCTGCGGGGTCTGCAGCCAGGTCTGCCCCTCACGGATTGATGTCATGCATGCGAACCGGGTCAATAACCCGGAATGTCTGGGCTGCTGGCGCTGTATCAGCCACTGCCGGGTCAATACCGCCCTCAGCATGCGGGCCTTTGGCAGGCTGGCGGTGCCGGGGATCCTGTTTGTGCTGCTGGTTGTGCTGCTGTTCTGGGGAGGGACCCGGCTTGGCAAGGCCACCGGTCACTGGGATTCTGTGGTGACACCGGCAGATTACCGGGAGCTGATGGCACGCTAGCAGGCTGTTGAAAAACTACTACGGAGCCCGTCTACGGCGTTGCGCGGTGCTCGCTCCTTCTCCTAACTATACGTTATGTCTCAGTCGCTGTGCGCCGTGCGCCTTGTAGCCGTGCTTCCTCATAACGTTTTTCAACAGCCTGCTATGGGCTAGCCTGATTCTGTAGAAAGACCACATAGCCCCGAAACCAGGGGCTTGCCTCCAGCGTTGTATCAGGCACCCACTCACCCTGCTGGATCAGTCCAATCTTGAATGGCAGGGTCAATCGCTTCAGCGCCGGAAGGTAGCGCTTGTAGGTGGGAATGCTTTTTCTGCCCTGATAGGTCTGTACGACTACTTCATCAACAATCCGGTTAAGCTGATTGATCGTTTCGCTGTCGCCGTTACTGCCCCAATCCAACAGACCGGTGATGCTCAGTTGCCAGATTGTCGGCAGTGCTGCCCGCAACTGCTTTAGAAAAGCTACGTATTCGGGTAGATGGCGCGTCTTGACGTCAAAATCAACCTGCAGGCCGACAACCGGATTACCTGCCTGTTGCCACTGCCGGAGCCGTCCCAGCAGCACCTCAACCACCGCAGGCGTCCAGTTCAGGGTGTCAGCCCGGTACACCAGCCAGACCTTCCCCTTTTTTAAGCGGGCCACCGACATCCCCTGGGCAACAACCGCCACCTGCATCCTGCCCTGTTGTTTCTTTTCAATCACCTGCCCCTGCAGGATATACAGCGTTTGGGCCTGTGCCAGCACAGGTTGTGGCTGCACGCCGCCCCAGAGCCAGAACGATGAATACTGCTCGGCCCTGACAACACCGGCATCCGCAGGCGGTGGCGGTATGCACGCCAAAGCCAGTGTTGTTAGCAGCAGGGCGGCAAGCTGTCGCAGCAACATTACCAGTAATATTTGAGCGATTGTGCCCAGACGGATCTGGCGTAGCGGCTTTTCAAGGTCCTGAACCAGGCCTTGCGCTCAGGCAGCTCAACACTCTTGCCGCCGCAGTGGTTGTAGCCTGAAGTGGCATAGCACCGGATCAAACGATACAGCGCATAGGCCTTTTGATCCGGTGTGGCGCTTGCATCGCTAGCAACGGTCTTGTACGCCTCACCACGGGAAAAGAGCGTGCCGGGAAAATCAGAGGGTGCTGCTCCCAGTACCGCTGTCTGGATTCCGGCCGGCCGTGGTGTTGCAGTTTCGGTTACATCCGGTCCAGGCTCAAGGTTGTTGGCATTGGCAAAATCACCCAGACAGATCAGGCCGTGGGGATCTTGAGGGTTGTTAGCCAGCTTTTTTGCAATCTCAACGGTGGATGGGCAGCTGTAGCTGTCATCAGTCTTTTTGCCGGTCCAGGTAAAGAGCGCCAGGTGCGGTTTGTTCCCGGAATCCATGGCTGAGTCCCGGTTATAGGTGGCAGCATCGGCAGGCAGCAGCGTGTAGTCTTTCAGGTATTCCCGGTACTGCCCCTGCAGCAGATCTTTGTAGAGCAGGGTGTAGAGCGCCTGCTGACGTTCCAGATCTGGGCTGCTTTTTGATCTGATTACCTGGCGTAGCAGCTCAGCAGAGGCCCCTGTGCGTAGAAGGATGCTGCGGATTGCCGGTTCAGTAATGGGCGAGTCCGGTGCAAAAACAGCTGCACGTTGCTTGCTGTATTCATAGTTTAGTGCCAGCGCAAGCTGAAGAGTCTCGTTCTGGAGCGGCTGTTTGGCTGTTGCCAAAAGGCTTAACCATAGCTTGCGGGCAGCCGGATAGTCGTTGGTTGCCTCAAGCAACCGCCCGCGCAGGACCAGACGACTGAAATCCAGATAGCTCATGTGTGTCGGGATACTGGCGGACAGGCCCTTCAGGGCAGCCTTTGCATCCTTTTGCACATACAGCTGATGGGCTGCCAGCAGGTAGTCAAACAGCGCGGTCTGTTTGGCAAAGAGCGGCTGCTGTTTTTTCAGATCCGCCAGGCTGAGCTGTTTTGCCCCGGAACTGCCGTTGTCCCGCATCAAAGAAAGATCAAGGGTTGCCAGCAGCAGCGGGTCCTGCAACTGGTCAGGGGTTGCGGTGACCAGCAGTTTGCTGTCAGCCTCCAGGGCCAGTTCATGGGGCGATGCGTTGTTTTGCGGGGAATCCGGGTTGTGCAGTTGCCAGGCGTACTCTTCTGCAAGTTTTCGGGGCTGGTTTGATAGCCAGTAGACCCGCCGCAGCAGGCCTCTGGCAGATGCAACGTAGCGACCGGCCGGGAACTCTTTCAGATAGGTCTTAAACTGTGCCTCTGCCGCCAGCAGCGCCTTTTTGTCAGCCTTGTCCAGTTGCGGGTAGCCATAGTTGTCAAACGCCTGCAGTTGGGCCCGGTTCAGCTCGGTACGTCCGGCCATGTAGCGTGAGGCCTCTTTCAGCCAGGGCTGATCACTGTTGTGCAGGCTGCTCAGATCAGCTAACGCCTGATCGTAGCGCTCTTCATAAAAGGCTGTGGCTGCTGCAAGATAGCGCATAAATTGCTGAAAGGTCTCTGATGCGGTCTCTTTTGGGGGCTTTGCCTCACTGGCTGCCTTTGGGGGGGCAGGTGGCGCAGGCTTCCCACCGCAGGCAGGATTCAGCTTTTTCCGGGCCTCTGTCAGCTGCTGCTGTTCAGCCTCAGATAGCTGCTTGCTTTGATACACCGCAGCAATGAAATCATCCTTGCCACTCTCATTACTCATACAACGATCTGCTATGCCGTAGCTGACCGTGCCATTTTCAGTATCCGGAATACCGCCCTTGGTCAGGGTTGAAAAAATAACCGTTTCAAACATATTCAGGCTGAAGGGGACCTTGCCATAGCCAAACTCCGCGTCTTCCTTGTCGGGCTGTTTTGCCTGCAGGGTTGCAAGATCAGCATCAACCATGAGCAGTTTCAGGTTCACCCGCGTATCATTGCCCGGAGTCAGTAACGGCAGGTTGCTGCAACGATTGTAGCTTCGCAGGGTAATGGCCCAGGTTGGCGAACAGTAGTTGTCGGAACTTGCCCAGACAGACTGACTGCACAGTACGACAGTGAGCAACAGGAACAGTTTTTTTGCAAACATGGAAGGCCCCTTGCATTGGATGTGCCCTGAAAACGGCTGTTTGCCGTAAGAGAACGCAAAGAAATAAAAGAAAATCAGCTGGAAAACAGTTGCCACAGAGATCACAGAGGTCTCAGAGGAAAAACAGGAAGATACAGCAAACGACCTGATTCCTTTTGGGTGAGATGCTCATAACAGATTTATTCTTGCAGTTCACTGGGGCTAACTGCCGTTTTAAGGTCCAATTCTTTGTGATCCTTGTGCTCTTTCGCGGCCAAGAGTTTTATTGAAGTTTTATCTGCGTATATCCGCTCAATCCGCATCATCCGCGTGCCATTGCGGTGTAGCTGTGTGATTTAGGCACACTGCTGTTGAAAGAACAGATCAAGTTCCCTGATCCAGCCAGCCTTGGTCTCTGCATCCACAAAACTTGCCTCAAAGCTGTTGCGGGCCAGTTGGTACGCCTCCGCTGCCCCAAGCTCCGGCAGGGCCGCAAAGGTCTCCAGGTAGTTCCGGTTCAGGTAGCCGCCAAAATAGGCCGGATCATCAGAGTTGATGGTGGCCCTGATGCCGCATGCCAGCAGCTTGGCGATGTTGTGGGCCGCAAGGGTGGGGAACACCCGCAGCTTCACGTTGGAAAGCGGGCAGACCGTCAGCGGAACCTGCTGCTGCACCAGCCGTGTCACCAGTTGCGGGTCATCCAGGCAGTGTACGCCGTGGTCGATCCGTTCTGCCTGCAGCAGATCAAGGGCATGCCAGATAAACTCGGCAGTGCCCTCTTCACCGGCATGGGCCACCAGCCGCAGCCCCAGTTCCCTGCAGCGGGCAAAGACCCTGCTGAATTTCTCCGGCGGGTTGCCTTTTTCTCCGCTGTCAAGGCCGATTCCGATGAATTTGTCCCGGAACGGCAGCGCCTCTTCCAGTACCGTAAAGGCCTCTGCTTCAGTCAGGTGGCGCAGAAAGCAGAGTATCAGGGCCGCACTGATTCCCAGCTCTTTTTTGCCCTGCTGGATCGCCCGGTCCAGTCCGTTGATGATGGTTGCAAACGGAATCCCCCGGGCCGTGTGGATCTGGGGATCAAAGAAGATCTCGGCATGGACAACATTATCGGCCTTGGCCCGCAGCAGGTAGGCCCAGGCCATCTCAAAGAAATCATCTTCGGTCTGCAGCACACTGGCCCCGGCATAGTAGATATCCAGAAAGCTCTGCAGGTCGGTAAAGGCATAGGCGGCCCGCAGCGCCTCAATGGTCGGGTAGGGCAGTTGCAGCCGGTTTCTTTCTGCCAGGGCAAAGATCAGCTCCGGTTCCAGCGATCCTTCAATATGGATATGCAGTTCTGCCTTTGGTATCCGGCAGAGCAGGTCCGGCAGGGCCTGGCGTGGTATGCAGGTGAGATCCATGGTGTTCTCCTTTCCGGTCAGCAGTGGCATCCTATGGTGCCGTCATTCAGCGCTGTTGGAGCAACCTTGCACAGGAACTCCAGCAGGCAGTGATTAAACCCGTTCGGCTGTTCAAGGTTCACCAGATGGCCGGCATCAGCAATGACTTCAAGTCTGCTGCCGCTGATGTTGTTGGCGATCATGCGGGGATGCTCAAGAGGGCAGGCCTTGTCCTGTTCTGCTGCTATCACCAGTGACGGCGTGGTAATTGATTGGAGCAGCGGGGTTACATCCGGGCGTTCACGCATGGCAATCAGCCCGCCTGCCAGCCCCCGGCTTGGATTGGCCACCATCCAGCCATAGACCTCTTCGGCAAGTTTCGGGCGTGCCTCCACAGTACCCGGTGCAAACATCAGAGGATGAAAGCTGTCAGCAACCACCTGCGGGCCGAATCTAAGCAGCTCTGTTGCAAGCTGTAAGCGCCGTGCGCGGCCAGCCTCATCATCTGCAACAGAACGGGTCACCACAAAGACAGCGCCACTGATCCGCTCAGGATAGCGCGCCAGCAGGTTGAACAGCACATAGCCGCCCATGGACATCCCCGCCGCCACTGCCTGCTCAATCTCCAGATGATCCAGCAGGCTGATCAGATCATCACTGAACAGATCCATGCTGTAGGTCCCATCAGGCGCATCACTTTCACCAAATCCCCGTAGATCAGGGGTAATGACCCGGTACCCGGCTGCCACCAGATCACCCAGCTGCGACCGCCACATACTGCGGTTCAGGGGGAAGCCGTGGATCAGCATAACCGCCGGTCCGGTCCCGACATCGTCATAGGCGATCATGTTACCGTTTATAAACGCATTTTTTGCAATCATAGGGGGGCTCCGCTAGCCTGCTGTCGATGCTTAGTTGGTTGTGTGTGTCTTCAGCAAACGGGCATGAGGTTGAACCGCCTAAAGCGACTCTTGTTGATGGATCGACCGAAACATTATGGTTTTGTTTGCCCTGACAGCTCTGCCGCAGCTGCCCGTCCCGCCACACGGCCAGTCATGATGGAGGTTCCCAGGAATGTTCCTTCAAGTGAAGCCTTTCCATTGACACCGGCGAGGCCGGTCAGTTCGCCAGCGGCATACAGGCCGGGAATGTGCTTTCCCGAGTCATCTAAAACCCGACAGGACCGATCGATAGATACGCCACCCATGCTCTTACGTGCCAGCGGGTAGAATTGTACGGCGTAAAAAGGCGCCCGTTCGATCCTGTTCGGATTGGACCAGGGGGTCCGGCAGCAGCCGATGCGGCCAAAATCAGTGTCGCTACCAGCAGTTACCATGGCATTCCAATGATTCACGGTTTCAGTAAGTATCTGCGGGGGAAGTCCCGCAGCCACAGCCAGCTCTGCTATAGTCGGTGCAGATTTTACGAACCTGCTGTTTTGTTGATTATTGAAAAGCCCCTCTTCGATTGACTCCCGGCTCCAGCCGGATATGAAAAAACTGTTGCGGGCCGCACTGTCGAATATCGCCCAGTAGGTGCCGCCGGGCTGTTTGATCAGTTCGGGAAATGTCATCTTGGTGTCTTGAGATTCATTTACGAAACGTGAGCCTGCCTTGTTGACCCAGATCGATTGCTGACTGAAAGCGTTCAACCCTCGCGAACCGGTGATATCGGATGGGCTTTGCAGCCCGGTGGCGTAATTCCACTGGTACTGCATGTTGAACAATCGGGCGCCTACGGCCTGGGCCATTTCATGGCCTGAGCCCGTGGCGTTTATTCCGGCACCTTTCAGTATCCGTTCAGGAAACGGCTGTCTTTCAGGCCAATATTTTTGCACCATCTTCATATTGCCCTGAAACCCGCCTGTTGCCAGTATTACGACCGGTGCAAGATAATCGATAGATACGTTATCTTTGAGCCGTTGTGCCCGAATGCCTGAAATCCTGCCGCTTTTACCCCTGATCAACGAAAGCGCCTTATGTCCGTAGAAAAACGTTACCCTGCTGCTTTGCTTGCAGGCCCGGTGGATCGGTTCGACCAGTCCTCTTCCCTTGCCGATAACCTTATGCCAGCGCGGCACACTATTTCCCGGCATAAGGACCGCGCTCTTCTCAAAAGTGACGCCCAGTCCAGTAAGCCAGTCGTAGATTTCATGGCGAGACTTGTTGGTGTAGTAGCGCACCCATTCGACATCGGGACCGGGACCGCCCTGATCACTACCATAGGTCATGAAATCTTTAAAGGCGATCTGCGGTGAATCAATGATGCCGGCCTTCGCCTGCTCCGGTGTGCCTACGATGCAGAGTGCCCCCTCGCTCATCGTCGCGGTCCCGCCATAGAGAGGCTGCATCTCAATGACGGCAACATCAAAACCTTTCTGCGCCAGTTCCCAGGTGGCAGAAAGTCCCGCTATGCCGGCACCGACCACGATGGCATCATGCTGTTGTCCTTTTTCTGCTGCCAGAATAACGGTCGGAGAAACCATGACCAGTATGATGGCAAAGAGCATTACGTTTCTGATGGTCTTTTTAGACACCTTTTGAAGTATTCGTGTATCGATCATTTGTGAGCCACCCCTTGGACCGGTAGAGTTGTGTGCTGAAAATCATGGAATTTTGAAGCCAAAAGAGTGGCACTGCAGGCAATAGTTTTCTGATTTGGTGTGCTGGTGATGACAGAAGTTGCAATCGAGTTCCGTCCCGTAATGCGGAGAGAAATGAGGATTTCTCGGTTTGACGCCTTTTGTCTTTTCCGCAAGCTTTGTCGTGCTGCCATGGCAGGCAACACATTGCTCCATGGTCGGAACTTTCAGCTCATGGTCCTTTCCGTGACATTGTTCACATCTGATGTTTGCCAGCAGATGATAGTGGCTCCCCGGCAGTTTTTCCCGTATATCCCTGTTCTCTTTGGTATGACATGTCTTGCAAGACTGAAGATTCATGACTTTGGTATCCGGGTGCGCCTGCGGCAATTTTCTGACGTGACCATGACATCCGGCGCACTCGCCGCCACCATATTTTGCCTGTTCTCTTTGGGCAGCAATGCAGGGCTGGCTGAATACAACCGCCGTCATGACACAGAACAAAACCGTTGCTGGAATCATTATGCAACTCCTCCTTTGTGGCGCGGGCGCCGTTTCATAGGACGTTATCTCATGAGCTGTTTCAGTATTCCATGCTGATTCTCCCGACCGGACAGACATGACTGCAGAGCGAACAGCCGGTCAATCTCCGCAGCATTGATTTGTCTGAGTATAGCGTGGCATCACCAAAGAAAAATCTGCTTTTAGTATCTCTCCCAAAGGGAATCAGCCCATTTGTTGTATCTTTCCTGTTTTTATCTGAGACCTCTGTGCACTCTGTAGCAACAGCTTTTTTAGTTTCAACTGTCTGAAGTTCTTTGTGATATTTGCGTCCTGTGGCGGCTATGCTATCGGCAAGCGGCCTGTTCTAGAGTCCCGCCAGGTACCTGGCCGTATTGACATTTCTGATGGTCATGTACTGATAAAGCCTGTGACCAATTATCTTGTTGAGCTGGCTTTTGTTGTAGTTTTCCCGTTTAACATTCCATATCAGCGCTCCAGCGGTATACCTGATGTCAAGGAACTCTCGTCGTATTGGCAGCTCGTTGATACTCTCCTCTGTGTCGGCCTCACTGAACAGATAGGCGATATCGGTACGCTGCTCCGTATCATTTTTCCAGTTAAGCGGGATTTGCGCAGCGATCTGCGCCAGTTGACCCACTGTTTTTACCAGCACCGATATGTTTGCGCCGGTCTTCTCCCGTAAAGCGGATTCGATTTCTGTCACCAACAGCTCTGGCGGCTTGTTGGACTCAAAAATGACATTACCTGAATTAATGTACGTCGATACATTGCCGTAGCCATGTGTTTCAAATAATGATTTCAGGCTTTTCATCTCGATTCGATTGTTCTTGCCGACATTGATTCCACGAAGCAGCGCTACATACTTCATACGGTATCCATTCTCCGGTTGTTTTTTGTCCCACTCCTTAACTACAGGAGGGGGGCTAAAAACATGCTTCTCATGGCTTGCAACCGCACAACGGGCAGAGGGTACAACAGGTACAGCCGCTTTTGATGGCTGCGTAGGCTTCTCACCAGGAAAGTTTTCTGTGTTCAAGATCAATGACCAAGCGTGCGGCAGCATCCACCGTGCCGTCTGGTCTCAATTTCTCCTTGCAGATGCACGCTTCACCAACTCCGACCCTGTCTGCCGGAATATAGTTGCCTTGCAAGTATCCCTGTCTTTTCGCTTCCCTGGTGCATTTCCATGATTGTATCTGGACCCTTCCAAAAGCGATTAAAAGGGTGCCACCAAATAGTGGTAAGAAAATCCATTTCAGCAACCACGGGGTTACAAGATCATCAGGTTTTGGAAGTTCTGGGGTCATTTTTATCCTTCAACGTCACAAGCGCAGCGGCAAGCGAAGCGCAGCCCGTCTGCCGCCGCATTGTTATGCAATTACCTATTGTACGTTCGCCCACCTCTCACTGAAATAGCGGAACTTGAGCTGAGGAAGGGGCGACAAAGTTTTCCACATCAAATAATTCCGGGAACAGCAGTTTGAATAGGCTATCATAAGTTTCGTTCTGATGAATTTGCTGTGACCTTAAGTTATCAACCTTTTTGAGGAATGTGCCTTTTTTGTCCTCATCTAAAACAGTACGCGCAATTTTGAAATGCTTGAGCGCTCTCAAAAACAACTCACCATACGGCTTCCGGTATTCAAGGATGTTGTTTGCCAGGCTTATGTAATTCTTGAAATCATATCCAATCATTTTTTTATATTTCAAAGTGAAAAGGGCGTCGAGAATCTTTGTTAACGCATCATCGTAGTAGTCAAAGGTAATATTTTTGCTCTTCAGTGTTGCCTGAAACTTGAGTAGGCCATCTCGCCTTTCTTCGTAATCTAGGTTTTGCCTGTTGAGCCAGAAATTTTCAAAGTCTTGGGCCTGCTGTCTTATGGCCTCTACCTTTAACCGTTCTCTCTCCCGGTTTGTATCAAAGTAATAAACCTTGTACGTTTGGTGGTCAAACGTGATGTCATCGAAGGAAATGAGGTCCTTCTCCCATACCAATCTCCCGTCAGGCAAAGGACGTTGATAGCAGCAATATAGGATAAATTTTCCGGTCTCCTGCGAAAGACTGAGCGTTTCATCGTTTACCAGGAAAGCGTTGTGGTTGTTAGAATAGATAATGTCTTTTTCGCTAAACCTTTGAGCATCAATGTCAGTCTCGAATTCGTTAAAAACCCACATGATGAAAGTGTTATTTCGTAAATAGAACGACTCCCTCTGCACAATCACGCTTAAAAACGTTGTCGACAACTGAACTTCAAAGACAATGCGCTTACCATCAAAAACAGCAGCAACGTCAGGCCGTTTCCATTCCTTCAGTAACCCTTCAGTTCTAAAAGTCTTGTCAACGTCAATATTTGAAAATCGATTGTCACTTCTGATGATATCGGCAATCGCATTTTTAAGTCGGATATGTAAATCGCTTTCCTTTGCGCCATTGTATTTCATCCTCAGGATTTCATCTGCCGAATACTTCTTGCCAGTCTTAATCGGACAGTCTCCGCTGTCATAGAGGTGGGCGAAATGTATCGAGGACCTGCCATCTCTGTTACCGCGGATTTTTAACGCTTGGCGACAAATTGCGCAAACCAGAGTCTTTTCATTTCGCTGCGCTGCCTCTTCGAGGGTCCTCCTGTCTGCGAATATCTCGTCTTCTGCGCGAGAAAATAAAACTTCAGCGTTTATGTTTTTCCCATTTTTCAAATCCAGAACATCTTGTACGGTCCGCATCGCAATCCCCCAATTTATTCTTTGGGCAAATTATCTACTCTGCGAGAATGTACCTACAGACTGCGACAGAATATGTCTCTTAGATTCTCGGCCTATTAGATCATTTTGGAAGCATAACGGGGCTGAGGCTGACCCGCCTTTGGCGGGTCTTGCCGATGGTTAAGGCGCATATGGCTCGATTTTCAGAGAATAAGAATCTTTGCTAAGAGAGGCTTGTGAAACTTTCACAGAATTCTTCCTCTTTGCAAGCCATGTTAAAACATCCTCCTTGTCCTTCGGCTCCATTTTTGCGCCAAAAATCACCTCTAGTAACAGCTCTTCTGGAAATTTTATAATACCGGGCCCACGTCCGTGATCAGTTATTCGCCATTCTTCTTCATATTTCCAGTCAATAGCCTTTGTGAGAAGGAATGCTTGAATCTGTTCTTCTGGTGAGTGGTTGAAGAAATGAATTTCAGGGTAATGCTCTTGATATTCTACTTTCTGAGCCAATCCAAAAAATGGCGTTGTATCAGTTGCCATGAACTTAAGGCAAATACCAGTATGACTTGCTGCATAATGAGACCAAAGTAAAAGGTTGTTACATGTTGCCGAAAGGCTTAACACTCCTAATTTATTTACTGCCGCTTGCATATTATCAGTCATATCTTTAATAAAGTTTTTTGAATTTATCCTTGCTACATCGGCATGTACTTTGGCTCGACGTTGTGCTTTATTTAAATGAGGGAACCTCGATTTGATTAAACTATCATAGTGCTCTTTTAGCTGTGAAATCTTAAACGAAGACAGATAGTGGATTTTGCAATCAAAGGGGTCATTGAATGAGGCAGGCGATGCAAAGTATAGATGCGAATCGGTCAAGATTTGTTTTGTCCATTCGCGGTGCTCGCCCTGCAAGTGGCGAAATCTATATAAAATTTGTGGGTCTTCAGTCATTATCCTTCTCATGTGCCTTAACGGGGCCGGAAATCACCGGCGTTTTTTGGACGGTGCATTTACGTGGTTGAACATCTAGTCGCACCTATTTGACGCAGCGATTGCTAAACATTCCTCGCAAACCCAATAAACGACTTGAACCCACTCATTCCAGCATGTTGGGTCTTCCAAAGAATCAACTGATTCCACCATTGGTAGTCCTGAGTGCGGGTCATTACAAAATACAGCAAGCTCCAACATCTGGGTTGCATACCCTTCTTTGAACGATTTATGGCTCTTACATTTTTCATTCGGGCAACCAACTCGTTCATGTCCTTGAATAAGTCTCGGTAGTCCACCAAGTTGATGTCTATTTACGTCGTTCTTTGAAAAATCTGGATGCCGGAGTGGGGCAATGCTTCTTTGAATTTTTTCAAGGTCTTCATCCGATAACCAATACTCATCGACTTCTTGGTACACAGCCAATAGCTTGGCAACGTCATATTCAACGGGAACCAATGAAACAGGCCTTTTAGGGAAATTGAGCGGGAAATTTTCGTAAGGGAAATCATTCCCTTGCTTCTCTCCATTATTTCTCAGAACTTTGATGTTATTGGAATCTGTGACGATGTAGGTTAGTTGTTCTGCACAGCACTGCCAGCAATAGTAGAATGGCAGACGGTCGAGTGAGCGGAATAGTTTAGATTCTTCATGGTTGCGGATTTGTGAGCAATCCAAATCTGCCAGGAGGATTAGTGGTATTTTGCATATCGGGCACTCTGCTCCTGAATGATAAGACATACCACCAAAATAATGACCAGTTTCATTCTTATCAGTTGCAACCAGCGCATACCCTTGGCGCATATAATAACTCATCATTATTCTCCTTGTTCAACTAGTTATTCTACGGTTTCCCTATATAGGAAACTTGTCTCCTATATAGGATGCTTGTTTCTTATATGGGAAACAATGTTGGTTTCCTATATAAGATGCTTACCATCTCTTGGGTGACATTGAGAATATGCAGAACAGACCGGTTTCCCCGTACTAATCCACCTGCGCTGCCGCTTTGCAGGCACCTCCGCAGTATTGTTTGCCAAAGTATAGCGCAGCATCTGTATTTATCAATTGCTGCAATCGATTTAAGTAGCCATGCTGCTGCAGTCCCGTCCCACTGCGTATACCTCCAAAAGTTACTGGGCCATACCAATCTGCCGCAAATCATGCTATAGATATCGATCCCAAAAACCGCCTGGAGTTGCCCGGTCGGATATGCTGAAGCAGCACCTGCTGCAACCTGAAAGGAATCGTTTACTACCATGGGAGTCTATTCAAATACCGTCAGTTTTGCCCAGTACCGCGTGAACGGAGAACTGCCCCAGCAGCAGGAGCGCTTTGAATGGCTGTCCGCTGCGCTGCAGGGACGGATCTTCAAATCCATTGAGCAGTCTGCTGAAGAGCAGACCGAGGGCTGGACTTGTACCGATGCCACCGATGATCCTGCCTTTGTGGCGCCGGGCGAGTTCTGGCGCGACCGCTACCTGTTTTTCAGCTACCGCCGTGACCAGCGCCGGATTCCTTCTGCCCTGCTGAAGTCCCACATCGGCAGGGCTGAGGCTGATTACCTGGCCAAACGGCCTGAACTGAAGCGTCCGCCCAAGCGTGAGCGGGAGGAGATTGCCGACCGGACCAAGCTGGCGCTTTTGACCCGCGCCCTGCCGGCCCCCTCTACCGTAGACCTGTCCTGGCATATGGATAACGGCCTGCTGACCCTGTTTTCGTCATCAGGCAAGGTGATGGAGCGCTTTGAGGAACTGTTCGGCAAGAGCTTTGAGAACCTGCGGGTGCAGGTGATCTACCCCTATAGCCGGGCCAAGGCGTTGCTTGACGAGGCTGGTCAGGAGAAGTTGGCTGCCCTGAATCAGGCCGGTTCCGATGCTGCCCTGGATGAGATCCAGAGCAACCGCTGGCTGGGGGAGGAGTTCCTGCTCTGGCTGCTGCATGGCGGTCTGGAGGGGGAAGGGTTCAAGGTCTGCACCAAGGGGCAGTTTGATAGCGGCACCCCGTTTTCGGCCTGGATCGATGACAAGATCCAGCTGCAGGGGGGCGGCGAAGGCGGGCCGCAGAAGGTGGCGGTGTCCGGCTCGCAGGACAAGTATCTGGAGGCCCGTTCCGCGCTTACCACCGGTAAGGCGATCAGCAGTGCGGTGATCCACCTTGAAAAGGATGAGCTGGAGTGGCGTTTTGCGTTGAATGCCGAGCTGTTTACCTTCAGTTCCTTCAAGTGTCCGCCGGTCAAGGTGGAACGGGAAGGGGTGGAGGATCTTTCGGAGCGTGAATCCGCCTTTTACGAGCGGATGTACCTGCTGGAGGCAGGGCTGCAGATGTTTGACAGCCTGTTGCTGCAGTTTCTACAGCAGCGCCTGGGTGATGGCTGGCAGACCAGATTGCAGGAGATTGCAAGCTGGCTGGAAGGGGAGCAGGCATGAAGTTTATTGATGAGGTAACCCTGCACTGTGCCTCCGGCCACGGCGGGGCCGGCTGCGTCTCGTTCCGGCGGGAGAAGTTCATCCCCTTTGGCGGCCCCAACGGTGGTGACGGCGGCCGGGGTGGCGATCTGATCTTTGAGGCCACCAAGGCGCTTTCAACCCTGCTGGAACTGCGGCATAAACAGCACCAGAAGGCAGAGCGGGGCAGGCACGGCATGGGCAAGGACCGTCACGGCGCAGCCGGTGAGGATCTGGTGGTCAAGGTGCCGGTGGGGACCCTGATCAAGGATTTCGAGACCGGTGAGGTGCTGGCCGACCTGACCGAGGACGGTCAGCGGATCATCCTGCTGAAAGGCGGGCGGGGCGGCCAGGGCAATGCCCGTTTTGCCACTGCCACCAACAAGGCCCCCAAGTTTGCCCAGCCGGGTGAAGAGGGTGAAGAACGCAAGCTGCGGCTGGAGCTGAAGCTGATGGCCGATGTGGGGCTGCTGGGGCTGCCCAATGCCGGCAAGTCGTCGCTGATCACCAAGGTTTCGGCGGCCCGTCCCAAGATTGCCGATTACCCCTTTACCACCCTGGCCCCTTCGTTGGGGGTGGTGGGCTACAAGAACTATCGTTCCTTTGTGATGGCCGATATCCCCGGCATTATCGAGGGGGCCCATGAAGGTGCCGGTCTGGGGCACCGCTTTCTGAAACACCTGGAACGTTCCGGTATCCTGGTGCATCTGGTGGATATCTCCGGCCTGCCGGAGAGCGATCCCTATGCCGCCTTTGAGGCGATCAACCGTGAGCTGGCCATGTTCAGCGAAGAGTTGGGGCAGAAGGCTCAGATTGTGGGCCTGACCAAGATGGATCTGCCTGCGGCCCAGGAGCATCTGGCCGAGGCACAGGCCTGGTTTCAGCAGCGCAAGATCCCGGTCTATCCGATCTCATCCATGACCGGTGAAGGGGTGGAGGCGCTGCTGGATGCCATTGCTGAACGTCTCTGGTCTGCTCCCAGGGAGGAGTGGTGATGCGTAAGGGGTTGCTACAACAGGTCCGCAGGGTGGTGATCAAGGTGGGTAGCCGGGTCCTGACCGTTGAGGGGGGCGGGCTTGATTATGATGCCATTACCCGGCTGTGTGACGAGATGGCCGGTCTGCGTCAACAGGGGATCGAGGTGATTCTGGTCTCATCCGGTGCCGTGGCTGCCGGGCGTGATGCCCTGCGTTCCGCTGATACGACCCTGACCATACCGCAGAAGCAGGCTGCTGCTGCGGTGGGGCAACCGCTTCTGATGCAGGCCTACCAGCAGGCCTGTACCGGTCATGGGCTGGTGACCGCCCAGATCCTGCTGACGGCCGAAGACCTGGCCAACCGTAACCGTTTCCTGAATGCCCGTACCACCCTTGAGGCGCTGCTGGCTGCCGGTGCCCTGCCGGTAATCAATGAGAACGATTCCGTGGCGGTGGCTGAGATCAAGTTCGGCGACAACGACAACCTTTCCGCCCTGGTGACCAGTCTGGCCGAGGCCGACCTACTGCTGATCCTGACCGACATTGAAGGGCTCTACAGCGCCAACCCCGCCAGTGATCCGGCTGCAGAACTGATCCCGCTGGTACGCAGCATCACCCGCGAGATCGAGCGGATGGCCGGCGGCAGCGCTTCCAGTGTCGGCACCGGCGGTATGGCCACCAAGGTGACGGCTGCCAAAAAGGCGGCCCGCTTCGGGGTGCCGACCATCCTGGCGCCGGGCAAACAGCCGGGGGTGATCACTGCTGCGGTCAGCGGTCAGGAGATCGGTACCCTGTTTCTGCCTGCCACTGACGGTCTCAACCGCCGCAAACACTGGATCGCCTATACCCTGCGTCCGGCAGGCAAGGTGCTGGTGGATGCCGGGGCGCAGAAGGCGCTGGTTGACAAGGGGACCAGTCTGCTGCCATCCGGTATCACCGGTGTGGAAGGCCGTTTTGAGCGGGGCAGATGTGTGCGGATCTGCGGCCCGGACGGGAGTGAAATAGCCAGAGGATTGGCGGATTATTCCAGTAGTGAGATTCAGCTGATTGCAGGTCATAAATCTGCTGAAATTGAACAGCTGCTGGGCTACCGCTACGGTGATGATGTGGTGCATCGGGATAATCTGGTGCTGGCAACCCATAGCTGAGGCTATTCCGATTCCATTTCAAGGCGCTCTCTTCGTTGGCTCGTCTTCGACTCCTCAGCGTACTGCGTGTACGCCTGCGTCGTCGAACTCCTCGCCGCCTTGATATCATCCTTGAACTGGAATCGGATAACTCTTATTAGCGGAATATAGAAAGGCCCCTGATCATCACTGGTCAGGGGCCTTTTGTTACCTACAGCAGTTTGGTAAAGGTGGTACAAAAACTTAACCCTCTCAGTCCCCCCTTGTCATGGGGGAAGTCTTTCGGTTTGCCCCTCCCCTGACAAGGGGAGGCCGGGAGGGGTTGGGTGCGTATTTAGCTGTTAGGGCTGTTTTGCCTTTACCGTAAAGGCTGCGCCGGGGAAGCTCTCCTTGACCTGCAGGGCGGTCTGCAGCACCTCTACGGCACCCTTGGCGGTCTTGCCGGCCGCATCTGCGCGCACCATCACCTTCAGGCTGCGCTCGGTCAGGCTGCCCGACGCCACGGCGTCAATTCTGCAGGCTGCCAGTTGCTCATTCTCGATCCAGCAGCCATTGCCGCCGGCATCGGTCAGCTTCAGCTGCTGGGGCAGGCTGATCCGCAGGTCGATCTCTTTTGCCGCCTTGGAGCCCACGTTAAGCAGGGTTACCTTGTAGCTGGCAGCCTCTCCTGCTACAAAGGCTGTCTGCTGCAGGCGGGATACGGCACGCAAGAGCGGCGCTGCAGCGGTGATGGTCAGCTCTTTTGATCTGCTGATGTCGTTGAATTTGGTTGAGGTGGCCTTGGCCGTGGCGGTAATCCGTGAACCATCCACACGGTCGCTGGGCATCTTGAAGGCGATCAGCAACTCGGCCCGCTGACGTGGCTGCAGGGTAATCTTCTGGACCGGCTGGGTGCGGTCAGCGGCCTGGGTGATCATCCCCTCCACGCCGGAGGGCAGCAGGGCCTCAAGCGAGAACTCCTCGGCATCCTTGCCGTGATTGATCAGCTGGAATGCCACCAGCGCAGCGCTGCCAACCTCCTGCACCGGTGCAGCCGGGGATTCAAGCTCAAACTTGACAGCCTCCCGGGCCGCCTTGAGGGCAGCCAGACGTTCACGCTCTTTACGGTCAGCCTCTGCCTTTTCCCGTGCAATCCGCTCCCGCTCAGCCCGCTCCTGTGCCAGGCGTGCCTGTTCAGCCTTCAGGGCTGCGGCACGCTCCAGGGCCAGTTGCTCGTTACGGACCTTCTGGGCTGCAGCCCGCAGCTGCTTGTTGGGGGGCAGTTTTTCACCGGCCTGGCGGCGCTTGGACAGCGCGGAAAGATCTGCCTCAATTGAGTCAGCCAGCGGTCCGCTGCCAAATTCCTTGTTGAACTTGAGGAGCGTCTGGGCCGCGCTGTCGTTGTCGCCGGAGCGATACTGCGCACGGGCCAGCATCAGCAGCGAGACATCCCGTAGGGGGGAGTCGGGGAACAGCTGATCCATCTGATGCAGCTTGTCAATGCTGTGAAGGTAATCCTTGCCCTGGAAGGCGGTGAACGCCTCCATGAAGAGCGACGAATCATCGATCTCGGCCTTGAGCGGTGCCGGCGCCAGCAGGCAGAACAGCAGGAACAGGCAAACGAGAAAACGGAGCGGCTGACAGTGGCTGAAGGAGTATCTCATCTGGTTACTCTACGAAGCTTTTCAGTTTTTTACTGCGGCTGGGGTGGCGCAGTTTACGCAGTGCCTTGGCTTCGATCTGGCGGATCCGTTCCCGGGTCACCTCGAAGTCCTGGCCCACTTCCTCCAGGGTGTGGTCACTCTTTTCGCCGATGCCGAAGCGCATCCGCAGCACCTTTTCCTCCCGGGGTGTCAGGGTGGAAAGCACGCGGGAGGTCTGCTCGGAAAGGTTGGCCTTGATCACCGCCTCAAGGGGGTTGACAACTCCCTTGTCCTCGATGAAATCCCCCAGGTGTGAATCCTCTTCTTCACCGATCGGGGTTTCCAGCGAGATCGGTTCCTTGGCGATCTTCAAAACCTTGCGCACCTTGTCCAGCGGCAGCTGCATCCGGTCGGCAATCTCTTCCGGCGACGGTTCGCGGCCGTTTTCCTGGACCAGCTGACGGCTGGTGCGGATTAGCTTGTTGATGGTCTCGATCATATGGACCGGAATCCGGATGGTACGGGCCTGATCGGCAATGGCGCGGGTGATGGCCTGACGGATCCACCAGGTGGCGTAGGTGGAGAATTTGTAGCCGCGTTGATACTCAAACTTGTCCACCGCCTTCATCAGGCCGATGTTGCCTTCCTGGATCAGGTCGAGGAACTGCAGACCGCGGTTGGTGTATTTCTTGGCAATCGAGACCACCAGGCGCAGGTTGGCTTCAATCAGCTCTGACTTGGCGATGCGCGCCTTGTGTTCACCTTCGCGGATCGCCCGGATCGCCTTGGAAAGTTCACTTGCCTTGAAACCCGACTCCTGCTCCACCTTGGTCAGCTTACGGGCGGCATTCTTGAGGCGTTTCTCAACCTTCAGGAAGTCCTCTTCACTTAGTTTGAGCGGTTTGAGGGCTGCCATCCCCTTGGTCTCGTCAAGCCGGAACTTTTCCAGCAGTTCTGCCAGTTTGTCCGGTGGTATGATGTTGTGGACTTCGGCCAGCTCATTCTTGACCCGGTTGACCTTGGAGGAGAGTTCCTTCAGACGGTCGGCGACCCTGGTGATATGGCGGTCCTTCATCCGCAGCGAACGCAGCAGTTCCGCCAGATGCTCCTTGGCCTCCTTCAGGCTCTTTTCCAGCTCCTTTTTCTTGGCAGCTGCCTTGGCTGAGTCCAGCGCGGTCAGCAGTTCGTTGATCTCCTGCTCACTGGCGGCAATGGCGTCAATCGTCTCCAGCAGGCGGATCTGCTGGATATCCTCTTCCCCTTCTTCGATATCAACATCGGCATCCTCTTCAATGTCCTTGCTGATCTCGGAAGGGGTGATCTGGAACTTGCGCAGTTTTTCGCCCAGCGCCAGCACTTCCTTGACCGTAATCGGGGTGTTGAGGATGATGCCGGCCACTTCCCGGTCACCGTCTTCAATCCGCTTGGCAATCTCAACCTCGCCCTCGCGGGTCAGCAGGGAGACCGAACCCATTTCACGCAGGTACATCCGGACCGGGTCACTGGTCCGGCCGATGGCACCCGGCTCAAACTCGACCTCTTCAGCCTCGCCTTCGGCCTCTTCTTCCCCTTCTTCCAGATCGATCTTGATCTTGGGAATCTTGACCTTCTGGGCCGAGTCAACGATCTCGATATCCATGTCCCCGAACATCCCCATCACGTCATCGATCTGCTCGGTTGCGATGTCCGGCGGGAGAATGTCGTTTACCTCGTCAAAGGTCAGAAACCCCTTTTCCTTGCCGATATCAATCAACTGCTTGACTTCATCAATATTTTTCTTAGCCATGTGGGTGGGTACCTTTATGAAATGCGAGTCTGGTTACTTATAACGCCGATTTTTGATTACGCAACTGATCGGCTGTTTTTAACAGTTCTTGATACTCTTCACTATCTTCCGGCAGGGTGGCCAGCCTGAGGGCAATCTGTTTCAGACCACGGGTCTCACCCTGTTTTTGGCGTTTCAGGCACTGCCGCAGGGCAGCGCGCCAGTCGATACCGGCCAGGTGCTGATCCTGGATCAGCAGCCGTGCCACCAGCTCCTTCTGTTGTTCCTGCTCAAGCCGTGCCAGCACCTCCGGCCAGAGCGGACCGTCATGCTCTCCTTCACCTGCCGCCAGGATCGCCTGGGCCAGGGGCAGGTGCTGCTGGTCAAACAGCTGCTGCAGATCAAGCGTCCTGATCTCCTGGCGGGCTTCGGGATAGGCTGCCAGCAGGCCCAGCATGGTTTCCTGGGTACTGTCCCGTGCGATAGTCTCTGCGACCGGTTTTGTTGCGGTCTGGCGTTGTGCCGCTGGTTGCTGCTGATCACGCTGTCCCGCCAGGCGGCGCCGGAAGGCCTGGAGATCGACCCCCAGCAGCCGGCAGATCTCTTTCTGGTACAGATCCTTTTCCACCGGGTCCTTGATGCGCTGGAAGCGGGGGATGATCTCATCCATCAACCGTACCCGCTGGTCAATGCTGTCTGCCGGTGTCTTGGCCAGCAGCCAGTGCAAAAATTGTTCAAAGGCCGGTTTTGCCGCTGCAACCCGCTGGTTGAACGCCTCGACGCCATGCTTCTGCAACAGGCTGTCGGGATCCTCGCCCTGGGGCAGATTGATCACGTAGACCGGCAGCGCCTGTTCAAGGCAGAGTTCCATGGCCCGTACCGTGGCCTTGCGCCCGGCGTTATCACCGTCAAACAGCAGGCAGACCCGCTGGGCATGTTTCTTCAGCAGGCTGATATGTCCGTCGGTCAGCGCCGTGCCGCAGGTGGCCAGGGCATTGCGTATCCCGGCCCGGTACAGGGCCAGGTGGTCGAAATAGCCTTCTACGATAATGGCGGTGCCGCTCTGTCTGATATCCCGCAGGGCCAGGTCAACCCCGAACAGGACACTGCTCTTGCGATACAGCGGCGATTCCGGCGAGTTGATGTACTTGGGCAGGCTGTTGTCCAGTACCCTGCCGGCAAAGCCGATCGGTTGTCCCTGCTTGTCGCGGATCGGAAAGATCAGGCGATGGTGCAGCAGGTCATACCAGCCCCGGTCTCCCTTGCGGATGATCCCCAGCTGTTCTGCCTGTTCAAGTGGCAGCCCCTTGGCCCGCAGGAGCTGGATCAGGGTGTCGCGCCGTTCCGGGGCGTATCCCAGCCCATAGGCTGCCGCGGTTTCCGGGTCCACTTCCCGTTCCTGCAGATAACTGCGTGCCACTGCCCCTTCCGGTTGGCGGGTCAGGGTCTCGCGGTAATGTTGTGCCGTCAGGAGCATGATGGCACGCTGCTGATCGCGTTCCGTCTTGAGCTGCTTTTCGGCGTCGGTCAAAGGACGATCTTCAATTGCCACACCGGCTCGCGCTGCCAGCTTGCGCAAGGCCTCCGGGAAGCTGATCCCCTCAATCTTCATCACAAAGGAGAAGATGTCTCCGCCGGCACCGCAGCCGAAACAGTGGAAGATCTCTCTGGCCGGATTGACGTTGAAGGACGGGGTCTTCTCGCCATGAAACGGACAAAGCCCCAGAAAATTGGAGCCGCTGCGTTTCAATGAAACATATTCGCCGATAATCTCGGCTATGGAGAGTCGCTCTGCAACCTCTCTGACGGTGTCATTGCGGTTCATGGTGACTGCTGCCGTAGCGTTTTGGCCCGATCAAGCGCTGAGCCGCCAAAGTTTGCCAATGGATGGGCAAAGGGGTGTTTTTGAACGGTTTCCTTGAACGGGAAGGAAAAGGGTACGGCAACGACCGCGTAAAAAAACATTCCCAGCACCAATGCCCCTTCGAGGCAGCCCAGCACCATTCCGCCGAGGCGGTTTACCCAGCCCAGCAGGGCCAGCCTGACCAGACTGGTCAAGAGATTTCCCAGCAGGTGAGCTGCCAGTCCCACCAGAATCAGCAGCAGCACAAATGCGACCATCCGGGCCGCCACCGGCGGCAGCATGCCATGCAGCAGTTCGGCCGCCTTTTCGTGATAGCGGAAGGCCAGCCAGCCGCCTAACAGCAGGGCCGTCAGGGCTGCCGCTTCTTTGATCAGACCGCGTAGCAGCCCTCTCAGGGCGCCCAGTGCCAGCACGGCCAGGATAGCGATGTCGAGCAGGCTCATAGTGTGTTCCGCAGGGATTAGACAGCAACGGGGCTTTCTTGCGAAAGCCCCGTGGTTACTGCTACCGGATCGTTGATGGAGGTGAAGGAAGGGGAGGATCCGGCTTCGATGGCCGTTAGTCCATCATCTTGCGCTGTTTCTTCAGGGCGCGCTTGCGTGCTGCAATCGCCTTCTTCTTGCGCTTGATGCTGGGCTTTTCATAGTGCTCACGCTTGCGGACCTCAGAGAGGATCCCCGCCTTTTCGCACTGCTTCTTGAACTTCTTCAGAGCGAGATCAAATGGCTCGTTTTCCCGAATTCGTACTCCTGGCATCCATTATCCCTCCCCCCGTCGTAAGATACGTGTATGGAAACAGCGGCTGCTGTTAACAATGCCTAGGTGTATTTTTTTGTGAGCTTCGTATACTAGCAGTAAATTCTCTGATGTCAACTGAATAAATATGCAAAACTACTGCGGAGGCCGTCTACTGCGTTGCGCGCTACTCGCACCTTCGCCTAACAGGCTGTTATGTCTCAGTCGCTGCGCGCCGTGCTCCCTATATCCGGCCTTCCTCATGACGTTTTGCAAGAGATTCCGGTTTTACTATTCCTTGCGGGCCGCCTTTTCAGCGATACCGGAGGTGCCAAAGCGGCGTTGCAGTTCAGACCAGACAGCACCGGCCGGAATATCGCGGGCCGCCAGCAGCACCAGGCTGTGATAGAGCAGGTCGGCGGTCTCGTAGACCAGCTCGGTGTCGCTGCCACCCTTACCGGCAATCACCACTTCGGTGGCTTCTTCCCCGACCTTTTTGAGGATCTTGTCCACCCCTTTGTGCAGCAGGGAGGCGGTGTAGGAACTGTCCGGTGAGGCCCCTTTGCGGGACAGGATCACCTGATAAAGTTCATCCAGAATGTGCTGGTTACTGTTCATGTCAGGCCATCCTGACCGGGACGCCCCGTCCCTGCAGATACTGCTTGGCTTCCTGGACGGTATGCTGCCGGAAGTGGAAGATTGAGGCTGCCAGGCAGGCTGAGGCCCCGGCAGTGGTGAAGCCGTCATAGAGATGTTCAAGGTTGCCGACCCCGCCTGAGGCGATCACCGGTATTGAAACGGCATCGACCACGGCACGGGTCAGGGCAAGGTCGTAGCCGTCCTTGGTGCCGTCACGGTCCATACTGGTCAGCAGGATCTCACCGGCACCGTAGGACTCCATCCGGGTTGCCCACTCCACCACGTCAATGCCGGTTGGTTTGCGGCCGCCGTGGGTGTAGACCTCCCAGCGTTGTTCACCCGGTACCTGGCGGGCATCAATCGCCACGACGGTACACTGGGAGCCGAACCGTTCGGCTGCCTCCCGCACAAACTCGGGCCGGCTGACCGCAGCGGTATTGATCGAGACCTTGTCCGCCCCGGCGTTCAGCATCCGGCGGATATCCTCCACGGCCCGGATCCCGCCGCCAACGGTCAGCGGCATAAAGACCCGCTCTGCGGTGCGGCGTACCACATCCACCATGGTGTCGCGGCCGTCTGATGAGGCGGTGATATCCAGAAAGGTCAACTCATCGGCCCCTTGCAGGTCATAGGCCTCGGCGATTTCCACCGGATCACCGGCATCACGCAGTTCAAGAAACTGGACCCCTTTGACCACCCGGCCGCCGGTCACATCCAGGCAGGGAATAATGCGGCGGGTCAACATTGGCAGCCCCGTCTGGTCAGGTCAATCGCCTCACGCAGGTTGATCGCACCGGTATAGATCGCCTTGCCGGTAATGGCGCCGGTTACGCCGCTGGCCTCAATGGCCATCAGGTTTTCAATGTCCTTCAGTGAAGAGATCCCGCCGGAGGCGATCACCGGGATCGAGATCGCCTCTGCCAGTGCCTTGGTTGCCTCAAGGTTGGGGCCGCCCATCATGCCGTCCCGGCTGATGTCGGTGTAGATGATGGCTGTCACTCCGCAGTCTTCAAACTTTCTGGCCAGATCGACGGCGCTGATGTCGGTCAGCTCAGCCCAGCCCTGCACCGCCACCATGCCGTTTTTGGCATCGATGCCGACCACAATCCGGCCGGGAAACTTCTGGCAGGCCTCGATCACCAGCTCCGGGTTGCGCTGCGCTGCGGTGCCGATGATCACCCGGGACAGCCCCAGTGACAGGTAGGCCTCAATGGTGGCAATATCACGGATGCCGCCACCCAGTTGGGCCGGGATGGTGATCGTCTTGATGATCGCTTCAATGGCAGCCTTGTTTTTGGGGATGCCGGCAAAGGCACCGTCCAGATCCACCAGATGCAGCAGCTCTGCACCGGCCTCTTGCCACTTCAGGGCCTGCTCGGCAGGGTTGTCGGAGAATACGGTGTCGCGGTTCATCTCGCCCTGTTCCAGGCGGACGCAGTTACCTTCTTTCAGGTCTATGGCAGGTATGACGATCATAAAAACCTTTCGAATCTAGGTAGCCACAGAGGACACAGAGGTCTCAGAGAAAGGTAAAATCTAAAGGTATAGGGTTTGGGTTTTAACCCGTTAGAATCCAGATTTTAGGGTTTTGTTTTTCTCTCTGTGTACTCTGTGGCAATAACTAGCCTTTTATCTCAGCAAAATTCTTCAGCATCTGCAGGCCGATTCCCTGCGATTTTTCCGGGTGAAACTGGGTGGCCATGACATTGTCCTTGCGGATGGCGGCACAGAATTCCAGGCCGTAGCTGCAGGTGGCCGCCACTACGGACGGGTCATCGGGCCTGACGTAGTAGGAGTGTACGAAATAGACGTTGCTGCCGTCGCTAATGCCGTTAAACAACGGTGCCTCAGCCTTCAGGGTGATCTGATTCCAGCCCATGTGCGGAACCGGCAGTTTTTCGCCCTGTTCCTTCATCCCCTCCGGGAAGCGGACTACCCGCCCGGGGATGACACCCAGCCCCTTGTGCAAACCAAACTCTTCGCTTTCGGTAAAAAGCAGCTGTAGCCCCAGGCAGATCCCCAAAAAAGGGCGGCCTTCGGCAATCACCTGCAGGATCGGTTCGACAAAACCGCCCTGCTCCAGGTTGTGGATGCAGTCCCGGAAGGCGCCTACCCCCGGCAGTACGATTTTTTCTGCTGCAAGGATGCGTGCCGGATCAGCGGTTACTTCCGCCGCAAAGCCTATCCGCTCAAAACCTTTTTGAACCGAGCGCAGGTTGCCCATGCCATAGTCAATGATTGCGATCATTTGATACCATTCTTTGTCAGGTGTGGACCGTATTTCTTGTCCTGTCCCTTGATGTGGTCAATCAGCCACTTCTGCAGGAAGGTGATCACGTCCTGCGAGAGGACGGTTTCACCGCTCTGGAATTTGCCGATCAATGCGACGACCTGATCCACCAGGGCCTTGTGCAGCAACTTGTGGTTGGCCTCGTCCGGATAATGGGTCTGGGCAAAGACCTTTTCCTCGTCAGCAAAGTGATTGACCGTGTAGTCGGCCAGGCCGCGCAGGATTTCACCAATCGCCTCTTTGGTCCGCTTTTGTTGCATAGCATCATGCAGGTCGTTGACCATCCTGAACAGGACCTTGTGTTGCTCATCATAGCGGTGGACACCGGTGGCAAAACTGTCATCCCAGACCAGGGCACTGGCCAGCTTGAAGTGGCCTACCAGCTGGTGCAGGTCATCAACCTGCTGGACCAGCTTGGTGGTTGCGTCGGTGGTACTGCGGGCATTTTCCACATTACGGTTGACCACCTCGGTAATCAGCTGGATGTTGTTAGTGATCTCGCTGGTGGTGGCGGTCTGCTCTTCTGCGGCAGTTGCCACCTGGCTGATCTGCATGGCCAGTTCGTTGATCATGTTCAGAATGTCTTCCAGGGCCTCGCCGGAGCGGGTGGTTCCTTCCGTACCCCGTTTTACCTGCTCAACCCCCTCGTACATGGAACCGACAGCCGATTGGGTCTCGGACTGAATGGTCTTGATCATACTGGCGATCTCTTTGGTGGCCCGGGTGGTACGTTCTGCCAGGGCCCGCACCTCGTCGGCAACCACGGCGAAGCCCCGTCCCATTTCACCGGCCCGGGCCGCCTCAATGGCGGCGTTCAGGGCCAGCAGGTTGGTCTGATCGGCAATATCCTCAATCGTACCGACAATGGCGCCGATCTGATCGGAACGTTGTCCCAGGCCCTGTACGGTTTCCGATGACTGCATCACCCGCTGGGCAATGTTTTCCATGACATCGGCGCTGCTGCGAACAATCTGCGCGCCGCTGGTGGTCTGTTCGGTTGCCTTCTGGGAATTCTCGGCGGCGTACAGGCAGTTGCGGGCAATATCCGCTGAGGTGGCCGACATCTCTTCGCTGGCCGTTGCAATGGTGCTTGACTGCAGGGCAACCTCTTCGGCCGCATTGACCATGGCATTGGTGGTATTCTGTACCAGCTGCACAGAGTCCCTGACCAGGTCGGCCACCGAGAAAAACTGCCGCATGGCCTTGTTCATGTCGTGCATCATGGTGTTGAAGGCGGTTCCCAGGCGATGGATCTCGCCGACCCCATCCACCTTGACCCGTACCGACAGATCTCCGGCTGCCGCCTTCTCCAGTGCTGTTGTAACCGTCATCAACGGCTCGAAAGCCTTGCGGCAGAGTTGCCAAAGGACCAGTGATGAGCCGCTGAGCAGAACCAGACCCAGAATGACGGCATTGAGCGCACTACCGGTGCGGTTCAAAAGTGTGAGAGCAAATACGGCAATGACCACAACAATGGCGTTACCCAAGACTATGCGACCGGTGAATGACATGCTGCTCCTCCTGTTTCCGTTAAACAGTTATATGTTTAGCCAGCCAATCTGCCAAAGTCTGCAATCCTGCTGAAAAGTCGGTTGATGGTGGTCAAAAGTGCCAGACGGTTGTTGCGGACGGCACTATCCTCCGCCATGACCATGACCGCATCAAAGAAGGCGTCCACCGCCCATTTCAGACCGGCTATGTCGGTGAGTGCCTCCAGGTACTGCTGTTGCTGAATCTTGTCTGAGGCGGCGAGCTTGGTTTCCTGCAGCACCCGGTAGAGGGTATGCTCCGCTTCATCCTGGAACAGTGCCGGGGCAACCGGGGCATCGACCCCCTCCTTGATGATGTTGCAGACCCGTTTGAAGGCCACGGTCAGCGGCTGGAAATCATCCCGCTGGCGGAAGGTGTCCAGGGCGCGGATCCGTTCGGCGCAGTCGGCCAGGTCATCAAACCCGGCAGCCATAGCCGCCTCAACCACGTCAGCCGGATAGGCGTTACCCTGCAGGTTGACAAAACGGCCCCGGAAAAACTCCAGCAGATCATGGCGTACCTCGTCACGGGGACGGGTCAGCTTGGCGGCCAGCAACTCAAGTGATTTGTCGATCAGTCCGGATAATGACAGGCTGTAGCCCCTGTCCAGAATGATGCTGATCATGCCGATGGTGGCACGGCGCAGGGCATAGGGGTCGGCAGCGCCGGTCGGGATCAGCCCGACACCAAAGCAGCCGCAAAGGGTGTCCAGTTTGTCGGCCAGCGAGACAAAGGCGCCGATATCCGAGGCGGGCAGGTCACCACCGGCCTGGGTGGGCAGGTAATGTTCGGCAATCGCGTTGGCCACGGCCGGTTCTTCACCATCATGCAGGGCGTACTCACGTCCCATGATCCCCTGCACCTCGGGGAACTCGCCCACCATGCCGGAAACCAGATCGGCCTTGCAGAGGAAGGCTGTCCGTGCGGCCTGTTGCTTGACAGCAGGGTTGAGCTGTTCAGCCAGCTGTTCCGCTAAGGCCCGGAAACGCTCCATCTTCTCAAAGGAGGTACCCAGTTTTTGCTGGTAGACGACGCTTTTGAGCGACTCGACCCGGCTTTCAAGCCGCAGCTTGCGGTCTTCGTCAAAGAAGAAACGGGCATCGGACAGACGGGCCCGCAAAACGCGTTCATTGCCCCTGACCACCACCGCCGGATCTTCGGCCAGGGTGTTGGGGATGGTAATGAAGTAGGGCAGCAGCTTGCCGTTTTCATCCACCACCGAGAAGTAGCGCTGGTGGGAACGCATGGAGGTGATCAGCACCTCCTTGGGCACCACCAGGAACTCGGCCGGGATGCTGCCGATAATGGCGCTGGGGTACTCCACCAGATAGGTGACCTCTTCCAGCAAGGATTCATCCGGCAGCAGATGCCCGCCGGTGGTCTTGGCAACCCGGTGCGTCTCCTTGCGGATGGTCTCTTTGCGGCGTTCCTGATCAACGATGACGAAATGACGCTCGCACTCATCCAGATAGTGGGCAAAGTCCCGCACCGGAAAGGTGCTGTTGGCCATGAAGCGATGGCCGCGGGAGATGTTGCCGCTCTGGATCGGGCCAAAACTGAACGGCACCACGATGCCGTCGAACAGGGCCACAATCCAGTGCACCGGACGGGCGAAACGGATATCCAGATCTGCCCAGCGCATTGATTTCTTGAACGGGATGCCGGCCACCAGCCTGGGCAGGATCTCGGCCAGCAACTCATGGGTCGGACGGCCGGTTTCCTGTTTGGTAACCGCAAGATACTCACCCTTGTCGGTGCTGATCACCTGCAGGGCAGAGACATCCACCCCCTGGCCACGGGCAAACCCTTCGGCTGCCTTGGTCGGTTTGCCGTCGGCATCAAAGGCAGCCTTCTTTGACGGCCCCATGGCGGTCAGTTCGGCATCGGGCTGGATGGTTGGCAGTCCTTTGATATGCAGCGTCAGGCGGCGCGGGGTTCCCATGGTCACGATAGCATCAAAACAGAGCCGGGCAGTCTCAAGCTCTTTGCGGATCATCTCTTCAAGGGATGCAAGCGCCTTGGGTACGAATCCGGCCGGGATCTCCTCGGCACCAATTTCAAGCAACAGTTCCTTGGACATGGTCTAGTTCCCCCCTTTCAGCATCGGATAGCCCAGCCGTTCGCGCTGGCGGACATAGCCTTCAGCGCAGAGACGGGCCACGTTGCGTACCCGGCCGATGTAGGAGGCGCGTTCGGTAACGGAGATCGCGCCACGGGCATCCAGCAGGTTGAAGGTGTGGGAGCATTTCATGACAAAGTCATAGGCCGGGAAGACCAGGTCCTTCTCTGCCAGCCTGATACATTCCTTTTCGTATTTGCCGAACAGCTCCAGCAGCAGGGCCACGTCAGCCTCTTCAAAGTTGTAGGTGGAGAATTCAACCTCGGTCTGGTGGTGGATGTCACCGTATTTGACCCCTTTGACCCATTCCAGGTCATAGACGTTGTCAACCCCCTGCAGGTACATGGCGATCCGTTCACAGCCGTAGGTGATCTCGGATGAGACCGGTTTCAGGTCAATCCCGCCGGCCTGCTGGAAGTAGGTGAACTGGGTGATCTCCATGCCGTCCAGCCAGACCTCCCAGCCCAGTCCCCAGGCGCCGAGGGTGGGGGATTCCCAGTCGTCCTCGACAAAGCGGATGTCGTGCTGGCTGGGGTTGATCCCGAAGGCCCGCAGGGAATCAAGATACAGATCCAGGATGTTGGCCGGCGACGGCTTCATGATGACCTGAAACTGGTAGTAATGCTGCAAGCGGTTGGGGTTCTCGCCATAGCGGCCATCGGTCGGACGGCGGGAGGGCTCTACGTAGGCCACGTTCCAGGGCTCCGGCCCCAGTACCCGCAGGAAGGTGGCAGGGTTGAAGGTGCCGGCCCCTTTTTCAGTATCATAGGGCTGTTGAATCACGCAGCCCTGGTTTGCCCAGTAATTTTGGAGCGACAGGATCAGGTTCTGAAACGTCACGGTCTACCTCCGTGAGGATGAATTGGAATAAGTTGTACAAAATACCAGTGCCAGGGGGCGCCGGTCAAGAAACTAAGATTAACAGGGCGTTGAAAAACTATTCCGGAGGCCGTCTGCTGTGTTGCGCGGTGCTCGCTTCCTCGCCTAACTGTTTGTTCTGTCTCGGTCGCTGTGCGCCGTGTATCCGGCCTTCCTGATAACGTTTTTTAAATCCCTGTCAGGGCGGGCAGTTGGCGCACATTGATTTGAACAGGTTGGTGCTCAGGTAGCGATCGCCCCGGTCAGGAATAATCACCACAATGGTGCCGCTTGCAAGCTCTTGCGCCAGCTTGAAGGCGCCGGCCATGGCAGCTCCGCCGGACATGCCGCAGAAGATCCCCTCGTGGGAGGCCAGTTGCCGGGAGGTTTCAAAGGCGGTCTCGTCATCGATCACGATCTTGCGGTGCAGCTGGTCCTCGTGATAAATGGCCGGGACAATCGCCTCCTGCATGTTCTTGAGGCCTTGAATGGCATGTCCCAGATTGGGCTCCACCCCGATCACCTCTACGCCTGGGGCCTGCTTGCGGAGGCAGGCCCCAGTTCCCATCAGGGTGCCGCCGGTACCCATGCCGGCCACGAAATGGGTCAGGTCGCCACCGGTCTGGGCCAGGATTTCAGGCCCGGTGGTCAGTTCATGGGCCAGGGGGTTGTTGGGGTTGTCGTACTGATTGGGCATATAGTAGTGCCCCGGTTCTTCACCGTAGATCTTGTGGGCCAGCCGGATGGCCCCGTCGGTCTTCTCGCAGCCGGGTGAAAGCACGATCTCGGCGCCGTAGGCCTCAAGCACACTGCGCCGCTCCATGCTGACACAGGCGGGCATGGCCAGCTTGATCCGGTAGCCGCGGGCCGCTGCAATCATGGCCAGGGCGATCCCGGTGTTGCCGGAGGTGGGTTCGAGGATGGTTTTGTCAACCGTCAGTTCTCCGGAGGCCTCGGCTGCCAGGATCATCTGGCGGGCAGGGCGGTCCTTGATCGAGCCTCCCGGGTTGTTTCCTTCAAGTTTTGCAAGAATACGAACACGGGGGTTGGGGTTGATTGCGGTGATCTGAACCAGGGGGGTGTTGCCGATGGCATCAAGAAGCGGTTGTCCGAGCATCTAAGGTACCTGCCTGAAATAAGTAGTGAATTTGAATTGCACGATTTGTTGATTGAAGTTGTTTTTATAGCCTGTCGTCGACAGGGGGTCAAGCAGATATCAGTGCAAGTGCTTGTTCATCGGTCACTTTTTATTGTCACTTTCCTGTTGACATCCTCTGGTTCTTGTGGCTATCGTGATTAAACTTCAGTTGCAACCACCCTGCTGCGCTCATTTCCAAACCAAAGAGAGTTTCCCGACAGTAGTTAAACCAAGGCTTTGCATTTGGTATAAGGCCTCCACGTGAATACAATACTACCCCTGGTTTTTGTGAGTTTATTCTTTGCCATTGCCTGAATATCCCAGTAATCGTATGCCAACATCTCCGTCCTCTCATTTCTTGATGACGTCGTATCCCACCCGCAGGAGATCCTTGTCGTGAACCTCCAGGACTTGAAGAACAAAAAAATTAGCGAACTGAATGGTATTGCCCGTGATCTGAGTATTGAAGGTGCTTCAGGGCTTCGTAAGCAGGATTTGATCTTTGCCATCCTGAACGCCCAGACTGAGCAGAACGGCTCCATCTATGGGGAGGGGGTTCTGGAAATACTGCAGGACGGTTTTGGCTTCCTGCGGGCCCCGGACTATAACTATCTGCCCGGTCCGGACGATATCTATGTCTCCCCCAGCCAGATCCGTCGTTTTAACCTGCGCACCGGTGATACGGTCTCCGGTCAGATCAGGCCGCCCAAAGAGGGTGAGCGTTACTTTGCCCTGCTGAAGGTTGAAACGATCAACTTTGAGACCCCTGAGGCCGGGCGGGATAAGACCCTCTTTGACAACCTGACACCGCTCTACCCGGAAGAAAAACTGAAGCTCGAGACCGCCCCGGATAATTACGGCATGCGGGTGATGGAGCTGGTCTCGCCGATCGGCAAGGGTCAGCGTGGCCTGATTGTGGCCCCGCCCCGGACCGGCAAGACCATGTTGATTCAGAATATTGCCAACTCGATTGCCGCCAATCACCCCGAAGTCTACCTGATCGTGCTGCTGATCGATGAACGTCCTGAAGAGGTCACGGATATGCAGCGTTCGGTCAATGGCGAGGTGGTCTCCTCCACCTTTGACGAGCCTGCCACCCGTCACGTCCAGGTGGCCGAGATGGTGATCGAAAAGGCCAAGCGTCTGGTGGAACACAAGAAGGATGTCGTGATCCTGCTGGACTCGATTACCCGTCTGGCCCGCGCCTACAACACCGTGCTGCCTCCCTCCGGCAAGATCCTGACCGGCGGTGTGGATGCCAACGCCCTGCAGAAGCCGAAGCGTTTTTTCGGTGCGGCCCGTAATATTGAGGAAGGCGGTTCACTGACCATCATCGCCACTGCCCTGGTGGATACCGGCAGCAAGATGGATGAGGTGATCTTCGAGGAGTTCAAGGGCACCGGCAACATGGAGGTCCATCTGGATCGCCGTCTGGTGGAGAAACGCACCTTCCCGGCTATTGATATCAATAAGTCCGGTACCCGCAAGGAAGAGCTGTTGATAGAACGGACCATGTTGAACCGGATCTGGATCCTGCGCAAGATCCTGCACCCGATGAATGTGGTTGATGCCATGGAATTCCTGCTGGACAAGCTCTCTGAGACCAAGACCAACCAGGATTTTATTGATTCAATGAGTAAGTAGTGAAAAAAGATCTTGAGTTTTGTGACGATAATCCGATATTCTAAAATTTCGCCAATGAACAGCTTTATTAACGAGCTGCAATTATCAGGAGGTAGCAGATGAAAGAAGGAATCCACCCGATGTATAATGAAGTGACGGTTAAGTGTGCCTGTGGCAACAGTTTTCTGACCCGTTCCACCCGCAAGGAAATCTTTACCGAGATTTGCTCTGCCTGCCACCCGTTCTTCACCGGTAAGCAAAAACTGGTGGATACTGCCGGTCGTGTTGAGCGGTTCAAGAAGCGTTACGGTCAAGCCTAGCTTTGCATGGTGTCCTATCCGGGGGGGTACGCTTACGGGCGTAGCCCCCTTTTTGTATCCAAGCCAATTCCTGCTCAAAGGTGTCCGCTTCGTTGGCTTCTCAACGTACTCGCAGTACGCCTGCGGTCACCTGAACTGAAACTGGTACCAAGTGGGGAGTTATGAACATCGAACTGCTGCACCATACCCCTGAACCTGAACGGACCGTTGCCCTGGCTGCCCGGCTCTGTTATTCCCCCACCGGGCTGAATGAACTGAAGGAAAAGATCGGCAGCGGGGATATCCGTCAGTTTATCGACAAGATCATGACGCTGGGCCATCATTCCGTTCTGGAACACGCCTCCTTTACCTTCGGGGTGGAAGGGATCTCACGGGTGACCTCCCACCAGCTGGTACGTCACCGGGTGGCCTCCTATTCCCAGCAATCCCAGCGGTATGTCTCCCATGTTGAGCGTTTTGATGCCGTACTGCCTCCTTCGGTCGCTGCCAATGAAGAGGCGAAACGGATTTTTGATTTTACGGTTGGTGTGGTGCATCAGGCCTACAAGCAGCTGGTGGAGATGGGGCTGCAACCGGAGGATGCCCGCTACCTGCTGCCCAATGCCACTGAAACCAAGATCATCATCACCATGAATGCCCGTGAACTGCTGCATTTTTTCAGGCTGCGCTGTTGTGAACGGGCCCAGTGGGAGATCAGGAGCATGGCGGTGGGGATGCTGAAGCTGGCCAAGCAGGCCGCCCCCACCATTTTCCGTGATGCCGGCCCCGGCTGCGTTGCCGGTCCTTGTCCGGAAGGTGAATTCTGCTGTGGCCGTACGGCCCAGGTGCGTAAGCAGTTCAGGAGTCTCAGCTAAATGGAAAAAATTAATATCGGTGGTCAGGCCATACTTGAAGGGGTGATGATGCGTGCCCCCCGCGCCATGGCCATTGCGGTCAGACGTCCCAGCGGTGAAATCGTGGTCAAGCGGGAGCAGATGCCGCCCCTGTCGGAGCGCTATCCGATTGTAAAGCTGCCGATCCTGCGCGGTGCCGTGGCTCTGTTCACTTCACTGGTCCTGGGGATCAAGGCCCTGAATTTTTCCGCTAATGAGGCGATTGAAGAAGAGACCGATGAGGAAAGCGGCGAAACGAAAAAAGAGGAGCTGACCTCCTGGGCCCTGGCCGGCACCATGGCGGTGGCCTTCGGATTCGGGATCGCCCTGTTCTTTTTCCTGCCCCTGTACCTGACCAAGCTGCTGGTGCCGGTCATCGGTGATCATAATGTGGTCTTTAACCTGGTGGACGGGGTGATCCGGGTGGTGATTTTCCTGGTCTATATCTGGTCGATTGCCCGCATGAACGATATCCAGCGGGTCTTCCAGTACCATGGCGCCGAGCATAAAACGATCTTTGCCTTTGAGGCAGGTGCTGAACTGACGGTCGAGCGGGTGAAAACCTTCAGCCGTCTGCATCCCCGTTGCGGCACCAGCTTTCTGCTGATCGTGATGCTGGTCAGTATCGCTGTTTTTTCTCTGATCCCCAAGGCGTGGCCCTTTGTCTACAAGGCCCTGTCGCGGGTGGTGCTGTTGCCGCTGATTGCCGGTATCTCCTATGAGTTTCTGAAGTGGAGCGCCAAGAATGACCAGCATCCGCTGGTGAAGCTGGTGATCACCCCCGGTCTGGCCCTGCAGCGCCTGACCACCCGTGAGCCGGATGATGATCAGATCGAGGTGGCGATCCGTTCGGTCAAAGAGGCCCTGGATGAAAACGGCGGTTATGCCGACGACAGACTTGTTGTGTGAGGAATTAACAGATGTTTGACAAGATACAGGATTTAGAGATCCGTTTTCAGGAGCTGGAGTCGCTACTGTCTGATCCGACCGTAATTGCCAACCAGCCGGAGTTCCGCAAACTCTCCCGCGAGCACGCCGATCTGGCTCCGCTGATCGAGGCGTTCCGCCGCTACAAGAAGGTGCTGGAGGAGCTGGAAGAGAATCAGGAACTGCTGTCGGATCCAGAGATGAAGGAGATGGCGGAAGAGGAGATCAGCCGCCTCGGCCAGGAAAAAGAACGCCTTGATGCCGAGATCAAGATCCTGCTGCTGCCCAAGGACCCCAATGATTCACGGGACGTCATTCTGGAGATCCGGGCTGGAACCGGCGGTGATGAGTCGGCCCTCTTCAGTGGTGACCTGTTCCGGATGTACTCCCGCTTTGCCGAGAAAAACCGCTGGAAGGTGGAGATGCTTTCCTGCTCGGAGTCGGAGCGGGGTGGCTACAAAGAGGTGATCGCCTCCATTGAGGGACAGGATGTCTATGCCAAACTGAAGTACGAATCAGGCACCCACCGGGTCCAGCGGGTGCCGGAAACCGAGGCCCAGGGGCGGATTCACACCTCTGCCTGCACCGTGGCGATCATGGCCGAGGCCGAGGATGTGGATATCGACATCAACCCGGCCGACCTCAAGATCGACGTCTACCGTTCTTCCGGTGCCGGTGGCCAGCACGTCAACACCACTGACTCGGCGGTACGGATTACCCATATCCCCACCGGTACTGTCGTGGCCTGCCAGGAGGAACGCAGCCAGATCAAGAACCGGGCCAAGGCGATGAAGGTCCTTAAGACCCGTATCCTTGACAACATCCAGCAGGAGCAGAATGCCAAGCTGGCAGCTGACCGTAAGCAGCAGGTGGGCAGCGGTGACCGTTCCGAGCGGATCCGTACCTACAACTTTCCCCAGGGCAGGATGACCGACCATCGGATCGGCCTGACCCTCTATCGGCTGGATTCAATTATGGCCGGTGATATTGAAGAGATCACCGATGCCCTGCGCGCACACTACCAGATGGAAGCGCTTAAAGCCCAAAGTGAAGGCAACTGACGAAACCTGGACCACCCTTAAGGTCCTGACCTGGACAACTGGCTACCTGGCTGAAAAGGGGGTTGAGAATGCCCGCCGCGAGGCAGAGTGGCTGCTGTGCGAGGCCACCGGCCTGGACCGGATGGGACTTTATCTGAACTTCGACAAGCCGCTGCAGGATGATGAGCTGACCGCCTATCGCAGCATGGTTGCCCGCCGCGGCAGGCGTGAGCCGCTGCAATATATCCTCGGCAGCCAGGAGTTTGACGGTCTTGAGTTTGCCGTCACCAAAGATGTCCTGATCCCCCGCCATGACACTGAAACCCTGCTGGGCGAGGCGCTCCGTCAGGCCCCCCGGGCCCAGACGGTTTTGGATATCGGTACCGGTTCCGGCTGTATCGCCGTGGCCCTGGCCCAGCGCCTGCCCCAGGCGGCAGTAACGGCTGTTGATCTCTCCCCCGAGGCCTTGGCCATTGCCCGGCGTAATGCCGAACAGCATGGTGCCAGGATAGAGTTTCTGCTGGGCTCGTTTTTTCAGCCTGTCAATCAACGCCGCTTTGATCTGATCGTTTCCAATCCACCCTATATCACCACTGCCGATCTGGCGACCCTGCAGTCCGAGGTCCGTGATTTTGAACCCCGGCTCGCCCTGGATGGCGGTACTGATGGCCTGGATGCCTATCGGGTGCTGGCAGCAGAGGCTCCCCGCTATCTGGAGCCAAACGGCTGGCTGCTGCTGGAGATCGGGGCTGGTCAGGATAAGGATGTGGCCACGCTGCTTGCGGACGCAGGATTTGATGCTATCGTATCCGTACCGGACAGCGCCGGTATCATCAGGGTGGTGGGGGGACAGTGGCATGCAGTATGATCAGGCCTTAAAGGTACTTGAAGAGGCAGATTGCCTGGCAGACCGGGCAACGGTCGAGGCGGCCATTGACCGGATGGCCGGTGCAATTACGGCCAGTATCGGCAAAAAGAAACCGATGGTCTTTTGCGTCATGAACGGCGGCCTGATCTTCTGCGGACAGCTGCTGACCAGACTCCCGTTTCCGCTTGAGGTCGGCTATCTGCACGCCACCCGCTACGGCCACGAAACCAGCGGCGGCGATCTGGAATGGAAGGCGTTGTTTCAGGCCGATGTCGAGGGGCGCACCGTTTTGCTGGTGGATGACATCCTTGATGAGGGGGTTACGCTCAAGGCGCTGGTTGATGAGTGTCTCCGGCGTGGCGCCCGGCAGGTGCTGACCGCCGTGCTGGTGGAGAAACAGCATGAACGCAAGGTTCTGCCGGGTTACTGTGCCGATTTCACCGGCCTTGAGCTGCCGGACCGCTTTGTGTTTGGCTATGGTCTGGATTACGAAGATATGTGGCGGAATGCGCCGGGGATTTACGCCGTAAGGGGGTTGTAGGAACGCGCTATTCCCGCAATTTCTACGTTGTGCTTCACTCGTGCCTGCTCAACGTACTACCAATGTACGCCTCCGCGGCACTCGTTCGCACGCCTTGACCTTGCGAAACTATCGCGTTCCTCGCTAAGGGTTGCTATGAAAAACTTCTTTGAATTCAATCGGTATAACACTTCCTACCGCCAGGAGACCCTGGCCGGTCTCACCACCTTTCTGACCATGGCCTACATCATGGTGGTCAACCCTTCCATCCTGGCGGCAGCCGGAATACCCAAGGATGCCCAGATCACAGCCACCATTCTGGCCGCAGTGATCGGGTGTCTGGTAATGGCCTTCTGGGCCAAGCGGCCCTTTGCCATTGCCCCCTACATGGGGGAAAACGCCTTTATCGCCTTTGTGGTGGTCAAGGGGATGGGCTATTCCTGGCAGATTGCGCTGGGGGCGGTCTTCTGGGCCGGACTGGCCTTTGTCCTGCTGACCGTCCTGAAGGTGCGGTCGTGGCTGGCTGAATCGATTCCGATCTCGCTGAAGGCTGCCTTCGCCGTGGGGATTGGGCTGTTCCTGGCCTTTATCGGTCTGAATGAGACCGGCCTGGTGGTACTGGGGGTGGCGGGGGCGCCGGTCAGACTGGGCAACATTGCCCAGAGTTCGGTCCTGTTGGCTGCGGCAGGCTTTCTGCTGTGCGTGGTGCTGATGGCGAGGAAGGTAAACGGGGCACTGCTGTACGGCATTGTCGCCACAACCATCGGTTCCGTGGCGCTGGGGCTTACGAAGCTGCCGGCATCGCTGGTCAGTCTGCCCCCCTCGCTGGAGCCGGTTTTTCTGAAGCTTGATATTGCCGGCACCCTGCAACCCGGTATCTTTCCGGTGGTGCTGGTGGTCTTTATGATGGCCTTTCTGGATACCATCGGCACCCTGATCGGTCTTTCCATGCGGGCTGACCTGCTGGATAAGGACGGTAACCTGCCGGAGATCGAACGTCCGATGCTGGCCGATGCCGTTGCCACCACCCTTGCCCCGCTGCTGGGGACCACCACCACCGGCGCTTACATTGAATCAGCAACCGGCATTGCCGCAGGTGGACGTACCGGTTTTACCGCCCTGGTGGTGGCGGTACTGTTTGCCCTGTCGCTCTTTTTTGCACCGCTCTTTACCATGGTGCCGGGCTATGCCGCCGGTATTGCCCTGGTGGTGATCGGTGCCCTGATGCTCCAGGCCGTTACCCGGCTGGACTTTGACGACTTTACCGAGCTGATTCCGGCGTTCCTGACCGTTACCCTGATGATCTTTACCTACAACATCGGGATCGGCATGACGGTCGGGCTGTTTTCCTATCCCCTGATCAAGCTCTGCACCGGCCGGGCCCGTGAGGTCTCCGGCGGGATGTGGGTACTGGCTGCATTGGCTCTGACCTTCTTCATCTTCATGCCCAAAGGGTAATCCTGCTTCGATTTCAAGGATCAATCGTAAAAATTAACCCCCCTCAATCCATCCCCCCTTGGCAGGGGGGAACTGTTGCCTCTTCTTTGTTTGTACACCTCCCCTGTAAAGGGGAGGTGGGGAGGGTTTGCAGTTAATCGGCTTTGGGGGAGTGTCTGTTATTCCGACGACGTGCGCCTGGTGATCAGCCGGACCTGCCGTTCATGGAACCAGTAATACCAGACCCAGTTCAGCAAGACGACAATCCGGTTACGGAAGCCGATCAGGTAGTACAGGTGCAGCAGCAGCCAGGCCAGCCAGGCCAGGTATCCCTTCAACTGCAGGCCAAAGGCGTTTGCCACGGCAGCGTTACGTCCAATGGTTGCCATGCTGCCTTTGTCATGGTAGCGAAAGGGGGGCAGAGCAGTGCCCTGCTCTTTTGCAAGGATCGTCTTTGCCGCGTAGATCCCCATCTGCATCGCAACCTGGGCGATCATCGGGAGTGCCTTGCCATCCTGTTGCAACCAGGCCATGTCGCCAATGACGAAGACCTCCGGGTGATCAGCCAGGGTTAAATCCGGTTCCACCGCGATCCTGCCCCCTGCTGCATGGGTAACCTCCAGTCTGGCAGCCAGTGGTGCTGCCTTGACGCCTGCCGACCAGACCAGGGTATGGGCCGGAATCACCGCGCCGTCATGGAGGGTGACCTTCTCTGCATCAACATCAACCACCTGGGCATTCAGCAGTACCTCAACCGACATGCTGCGCAGCTTCTGCAGGGTGTACATCCCCAGTTCCTGCGGCATGGCCGCCAGTAGCCGGTCAGTGGCCTCCACCAGCACCACCCTGGCCGTATGAATACCCAGTTCCGGGTAGTCCTTGGCCAGCACAAAGTTTACCAGCTCAATCAGTGCCCCGGCAAATTCAACCCCGGTCGGGCCGCCACCCACCACCACGAAGCTCATCAGTGCCCGTTTGCGGGCCGGATCAGGCTCAACGACAGCACGCTCAAAGGCGCTCAGGATGTGGTTACGCAGGACTTCGGCATCTTCCAGTTCCTTCAGATCAAAGGCGTGCTGCTCAACGGCTGCAAGACCGAAGAAGTTGGTGGCGCTTCCGGCACCGATGATCAGGTAGTCGTAGGGAATCAGGCCGTTGGCCACCTGGATCTCCTTGCGGGAGAAGTCGATTCCGGTAACTTCCGCCAGATTGAAACGCATATCAGGCCAGGAACGGGCCATGGCGCGCACGGAATAGGCGATCGATTCCTGCTCCAGGCCTGCCGTGGCCACCTGATACAGCAACGGCTGGAACAGATGATAGTTGTTGCGGTCCACCAGCAGAATGTCATGTCCTTTGCCGGCCAGTGTCTTGGCAGCGTGTACGCCGCCAAATCCCATTCCGACAATTACAATCCGTTTTTTTGTCATAGGTCACACACCCCTGTCAGAGTCTGATCGTGTTGTTGTCAGCGTGGCGTTGCCCTGCCCAGCCTCGCAGGCCGACAGCCGCTGTTTTAGCTCTTTTTCCTTTTGCCAGCGTTCGGTTACGTCGCGCATGATCGAGGCGCAGCCCAGCATGGCATTTTCTTGATCATGCAACAATACCATGCTGAATTCCAGTGATACCTGGCTGCCGTCCCGGCGGATAGCCGGCGATGACAGCAGGCCGGTTTTGTACTTGGTCTCACCGCTGGCCATGACACGGTGGTATCCTTCCCAGTGCCGCCCCCGCAGCTTTTCCGGTATGAAGAGGTCCAGTGAACGGCCGATCGCCTCGGCGGAGCTATAGCCCAATATCCGCTCCGCCCCTGCATTCCAGAAAAGGATTGTCCCTTGCCGGTCAGCGATCAGGATCGCATCCTGGGACTGTTCCACGGTTTGCACAAGCAGGCTTTCAAGTGTGGTCATGGTGGTCTGCCTTTCTTCCCGGCTGTGGTAGGCAAGGGATGTTGCGTTGGAATGGAGTAGATATACCATACCATCATAATTTTAGCTCTGTCTTGACCAACATCAAAAACAGGGGCACTGCGTTTTTTGTGTTTTCTTGATGTCAGTCAATGTGATCTCTGTCCGGCAGCGTTACAGTCAGATCACATTCTGAAGGAGGTACCGTATGCAGACACAAGCGCTACACAAAGATATGACCATTAAGGAACTGCTGGAACAGCACCCGGAGACGCTGGAGGTGCTGGTTGCCAATGGATTTGAAAACCTGAAGGACCCCAAGGTGCTGGCCGGTGTTGGCGGCTTTTTGAAGCTGGAGCGGGCAGCCCTGACCAAGAACTACGACCTGGACAATTTTCTGGGACTCCTGCAGCAGAAGGTCGATGAAAAGAGCAATCAGGTGGATGTCACCATGAAACAGACCCAGCAGGAGCAGAGCGAGATCACCATTTCCGGACTGCTGCCCTGCCCGGTACGGCTGCCGCTGCTGGAAGGGTTCAACGGCTTTATCGAGCAGTATACCAAAGAGAGCGGCATCACGGTCAGCTACAAGTTTGAGGCGGCCTCGCTGGGGTCTGACTGGATGGAGGAACATATCCAGAAGGTTACCGACCCTGATCAGTTGCCGGATATCTTTGTCTCGGCCGGATTTGAGACCTTTTTTGATCCCCGTACCATCGGCAAGTTCAAGGATCAGGGGCTGTTCAGCGACCTGACCGGCGGCCCGGTTAACACCAGTTTTGATGGCCTGGAGCTGAAAGACCCCAAAGGTCACTATGGTCTGATTTCAGTGGTGCCGTCTGCCTTCATGGTCAACCATGACGAACTGGGGGACCTGCCGGTGCCCCGTACCTGGGCGGATATCCTCAAGCCGGAGTTTGAGCAGAAGGTGGCCCTGCCGGTGGGGGATTTTGACCTGTTCAATGCCATCCTGCTCACCATCCATAAGCAATTTGGTGACGAAGGAGTGAGAAAGCTGGGACGCTGCATGCTGAAGTCGATGCATCCGGCCCAGATGATCAAGAATGCCCAGCGGGTGGCAGAGGAAAAGCCGCCGGTGACGATCATCCCCTACTTTTTCAGCCGGATGGCCGGCATGGTCAAGAGTCTGGAGATCGTCTGGCCTGAAGACGGTGCCATCATCAGCCCGATCTTCATGCTGGCCAAGAAGGAGAAACAAGCCAAGCTGCAGCCGATTGCCGACTTCCTCTACAGCAAGGAGGTGGGTGAGATCCTGACCAACAAGGGACTGTTCCCGTCCCTGAACCCGGCTGTGGAAAACCAGTTGCCGGAGCAGCACCCCTGGCAGTGGGTCGGCTGGGACTACCTCTACAGCCACGATATCGCAGCCCAGATCAGGTACACGGTGGGGCTGTTTGAAGAGGCAATGAACGCGGATGAATGAGACCAAAAGCAGCCCCCGCACTCCCCCTTGTCAGGGGTGAGGTTACAATACCCGGTTTCCTCCCCTGACATGGGGAGGCTGGGAGGTGTTCAAGGAGAACAATCATGCATTTTCTGACCGTATCCGGCCCGCCATCGTCCGGCAAGACCTCGGTAATCCTGCGGGTGATTGAGGCGCTGCAGGCCAAGCAGCAAAAGATCGGGGTGGTCAAGTATGACTGCCTGATGACTGAGGATGACCTGCGCTACGCCAAGAAGGGGGTGCTGGTCAAGAAGGGGCTCTCGGGCTCCCAGTGCCCGGATCACTACTTTGTCAGTAACATCGAGGCCTGTGTCAAATGGGGCGTCGAGAACGATTGCGATTTTCTGATCAGCGAATCTGCCGGTCTCTGCAACCGCTGTTCTCCCCATATCAAGGATATCACGGCCGTCTGCGTGATCGACAACTTAAGCGGCATCAATACCCCGCGTAAGATCGGGCCGATGCTGAAATCGGCCGATATCGTGGTGATCACCAAGGGTGATATTGTCTCCCAGGCCGAGCGGGAGGTGTTTGCCTCACGGGTCAAGCAGGTCAACCCCGGCGCGGTGATCATGAACATCAACGGCATTACCGGCCAGGGGGCCTTTGAGCTGACTACCCTGTTTGAAGAGGCCTCGGATATCGAGACCCTGAAGGGGATGCGGCTGCGTTTCTCCATGCCGTCGGCACTCTGCTCCTACTGTCTGGGTGAGACGCGGATCGGTGATGAATATCAGACCGGCAATGTGCGCAAGATGGAGTCTTGAATATGAACTACCAGGATCTTTTACTACAACCCTTGAAGCAGTTGCTGGCCGACTACCCCTGGCTGGAGGATTTCTTCAGCTCATTCGGCCTGCAGCTACCGGTCACGGAACAGCCTTTGCACCAGTACCTGGATCGGCTTGACCCTGATCAGCTGCTTGATCTGGGTATCAGCCAGGAGCAGCTGCAACAGAGCCTGCATGACTTTATGGCCGGTATGCTGGCCCTGGATGAGGCTGCTGAAAAGGTGGAGTCGCTGACCATCATCGGCGGTTTTGACAAGACCGGAACTGCTGAACAGTTGGAACTGACGCTCAGGCCGGGAGAGGTGATCTGCATCGTCGGTCCCACCGGTTCCGGCAAGAGTCGCCTGCTGGCTGATATCGAGTGGGTGGCCCAGGGGGATACCCCCACCAGGCGCAAAATCCTGATCAACAACAGTGTGCCGGACAACAAGTGGCGTTTCTCAACCGAACATAAACTGGTGGCCCAGCTGTCCCAGAACATGAACTTTGTCATGGACCTGACCGCCGAGGAGTTCGTGCGGATGCATGCGGAAAGCCGCCTGGTGCCTGATCCGGAAGAAAAGGTGGTCAGGATTCTGGAACAGGCCAATCAGCTGGCCGGTGAACAGTTCAAGCCGGATACACCGGTCACCTCGCTCAGCGGCGGGCAGTCCCGCGCCCTGATGATCGCCGATATGGCGATCCTGAGCAAGTCACCGATCGTGCTGATCGACGAGATTGAGAATGCCGGTATTGATCGTAAAAAGGCGCTGGAATTGCTGGTGAAGCAGGAAAAAATCATCCTGATGGCTACCCATGACCCGATCCTGGCGCTGATGGGGGATAAACGGCTGGTGATCAAAAACGGCGGCATTGCCAAGATCATTGCATCAAGCGATGCAGAACGGAAGAATCTGTCCAGGCTGGAAGAGCTGGATAACACCCTGCTGGCCCTGCGTAACAGGATCAGGTTCGGGGAAACGCTTGAGGAACTCTAATACAGAGAAAAGGAGATACGGACATGCATCAGGGATGTGACGGTAGTTTTGGTGGTGGAGCAGGGGTGGTTGATAAACTGCGGATGATGGGCTACAGCGGGATGGCCATGCCGGTTGAGACCCGGCTGGTCTGTGAAGGCTGCGGGACAGCCTTTCAGATGAAGACCATGGAAGACCGCTGCCCGCAATGCGGCATGGTCTACGGGGTGACCCCCTGCCATGCCAGTGACCCGCGCAGCATACAGGCTGCCGGGATAGATTATTGATTATATTGATGGTGTAAGGTTGAGACGGGCAGCTCCCTCCAGGGGGGCTGCCCGGTTTCGTTCTGCCATCAGCTGCGGTCCCGGGAGTTTTTGAAACAGTGTGTGATTTTTTTGCACCCAAAACAGGTTAATCGTGCAATGATAGCTTTCATCAATCAAACAGATTGGTTAGACGTTTTTTAGATTTGTATGGCACCGTTCATACCTGCTTGACTGTGGTTTAAGGCCGTGCGGCAAGGCCTGCAGGGGGGCAGGTTGTGCCAAGGAGGATTGCATGGGGTTCTCGCTTGATCTTCGTTACCAGATCTGCCTGCAGCCGATTGAACTGCCGGTCTTCAATCCGGTCGCCCTGGAGCTGCTCCAGCTGTTGGCCGATCCGACTGTTGAAATCGACCATGTCACCGAGATCATCCAGAAGGACCAGGGGCTATCGATTCAGGTGCTCAGGATGGCCAATTCATCCGCCTATGTCGGGCGTGCCCGCTCTGAAACCATTAAGGATGCCGTCAATCGCCTGGGGGGAAAACAGATTACCAGTCTGGCAATGGCTGCCTCACAGGCCGCTCTGCACGCCTCCGAAAATCCGGTGGTGAATGAGGTGATGCGGCATCTCTGGCTGCATTCCCACGCCTGCGCACTGGGCTGTCGTTCCCTGGCTGTCAGCAGCGGCCACCGTGAGCTGGCAGATCAGGCCTACCTGGCAGGTCTGCTGCATGATATCGGCAAGCTCTATCTGCTGAAGGCGATGGAGCGGATCAGCCTGTCCCGGGAGATCAGTTTTGAACTGGATCTTGAAACCCTGCTGGATGTCTTTTCCGATATGCATGTTGAGCAGGGGGTCCGCATCATGAACCACTGGGATATCCCACCCCTGTATTGTGCTATTGCTGCACACCATCACGCCGAGACCTTTGATCCTGCTGATACCCTGCTGGCCATTGTCCGGCTGGTCAACTTCAACAGCATGCAGTACAACCTCAACCTGTATCCACGGCTGGTGCAACCTCCGGATGCCCTGCCTGAGATCTCGCTGCTGAGGGTGGGGGATCCGGAGCTGGCAAAATTGGAAACGGATATGCAGGTGGTCTGTGCCTAACCGTGTGAGCGATAGTCGGGGGAATTCCGGTCACCAGCAGTCCCAGCCAACAGGAACGCCATGAACATTACTGATCTTTACAGCACCCGGATCCAAAAGAGCTTTGACGAAGACCAGGCTGAGATCCTTGCCATACTGCAGGCAAACCTCAAACAGCCTCTCAAGCTGATCAACTATTATCAGGGGATTCCACTGTCCTATCCGGCAACCATCGCCTCCATCAGCAAGGGGATTGTCGATCTGGATCTGCATGAGGTGCAGGCCTTTACCATTGAGCAGACCCACTCAACCTTCATACGAAGTCCCCTGTTCAAGCATGCCCTGTTTGCCCAGGCACAGTATGTCAATGTCAGTAAGAGGGCCGCAGCCTTTGTGCGGTTCTCCTACGTTGAGATCATGGCCGAACACCGGAGTTTTGTCAGGGTTGCGGTGGATTCTCAGGACCCGGTTTTGATTGAATCACCACTGGGGAGAATTGAGGGGCAGTTGTACGATATCTCGCTCTCCGGACTGAATGTCCTGATAGACCATTCCTGCCCTCTGGAGCCCGGTGCCGAAACAACCGTACAGTTTATACTCAGAAGCCCTGAAACAGGCCAGGCGATCAACGCCCGTCTCCCGGCGATCCTGATCGGTGTCGCCGGTGACGCTCCACCCTACAGTTACCGTTTTGCCATCAGCCCTGAAAAGCAGCTTGAAAGCCAGATCTCACAGTATATCTTTCAGCGTCAGGTTGCGATTATCAGGGGGGTTAAAGAGGTGGTCTGCTGATGCTCGTCAGCGCAGGAACAAGATCGAGCGGGTGGTTCTTCTTGGGGGCTGCCCGTTTGATTGACCGGATATCAGGTTTCAGTTCTTCCGGGCCGCTCTCTCCGTTGCCAGCTTCAGCACATCCCGGATTTTCATGATTTCAATCGGTTTTGCAAGATAGCCATCAAACCCCTCGGCAAGCAACCATTCCTCAGTACCTTTCAAGGCATCGGCAGTCAGCGCAACAACGGGAGTATGCCTGTTCATTGCCAGCTCGTCCCTCCGTATCATCGTAACGGCATCTGCTCCACCCAGTACCGGCATCTGTATATCCATCAGGATCAGATCGATATCTCCCTTTCTCCAACGTTCAACAGCTTCATGGCCATTGCGGGTACTTACCGGGTGGTGTCCCAGTTTTTTGAGGATGAGCTCAACGGTCTGCAGGTTCAGCGGGTTATCTTCGGCAACCAGTATGGTAAGCGGGGTTCCGGTCTGCATCGGCTCAATCTGTGGTTTTGATCTGGTCTGGTTTTCATGGCTATGCATGAGCGTAAACGGCAGTTCAAGATGGAAGCTGCTGCCTTGGCCCGGCCGGCTTTCAAGCCAGATGGTGCCACCCATCAGTTCGGCCAGCTGCCGGCAAATGGTGAGTCCTAGTCCTGTTCCGCCATATTTACGGGTGGTGGAACTGTCTGCCTGCGTAAAGGGGGCAAAGATTTTGTCCCGAGCCTCGGGAGAGATGCCAATACCTGTATCCGTGACACTGATACGGATCAGGGCGTAGCTCTCCTGCTGTTTCAAAAGTTCGGCAGCGATGGTAACACTGCCCTGATCAGTAAATTTGATGGCGTTATTCAGCAGGTTGAGCAGGATCTGCTTGAACCTGAGCTGATCACCACAGAGAAGGTCCGGCAGCTCTGCCGGGATACGTGTCTCAAGCTGGAGGTGTTTGCGGTGGATGAATGACAGCTGGGTGGTGGTGATGTCGCTGATGGTCTTGCGTAATGAGAAACCGGTATACTCCAGCTCGATCATGCCTGCCTCGATCTTGGAGAGGTCAAGGATGTCGTTGATCAGTGTGAGCAGGTTGTCGGCCGAGATCTTGATACAGTTCAGATATTCCTGCTGCTCTGTGGTCAGGTCGGTATACTGCAGAAGTTCAGCCATGCCGACCACGCCGTTCATTGGTGTACGGATTTCATGGCTCATATTGGAGAGAAATTCGCTTTTTGCCCGATTAGCGGCCTCTGCCGCCTGTCTGGTCTTTTCCAGCTCCTTTTCAGCCTGCACACGCTCGGTAATATCCAGCAATACGGACAGAACCAGTTTTTGATCCTGGAACCTGATCACATCGGCCGAATAAAGTCCGTTGCAAAGCGCACCTGATTTTGTTCTGACATCAATGGGGTGGTTACGCACGCAGCCCTGCTCAAGCAGCAGGTCATGTATGGCCTGGCGTTGAGAAAAATCTTCGAGTATCTCCAGCTCCTTTGAACTCTTGCCGATGACCTCGCCTCTGGTGAAACCAAGCAGGGAGCTGAATGCCGTGTTAATGTCAAGGATAATGCCCTCTTCAAGCGTACTGATGGCCATTAAGGCCGGGTTGGCCCTGAATGCCGTTGAAAATTTTTCCTCCGACTCCCGCAGGCTTTGATTAAGCTTGGCCTCTTTGGTGATATCCCGCATCAGCTCCAGCATGCAGGGGGTGCCATCGCTGTCCATGAACGGCATGGTGACAACGCTGAAGATGGTGCCGTCGGGATGGGAGATCTCCTTGGTGACGCTGCTGCCATCAGACAGGCGCTCATCAAAGTGACAGTAACTGCAGGGGGTCTCTGATCTGCCCAGCACCGTATGGCAGAGCTTGCCGGTCTGTTCGCCATAGCTGCTTTTGAGGGCAGAGTTCATGTAACGGATGGTGTAATCGTGATCAATCAACAGTATGCCCAGTCCGCTTTCGGTAATGGCCCGGAACAGCAGCTCCTGACGTCTTTTCCGGCTTATCTGCTCAGTAATGTCCTGGGCTGTTCCGATCGAGCGGACTGGGTTGCCCGCCTCATCAAAGCAGGTTTCACATTGTTCATGGATATGCTTGATCCGGCCATCCGGCATCAACAGCCGGTGGGTAACATTGTAGCTGCTCTGCTGCTTCAGCGAGGCCGAGTAGGCCTGCACCACCCGGTCCCGGTCATCCGGGTGCATGGCCTCTATGACGCTGTCAAAGCCTGGTTTGAACTGATGCGGGTCTTTTTCAAAGATTCTGAATGTTTCGGCTGACCAGATCAGTCGGCCTGTACGGTGATCATGTTCCCATGAACCGGTGTGGGTAAGCTGTTGCGCCTGTACCAGCTGCTGGTTTGCGGTGCTGACCTGAACAAGCAGTGCATTGAAGGCATCGGCCAGCTGTTCCACCTCGTCACCGGTTTGAACCTGTACCGGGCTGGCCTGTTTCAGTTGATGGGGATCAATAGTGGTGATGGCAGTGGTAAGCCTGCGCAGATGCCGGGTGATTCTGGCGGCCAGCCACCAGGCTCCGGCCGCACCGCCCAACAAGGCAATGCAGATACCGGCCAGATAGATCATCCTGAAACGTGCAATCGGTTGATAGGCCTCGGCAACCGGGTAGTTGGACGCCAGAATCCAGTTGGTTGTCTTAAGCCGTTTAAATGAAGCGATGACATGCAAACCGCGACTGTTGACCGTTTCGCCACTGCCTTCAAAACCCTCAAGCGCCTTGTCGTAATAGCGGTTGGCACCTGGCGGTGCAGCCTGCTTCATGATACGGCCCGGATCGGGGTGAATGATCATGGTGCGTTCAGGGCCGGTCAGGTAGAGATAACCGGTCTTGCCGATCTTTATCCGGGGCAGCTCACTGAAGAAGTTGCGCTCGGATAACAGGTCAAGGGTGCCACCCATAATGGCTCGCAGACGTCCGTCTGAAGCATAGATCGGCGCCGTCATCATGATGGCTGGGCGGCCATGCTTGGACGAGGGGTAGGGCAGTGATATGTAGGGTTTGTCGGTGGAAACGGTTGTTTGGTAGTATTCCCGTGAGGAAAAATCATGTCCACGGCGTTTCGGCAGTTGAGGGGATTCAACCAGGAGCCGCCCTTCCGGGGTAAACAGGAACCGTCCGCTGGCAAAGATGCCTTTCAGGCCAAGCCGGTTATCCAGCCAGGCCTGGGCCTTTTCCGGGCTGTTGAGCAGATCTTGGGGGATTGAGGTCGCAGCGGTAATCAGGGCGTTATGGGCGGTGGACAGTTTGTCATCCAACCCAGTTGCCACGCCGGAGAGCAGGGCAAACTGCTGCTCGTGGATCAGGTGGGTGGTCTCATGCCGAAAATAGGCATAGGTGCCGATGGCGGTGATGCTGAAAACAAGCCCGAGAAAAAACACGACACTGAACAGAATTCGCTTTTTTATGCTTGATAAGGCCATAAAAGTTCCTTGCTGTTCGCCTTGACGTCACTCAAAGGGTGCCGCTGTCTGCTGCCAGTGAAGTATGCCGCGGAATCGAATAATGTCAACTCGCTGCTGATCCGGCTTCGGGCAGCTCCTGCCGGGGCTGCCCGTTTGATTTTAACGCTGTGGAAGGCTATAGCTTGAATCGTCCCACCAGTCCTTCAAGATCTTTCGCCAGGCCGGATAGTTCCGACGCTGCACCGGCGGTTTGATGGGCACCGTTGGCGGTCTGCTGTACGACATCGGTGATCTGGTGGATATTGCTGGAGATCTCGCCGGTGACGGCGGTCTGTTCTTCAGCTGCCGTGGCGATCTGGTGTACCTGCAGGGTAACTTCGCTGATCCCTTCCAGAATCTGTTGCAGGGCGTCGCCGGAACGGCGTGAGCTGTCCATCCCTTTCTCCACCTCTGCAACCCCCTGTTCCATTGAGACCACGGCGCCACCTGTTTCCTGCTGGATCGCCTTGATCATCTCGCCAATCTCGCGGGTGGCGCGGGTCGTCCGCTCTGCCAGGGCCCGTACTTCATCGGCAACCACAGCAAAGCCCCGTCCCATCTCACCGGCCCGGGCCGCCTCAATGGCCGCGTTCAGGGCCAGCAGGTTAGTCTGGTCGGCGATATCCTCAATGGTTCCTACAATGGCCCCGATCTGGTCTGAGCGGGCTCCCAGCGCCTCAACCGTACGGGCGGATTCCCGTACCTTGTCTGCAATGGTCTGCATGCCTGCAATGGTTTCCTGTACCACGCAGGCGCCATCCTGGGCCATCTCGCTGGCACGGTTGGCGACATCTGATGCCAGACTGCAGTTGCGGGAGATGTCGTTGGAGGTGGCTGACATCTCTTCACTGGCTGTGGCAACCGTGGCTGACTGGCAGGCCACCTCTTCGGCGGCTGTCGCGATCTGCTCGGCAGTGCTATGCAACTGGTTTGAGGCAGTGGCCACCTGCACAGTCGTGCTGGAAGCCTGGGAGATGATGGAGTGGATATTCTCAACAAAGCGGTTAAACCAGTGGCTTACTTCGCCAAACTCATCCTTGCGGTTGGCATCCAGACGCCGGGTCAGGTCTCCCTCGCCCTGGGCGATATCCTGCAGCATCTCTACCAGCTTGCGCAACGGTCCGGTAATGCTGCCGACAATCAGCAGGCTGAGCAGCAGGGTCAGGACAGCCATTACCAGTGATATGGCAATACTTAAAATCAGCGCCAGGCGGGCTGTGCCTGCCTGGTCGGATGCCTGTTGCAAGATCCCTTTTGCGATCCCGTCTTCGATCTCTTTCATCTGATCAATTTTGGCGGTAATGGCGCTAAACCAGGTTTCCGGCGTGATTTCAAAGTTACCGGCCATCCCCTTTGCAAGCACGGCGTTGCGCAGTTCATCTACCTTTTTGAATGATTCAGACTGTGCCTTTTCATCATAGGTTGTGACTGCGGTGCGTGATCCGAACTTGCGGAATCCTTCCATAAAGCTTTTTTGTGCGGAAAGGATGCCGAAGGTGCGCTGGTAGGTCTCATCACTAAAGGCATTGCCGGCAATGACGGCATTCAGTGTGGCCCGTTCCTTGCCCATCTCCTCCTTAACCTTTGAAAAGGCAAAATAGGCAATGGCGGCGCGCATCAGTGTCGGCTCCTTGCTGCTGCGTCCCACTGCTGCAACCACATCCAGGTAGGAGTAGTTAATGGCGGTATAAAACGCAAACGACTCCTTGCCTTCAATTGTCAGTGCATCAACCTTGTTACGGATATCTGAGAGTTTTTCCTGCTGTTTTGCTGCGGCATCAAGGGCCTGCCTGACGATTGTTGCCGCATCAGGAGTGGCAGCGATGAATGCTGCCAGCTGCTTGAACTGCTCATCGCAAAGTCCACGCTGTTTAGCCAGTTCTGATCTGAATTTTTCGCCTTTTGCATTTATAAAGCCGGAAGAAAGCCCCCGTTCTTTCTGCAGCTCATGTACCAGTGCACCGGTGCGTACCGAGAGCCCGATCAGTTGCTCTGTCTGTCTGATGTCCTGCAGGGTTGCATACTTATCAAGAACCTCACGACCTGAAAAAAAGAGCAGTCCGAGCACCGGTAGCAAAAGCAGAAGTAACAGTTTGATGCGGATGCTGAGGTTCTTGAGCATGGGACTCCTCCGGGGCATTCTTGGGAAATGGATGTGTATCGGTGATTGTATACAATGATTCCGGCACAGATTCCTTGATATAAGTCAAATTACAGCCATAGCGGACTACCGATACCGGCAGTCCGCTATGTTTTACGCGTGTAGTGTTTGTGCTTACTTCTGCGGCCCGTAGGGATCCTTCAGTTCCTGTTCTGGTTTGAACATCAGCTTCTTGGCGCCGCGGTTGTTGGTGTATTTGGCCAATTCAAGGTCAACCTTGACCGGTACGTCAACACCAGCCTTGGTCAGGGCCTGACGCAACATGGCCTCGGCCTTGACGGCATGCATCGTTGCGTCGCCCAGGATTCGCATCGCTTCGGTGGGGTTGTGGAAACCTACCGAGTTTTCAGCCCCAAAGAACAGGTTGCGGTAGAATCCTTCCATGTAATGATCCTTGGCCTGCTCATAGAGTGCCTTGTCAATCTGCTTGCCGGCTGCCTGCTGCTTGTGGGTCATTTCAAACAGTTTGGCTACCGTAGCCAGGGCATAGCCGGAACGGATGAACTGGGAGGCAGCCCGGTCCTGAATGGTGATGACCTGATTCTTCAGCCATTCGGAAGACTCACTGTGGCACTGTTTGCAGGCCTTGAAGTCGTTCTTGAGCGGGCTCATGATCCGGTGGTCAGAGATCTTCTTGCTGCCCACCTTGGTGTACGGCATGTGGCAGTCAGCACAGGAAACGCCAGCCATCCAGTGTACGCTCTTGGTGGAATACATCTCAAATTCAGGGTGACGGATGTAGGCCATCTTGAAGCCGGTAACGGCCTGGGTCCATTCACCGTGGGATTTGTCGCTGCGAATCTTCTTGATGATGTTTTCGATCGGGATGTTACCCATTTTGCTGCCTTCCCAAGGAAAGAAGACATTCTGAGATTTCATGTTTTCATCTTTAGGGATGATGTAACTGACATGGCACTGGGCGCAGACCAGGGTGCGTTTATCCTGGTTGGTCAGTTTGCTCTGGTCAACACCCAGTTTGTCAAGTGCCTTGGAGAGGGTAAAGCCACGGGAGATCTTTAAGCCCATATCCTTGTTGTTGTGACAGTCAATACAGGCTACGCCCATCTCCTGATGCTCTTTGGGGATCAGGTTGACGGCATCTTTATAGGTGGCGGAGAAGTAACCGGCTACACCATGTTTTTCAGCCAGTTGCGGGGCGTAAGGGGTCTTGCAGGTCAGACAGGCGCCACCGGCCTTGACGCGGGAAGGGTCGATCTCTGCTTGATCCTTCATCATGTGGACGTGGCCACGGGGCTCGTTGTACTCAATACCAAAGCCCCAACCGTTGAACAGCAGGGCGTTGAAGGGGTATTCAGACAGCTTGTCATAGACCTTGCCGCCGTCATTACCTTTCTTGTACTTGCTCTTGCCTTCCGGGGTGGGCTGGGCGGTGGCTTTCCAGGTCTCGTACTCTTCAGGGTAGTTCTTACCCCAGACCGCCGGGTCAACCGTGCCGTCCGGAATCGGGGCAATTGTTGCCTTCTCTGCCTTGGGCGGAGCACAGGCGGTGGTCATGGCCCCACACAAAGCAGCAGCCATGAGGGCGACAAGCAGTTTCATTTTCATACTCAATCCTCCTGAATTGATGGGGTTAAATCGGGTTTACAGAGATAGCACCGGTTCCGGTATGGGTTACCCGGCGGTGACAGCTCCAGCAATTACGTGACGTATCCATCTGGGATACCAGTGTTTCGTGGCACCTGACGCAGTTGGCCTTGACCACCTTGGCGCCATGTTCAGACAGCGTGATCTTCTCCGGCACCTTGCCGGAATAGAAGAACAGTACGTCTTTCATGCCGTCGATAGACTTCCAGATGTAGTGACTGGCCAGGCCATCGTTGGGCAGATGGCAGTCCACGCACTTGAAACGGCGATGGGCTCCTGCATGCATAAAGGCAGTATGTTGTGCTTCCATGACGTGACAACTGGCGCAAAAATCGGGAGATTCCGACTTTGCCAGCAGTTTTGGCGGGCCAAGCATCACAAACAGGCCGATCAGCGCTGCTGAAATAGCAGCGATGGCGACATATTTGAGACGTTTACCGCTAAGAAATGATCCCATCCCTTCACCCCCTTTCTTCTTTGACAAGTAGCAGACCGCATGGATGATGGGGGTCTCATGACCGCCATCCAGTATCACCGTTTACCTGCTGATTACATGAAACGTATGAGAACAGCGGAAAGTCCGGGTGCTTTCCGCTGTTTCAGTTCCCTGTGTTTTAGACTAGTTACCGGCCATGATCGCAGCGACATCGTCAGCAACGGTGCCGATCGGCTTGATGTCAAAGTTTTCCACCAGCACCTTGGCTACGTTGGGTGACAGGAAGCCGGGCAGGGTGGGTCCGAGGCGGATATGCTTGACCCCCAGGTACAACAGGGCCAGCAGCACCACCACCGCCTTCTGCTCGTACCAGGCGATGTCGTAGGAGATCGGCAGGTCGTTGATGTCCTCCAGGCCGAAGACCTGCTTCAGTTGCAGGGCGATGTAGGCCAGGGAGTAAGAATCGTTGCACTGACCGGCATCAAGTACGCGGGGGATGCCGCCGATGTCGCCCAGCTCCAGCTTGTTGTAGCGGTACTTGGCGCAGCCTGCGGTCAGGATGACCGTGTCCTTCGGCAGCTCCTTGGCAACCTCGGTGTAGTAGTTGCGTCCGGTGTGGCGGCCATCGCAACCGGCCATGACCACAAAGCGCTTGATGGCGCCGGATTTAACCGCTTCAACCACCTTGTCTGCCAGTGCCATTACCTGATGGTGGGCAAAGCCGCCCACGATCTCGCCTTTTTCGATCTCAACCGGTGGTTGGCAGGTCTTGGCCTGGGCGATGATGGCCGAGAAATCCTTGCGGCCAGCCTGCTGACGCTCGGGGATATGCACGGCGCCGGGCCAGCCTGCCATGCCGGTGGTGTAGATCCGGTCCTTGTAGGCGTCCTTAACCGGTACGATGCAGTTGGTGGTCATCAGGATCGGGCCGTTAAAGGAGGCGAACTCCTTGTCCTGCTGCCACCAGGCATTGCCGTAGTTACCGACAAAGTGGGGGTACTTCTTGAAGGCCGGGTAGTAGTTGGCCGGCAGCATCTCGCTGTGAGTGTAGACATCAACGCCGGTACCGGTGGTCTGCTCCAGCAGGTCTTCCATATCATGCAGGTCGTGGCCGGAGATCAGGATGCCGGGGTTATTGCGTACCCCGATGTTGACTCTGGTGATCTCAGGATTGCCGTATTTGGTGGTGTTGGCCTCATCAAGCAGGGCCATGGCGGTAACCGCCACTTCGCCGCACTTAAGCACCTGGGCAATCATCTCATCAACCGTTAGCTCCTGGGTGGTGGATGCCAGTGCAGAGACCATGAACTCGTAGATCTCTTTCTTCTCAAAGCCCAACATTGCGGCATGCTCGGTATAGGCAGCCATCCCTTTCAGGCCGTAGATCAGCAGCTCCCGCAGTGAGCGGACATCTTCGTTGGGCTGCGACAGAACACCAACTTCCTTGGCCTTGGCAGCAAACTCGGCTTCGCTGCCGTTCCAGGTCACGCAATCATGATGACTGGTGAAACCGATGGACAGCTTGAGGATATCCCGCTTGGCAAAGGCCTCTTTGATCAGGGCGGTGATCCGACTATCATCGAAGTTGGCGTTGGTGATGGTGGCAAAGAGTCCCTGGCAGATAAACAGACCGGTTGCGTTGTCAAGTCTTCCCTGCTTTTGGGCTTCGACAGCAGTTTCTGCGAGCCCTTTAAGGGCAAAAACCAGCAGATCCTGCAGATTGGCAGTGTTTTCCTTCTTGCCGCAGACCCCGGCGATGGTGCAGCCGGTCCCTTTGGCGGTTTCTTGGCATTGGTAACAAAACATGCTCACGGGTTTTCTCCTTTGGTTGATAGTAGTTGAGTTATGGAATGAGGCGAGACAGTCAGTTTTTCTGAAACAACCATAGCGCAGTCCTGTTTGAAAAAAGGATGACGGTGGTCAAAAATGTGTTGATTCGAATTAGCCCCTGCAGATTGGATAAAAAAGAGCACCAGCAGCCCTTGGTCGCTGGTGCTCTTCTGATTTCAGCCTACTTCTTGCTGGCTTTCTTCTTCATATCTTCAGCCATCTCACGGATCTCGGTCAAATCCTTCTTCATCTTGGCATAGCCGTACCAGGTGGTGTAGTCCGGGTTCATATGGAATGCCCCCTGGAAGGTCTTCATGCGATGATCCATGAACATTTCATACAGGGTCTGCTCGATCTTGGTATCAACATCGTAGAAGGTCAGCAGATCCGGGTAGGCGTACGGCTGCCCGGCTTTCTGCTTGATAATCCCCTGATGATACAGATCACCTACGATACTGATCGCTTCACTGAATAGCTTGTCTGCCTCTTTGCCCATCTGGTCAGCGTTTTTGAAGTTTTCCTTCACAAAGTTGGGGGAGTGGCACTGCTGGCAGATCGCCACGTACTTGCCCCGCTCTTTGTCAAACTCTTCCTTGGTCAGGCGGGCCACTTTACCTGCCTTGACCACATCCAGACGGCCGGTGGGCTTGCCAGCGGGATCAAGTACACCCATGCCTTTCAAAATAGTGGCGCGATAGCCCATCCACTCGGCATCGGCCTCTGGCAGGCGAACAGCCAGGAAGCCCCATGCTGACATTACGCGGTGGTTACCGTTGGGCATATGGCAGGTCTGGCACTTGGGTGCGCGGTTCTTTGCTCCGGGGTTGATGGCGCGGCTGGTCAGGTAGGCGGTTCCATGCTTGGAACCGGACCACATCTCCCACTGGGGATGGTCAAAGCCCATGTGGCAGGTCTGGCAGGCCTCAGGCTCGTTGGCTTCGGCCTTGGAGAAGGCGTGGCGGGTATGGCAGTTCTGGCAGTCCATGCCGTACTTGTAGTATTTGCGGGCCTCGGTCTCACGGCCTTTGGCATCAACCAATCCCAATGTGTGGCAGCCGCCGCAGCCTTTCTGGCCGGCCATGAACGCCTTGGGTTGATGGGGGGAACGGGGCATTGCATCCAGGGCAACCTGGCCAAGCACATGCTTGCCGTCCATATACTGGTTGGCCTGATCCGGGTGGCACTGCTTGCAGGTGGCAATGGTGGGCAGTTGTGCCTTAACCACATCCTTGTCGCTGGTGTGGGCAGTGCCGTGACAGGCCTCGCAGGTCAGGCTTTTGGACATCTTACCACGATTGAAGTCCTTGACCATGGCAGGCGAAATCTTGGCGTGGCAGGTCTCACAGTTGGATGGTTTGGCCAGTGCCAGTGCCGGCATCAGTGCCAGACAGGCAACCATACAGATCAGCATGCTGCTAAACCGTTTCAATGCGCGCATCTTCGTTCCTCCTTCAGGATGTGAGTGCTATCCAGCCAGATGCTGGTATTCTATACAAGTAGCAACTATGCAACAAGTTTGATGAAAGTCAAATTTAGCAAAATAAAGTGGTAAATGAACGCTTACATAGACTTGTGAAATGTATTGATGCTTGACATGCTCTGGCTTTAGGCCTAGTTATGTAAATATGAAATCACAAAATGTGCTTGAAAAGAAGGCAACCCAAGTCAGGCAGGTTGAAATCGTCCAGGCGGCCCTGAATGTCATCGGCAGACTGGGAGTCAGTGGTCTGACCATCCATGAGGTGGCGCTGTCAGCCGGTATGAGTGAGGCCAACATCTATCGTCACTTCCGCAACAAGCAGGAGGTGATCAAGGCGGTGGTGGAGTTTATCGGCAGTCAGGTCACCAGCCGGGCGGCGCAGTTGGCTGCCTCAAGCGGCAAGCCGCTGGATAAGCTGGAAAAGGTAATCATGGCTCATACCGAGATGATTGCCAAAAACCCTGGCATCCCGCGACTGTTATTCTCTGATGGCGGTATTGCCACTGGCGGCCGGATCGCCTACATCATGAACAGCCGGATCGAGAGTTTTCAGTCGACCCTGGCTGGCCTGCTTGAAGCAGCCGTGGCTGAAGGTGCGGTGCGGCAAGGGATATCTTCCCGTGAGACTACAATTGCTATTCTGGGGATGCTCCAGTTTAGTGTGCTGCGCTGGATCGGTAATCAGGCTGAAGGTAAACTGGTGGATGAGGTAGCTTTACTTTGGGGTAACTTCCGACGTTTGTTGGAGCGGTAAGAGGCAAATTTTTTTTGCATGCTATGTGAATAATTATTTACATTGCTTGGAGAGGCTCATGTCAGCGTCAAAGATAAAGCTACGCAGGTTAATCCTGTTTGCAGCCCTGGTTCCATTAGTGCTGTTGTTCTTCTACGTTGTCCTTCGCTCTGGCCCGCTGGCGCCGGTTGAGGTGATGGTTGCTACGGTCTCAACACAGACTATAAGGCCAGCGGTGTTCGGTGTTGGCACGGTTGAAGCCCGTTACAGTTATCAGGTTGGTCCGACAGCAGCAGGCAGAATCAAGCAGCTGTACGTGCAGGTTGGAGACCGGGTAAGAGCAGGGCAGCTACTGGGCGAGATGGATCCGGTTGACCTTAATGATCGTCTACAGGCGCAACAGGCAGCCGTTAAGCGTGCTGAGGCAAATGTGCAGGATGCCGAGGCCAGGCAGCGGTATGCGCATGCCCAGGCTAAACGGTATGGTGAACTGTTGCCGCTCAAAGCTACCAGCGAGGAAATAGTTTCAGCCAAGCGGCAGGAATTGCAGACCGCTGATGCTGCGCTAATTGCAGCCAGAGAAGAGCGTTCCCGGCTGCAGTCAGAGTATACGGGGTTGCGTTCACAGCAGGGTAATCTGCACCTGGTAGCCCCGGTTGCCGGGCTGATAACGCTGCGCGGGGCTGAACCGGGCACCACCGTGGTTGCCGGGCAAACCGTGATTGAGCTGATTGATCCGGCATCGGTTTGGGTCAATACCCGTTTTGATCAGATCGCGGCAAACGGGCTCAAGGCCGGTTTGCCGGCACGGATAGAGCTGCGTTCACGCAAGGGGATGTTGTTAAGTGGCACCATTGCCCGTATTGAACCAAAGGCCGACAGCATCACCGAAGAGGTCCTTGCCAAAGTGCTATTTGCACGTGTGCCAGAAAATCTACCTCCATTGGGCGAACTGGCAGAGGTAACGATTGACCTTCCGCCGGCTGCCGCAACGCTGGTTCTGCCCAATGCGGCACTGCATCGTCTGGACAACCGGACCGGTGTCTGGCGTGTGAGTAAGGCCGGTGTTGAATTTGTTGCAGTAAAGCCTGGGGCAACTGATCTGGATGGTCGCGTACAGATTCTGGAAGGGCTTCAGAATGGGGATCAAGTGGTGCTGTACAGTGCCAAGGCTCTCACCCGTAAGAGTCGCATCAAGCTGGTTGAAAAGCTTTCGGTGGGCAGGCGATGATCAGTCTTGCCGGACGGGACATACTGCATGGTTGGGGTAAGTTTGTCTTTACCGGTGTCGGTCTGGGATTGTTGCTGGGGGTTACGTTGGTCATGGCCGGTGTCTACCGGGGGATGGTGGATGACGGCATGGCCCTGCTGGACAACAGTGGTGCGGACCTGTGGGTGGTACAGCGCGATACGCTGGGCCCCTATGCCGAGTCTTCCAGCATCAATGATGATCTCTATCGCGGTATCCGGGCCATGCCGGGGGTTGCAGAGGCCGCCAATATTACCTATCTGACCATGCAGGTACGAAAAGGGCAGCAGGATGTGCGCTCTATGGTGGTGGGGGTGGCTTCCGGGCAGGTCGGCGCTGTGCCAGGCTGGCCGACCTATCTGACGGCTGGTCGCCAGATGACACGGGGCCATTACGAGGCGGTGGTTGACCTGGCCACCGGTTTTAAAATCGGCGATCAGTTGGATATCCGGCGTAACGGCTACACTGTGGTGGGGTTGACCCGCCGCATGGTTTCATCAAGCGGTGATCCAATGGTCTTTATCCCGCTCAAGGATGCCCAGGAGGCCCAGTTCTTGAAGGATAATGATGCGATCTGGCAGAACAGGCGGCGCACCGAGGCCAATCCGGCCTTCAACCGCCCCGGTGTGTCCGGCCTGCTTAACGCGGTGCAGGTATCGCAGAGCAGCAACCCTTACGTCAATGCCGTACTGGTGACGGTCAAAAACGGCCACGATCCCACTGAGGTTGCAGCAGCAATCCGTCGCTGGAAGCGGTTGACCGTGTACAGCAGGACGCAGATGGAAGAGATCCTGGTGGGTAAGCTGATTGCCACCTCGGCCCGGCAGATCGGCATGTTTCTGGTGATCCTGGCCCTGGTCAGCGCCACCATTGTTGCCTTCATCATCTACACCCTGACCATGGATAAAATCAGGGAGATCGCCGTTTTGAAGCTGATAGGCACCCGCAATCGCACCATTGCCTCCATGATCATGCAGCAGTCGTTGGCCCTGGGTATCATCGGTTTTGCGGTGGGCAAGATCAGCGCCACCTTTGCAGCACCCTACTTCCCCAAGTACGTGCTGTTGGTGCCGATTGATTCCCTGATCGGCTTTCTGGTGGTGCTGGTGATCTGTGCGTTGGCCAGCCTGGTTGCCATCCGGATGGCGTTGCGGGTTGATCCAGCAGAAGCGATAGGGGGATAACACGTTGGCAGGAACCGGTATTCGGATTGAAGGACTGAGGAAACGCTACGGCAATGGCGACACGGCGGTTGATGCCTTGCAGGGGGTGGAACTGCAGGTGGCGCCGGGTGAGGTGATCGGACTGGTGGGGCCATCCGGTTCCGGCAAGAGCACCCTGCTGAAATGCCTGGGGGCGGTGATCGACCCGACTGGCGGACGGATCGTGCTGGGGGATGAGGTGATCTATGACAACGGCTGGCTGGTGCGGGATCTGCGGGCACTGCGCCGTGACCGGATCGGCTTTGTCTTTCAGGCGCCCTACCTGATCCCGTTTCTGGATGTGACCGATAATGTAGCCCTGTTGCCGATGCTGGCCGGTGTGCCGAATCAGGAGGCACGCAAGCGGGCCAGGGAGCTACTGGCCGCCCTGGAGGTGGAACACCGCGCCAAGGCCATGCCTGCACAGCTTTCCGGCGGTGAACAGCAGCGAGTAGCCATTGCCCGTGGTCTGATCAACCGTCCCCCGGTTGTTCTAGCAGATGAGCCGACTGCCCCGCTGGACAGTCAGCGGGCGCTGGGGGTGATCCGTATTCTCAATGATATGGCACAGCAGTATCAGACAGCGGTTATCGTGGTAACTCACGATGAAAAGATCATCCCTACCTTTAAGCGGATCTACCATATCCGGGATGGCGTTACCCATGAAGAGGAGGGCGAGGGGCGGGTAATCTAAGGAAATATGGTTACGTCAAACGACTTTATCGGGTAACGAGGCGACAACATGACAAAGCGATGTCTGGTGCAAGGGTAAAAAAGAAGATGCAGCTTTTTCAATTGTCTCGTTATTACAAATGATATTAGCGCTGACTGCTTATCTCACCATCTCGATTTCAGCCGAAGCGGATACGGTCCAGTTCCACCATGCGGGGATAGAGGACTGATTCCTCAGTGATAATCCGGTTACCCAGCAGAGAGAAGATCCTGCCGATATCGCGGGCAAACACTACGCTCTGCTCCGGCGCTGGGTAGCGTTCGAAAAAGCGCTCCGCATCGGTGGCGATCTCCTGCATTTCGTTCTGGAAGCGATCCAGCAGAATCTGCAGATTCACGTCGTCGCGAGCCGCTTCTGCAAGGCGTGGATACAGATCTCGATCTTCATGCTGGAGATGGGCCTTCAAATTGCTACGCAGACGCTGTAACTCGGCAAACCCCTCCGCAGACACCACACCGGCCTGTTTGATGGCCGCGACCTGACTCTTCAAGGCTTGATGTTCGCGCTTCAGCGCGGTTATCAGTACCGACATACGTCACCTTTGCTTCCTTTTATCGAATTACCCCATTACAAGCCAGAACAAGCCTGATCGATTTGTATCGTTTGTGTGATCATGCCATAACTAATAATGCAGATTCATTGACTTAGGTCAATGTCACGCAATCTCTGCTCCGTTATGTTGTGAGGAAAAAACGAGGAGGCATCAGTGTGTCAAGCATATCAGCCAGGAACATTACCCGTATCCGCCAGCTGGTGCAGTGGCTGTTTCTGTTCTGGGTCATCGGGATCGGCATCCGCTTTGGCTTGTTTATAGCTGCAGTTGAACAGGGTAATTCGCAGCCGTTCTTTGCCCGTCCAGCCGGTGTTGAGGGCTTTCTGCCGATCGGGGCATTGACCAGCCTGAAGCACTGGCTGGCCAGCGGACAGATTCATCCGGTGCATCCGGCAGCACTGGTGATCTTTCTGGCGATTCTGCTGATGAGTCTGCTGGCCAAGAAGTCGTTCTGTTCCTGGGTCTGTCCGGTGGGTACGCTGTCCGAGACCGTGTGTAAACTGGGGGAACGACTGATGGGGCGGAATTTCAAAGTCTGGAGGCCGCTTGATCTGCTGCTGCAGGGGATCAAGTATCTGGTGCTGTTCTTCTTCGTGAAGATAATTCTGCTTGATATGCCTGCCTTTGCCGTTGCCGCCTTTCTGGATACCCCTTACTGGGCAGCCAGTGATGCCAAGATGCTGCGCTTTTTTACCCAGATTTCTGCCACAACCGTTACGGTGCTGACGGTACTGACACTGCTGTCTCTGGTCTATCGCAATGTCTGGTGCCGCTACCTGTGTCCTTACGGCGCCCTGCTCGGTATGCTGAGCCTGCTGAGTCCGTTCAAGATCCGGCGTAACCCGCACACCTGCACTGATTGTCGCCAGTGCAGTCAGGCCTGCCCGGCAGGCATCAGCGTGCACAACACAACCAAGGTTGTCTCGCCTGAATGCACCGGCTGCCTGACCTGCGTAGCTGCCTGTCCGCATCAGGAGGTGCTGGTCATGCAGCCATCGTTCTGGAAACATCCACTGCCGGTCTGGCTCTTTCCGGCAGTTGCCCTGAGCCTGTTTATGGTCTCAATCGGGGTTGGTATGGCAAGCGGTCACTGGCAGACGGTGTTGACCTACGACGATTACCGCCAACTGTTGCCGATGCTGCCGTATCTGAGTCATTGAGGATGGTTGACGCGGGCGACGGTTGGACGTACGCTTGCAGGAGGAGAGAGGCTGTTGCATCGCACCATCTGAACGGAAGGAGGTACTGCGTATGTCAGAACTGATTGATAACCGGGAAAAACGGGTGCAGGAACTGCTTGCCGTTTCACGGGGCATCATACAGGGGCAGGACGCAAAGCAACTCATTGAGCAGCATCGAGAAGCAATCGAAAACCTGACGCCCCACGACATGCTTGCCATGGAGGATCGACAACTGCAGATGGGGATCACGCCGCAGGTGATCAAGCAGAGCATCGAGAAGGTCATCGGCGTTTTTTTCAAAAGCCTGGAGCGCTATCCGTGGGAAAGGCCGGCCCCTGATACCTTTCTCGGTCATCTGATCCAGGAAAACAGGGCTCTTGCAGATAAGCTGCAGCAGGTAAAGACGGTGCTGAAGAGGTGCCACGGCTCGGAAGAGAGCTCCTTTCCCGCGATGCGTCTTGAGCTTCTGCCGCTGTTTTTGGAATTACGAGCATTTGAGTCTCATTACGTAAAAAAAGAAAATATCCTTTTTCCGTACCTGGAAAAGCGCTGGGAAAACCACCGGCCGATTGCGGTCATGTGGTCGCTGCATGATGACATCAGAAAGAAGCTTAAGGGGGTGATTGCGGTACTTGAACGTTCTGACAGCAGTTGGCAGGAGTTCAACAGTCCCATGAGCCAGTACTTCTTCCTGGTGTTCGGTATGATCCAGAAGGAAAATCTGGTGGTCTATCCCGTGGCCACGGAAACCCTTGCGGCGGAAGACTGGCAGGCCATGTACCAACAGAGCTTTGACTACCCGTTCCCCTTTTTGGAAACACCCCAGCAGAAGGAGGACGGTAACCCGCTGCAAGCGGGCACCGGAGCGCATGAGGGGGACGACTTCTTTGTGTCCGATACGGGAAGGATGAACTATGAGCAACTGGTGCTGCTCTTTAACCATCTGCCGGTCGATATCACCTTTGTTGATGAGTATGATCAGGTCAGATTCTTTAATCGCGCCAAGGACCGCTTCTTTCCACGCTCACCCGCCATTGTCGAGCGGAACGTCAAAAACTGCCACCCACCAGAAAGCGTGCATATCGTTGAGAAGATTGTGAGCGAGTTCAAAAACGGCAACCGCAATGAGGCGGATTTCCGCATCAAGATGAAGGGGCGCTATATTCTGATCCGGTACGTTGCGGTGCGAGACCCTGATAGCACCTATCGTGGCGTGCTTGAAATTTCGCAAGACATTACGGATATCGTTGCCATGACGGGTGAAAAGCGGCTACTTGACTGGGCGTGATGAAGCGGCAAGGGCAGGTAACAACGGCTCCTGAACGGGCTCAGCAGCAGGATAGGTGAGCGTGCCACCCTCCACTCGGGCCAGGCTGTTGAAGGTATGGGGTCTGGCGTGGGTAAGGTCGAAGATGTCCGTCACGTCGATGCCGCGGACCACCAGTGCATCGGCAATCAGGGAGCGGTGACAGCGCCAGGGCACGGCCTCGGCGCACATCAGCGCAACGGTGTGCTGCTGCGCGAGTTCCAGCAACGCCAAGAGGGTAGCCTCAAAGGCCGGGGTCTGCATGTAGTCGGCAAATCCCCGGAACGAGGCGTTGCGCCAACCGGTATTGGGTGAGTCGGCGCGGCTGTGCCGCAGGCCACCCAGTTCCTTGAGGTGCTGATAGCCGATCCCTTGGGACGGTAGAAAACTTTGCAAGGCATCAGCGTTGAATTGCGGGTTGTGGCGGGAGCGGGGGATGGTGCGGACATCCGCCAGGAGTCCGATGCCGTACCGCTTCAACAGCGCGACAAAATCAGCGAGGCTGCGGGTTGAGTGACCGACCGTATAGATGCTTCTGTTTCCGGATGTCACTGCCATGATCTTACCCCCCTTGCTTGCGTACGGAGCGGTTTGTTGTATGCTCTTTCTTGTGGTTATCGCTAATCGCCGGAGAGATCTGATCATACCATGAAACGCTCATTGTTCTGCATCGTCGTGTTCATGTTGCTCTTAGCGCCCGTTGCCGGTTTTGCCACGGAAGAGTACGCCCGGCAAACCGGCTTGGCCTGTGCTGCCTGCCATCTGGACCCCGGCGGTGGCGGTGAACTGACCGCTATCGGCAAGGCGTTCAGCAACAGGCAGCATGCCCAGTCGCAGCCCAGTCAGATGACAGCGGCAACAAAAGGGTTCCGGTTCGTGGTTGGCTACCTCCATATGCTGACCGCTATCCTCTGGTTCGGTACGATCCTGTACGTCCACCTGGTGCTGAAGCCGGCCTATGCCGCTGGGGGCTTACCCCGTGGTGAGGTGCGGGTCGGCATCCTGTCGATGCTGGTCATGGGCCTGACCGGCCTGGTGTTGACCTACTATCGTGTCCCCTCCTTGGATGTCTTGCTGCATACCCGTTTCGGCCTGTTACTGCTGATCAAGGTCGGGTTGTATCTGGTCATGGTCTCGTCGGCCGCTGTGGTGGTTACAGTAATCGGTCCGCGGCTCAAGCGAAAGATGCAGGCGCCCCCCACGCCGGTTACGGGCGGCGATATGACCAGCACCGAGCTTGCCGCCTGCGACGGCAAGGCGGGACGGCCAGCCTACTTTGCCTACAACGGCCTGATCTACGATGCAACCGCCAGCGCCCTCTGGAAACAGGGCCAGCACATGGCGCGACATCAGGCCGGTATGGATCTGAGCGAGGCGCTGAAGCTGGCTCCCCATGACGAAGACCGTGTACAGCGTTTGCCGGTGGTCGGCAAACTGCTTGCCAGCCGCGAGGAGAAAACCCCGTTGCACCTGCGGGTCTTCTACACCATGGCCTACATGAACCTGACCATCGTGTTTCTGATCGTCCTGATCCTGGCCCTCTGGCGGTGGGGGTGATGATTACCCTGCTGCCAGTTTTACTTCACACTCCGCCAGCCGCTGTTTCAACTCCTTTTCCTTCAGCCAGCGCTCGGTCACGTCCCGCATGATCGAGGCGCAGCCCTGCATCGTGCCGTTTTCATCCTTCAGCAACACCATGCTGAACTCCAGCGAAACCTGGCTGCCATCTTTGCGGATACCGGGTGACGAGAGTAGGCCGGTCTTATACTTGGTCTCGCCGCTGGCCATCACCCGGTGGTAGCCCTCCCAGTGCCGTCCGCGCAGTTTTTCAGGAATAAACAGATCCAATGATTGGCCAATCGCCTCGTCGGCCGTGTAGCCGATAATTCGCTCGGCACCGGCATTCCAGTAGCAGATGATCCCTTCCCGGTCGGAGATCAGGATGGCATCCTGGGAAAGATCAAGCGTTTGCTGTAACAATACCGTGAGTTCCATTTTTTTACCTCCCTTGTTTCTGAAATGTTCCATGGCACGCCAGGCAGACCTCCTCTGTCTGGCGCCGCTTCAGCAGGCTTTCCCTGTCTTTGGGCTGCCCTTTGCCCATCAGTTTTGCTCCCATCTTGTGGCAGCCAAAACAGCCCTGCCCCTGTAGTTCCTTATGCATCTTGACCATAGCCGGGTTCTTGCTGTGGCAGACGGTACATTCAAAGGCTGCGACAGGCGGTGCAAGCAGCAGCATCAGTACCAGCAACATGCTTCTTGTGGTTTGTCTGTTTTTCATGCCATTTGCATAGCACAACAGGAAGGGAATGGTGTTGACCGAAGTCAAGTTTAGGTATTGTTGCTATGTCTGGTTAACTGCTGATTGATAGCTGGTTTCCGAATCGGAAACAAACAATTTCTCATCCGGAGTTTCCAGATAGAACTGGTTAAGGCGGTAGGAAGTCCCTGCAGATAAAAAGGCCACCGCTAAGCTGCAGGTGGCCTTTTTCGTGGAGATGGCTGGAAGCTGAAATTAACCTTCGGTCAGGACCTTTTCATCGTAGAGCGCCTCAATCTTGCGCCGGTGGCCCAGCTCAACCTCGGCAAAGGTCAAAAGGGTCTTCTGCAGCTTGGGGTCTTCAGTCATACCGGCCGCAGCCTTGTAAAGCTGGTATGCGCTCTCTTCCGCCTTCAGGGCAAAGGTCAGGATCTCCTGATAGCTCATCTGGGGGTGAAAGGGGACATCCTTCAGATACTGGCCGATGGTTGCCTCAGGGATCTTGCAGACATTGACCTCTTCGATCTTTTCCGGATCAACCTTGGAAAAAACCTCCTTGTGTGTTGCCTCTTCCTGAGCCAGCTCTTCAAACATCTTGCGGGCCGCCGGACTTACCGTCAACTCTGCAGCACGCTTATACATCTGGTAGGCGGTTTCCTCTCGTTCAACCGCAAAGTCAACCACTTCCTTAAGGGAAATAAAACTCATCGACTCCTCCTTTATTCACAGTGAAAATCTTTAATATACGCAAGCACCTGGGCCGGATGCTGCTCGGCCTTGGCCACTTTGGTCCAATGTTTTCTGATGATACCGTCTGCGCAGATCAATACGGTGGAGCGGATTACACCGGAGACCTGTTTGCCGTACATCATCTTCTCGCCAAAGGCGTGATAGGCCTTCATCACGCTGGCATCAGGGTCAGACAGCAGCACCATGTTCAGTTCATGATTGTCAATGAAGCGCTGATGTGAGACCAGCGAGTCGCGGCTGATTCCCAGCATGACAAAACCAAGTTTTTCAAACTCCGGCTTCAGGTCACGGAAACCGGCAGCCTCCTTGGTGCAGCCAGAGGTGTTGTCCTTGGGATAGAAAAACAGTAACAGACGCCGTCCCGCATAGTCCTGCAACCGGTGGCGTTTGCCGTCACTCCCCTCCAGGTCAAAGTCCGGGGCTTTATTGTCAATGAGAGTCATGTCTGCTCCTCAAATTCGAGTAAATAAGACTAAATATGTATACACTATACATCAAAAAAGTCAACATTGGCTAGCACACCTGCCGCGTTGATCGGAACTGCGGCTTGTTTCAGCCGGTTGGACAAAGACAGGGCAGGCCCGACCGGCCAAGTTGTGCGTGCAATTTTGAGATAGTGATGTTACTTTTATGTAACGAGGTGCCAGTGCCATGCAAGAGCTGACAACAATTTATCGTGATATTCTTGAAAGTATGGCGGAGGGGATCATCTTTGCCGATGCTGATGACCGGCTGACCTTTATCAACCGGACGGCCGAGGATATCCGGGGGATCAAGGCCCGTAATTTTATCGGACGGACCATTTTGTCGGTGCACTCACCCAACTCAGCCAAGCGTATCAAGGAGTTGTTGCAGAAACTGCGGGACGGTTCCATCAAACAGGCCCGGCGGGTGATTGAGGTAAAGGGCCGCTATTTTGAAAACAGTTATTATCCCGTGACCAGCCCTGACGGGGGCTATCAGGGGACGTTGCTGATCAGCCGTGATGTTACCGAACGGCAGCAGCTGCAGCATGAAAACCAGTCACTCAAGCAGCGGATGGCCTGCGGCAGTTTTGGCGGATTTGTCAGCATCAGCTCATCCATGCTGCCGGTGTTTCAGACCATTGGAGCCGTGGCCGGACTGGAATCAACGGTGCTGATCACCGGTGAGAGCGGTACCGGCAAAGAACTGGTGGCTGCGGCCATACACCGCAACAGCGCCCGCAAGGAGCGGGCAATGGTAACGGTCAACTGTGCGGCACTGCCGGAGCATCTGGTGGAATCCGAACTGTTTGGCTACCAGCGTGGTGCCTTTACCGGTGCTGTCAGCAACCATCGCGGTAAATTTGAGCAGGCAGACAAGAGCACGATCTTCCTGGATGAAGTCGGTGACCTGCCGGCCAATGCCCAGGCCAAGCTGCTGCGGGTGCTGCAGGAACGGACCGTCAGCCGGCTGGGCAATGAAAAGGATATCCGGGTGGATGTCAGGATCATTGCGGCAACCAATCGCAACCTGCAGCAGATGGTGGCGGATGGCCTGTTCAGAGAGGATCTTTATTACCGCCTGAATGTGATTTCATTGCCGGTGCCCCCTCTGCGGGAGCGGCGTGAGGATATCCTGCCCATGGCGGAATACTTTCTGAAAAAATTCAGTGAGCGGATGGAACGCCCCCAGTTGGGAATTTGCGAGGCAACCCGGGCGGTGCTGCTTTCCTACGACTATCCCGGCAATGTGCGTGAGCTGGAGCATGCGATTGAGCGTGCCGTGGCACTCTGTCCCGGCTCCTGTATCTCTCCGGCGGATCTGCCGGAACAGTTTGTGGCTGCCCGAAGCTCTGGTGGCCCGGACTGGCAACAGCCCCTGTCAGTACGGGCCGGCGATCAATACCGACCGGATGATGCCGCTCCTGCCACCCTGGCCAATGCCCGTGAAGAGTCGGAGCGCCGTCTGATCCTTGACGCCTTGGTCAGGACCGGCGGCCGCAAGGCAGAGGCCGCAAAACTGCTGAATATCTCCCGTAAAACCCTCTGGGAAAAGCTGAAGTTGATTAACCAAACGTAACGTTTTTTTAGTGCTGTGTTACCGAATGGTAACGTAAACCCGTCCGCCTCTCCCCTCTCTGGTTTTGTCTCCTCAAAAAAAGTTAGCTAAATCAGGCTACTGGCCCTGTTTAGGAAAGTTGGCACAGCTCCTGTATACGTTGTCTATGCTGCCTGTGGTGTGTTGCGCATTTTTTGTGCATGACCGGCTTGCAGATTCAACGTTCGGTGCTACCCTTGAATCTGTCCGGGCCGGTACATGGATTGAGGGACCGCTAGCAGGCTGTTGAAAAACTACTGTGGTGCCCGTCTACGGCGTTGCGCGGTGCTCGCTCCTTCGCCTAACTATCTGTTATGTCTCAGTCGCTGTGCGCCGTGCGCCTTGTAGCCGAGCTTCCTCGTGACGTTTTTCAACAGCCTGCCAGAGTGAGGTGTGTATGCCTGTTTCAGGTGTGGTACTGAGTTGCAGACCGGGAAAAGAGACCCAGGTTGCAGAACTGGCCAGGCTGGTGCCTGGCGTTGAGGTGCACGGGGCGCTGCCTGACGGGCAGGTCATTGCAGTGATTGAGGCTGCTTCGGTCCAGGCCGAGGTGGACATCGCCTCACAGCTTGAGCAGCTTGATGCGGTTATCAGTGTGCAGGTGGCGTACCATAACTTTGAAGATGTAACCCAAGAAGGAGGCGCAGATGGAACTGACGAGGCGTGATTTCCTGAAGGCCAGTGCGGCAGCCGCCGCCTTTGCAGCAGCCGGGGCACAGGCACTTGCCCCCCGCTTGGCTTCTGCAGCCGATGACAAAGGGATCAAGTGGGGCAAGGCGCCCTGCCGTTACTGCGGCGTTGGCTGCTGTGTGCTGGTGGGGGTCAAGGATGGCAAGATCGTTGCCACCAAGGGTGACCCGGCCGGTCCGGTCAATAAGGGGCTCAACTGCATCAAGGGCTACTTTCTCTCCAAGGCGCTCTACGGCAAGGATCGTCTGACCCATCCACTGATCCGTAAGGGTAACAAGATGGTCAAGGCCAGCTGGGATGAGGCCTTGAACCTGATCGCAAGTAAGTACAAGGAGGCGATTGCCAAGAACGGCCCTGACTCGGTGGCAATCTACGGCTCCGGGCAGTGGACCGTGTTTGAAGGCTATACGGCGGTCAAGCTGTTCAAGGGGGGGATCGGCACCAATAACGTCGAGCCCAATGCCCGGCTCTGTATGGCCTCGGCAGTGGTCGGCTTCATGAATACCTTTGGCGCCGACGAGCCGATGGGCTGTTACGATGACCTTGACCTGGGCGATACCTATATCCTCTGGGGCGCCAACATGGCAGAGGCCCACCCGGTACTGTTTTCACGTCTGATTGATAACAAGCTGAAGAACAAGAAGGTCAAGATCATTGATATTGCCACCCGCAGAACCCGTACCACCCAGATGGCGGACGAATATATCCCGATGGTCCCCCAGGGGGATCTGGCTGCCCTGAATGCCATTGCCCACGTCATTCTGCGCGACAAACTGTACGATGAGTCCTTTGTCAAGCAGCACGTCTCCTTCAAGCGGGGTACCGAGAACCAGCCCTACGGCCTGAAGGATAAGGAAAGCCCCAAGGAAGAGCCCAAACCGCTGACCTTTGACGAATACAAGCAGCTGATGAAGCAGTTTACCCCGGAGTGGGCTGAAAAGCTGTCCGGGATACCGGCCCAAAAGATTGAGCATCTGGCCCAGCTGTATAGTGACAAAAGCCGCAAGGTCAATTCGCTCTGGACCATGGGGGTCAACCAGCATGTGCGTGGTGTCTGGGTCAACAACCTGATCTATAACCTGCACCTCTTAACCGGCAAGATCTGCAAGCCGGGGGAGAATCCGCTCTCCCTGACCGGCCAGCCTTCTGCCTGCGGCACAGCCCGTGAGGTTGGTACCTTTGCCCATCGCCTGCCTGCCGACATGGTGGTGATGAACGAGGCCCACCGCAAGAAGACCGCCGAGATCTGGGGCATTGATCCTAAAAAGATCTCGCCCAAGGTCGGACTGCATACGATGGAGATGTACCGTGCCATTGACCGTGGTGAGCTGAAGTGCCTCTGGATCCAGTGTACCAACCCGTTCCAGTCGATCCCGAATCTCTCCCGCTACCGTAAGGCTGCCCAGGCCCGCAAGGCCTTCATTGTCGTCTCCGACATCTATCCCACCAAGTCAACCGAGATCGCCGATGTGATCCTGCCCTCTGCCTCCTGGGTTGAGAAAGAGGGGGTCTTCGGCAACACTGAACGCCGCACCCAGCACTGGTTCAAGATGGTGGAACCGCCCGGCGAGGCCAGAGAGGACAGCTGGCAGCTGATCGAGTTTGCCAAGCGGCTTGGTCATGGCAACCTCTTTCCTTACAGCCCAAAAAACTTCTACAAAGAGATGTGGGAAGAATACCGCAAGTTCACCATCGGCACCGGCAAGGACCTGGCCCCCTACGAAACCTACTACAAGGTGCGCGGACTGCGTTGGCCGGTCAAGTCCAACGGTCAGGAAACCCGCTGGCGTTATACCGATGCTGATGATGCCTATGTCAAAAAGGGTGAGGGGATCAAGTTCTACAAGGCGCCGGGCAACAAGGCCACGATCTGGTTCCGTCCCTACGAGCCGCCGGCAGAGAGCCCGAATAGCGAGTATCCGTTCTGGTACTGCACCGGCCGGCTGCTGGAACATTGGCATACCGCCACCATGACGGGCCGTGTGCCGGAGTTGAAACGGGCCATGCCGGGGGCAACCCTGGAGATGCACCCGGAAGATGCCGCCCGGCTGGGGATCAAAAACCGTGACAAGGTCAAGGTCAGTTCCCGTCGGGGATCGGTCGTGCTGACGGCCGAAATCAATGGCCGCGGCAAACCGGAGAAGGGTAATGTCTTCACCACCTTCTTTGATGAGACCAAGTTGATCAATGATCTCTGTATTGATGCCTTTGATCCGCTTTCCAAAGAGCCTGATTTTAAAAAGTGCGCGGTGAAGGTTGAGAAGGCGTAACCCCTCAGTCCCCCCTTGGCAGGGGGGACGATAGAGCTCCCGTCTGAACTCCTCACCTGACAAGGTGCGGTCGGGAGGGGTGAAAAGGTGTGTATGGATTCTGACGCAAAAAATACCGGCATCAGCCGCCGCCTGTTTCTGAAGGGCAGTATCCTGACGCCCCTGGCCCTTGCCTTGGGCGGTGCCGCCATCTCTGCGGTCTATCTGCGGCCGGCCCAGGCGCGGGGCTTCTACCTGCGCCCGCCGGGGGCGATTGAGGAAGCGCGTTTTCTGGCTGCCTGCGTCAAGTGCGGCAAGTGTGCCCAGGCCTGTCCCTACCGATCGATTGTCATGGCTGGTGGCGAGGCCGGTGTCGGGATCGGTACGCCGCACATCGTTCCCCGCGAGAACCCCTGTTACCTCTGTCCGGACCTGCCCTGTGTCAAGGCCTGTCCATCCGGTGCGCTGGATAAACGGCTGACCGAGGTGGAAAAGGTACGGATGGGAACAGCGGTAATCATTGACCGGGAAGGCTGCCTCTCAATTCGCGGCCTGCGTTGTGAGGTCTGTTACCGCCAGTGTCCCCTGATCGACAAGGCGATTACCATTGAGAACCGGCACAATACCCGCACCGGAGAACACACCATCATGGAACCGGTCATCCACAAGGATAAATGTGTGGGCTGCGGCATCTGCGAAAAGGTCTGTGTCCGGGAAAAACCGGTCATTGCTGTCCAGCAGCGGGTGACGGAACAGAAGGACTTTTATGAATTTTAAGCCGTGGGGTATAGCCCGTTGCACGGTGCAGCTGCTGATGATCGCCTTGCTTGCCTCCCCCTTGGCCGGCCTGGCGATCTTCAGGGGGAACCTGGCAGCAGCAGAGCTGCTGGGTCTTCCCCTGGCTGATCCGCTGGCCTTTCTGCAGGCTCTGCTGGGAGGACGGGTCTTTGTGTTCTCCTATCTGGTCAGCGCCCTGCTGGTGGTAGGCTTCTATTTTCTACTTGGTGGACGTGCCTTCTGCGGCTGGGTCTGTCCGGTGGGGCTGATCACCGAACTTGCCGATCGGTTGCGCAGGAGGCTGGGGAGTGGCAACTCTACGCTGCCGCTTACCTTCAGCCGCTGGAGTCTGGCACTGGTGTTGCTGGTGGTGATGGCCACCGGGGTTCCGCTGTTTGAACTGTTCTCACCGATCGGCATTGTCAGCCGGGCAGTGGTGTTTGGGACGCTGCTGCCGTTGTTGCTGGTGGCAACCATCCTGCTGGTGGAGTTGCTGGTGGCCAGACGGGTCTGGTGCCGTTCGCTCTGCCCGCTGGGCGGGTTCTACAGCCTGCTGGCCCGTATAAGTCCCGTTCGGATCGGATTTGTTGCCGATCGCTGTACCCATTGTAATGATTGCCTCAAGGCCTGCCCGGTGGAAGAGGTGCTGCAGCCCTCTCTTGAGCTAAATCATCCCCAGGTGGTCGCCGGAGATTGCACCCGTTGTATGGCCTGCCTGGACGTCTGTCCTGCAAAGGCTCTCAAGATTTTAGTCGGTTATCAACCGCTCTCACTAGACGCAACAGACCCCCTCAAAGGAGGCCGATGATGAAACGTTCTGTGCAGCTTGTATCCCTGATCAGCTGTCTGCTGCTGCTGGCCCTGGTTCCTGTCTATGCCGACGAACAGCCTGAACCGGACCTGGCTGCCGATGCCGTCAAGGCGGAGAAGCATCCGCCGGTCATTCCCCATGCGGTGCAGGATGATGCGGACGGTGCGACCTGCAACGGTTGCCACACCGGCAGTTTCAAGGCACCCCATCCGGATCGTCTGAACTGTACCCAGTGTCATGTGCCGGGTGAGGTCAAAAAACCGGTGAAAAAAGGTGGCAAGAAGGCGGTTAAGAAGTGACGCTCTCCCGTAAGGAGTTTTTCCGGCAGGGGATCTTCTCTCTGGGCGACACCCTGCTGAAGGCCACCGGCATACTGCAGCAACCGGCTGCGGGCGCCGAGGACGATGCTGTTGAACTGCCCCACGGAGATCAACCGATGGTGGCGGTGCCGCGCAATGAGCGTTGCCTGGCAAAAAACTGCGGTTGTTTCAGCTGTGTGGAAAAATGTGAACAGCAGGCAATTGTGGTGGTGATGGGTGAGGGAATCAGGATTGATGCAACCCGTTGCAACGGCTGCGGCAGCTGTCTGTATGTCTGTCCGGTCACCCCCAAGGCAATTACGCTGCGGGTACGCGCTGAATTGAGTTCAGGTGAATAGTTTCACCAACATCCAGAAGAGAGGAGAATACGGTACGCTGAAACAGAGACTGGCAGTTGCAGCAAGTATTGTCGGGCTTGGCGCCCTGTTGGCGATTCCTTCGCTGGCAGCACCCAAGGCCAAGCCGGCAGCCAAGCCTGCCAACGACGGACGCGAGCAGTGCTACATGTGTCACACGGAGGTAAAGGCGCTCAAGGAGGCATCCAAGCATGCTGCTCTGGCCTGTTCGGTCTGCCACGAGAAGACCAAGGAACACCTGGCCAACCCCGGCCCGGACACCAGGCCGGTGACCAAGCTTGATCCGGCTGTCTGCGGCTCCTGTCACAAGAATCAGTACAGCAGTTTCTTTGATGTTCATTATCCCGAAGGTGGCGCCCGCAAAGAAAAGGGCACCCCGGTTGGCCGTTCACCAATGCAGGATAAACTGCTGGCTCCCTACGGCTTTACCTTTGAGCATAACGAACCACGCGGACACGCCTACATGGTGATCGATCAGTTTGCCGTAGACCGTTTCCAGGGTGGCCGTTATCAGTTCAAGGGCGGTTGGAAGAACTACGCCAAGAACGGCAAGACCTGGGATGTGCTGGAAGACAAAGGTGAAAGCTACAAGTTGACTGAGTCTGCCATGGCCGGCAACCCCACCTGCATCCAGTGCAAGACCTCAGACCTGGTGCTGAAGTGGAAGTATCTCGGTGAAAAGGGTGGCAAATGGGATCGCACCTCAAAGGTGACCGAGGTGGTCAAGGATGTACATAATCCGGTGGGCTGCATCGAGTGTCACGACCCCCATGGCGCCAAGCCGCGGGTGATCCGCGATGCCCTGATTGCCGCTATTGACAAGGACCCGGCCAAGAACATCTTTGCCAAGAATGGCAAGACCGACCTGAAGGTGGTCTCCTTCCGTGACGGCTTCCGTAAGATCGGCGTGATGGAACAGACCGATTCCCGCATGATGTGCGCCCAGTGCCACGTGGAGTACAACTGCAACCCCGGCGCCCAGTGGAGTGATGGCAAGCCGGTGACCTTTGCCTCAAACCGCACCAATCACTTCCCGCTCAAGAATGCCAAGCAGTTGTTGGCTCACTACAAGCAGCTGGATTTCTTCGACTTCAAGCATGCCGTCACCGGCGCTCGTCTGATCAAATTCCAGCATCCCGAGGCCGAGACCTATGCCGGTTCAGTCCATGACAAGGCCGGTGTGCAGTGCCACCAATGCCACATGCCCAAACAGAAAGGCAAGGACGGCAAACCGTTCTCAACCCACGGCGTGGTCAAGCCTATTGATAACGTGAAAGCGTCCTGCATCACCTGCCACCCTGGTGACAGCGTTGCCAAGAAAAAATGGCAGATTGACACCATCCGTAACTACACCAAGGGCAAGATGCGCAAGGCCGAGTACTGGCTGAGCCAGCTGATTGACACCTACCAAACTGCCGCCCGGGCCGGTGTGGCTCCCACCATCCTGGATCAGGCCCGCGCCAAGCATGAAGAGGCCCACGTGCTGTGGGAATACTGGACCGCCGAGAACTCGGACGGTTTCCATAATCCCGACCTGGCTCGTGAGACCCTGACCGCCTCCATCGCCGCTTCCAAGGCGGGTGTGAAGGTGTTGAACGATGCGCTGATGGTTGCCAAGCAGCCGGAGAAGAAGGAAGAACCGAAGAAGTAAGTTAACAGTGTGTTTTGAAACGCCCCAGCCAGATGGCCGGGGCGTTTTTTTGTCTAAGGACGGCGCATAATCTGCTCCGGAGCGGCTTGACAAGCAGGAAAGCTGTGAAACAATTATGACAGCAGGTATTTCATCAGGGGTCATCCCATGAATCACCGCACGTTGATCGCCGGCCTGCTGTTCGGTGGCGCCGGTTTTCTGCTCAATCTCCTGACGCTTGAGCTGTTCCTGGAGGTCCGCTTCCTCTTTGGGTCAGTGCTGGTGTTGTATGCCCTGTTGCGCTACGGGCTGGGCACGGGCCTGCTGGCCGCGTTGGTTGCCGCTGGCGCCACGGTTCTGCATTGGCACAATCCCTGGAACATCCTGATCTGGGGCGCCGAGGCGCTGGTGGCGGGGCTGCTCTGGCAGCGTCGAAGGATCGAGCTGCTGCCGGCGGTAATGCTGTATTGGTGTACCTTGGGCATCGCCTTGATCTGGCTGTTTTACCATCAGGTGATGGGACTGGCTCCCCAGACGACCCTGATGATCGGGGTCAAGCAGGGGGTCAATGGCGTTTTCAACGCCATGCTGGCCGAAGGGCTCTACTATCTGGCGCGCATGAGGCGGACGGAAGGTCGTGAACTGCCGTCATTGCGCAGCCTGATGTTGCTTATGATGCAGGCCCTGGTACTGGTGACGGCCCTGGGGCTGGTGTACTACGACAGCAGGTCGCAGTACCGGCAGCAGACGGAAAACCTGCAAATACTTACCCAGCGGATGGGGGAGCTGAGCCGGTTCGCCCTGGCCAACTGGCTTGATCAGGAACAGCAACGGATCATCGTCCTGAAACGTCTGGCGGGCGATCCCGGCAGCACACCGCCGGCAGTCATGCAGCAAAGGCTGTATGACCTCCATACCGGCCTGGCCAGCGTCAAGCGGATGGGGGTGCTGGATCGGGCCAACATCACCCGGGCCTTTTCACCGAGCGTGGATGAATTCGGCAGATCGACTATCGGCATCGACCTGTCGGATCGTCCCTATATTGGGCCACTGCATCACGTCGGCGAGCAGCTCGTCTTTGATGTAATCATGGGCAAGATCGGCGCGCCCGGCCCCCGCCTGATGATCCTGGCTCCGGTGCATCGCTTTGGCCAGTACCGGGGGGCGGTCTTCTCGGTGTTGTCGCTGGACTATCCCACGGCTCTGCTGAAAAGTGTTGTTGCCCGACGTCCGATCCAGGTTACCCTGGTGGATCGCCAACGTCGGGTAGTGGTCAGCACACGTCAGGATCTGCAGCCGTTGCAGCCGTTTGTCACACCAGCAGGGGGGACCTTCAAGCCGATCAATGAAGGGCTCAGCCAGTGGATTCCCAATCCGGTGCCCGGCATCGGCGCCATCAAGCGCTGGCTTGGTTCCTACTACCTGACCGAGGCCCAGGTGTCGCCCGAAACCGGCTGGCGCGTGGTGGTGGAGGGGTCGCTTAAGCCCACCATGGAGGTGCTGAACAGGCGCACCTTTCAGTCGCTGTCCATCGTGGCCGGCCTGATTCTGGTGGCGGTCTGCCTGTCTCGCTGGTTCGCCTTCCGCCTGGTAAAACCGCTCAGTGAGTTGGGCGGGGTCAGCAGCGAACTGCCCGCCAAGCTGCGAAGCGGCGAGCCGATTCTGTGGCCCGATCCCAGCACCAGCGAGGTGGCCGATCTGCTGGAGAACTACCGTACCGCTGCTGACGCCCTGGAGGACTCATTTCACGAGCTGCAGACCCTCAATAGCGACCTTGAACAGCGGATTAACGAGCGTACTGCAGAGCTGCAGCAGGCGCAGCAGGCGGCCGAGGCTGCCAATCAGGCCAAAAGCGAGTTTCTGGCCAACATGAGCCATGAAATCCGCACCCCGATGAACGGGGTGATCGGTATGACGCAGCTGCTGCGGTTTACTGAGCTGACATCGGAGCAGGAGGAGTATCTGGCCAGCATCGAGCTGTCGGCCAACAACCTGCTGGCACTGATCAATGACATCCTTGATCTGTCAAAGATCGAGGCCGGCAAGGTGGAACTGCACGCCACTGATTTTTCCGTGCGCCGCTGCATACAGGATCTGATCGCTACCCAGCGGACCCGCATTTTTGAAAAGGGGCTGCAGGTGGAGGTGAACATCGACGAGCAGGTGCCTGATCTGCTCTATGGCGATCAGTTGCGCTGCAAGCAGATCCTGCTCAACCTGTTGGGTAATGCCATCAAGTTCACCGAGCAGGGCAGTATAACCATCACCGCTTCCCTGGCGTCCCGGCAAGGTGACACGCTCGTACTCCGCCTGGAGGTTGCTGATACCGGCATCGGCATGACGCCGGAGGCCCTGGAGCGTATCTTTAAACCGTTTGAACAGGCTGACAGCTCCACCACCCGGCAGTACGGCGGCACCGGTCTGGGGCTGTCGATCAGCCGGAAGCTGACTGAGTTGATGGGAGGGCGGATCTGGGCCGAAAGCGTTGCCGGATCAGGCAGCAGCTTTTATCTGGAACTGCCGTTTCTGCTCAGTCGCAAGAGGAGCGTTCACAATACGGCAGATCGCCTTGATCCGCAACTCCTCGTCCGTGTCACGCCTCTCGCCATACTGGTGGTTGAGGATAATCCGGTCAACGCCAGCTTTATCAAGACGCTGCTTACGCGGCTCGGGCATCGGCCCCTGGTTGTCGGCAACGGCCAGGAGGCGCTCGATGCCCTGCAGAAGGACGCCTTCGACTGCGTCTTGATGGACCTGCAGATGCCGGTCATGGACGGTTTCCAGGCCACGGAGGCCATTCGCGCCAATGAACGGGAGACGACTGCCGGCCACCTGCCGATCATCGCCCTGACCGCCCATGCCTTGCGTGGAGATCGGGAAATGGTGCTGGCACGGGGCTTCGACGGCTATGTGGCCAAGCCGGTGGAGTTGAAGCTGTTGGCGGAAGAGATACTGCGGGTGACAAGGAGGCAGTAGCAACGATGTTGCATAACGATTGGCTGGCTGTAGGTGAGGTGTCAGTGCGGCAAAAGTTTGATAAAAAATTCCTCTCGCAGTGGGTGTTGCTACTCGTAGCGCTGGTGCTGCTGGGTGGTGCGGTGGTCCATAACCTGTACAAGATCCATCGCGATATTATGGCTGGTGAACGTCATCGTTTGCTGAGCCAGGCGCGGGTTGTCAGCGATAACCTGACGGTTCAGATAGCTGTCGCCGATCGGGTCATCACGTCGCTGTGCAGCGAACTGAGCAGGCGTGACCCGGCTGAGTGGCAAGCGATTGTTGCAGAGAAAGAGATGAAGCTGTTTCGGGATGTACTGCCTGGCATCAGGGTGCTTATCGCCGTTGATGCTCGTGGCCGGATACGGCTTTCCAATCGGAGCGAACTGCTGGGCCAGCAGGTGGGACACCGCGATTACTTTCAACATGCGCGTGATGCCCGAGCTACAGATGCCTTGTTTGTCTCCGCTCCCTTTCGTGCCTTGCTGGGCGCCTGGAGCGTTATGCTGGTGCGTATTGTCAAGTCGCCTGACGGCTCATTTGGGGGGATAATCGGCGCCACCCTCAATCCTGACTACTTTCAGACCTTGCTGCGCTCGGTCAACTACAGCCAGGATATGGTGACCGCCATCGTCCACGGCGATGGCCTGATCTTCACCATGGAACCGAACCGGGTGGAGCTTTCCGGCAAGAATCTCAACCTGCCGGGCACCTTTTTTTCGGCACACCTGGCAAGCGGTAATCAGGAAAACCTCTTCAGCGGCACGCTGTACGCCACCAACGATCAGCGCTTGATAGCCTTCAAGACCTTTCAGCCGGAGCAGCTGCAGTTGGATAAGCCGTTATTGGTGCTGGCCGCACGACGGCTGGATGCGATTACGGCTGACTGGCGTACCCATGTCCGTCACCAGGCGGCAACCTTTCTGGCCATCGCCCTGATTTCTGCCCTGGCCCTGTTGCTGTACCAGCGGCGCCAGCGCCAATTGATGCAGCAGGCCGAAGCGGTCAACAACCATTTGCGCAAATTGCAGTTGGGTATTGAAAACAGCGCCAGTGGCGTCCTGATCACCGATGTCAATGGCACCATCGAGTACGTCAACCGCAAGTTCACCCAGGTGACCGGCTATCAGCCTGAAGAGGCGATCGGTCGCAACCCCCGTATCCTCAAGTCGGAATCGACTCCCCGCGAAGTGTTTCAGGAGCTGTGGAGCACGATTCTGCGGGGCGAAGAGTGGCACGGCGAGCTGCTGAACCGGCGCAAGAACGGCGAGGTCTACTGGTCGGTGGCCTCAATCAGCCCTCTGCGCAACGAGGCCGGGCAGATTACGCATTTCATTGCCAACGTCGAGGATATCAATGAACGTAAAAATGCCGAGGCCACCATTGAGCGGCTGGCCTATTTCGATCCCCTGACCGACCTGCCCAACCGTCGTATGCTGCAGGACCGGCTGGAGCAGGCCATCAAGCGGAGCCGACGTCAGGATACCGGCATGGCGCTGCTGTATATCGATCTGGATCGTTTCAAGCATGTCAACGACAGCCTGGGGCATCCAGCCGGCGATCGCCTCTTGAAGGAGGTGGCCCGCCGATTTGTGGCCGTGCTGCGGGACGATGATGTGGTCTGCCGGCTTGGTGGCGACGAATTCGCCGTTATTTTGCATGATGTGCAACACGAAGAGGATGTGGTGCCGGTGGCCAGCAAGTTGCTGCGTATCGTGGAAGAGCCGGTGGTACTGGAGGAGGGAGAGCTGTTTGTCAGCGCCAGCATCGGGGTGTCGCTCTATGCCAAGGATGGCGAGGACGCCAAGACGCTGGAAAAACATGCTGATATGGCCCTGTATCACGCCAAGGAGGAGGGCAAGAACACCTTCCGCTTCTTCCGTGAGGAGCTCAATCGTGTGGTGCAGGAACGGATCACCTTTGATCAGGGGTTGCGACATGCCTTGGCGCGTCAGGAACTGCGGCTGCATTACCAGCCGAAGATCGCCCTTGCCACCGGCCGGGTGGTGGGGGTGGAGGCGTTGTTGCGCTGGGAGAGCAGCGAGTTTGGTATGGTCACCCCCGATCGCTTTATACCGCTGGCTGAAGAGAACCGCTTTATTGTGCCGATCGGTGAATGGGTGCTGCGCACCGCCTGCCAGCAGCAGGTGTCTTGGCAGCAGCAAGGGCTGGATCTAAGTGTGGCCGTTAACCTCTCGGCGGTGCAGTTCAAGACGCCTGATCTGATCGAGCGGATTGCTGCCGTGATTGCCGAAACCGGCATCAGGCCCGATCGGCTGGAACTGGAACTTACCGAGAGCGCCCTGGTTGATCAGCCGGATGAGGTTGTGCTTCTGCTGGAACGTCTGCGGGGGCTGGGTTGCGGGGTTTCGATCGACGACTTCGGTACCGGTTACTCTTCACTCAGTTACCTGAAGGCATTCCCGGTGTCGGTGTTGAAGATCGACCGTTCCTTTGTGCAGGATCTGGCCGACGATAGCGGCGATCGGGCCATTGCCCAATCAGTGGTCGATATGGCCGACAACCTCGGTATGCAGACCGTGGCCGAAGGGGTTGAAACCATCGAGCAGCATGAGATTCTGCGGCAGATCGGTTGCACCTTTGTGCAGGGGTTCATGTACGCCAGACCGCTGCCAGCGGAGCAGATTCCTGACGTTGTTGCCGCTCTTGAGGCAGCAGCTTCCTGAAAATATAAGGGTTACTGCAGTTGATAATCCGACAACCGGACAAACCGGAATCCCCGTTTTTTGAGCAGCGGTATGGCTGCCATGATGCCGGCGCCGGTACCGGCCTCGGGGTGGTTCATGTGGGCGATGACGATATCGCCAGGTTGTGAGGAGAGCAGGGCCGCTTTTACCTTGTCAGCCGGCAGGGTGGCGCCCGCATCGCCCAATACCGAAAACCCGATCACATCATGGCCCAGCCGGTTTGCCACCTGTACTGCCAGCTCGTCGTAATAGGCGGTGCCGGAGCGGTAATAGCGTGGCCTTTTGCCGCTGATCCCTTCAATTTTGCGGGCGTTCAGCTCGATCTCCTCCACCAGTTCCCTGATGTTTTTGGTCCCGTCAATGCCGTAGACCGAGCGGCCGTTGATTGAGGCCGGTTTGTGCCGCATCCCGTGGTTGGCGATCTCGAACAGCGGGTTGGCAGCCAATTGCTTGAACAGCTCCGGGTTGGCATCGATCCAGCGGGCGTTGATGAAGAGAGTGGCAGGGATCTGCTGCTGTGTCAGAAAATCAATCAGTTTTTGGTCAATCCCTTTTCCCTTGGGAGAACCGCAGGCATCCAGTGTCAAGGCCAGCACTTTGTCGCCGGTGGCAAGCCGGGTACGGACACCGGTGCTGTTTTCTCCCCACTCTTGAGGGGTTTTACCGGCAAACTCCTTTGCAATACGGCTGCTCAGTGCCTGGAGCTCTTCCGACGGGGCTGCGGTCAGCAGGGTGGTGACAACCAGCAGCAGGGCAATGGCACATATGGCTATTTTGGTCATCTCTGGCTCCTATTGAATCCGGTAGAGTGAACGGTAGACCGCCATGTAGGCCACGATCTTTTTGACGTAGTCGCGGGTCTCCTGATAGGGGATGTTTTCAACAAACTCATCCCTGGGCAGATCGCCAAAGGACTTGCGCCAACGGTTAACCGCCCCTGCTCCGGCGTTGTAGGCGGCCAGGGTGTAGACCTGATCCTGATGATACTGGTTCAACAGCTCCCGCAGATGCTTGGTGCCCAGCCTGATGTTGTATTCCGGGTCAACCAGCCAGAGCGGGTTGTAGTTCTTACCCTTGTAGCCGGCTGTCAAACGGGCTGTTGCCGGCATCATCTGCATCAGACCGATCGCCCCGGCAGGGGATTTGACATCGGCCCGAAAGCTGCTCTCCGCCTTGGCCAGGGAGAGGACCAGGGCATCTGACAGGCCGTTTGTGGTGCTGTTGCGGCTGAACAGATCAGCATAGGGACGGGGGAACCCAAGCGCCCAGAACGGCAGGGTGGAGCGGTCAATAACAGCCGGACGGTTCTGGTGAAAGGTGACAATCGAACCGTGCAGGTCGCCGGCAAGGTTCTGCAGGCGGGCCATGCCCGGTGCGGTCTCCTTGTCCGGGCCCTTGGCCTTGAAGACGGCCAGCTCGGTACGGGCCTCCTCCAGTATTCCCAGGGATGCCAGTGCCTGAACCCGTTGGCTACCTTCGGGCAGTGCCGGTTCGGGAGTCCCTTCCGGCAACGCCATCCAGCCGGTCGGCTTGCCGCTGCGTACCCGGTGCCAGGCTGCGTAAAAACCGTAGGGGAACTCACCCAGCAACTGCTTGTAGGAACGCTCGGCATCTGCCGGTCTGTTTTGCCGTTCCTGGCAACGGGCATACCAGTACAGGGCCCGTTCGCGATAGAGCGTATCCTTGAACAGCGGCTTGAAACTTTCTGCAGCAGCAGTCAGGTTGCCTGCCAGATACTGTCCCCAGGCCAGCTCCCAGCCGGCCCGGGGAATCAGGCTGGATGCGGGGAAATCCTTGATCAGGCGCTGTAGGATCTGGGATGCATCGGTGTGGCGGCCGTTGTGTTTGTTGATCAGGGCTGCCTCCAGCAGGGCATCATCGGCGAGCGGCCCTTTTTCAGAGGCGAGCGCCAGCAGACGGGCCAGTGCCTTTTCAGAGCCGCCCTGCCGCTCTTCCACCCGTGCCAGCGTCAGTCTGGCCTCATCCCTGGTTGTCGTGCTACGGGCAGCAGCGGCCCGTTTCAGGAATGGTTCAGCAAGGGAGTAACGGCGCTGTTTGATTGCCGCCTGGCCTGACTTCAGTTCAATCTGTGCCAGCAGTTCTTCAGGCAGGTTGGTACGCGGGATGCCGGCAAAGGCCCAGGCCGCTGCACTGGGCTGATTGTTGGCAAGCAAGAGCTGCCCCCGCCGGAACTGTTCTTCTGCCGTAAAGGAACCGGCATCCTTCTGTCCCCGCTTCTCCAGCGCCTTTAGACGCTCCATGACCTTTGAGGCGGGGTTTGAGGCAGGGTGTTGCAGATAGATGGTGCGATAGAGCTGGACCGCTGCAGGCAACTCGTTCAGCCCCTCCTGGCAGAGGGCGGTCTGAAACAGGGCATCAATATGATCCCTGCCCAGGCTGTGCCGGGTGGTGAACTGCCGGTAGGCGGCCAGGGCCGCCTTCAGGTCACCCGCTTCAAACAGGGCGTCGGCTGCCAGTTTCTCCATCCGGCGGCTGACGGCCGGTGTCGGTGAGCGCTGTGCTGCGGCAGTGGCAGCGGCAGCCGCCTCGCGGTACTGCCTTTTGCCGAACAGGGCATCGGCCTTCAGGGCTGCTGCAATATCCGCCAGCAGTGGATAACCGCGCTCGGCATCGGCCAGATAGCGGATCGCCTCGTCATACCGTTTCAGGCGCAGGGCCGCCTCGCCGGCCACCAGGTTGCGGGGGCCGTCGGCAGGTGCGCCGGCGGCGGCCTGCAGCGCCTCTTGATTCTGGTTGTTACGTAGTAAGCTGGCGGCCTTGCGGAGTTGGTCGTTGCCGGTTATGGTGGAACCGGCGCAGGTCAGAGTTGCCGTGGCGGCCAGCATGGTCAGGGAGGCTGCCAGAAGACGATGCAGTTTATAGGTCATAGCGGTACGGTAGTCCTGTGGAGGGTGATCCGGTTTGTTGTACTGGTCTCTTTTCAGTAACATCATGCGGCTGTCAGGTCAATGGTGTGAACCGGGTTTTTCAGCTTTCACTCCCGGCCTGTTAAGGTATACTCCACCGGAGCGAGGTTTTCATGAACAGACTGACCACTGATTTCAAGGCCGTCTACCAGCGGCTGAACCAGGCCCAGCGCAAGGCCGTGGACACCCTTGAAGGGCCTGTGCTGGTGATTGCCGGACCCGGAACCGGCAAGACCGAGATTCTGGCGGCCCGGATCGCCAATATCCTGCGGACCACCGATGCGACACCGGAGAGTATCCTCTGTCTGACCTACACCGATGCCGGCACTGTGGCGATGCGCAGCCGTCTGCTGCAGTTCATCGGCCCCAATGCCTACCGGGTCGATATCTTTACCTTTCATGCCTTCTGCAATCTGGTGATCCAGGAAAATGCCGACCACTTCGGCCTACGCAGCCTGACCACCATCTCGGAACTGGAGCAGTTCCGTTTTGTGCGGGAGATTATTGATGCCTTTCCCCATGAGCATCCCCTGACCCGTTCCACCGGCGATATCCATTTTGAGTCGGATCGTCTGCTGGCCTTGTACGAGATCATGAAGAAGGAGGACTGGTCCGCCGATTGGCTGGCCGCCCGGGTGGATGCCTATGCCGCCACCCTGCCGGATAATCCTGATTTTCTCTATAAACGCCAGACCAGGGCCGGTGATGGTACGGTCTACAGGAAAGGCGCTCTGAACGAGCGGAAGCTGCGGGAGGAACTGCGTAAACTGGAACAGTTGAAGGCAGCGGCCCGCAGCTTTGATGACTACCAGCAGTTGCTGAAAGAGCGGGGACGCTACGACTTTGCCGACATGATCCTCTGGTGCAGCGCCGCCTTCAAGCAGAATGCCGACCTGCTGGCCAGCTATCAGGAACGCTACCTCTACCTGCTGGTGGATGAGTTCCAGGATACCAGCGGCTCCCAGTTTGAGCTGCTGATGCAACTGGCCGATTACTGGGATGCCCCCAACCTGTTTGTGGTGGGGGATGACGATCAGTCGATCTTCCGCTTCCAGGGGGCCAGCGTCGAGAACATCCGGCGTTTTGTGGAGCGTTACCGCCCGTCACTTACCACGGTTACCCTGACCGACAACCACCGTTCCTCGCAGCTGATTCTGGACGGGGCAGGGGCGTTGATCGGCCGTAATCAGGAACGTCTGAGCGATGAAAAGCAGCTGGTCGCCATGAACCCGGAAGTGGCCGCACTGCCGGAACCGCCGCAACTGGAGGGGTACGCCACCCTGGCCCATGAGACCGTGGCGATTGCCAACCGGATCGGGGCGCTGCTGGATGCCGGGGTGCTGCCGGAAAAGATTGCGGTGATCTACCGCAATCACAGCCAGTCAGAGGAGATCATCCGTTACCTGACAGCCCGCGGGGTGGCGGTACAGACCCGGCGGCGGGCCGATATCCTGCAGGAACCGCTGATTCTCAAGCTGATGAACGTGCTGCGCTATCTGGCTGCCGAACTGGATCGGCCCCATTCCGGAGAACGGCTGCTGTTTGAGATCCTGCATGAACCCTGGTTTGGGGTGCCGCCTCTGGCCCTGGCCAGACTGTCGGTGGAGATCGCCCGGCACCGGACCGAGAAACGTCCCAGCTACTGGCGTGATCAGTTGCCGCTGCGGGGAATGGACAAGGGGCAGCAGGCCCTGTTTCCGGCCAGCGATGACCTGCATCTGCGCCAGGCCGGTGAGACCATTGAAGAACTGCTGCGGGATGCTGCCACCATGACCCTGCAGGAGCTGCTGCACCATGTCATTACCAGGCTGGGGATTCTGGCCCAGGCCCTGTCGGCCCACGAACGGGTCTGGCATCTTGAGCTGCTGAACACCCTGTTTGACTTCGTGCGGGAGGAGACCGCCAAACAGCCGCTGTCTCTGACCGAGCTGCTGGCCATGCTGGCTGATATGCAACGCCAGGGGATCAGTCTGGCCGTGGAAAAGCTCAGCTATACCGGCGCCGGGGTCAACTTCCTGACCGCCCACGGTTCCAAGGGGTTGCAGTTTGACCACGTCTTCATGCTGGGCTGTACCCGTGGTGTCTGGGACAGTGCCTCCCGCAACCGTACCTACAGCATGCCCCCCACCATCTGGTCCGGCCCGGCCGGCAGTGAGGAGGAGGAATCGCGCCGTCTGTTCTATGTGGCCATGACCAGGGCCCGCAAAGAGCTGGTGATCTCCTGGCCGGAGCGGGATAACAAGGAAAAAGAGCTGGAGAAGAGCCGTTTTGTGGCTGAACTGGCAGAAAGCGGGGCCGGCAGCATCCGCCAGAACGTGCTGAGTGACGAAGAACTGCTGGCCTTTGGCAATGCCGTGCTGCAGGCAATGCCGGCACGGCTTCCTGCCGCACTGATTGACGACGCCTTTGTGGACAGCCTGTTGCAGAAGTATTCCTTAAGTGTCACACACCTGAACAGCTATCTGCGTTGTCCGCTCTCCTTCTACTTCAACACCCTGCTGCGGGTACCGGCTCCGATGAGTTCTGCCCTGACCTTTGGCTCGGCGGTCCACCACGCCCTGGAACAGCTCTTCCGCAAGATGAAGGCGGATCCAACCGGCCGGTTTCCCGCTGCGGAGGTCTTTGTGGAGGATTTTCGCTGGTTCATGCGCCGGCATGAGGAGGGTTTTACCCCGGCGGAGTTCAGGCGCCGGCTGGAGTATGGCGAGACGATCCTGCCCGGCTTTTACGCTGCCCACCATACCGGCTGGAAGCGGGATGCGCTGGTTGAGTACCCCTTCCGCAACATCCTGATGGACGGTATCCCGCTGAACGGTAAACTGGATATGCTGGAGTTTTCGGGCAACCATGTCACGGTGGTGGACTACAAGACCGGTAACCCCCAGAACGCACGCAAGAAGCTGAATCCGCCTGACCCGGAGAAGGTCGCCAAGGCGCTGGCTGAGGGCAGGGAACCGAATGATGATGACCGACTGGGCGGGGATTACTGGCGACAGGCGGTCTTCTACCGGATTCTGGTGGAACATGAACCCCGCCGTAACTGGGTTATGACCTCGGCCCGTTTTGAGTTTGTTGAGCCGGAAAAGGAAAGCGGCGAATTCAGGTCGGCCCGTTTTGAGGTCTCGGACGATGAGGTGGCCCAGGTCAGGCAGCAGGTCAAAGAGGTCTATGCCAGGATTCAGGCCAAGCAGTTTCACAACGGCTGTGGCAAGCCGGAGTGCGAGTGGTGCAGCTTTGTAAAGCGGTTTGAAGGACGCTGACGGCACTGCTGGGGATTTTGGGTGTTACAGCGGTAAGGAATATGAGAGCACTGGGACTGACAGTTGAGGTTGCAAACAATTTGTTTGCGATCTTTCACCTGCTGCGTAACAACAGCAACAAATTCGGCCAGATCAGGGACGGTGATCAACAGCTCTGCGGCATCGTCACCCGTAAGAAGCAGATTATTGACTGGCTGGGAGGTGCACATTGAGAGAAGAACGTTACCGGTGTCATGCCCCGCAGGCCTGGCCTGCCCAGTTCCGGCGCAGCCATGCGGGCCGGGGACCGGCAGGAGCCTGAAGATGCCTGTCCTGGCACAATTGGAACAGGAGTCGATACGGATCATTCGTGAAGCGGTTGCCGAGGCAGAACGTCCGGTCATGCTCTACTCCATCGGCAAGGACTCGTCGGTGATGCTGCACCTTGCCCTGAAGGCGTTTTATCCCCTCTTGCCGCCTTTTCCCCTGCTGCATGTCGATACCACCTGGAAATTCCGTGAGATGATCAGCTTCAGGGATGCCACGGCTGAACGGCTCGGGATGAAGCTGCTGGTACACACCAACCGCTCCGGGCTTGAGCGGGGTATTGATCCGTTTGTGCATGGCAGCCGGATCTATACCGATGTCATGAAGACCGAGGCGCTGCGGCAGGTTCTGGATCAGTACGGTTTTGACATGATCTTCGGCGGTGCCCGCCGTGATGAGGAGAAAAGCAGGGCCAAGGAGCGGGTCTTTTCCTTCCGGAACAGTCAGCATCGCTGGGAACCGCGGGAACAGCGTCCGGAGTTCTGGGGGATTCCGAACCTGATGAAAAACAGAGGCGAAAGCTTCCGGGTCTTTCCGCTCTCCGACTGGACCGAGCTGGATGTCTGGCGCTATATCCGGCAGGAACAGATTCCGGTGGTGCCGCTCTACTTCGCTGCCGAACGGCCGGTGGTGGAGCGTCAGGGGCAGTTGCTGATGGTGGATGATACACGCCTGCCGCTGATGCCGGACGAGCAGGTGCGCAGGGCCAAAGTCCGTTTTCGCACCCTGGGCTGCTATCCCCTGACTGCCGCAACCCTTTCCGATGCCGGAGATGTTGAGGCGGTCATCCGTGAGCTGGAAACCGCAACCCTGTCGGAACGCTGCGGCCGTCTGATCGACTTTGACCAGACCGGCAGCATGGAACTGAAAAAGCAGGAAGGGTACTTTTGAGATGAAGACCTCCGATGCTGTGTTGCGCATACTGGCCTGCGGCAGTGTGGACGACGGCAAGTCCACGCTGATCGGACACCTGCTGTTTCTGACCGGCAATCTGGCTGAGGACCAGCTGCGGGTGCTGTACGAAGAGAGTGCCCGGCTCGGCAGAAGCGGTGCTGCCCCGGATTATTCCCTGTTATTGGACGGGTTGTTGGCCGAGCGGCAACAGGGCATTACCATTGATGTTGCCCACCGCTATCTGGCAACCGCCACGCGCAAGTATATCCTGGCCGATGCGCCGGGCCATGAACAGTATACCCGCAACATGGCAACGGCAGCCTCCCGTTGTGATGCCGCCATCCTGCTCTTGGATGCCACAACCGGTTTTCTGCCGCAGACACGCCGCCATGCCCTGATCTGTGCCCTGTTCGGCATCCGGCAGCTGCTGCTGGTGGTCAACAAGATGGATCTGACCGGCTGGAGCCGGGAGCGTTTTCTGGAGATCAGCGATCATTGCCGTCAGCTGACCGAAGATCTGACGCTGTTTGGTGTCTGTCCGGAACAGCCTGTTGTCGTGCCTGTTTCGGCGCTTGCAGGTGATAACCTGACGGCACGCTCCCCCCATACTTCCTGGTATGACGGACCGACCGTGCTGGACTGGCTTCAGTCGGTGCCCTGCGCGGATCTTAGGAGGGACAATGGCGCCAGGCTGCCGGTACAATATGTGTTGCATGCCGGACAGCAGTGGGCTGACAGCAGACAGGTACTGCCGGAGCTGCTGCGCAGCAGTGGCTCCGACGTGTTCAGGGGCTATTGCGGCCATCTCTCGGGAGGTTCCCTGCAGCAGGGCGAACGGGTGGCCATCCTGCCCTCCGGTGTCGAAACCTCTGTACAACAGATCTGGTCCGGCTTCCGGCTGATCGAGAAGGCGGAGCCGGGACAGGAGATCGCCCTGACCCTGGCCGGTGAGCAGGATGTCGTACGGGGGGACTGTATTGTCCCGGCCGGTAACCGTCCGGAACAGGCCGATCGCTTCAAGGTGCGGGTCGTGTGCCTGGATACGCAGGCACTGTTGCCGGGTCGTCGCTACCGGTTCCGTTCGGCCTGCGGTAGTGCAACGGCAGAAATAACCCGTATCAGAAACAGGATCGGGCTTGCCAGCTACCAGCGCCTGGCTGCCGACCGGCTGGAGATGAATGACGTTGGCGAGGTCGAACTCCAGCTTTCCCGGCAGCTGCCCTTTGATCCCTTCGACCGGAACTCCCAGACCGGTTCCTTTGTCCTGATTGATCAGGGGAGCCACGCAAGTGTTGCCTGCGGTATGATTCTGCACCCGTTGCGCCGCGCCGCCAACATTCACCGTCACCGGGAGACGGTGGCACCTGACGAGCGGGCCCTGCTCAAGGCGCAGCGCCCCTGCGTGATCTGGCTGACCGGGCTTTCCGCTTCCGGTAAAAGCAGCATCGCTAACGCCCTGGAACGGCTGCTGGTTGATCAGGGCTGCCATACCATGCTGCTGGATGGCGACAATATCCGGCATGGCCTCAACCGGGATCTCGGTTTTACCGAGCCGGACCGGATTGAAAATATCCGGCGGATCGGCGAGGTGGCAAAGCTGATGACCGAGGCGGGATTGATCGTGATTACCGCCTTCATCTCGCCCTATCGTTCCGATCGTGACATGGTGCGCCAGATGTTTGCCGAGGGCGATTTTTTTGAGATACATGTGGCAACTCCCCTTGAGGTCTGCGAACAGCGTGACCCCAAGGGGCTGTACCGCCTGGCGCGCAGCGGTGTGATCCCCAACTTTACCGGTATCAACTCCCCCTACGAAGAACCGTTGCAGGCCGAACTGGTCCTTGCAGCCGGAGCCTCGCAGACCGCCGACGATGCGATGGCCATTGTCGGCATGCTGCGCAGCTGCGGCAAGTTGCAGCCTGCAACGGATCAGGCCGTTCCTGAGGAGGGTGTGTGAGTAGCGATCTGCAGCTCTTTTGGGTCTGTCTGGGGATCGGTTTTGGCGCCCAGTTTGTGGCCGGCTGTCTGGGGATGGGCTACAGTGTAACCATCTCGTCCGTGCTGCTCAGCATGGGGATCAGCCCCTCGGTTGCAAGCGCATCCGTGCATACCTCGGAGGTGGTCAACCGCCTGTTGTCAGGGCTTGCCCATTATCGTTACGGCAATGTCGAGACACGCACCTTTAAGCTGCTGGCGCTGTACGGGATGGCCGGCGCCTTTATCGGCGCCTTTGTGGTGGTACATACGCCGGTCTCCCTGATGCGCCCGCTGGTCGCTGCCGGGCTGCTGATCATGGGGCTGCGGATTCTGCGTTCGGCCTTCCGGCAGTTGCCGCAGGCGTTTGTTCAGCGGACCCGTCTGGGGCTGTTGGGCTTTGTCGGCGGTTTTGTGGATGTCATTGGCGGCGGCGGGTGGGGTCCGGTGGTGACGGCGACCTTGATCCTGCAGGGCAAGGCAACCAATCTGGTGGTCGGTTCCATCAATTTTGCCAAATTTTTTGTTGCGGTGGTGGAATCGGCAACCCTGCTGCTGCTGCTCAAATCACCCAACTGGCTGATGATTGCCGGTTTGATTGCCGGAGGTGCGGTTGCCGCCCCCATTGCGGCCTACACCTGCGCCTACGTGCCGAAACGGCTGTTGACCATACTGGTGGGGAGTCTGGTCTGCATCTTGAGTCTGCGGACCCTGCTGCGGACCTTGTCGTAGACCGCCCTGAGCGGATGTTGAGCCGCTTTCAGATTACGTTACCACCACGCTTCTGATCCCCTCCGGCCGCCAGGCCGGCGAGATGACGTGTGACCCCTTTTCTTCCGTGTTCAGCATGCTGCCGAAGGTGACCTTGAAATCGCCGAAGCGGTCATTGACGGCATCCATCGCCCTGGTCAGCTGTTCTTTCCTGCGCTCCTCCTCAAACAGGGACGGCTGCTGCTCCTGGTATTCCAGATTGCTCAGGCAGACCCCCAGCAGCCTGACCGGCTGGTTGATCTCCATGCTGTCCAGCAAGCGAACCGCGGCCCGGTAGATGTCGTTGCTGAGGTTAATGTAGCTGCCCAGGGTGATCTGCTTCTGGATGTTGGTGAAAAAGTCGGCAAAGCGGATGTAGATGCTGACCGTTCTGCCGCTCACGCCGTAGCGCCGGGCCCGTCTCCCCACCATCTCTGCCAGTTGCAGCAGGTAGCGCAGGATCTCCTGCCGTGTGTCGATATCCTTGCGCAGCGTCATGGAGTGGCCGACACTCTTGACCTGCTCATCCCCCTCCGTCGCCAGCACCGGACTGTCGTCGATCCCCTGTCCCATCTCTCTGAGTCTGGGGCCGATGATGCCGAATTTTCTTGCCAGAATATCTTCAGGAAAACGTCCCAGTTGTCCGCAGTTCCTGATCCCCAGCAGGTTCAACTGGCGCTCCAGCTTTCTGCCGATGCCGCAGAGGTCACCGATGGCAACCGACTCCAGTGTCTGCCCGATCCGTTCCGGCCTGATCACCGTCAGTCCATCCGGTTTCTGCATATCGCTGGCCAGTTTGGCAAGCAGTTTGTTCGGGGCGATGCCGATGGAACAAGTCAGGCCCAGTTCCTGTCTGATCCTGGCTTTCAACTGACCGGCGATGGTTTCAGGGGGGCCGAACAGGGCGTGGGAATGGGTTACGTCAAGGAAGGCTTCGTCAATGGAAAACACCTCCACCAGCGGCGTATACTGTCGCAGCATGGCGATCATCTGCCGGGAGGCCTGGGTATATTTCTTGTTATCACCGACAATGATGATCAGTTCAGGGCAGGCCCATTTTCCCTCCCAGATGGCCATGCCGGTCTTGACCCCAAAGCGGCGGGCCTCGTAGGAGGCGGTGGTGATGACCGTGCGGTGGCCGGAGCCGACAACCGCCACCGGCTTGCCTTGCAGCTCGGGGTTGGCCTGCTGCTCTACCGAGGCGAAAAAGGCATTCATGTCTATGTGGAGGATAACCCTGTCCATGAAACAGAGGTTACCAAATGACTACCATTGCAAGTCAAGCATGATCTTCTGCAGCTCAGGGCGGGTGACGGGTCTCTGCCGGTCGCCCCTTTGCGGTCTGTTAACCCGGCCGGGTCATGGCCAGCGGCACAATCCAGGCATCATACTGTTCGGACGTTACCAGGCCGGATGCCAGGGCTGCATCACGCAGGGTAAGCCCCTTGTGATCGGCCTCCTTGGCAATTGCGGCTGCAGCGTCGTAGCCGATATGGCGGGTCAGGGCAGTGACCAGCATCAGGTTGCCGGCAAGATGTTCTGCAATGCGGGGCAGGTTGGGGGTGATGCCGCCGGCACAATGCTCGTTAAAGGCGCTGCAGGCGTCAGCCAGGAGCTGGATGCTTTCCAGTACGTTGTGCACCATGACCGGCTTGAAGACGTTCAGCTGGAAATTGCCCTGACTGCCGGCCAGGGCAACAGCGGCATCGTTGCCAAATACCTGGACGCAGACCATGGTCAGGGCCTCGCACTGGGTGGGGTTGATCTTGCCCGGCATGATCGATGAGCCCGGCTCGTTTTCCGGGATCTGCAACTCACCGATCCCGCAACGGGGGCCGCTTGCCAGCCAGCGGACATCGTTGGCCAGCTTCATCAGACCACCGGCCAGGGTCCGCAGGCTGGCCGAGGTCTGCACCAGGGCATCGTGGGCGGCCAGGGCAAAGAACTTGTTGGGGGCGCTGATAAACGGCTGGCCGGTCAGTTGGGCGATCTGTGCCGCAGCCAGGTCGCCAAAACGGGGGTGGGCGTTCAGTCCGGTACCCACGGCCGTGCCGCCGATGGCAAGTTCGCACAGGCCGGGCAGACAGGCCCGCACCGCAGCGAGCCCGAAATCAAGCTGGGCAACCCAGCCGCCGATCTCCTGGCCGAGGGTGATCGGGGTGGCGTCCTGCAGGTGGGTCCGACCGGTCTTGACCACCGTGCGATACTCTTCCGCCTTTGAGGCCAGTCTGTCTCGCAGGCTGCTCACATCCGGCAGCAGCCGCTGTTGCAACTGTTCCACCACGGCAATATGCATGGCTGTGGGAAAGGTGTCGTTGGAGGATTGTCCCCGGTTGACATGGTCGTTGGGGTGGACCGGTTTCTTGCTGCCAAGTACGCCGCCGGCCAGCTCAATGGCCCGGTTGCTGATCACCTCGTTGGCATTCATGTTGGATTGGGTGCCGGAGCCGGTCTGAAACACCACCAGCGGGAAGTGATCATCCAGCCTGCCTTCAATCACCTCATCGCTGGCAGTGCTGATCAGTTGGGCCAGCTCAGGGGACAGTTCTCCCAACTCGGCATTGGCCTGGGCCGAGGCCTTTTTGAGGAGGCCCAGTGCGCGGATGATGGGGCGCTGCCAGCGGAAGCGGTCAACCCCGATCGGAAAATGCTGGATGGAACGCTGGGTCTGGGCGCCCCAGTAGCGGTCCGCCGCTACCTCAATCGCCCCCATGGAGTCGTTTTCAGTCCGTGTCGATGGCATCTCTGGCTCCCGATAAGATGATTGGCTCTGCTATGTACCCCCGAACACCTTGCGCAACAGATCTGTGGTCCGGGCCGCCGGGTCTTTTCTGATCTTTTTCTCTTCCTCTGCCACCATCAGGAACAGTCCGTCCAGGGCCTTATTGGTAACATATTCATCAAGGTCAAGGGAGGGCTTGCCTGAGAAAGCCGCCAGAGGCGTGGCTTCATATTTGCCTATCAGTTCCTTGTAGGCCCGGGCGGTACCAGTCTGATTCATTGCCGTGCCGACACTTGGTTTAAACGCCTCAAACAGCTGCGCGCGAGTCTTTTTCTCAAAGAAAACAGTGGCTGCCGTATCGCCACCGTTCAGAATCTGCTTGGCATCGTCAACCGTCATCTGGCGAATGGCATTGCCAAAATAGCGTGCTGCCTGTGGTGCTGCCTTCTCTGCAGCCCGGTTCATACTCAGGACAAAGGTATCAACCTGTTGTTGAAAGCCGATCTTGGCTGCCACGTCTGCCACCTGTTGCATTTTGGCCGGTAACAGGATCTTGATCAGCTGGTTACGGAAGTAGCCGTCAGGCCTTGAAACCGCTGTTACGGCTTTTTCGGTGCCGGTGGCCAACGCCTCCTTGAGCCCTTTGACAATAACGGTATTGTCAAGGCTGCTCTGATGTTTTGACGGAGGCAGGATGTCGCGGGAAAAATCATCTAAAAATCCGGCATGGCAGGGCGACCAGATTACAAGCAAAGCCGCAAAAGCAAGATAGCATGAGCGTTTCATAGTTATTCTCCCGGCTTCTGTGCTGCGATGCCGCTGCGCCAGCTGAACGCATCCAGCTGGGCTTCCAGCAGCTGATCAAGGCTGATGGAGAGCGAGCCGAGCAGCTCTTGTACAGCGGCGAACTCGGAACGCTCCAGCTTCTTTGCCAGGAGCAACAGTTGCCCGAGCCGTCCCTCGTGGCGCAGGAGGGCGACGGCCAGATCTTCCGACAGGTTCAGACCTTCGACGATCTGCTCCATGGTGGTCTCATACAGGGCATCCAGCAACGAAAGGATGCCGGTCAGGAAGGCCGACTCCGCCAGTTCGGTGTTGCGCTGTCCTGCGGACTCCTGCAGCACCAGCAGCTCCATCAGGCGCCCCCGTACGGCTGCCATCTCAAGCAGCGGTGAATTCAAACCGCTTTCGTCCTTGCCGGCAAACAGGGACAGCTGCATCCAACGCCGTAACTGGATGATCCCCAGCAGCATGATGGCATGGCGCAGGCTCTTGATCTTGTCACGGGTCCCGGTCATGACCGAGTTGACCAGCTTCAACAGCTGAAAGGTCAGCCCCGGGTCTTCCCGGAAGATCTCTTCAATCGCGTTAATGTCGGCATCTTCGTGTAACTGTTGCAGCAACTTCATCATGCCGATGCCGGAGGCATCTATCCGCTTATGGCTGATGATGGCCGGACGCTCGAAAAAATAGCCCTGGAACAGCTCAAAGCCACATTCCCGGCACTGCTCAAACATCTCAACGGTTTCAACCCGTTCCGCCAACAGTTGCACCGGGTAGCTGCGCAGGCTGGCTGCGATTTCGGGCAGCTTTGCCGGATCGGTGGTCAGGGTGTCCACCTTGACAATATCAACCATGTTGTAGAAGGCTGCGTGGTCGGGATGGTAGATATGGTCATCCAGCGCGATACGGAAACCGAGGGATTTCAGGTTGGTGCAACGCAAACGGGCCGCCTCGTCAAGCTCGACGTTCTCAAGCAGCTCCAGTACCGACTGCTCAACCGGCAGCAGTTCCAGCACTTCTGAACTCAGCATGGCAGAGGTGATATTAAGAAACCCGTATTTGTCGCCAAGGATATCCTGCAGACCGAAATCGGAAAGGGCGCTGGCAATCACCGAGGCCGAGGCCTGGGCCTGGTCATCGTAGAGTGCGGCCTGATGATCTCCGGCAGCCCTGAAAAGCAGCTCGTAGCCGATGATCTCCTGCGTGCGGTTCAAGATCGGCTGACGGCCGATAAAGTAGCTGCGGTCATGTTCCCGGTTTGTCTGATGGTCAGATCTGGAATTCATTGCGTACTCCTGTCATCGGCCCAGTATACACCATTGCGGACTGATCGACGACGGTACAGCGTATAATACACGATGCGCCGCTATAACTCTGCAGGCATGCAGACGTTTCTGGCCGTGTTGGCCACGTTTCCGCAGTTCTCGCATCGCACGGCCGGATGGCTGGTTACCTGCCTGATGATGTCCCATTCCTGCTGGCTTTCCAGTTCACACAGATGCCCCTGATGTTCTTCAACAGCGCAGCAGGTTGTCGTTGCGGTATCCGCTGACATGGTATCATCCTCCTTTAACAGATTGTTGAAAAACTACTGCGGAGTTCGTCTACGGCGTAGTGCGCTGCTCGCTCCTTCGCCTAACGATGAGTTATGTCTTGGTCGCTGCGCTCCATGCGCCTTGTAGCCGTGCTTTCTCATGACCTTTTTCAATAATCTGTCAGAGGCAGCGGTAAAACGAACCGCTCTGCAACCGCTCAGCTGTATTCTGCGTTGATCGCATCCAGTGCCGCCCGGGAAGGGCGCAGTTTTTCGTCCGGCAGATGGACCAGCGGTAGAGCAACCAGCTTTTCATGTTCGGCCAGGGTCTGCCGCCCTTCGTTGATGTAGAGCAGGCCGGTGGTAAACATCTGGCCGGAATGTTCCTCTTCCAATAGCCTGATGGCTGCCATCCGGTCGGTGGGGTCGTATTCCTGGTCGATTTTCCTGAGGCGGATGAGTGATCCATCGTGCATTGCCACCTCGCGAACCGCACCGGCTTCGTAGTCAGCCTGAATCTCATCATGTTCCAGGGGGATGAAGTTGATCTCATGCAGCGGCAGTTCATGCTCGCGGCCCCAGACATAGCTTTTGGTGGAGCCCTCGCCGTTGTTGAAGGTGACGCAGGGACTGATGATGTTCAGTACCGCGGTGCCGCGGTGCGAGAAGGCGGCCTTGAGCAGCGTCTGCAGCTGTTTGGGGTCGCCGGCAAAGGAGCGGGCAACAAAACTGCACCCGGCAATGATCGCTTCAAGGCAGAGATCAATCGGCGGCAGTTCATTCAGGCCGCCATGCTTGGACTTCTGCCCCAGGTCAGCGGTGGCGGAGAGCTGTCCCTTGGTCAGGCCATAGACGCCGTTGTTTTCGATCAGGTAGACCATATCAACGTTGCGGCGCAGCAGATGCTTGAACTGGCCGAGACCGATTGAACCGGTGTCGCCGTCGCCGCTGACGCCGATGGCCACCAGGTCCTTGTTGACGGTTGTGGCGCCGGTGGCCAGTGACGGCATACGTCCATGCAGGCCGTTGATGCTGTGGGATTTACCGAGGAAGTAGGCCGGGCTTTTGCTTGAACAGCCGATGCCGCTGAATTTGGCGATGCGGGTCGGGTCAAGTCCCAGTTCATAGGCGGCGCCGATGATCACGTTGGCGATCGAGTAGTGGCCGCAGCCGTTGCAGAGTGTCGAGCTGGCACCGTTGTAATCGGCCTTGCTCAAGCCGATCCGGTTGACAGCAGCAGATTCGGTGGTTGCAGTCATGGCTTCTCCTCCTTTGCTTCAAGCGCCGCAATCGATGCGGCGATCCAGTCGGCGGTCAGGGGCAGGCCGTCACACTTGGCGATCGAGACGAGCCGGTCGGCATCGGCAGGCGCATGCAGTTGGATCAGTGCGCGCATCTGGCCATCCAGGTTGTTTTCAACGACATAGAGGCGCTTGTGGCTGCTGATGAACTCCGTCAGGCTGCTTTCCAGCGGCAGGGCACGCAGCCGCAGGTATGATGAAGCGATACCGCTTGCATGCAGGAGATCACGTGCCTCCTGGATGGCCGGGTCGTTGCTGCCATAAGAGATCAGCCCGACTTCTGCAGCATTGACCGGATCAATAACCGGTGCAGGCACGATGGTGCGTGCGTAGTCATGCTTCCTGGCCAGGCGGCTCAGGTTGGCGGCCCAGTCCTCGGGGCGTTCGCTGTAGCCCGCAGCCTCATTGTGGCCGGTGCCGCGCGTGAAATAGGCAGCTGCCGGATGGTTGGTGCCGGGCAGGGTCCGGTAGCAGATGCCATCGCCGTCAAGGTCGGCATAGCGTTTCCAGTCCCCCTGCAGACGGGTCAGCTCTTCGGCCGACAGGACCTTGCCGCGGTCAAGCGGTCGGTCAGGGTAGCTAAACGGTTTGGTCGGCCAGAGGTTCAGGCCGAGATCAAGGTCGCTCAACACGATCACCAGCGTTTGCAACCGCTCGGCCAGATCAAGTGCCATGCTGCCGAATTCAAAGCATTCGTTTACCGTACCGGGGATCAGGCAGATATGCCGGCCATCGCCATGACCGAGGGTGTAGGCCGCCAGGATGTCGTCCTGCGCCGTGCGGGTCGGCAGGCCGGTGGATGGTCCCATCCGCTGCACATCCCAGATAACGGCAGGAATCTCGGCAAAGTAGGCGTACCCGGCAAACTCGGCCATCAGGGAGAGGCCCGGCCCCGACGTTGCCGTCATTGAGCGGGCACCGGCCCAGCCGGCCCCGACCACCATGCCGATAACCGCCAGTTCATCTTCCGCCTGGACGATCGAGTAGGTGGCTTTGCCGTCAGGGTCACGGCGCAGCCTGTGGAGATAGTCACTCAGGTGGTCCACGATGGATGTCGAGGGGGTGATTGGATACCAGGCCGCAAACTGCACGCCGCCAAAGACCGCGCCGAGGGCAGCGGCGCTGTTGCCGTCCACCAGGAATGTCCCTGTGGTTCTGTCCATCCGTTCGATGCAGAAGGGGTCGTTTTTGACAAGGTTGGCTGCTGCCCAGTCATAGGCGGCTTGTACGGTGGCATAGTTGAGCGTGATCGCCTTCTGTTTGCCGTTGAACTGATGTGACAATGCCGCTTCAACCTCCGGCAGCTCGATCTCCAGCAGCCAGGCCAGGGCACCGACATAGACCATGTTGGCCACGTACGGTCTCAGCTTGAGATCGGCTCCGGACTGTTTGACCAGCTCATTCACCGGCATCGGATAAAAGGTGACGTCGTCGCGTCTGAGCGGGAGCTGCTCGTCCAGCGGATAGAGACAGATGCCGCCTGAGGCCAGATTCCGGATATCCTCCTGAAGTGAGGCCCTGTTCAGCGCCACCAGGACCTCGTTCTGTTCGCGGCGGGCAAGGTAGCCTGCCGTGCTCACGCGAATGGTGAACCAGGTGGGCAGCCCCTGGATGTTGGAGGGGAAGATGTTTTTGCCGCTGACCGGGACACCCATCTTGTGGATGGCGCGCAGTAGCGTGTTGTTGGCGGTTTGACTTCCGGCACCGTTGACGGTGGCGATGGTGATCGAGAAGTCGTTGACACACGGCGTTCGACGGTCAGCCGCGTTTGTGGCGGGTGGTTGCTTGGCGTCGGTTGCGATCATGCAGGTACCTCACATACGTCAGATGGTTTGCGTATCATTATCGGTCAGGATTGAACTGCCTCTTGCTGCTGCAAGATACCAGCATAAGCGGCTTGGTTGCAAACGGCAACATGGCTTGCGCATCACCGTACCCAGTGTACCAGCTTTACCGTGCAGGTCCAGAGGCTAGCCGGGGCATCCGCCCTGTTCGCTGCCGTTATCCACCGGGCTGGCTTCCCCCTCCTGTTCACCACGGGGAAGCAGCTGGTTCAGCACGACCGCCAGTACGCCGCAGAGGCTGATACCCTGCAGGCTGAAGCTGCCGATGGTGACCCCCAGGCCGCCGATACCGGTCACCAGGGTAACGGAGACCAGGCAGAGATTGCGCGGTTTCATCAGGTCAACCCTGCCGTCAATAATGGTCTTCAGGCCGATGCCTGCTATCGAACCGAAAAGCAGGACCATGATTCCTCCCATGACCGGCATGGGGATCGTCTGCAACAGGGCGCCGAACTTGCCGACAAACGCCATCAGAATGGCAAAGCCGGCTGCCCAGGTCATGACCACCGGGTTGTAGTTGCGGGTCAGCATGACCGCCCCGGTTACCTCGCCATAGGTGGTTACCGGCGGGCCGCCAAAGAGGCCGGCAATGGTGACCGCCAGGCCGTCACCCAGCAAGGTGCGGTGCAGACCGGGCTGCTCCGTGTAATCACGGCCGACCACCGAGCCGATGGCCAGGATGCCGCCCACATGTTCGACAATCGGGGCGATGGCCACCGGGATCATGAACAGGATTGCCGCCAGATTGAATTCAGGGTGGCCGAACTGCGGCACTGCCAGCCAGGGGGCGTTGATCACCTTGCTGAAATCAATCAGGCCAAGAAAAAGGGAGCTGCCGTAGCCGGCTGCCACCCCCACCAGAATCGGCACCAGTTTGAGCAGGCCGCGGGCATGGATGGCGGTCAGCATGGTGGCAGTCAGTGAAACAGCGGCAATGCCCAGGGCCGTGCCATAGGGGACGACCTGGCTGTCTCCGGCCTTGCCGGTGGCCATGTTGATCGCCACCTGGGCCAGTCCCAGACCGATCACCATCACCACCGGTCCGATCACCACCGGCGGCAGCAGGTGATGTATGAGGCCGACCCCGCGCCATTTTACCAGCGCCGCGGCGATATAGTAGAACAGACTGGCCGCTGCCAGTGCCCCCAGGGTGGCCGGCATGCCCCAGCTCTTGACCGAGTAGATCACCGGGGCGATAAAGGCGAAGGAGGAGCCGAGGTAGATCGGCACCTGACGTCCGGTGCAGATCTGGAAGACCAGGGTGCCGATCCCGGCCCCCAGCAGCGCCAGACTGGGGTTCAGACCGGTCAAGAGCGGAACGAGTACGGTTGCCCCGAAGGCGACAAACAGGATCTGTGCGCCGGAAAGGGCGGTACGCCAGACCGGTTCGGGAGTGGTTGACATTGCGGCGGCCTCCTATTTGGTACCGAAGATTTTATCCCCGGCATCGCCGAGGCCCGGAAGGATGTAGCCATGCTCGTTGAGCCGCTCATCAATGGAGGCGACATAGATCTCTACATCAGGGTGGGCGTTGCTGATCTTCTCAAGACCCTCGGGGACGGCCACCAGAAACAGGCCCTTGATCCGTCTGCAGCCGGTTGCCTTCAGCATCTCGATGGTGGCCAGCAGTGAACCGCCGGTTGCCAGCATCGGATCAATGATCAAGGCGGTGCGCTCTTCCATGTCCGTGGTGAATTTCTCGTAGTAGGCTACCGGCTCCAGGGTCTCCTCGTTACGGTACAGGCCGACCACGCTGACCTTGGCACTGGGAATCATATCGAGCACCCCGTTCATCATCCCCAGCCCGGCCCGCAGAATCGGCACAATCGTAATCTTCTTGCCCTTGATCTGCTGGACGGTGACCGGCCCGGCCCAACCGTTGATCGTGATGCTCTCGGTTTCCAGATCCTTGGTCGCTTCATAGGTCAACAGACGGGCAACTTCAGAGGCAAGTTCACGAAACTGTTTGGTGCTGAGATCAGCCTTGCGCAGCAGGCCGAGCTTGTGCTGGATCAGCGGGTGTTTGACTTCGTAAATGGCCACGTCAAGACTCCTTAAAACAGGTTTGGTTTGACCGAATCAGCTATACATATAGCTCAACGTCCTGCAGGTCAAGCGGTGTGAACAGGGCACTGGCTGACGCCGCCGGGTCAGCTCCAGGTAAACAGGGGGACGCTGGCGCCAAGCCCATGGACAACGCTGGTAAAGGCCTGTCTGTTATGGAGCTTTTCTCTGCCAAACCGCTCGGCAAACAGGGCCTGGATATGGGGGATGCGGGAGGTGCCTCCGGTCAGAAAGACCGAATCAATCCGGTCCGCTAGCAGACCGGATCGTGCCAGCACGTCATCGATGCAGTCGGCAATCTGCCGGAAATTTTCCCGGTTGATGTCCTCGAACTCCAGCTTGCTGAGCTGCTCACTGATGCACAGATCCCGCTCCGTAAAGCTGATCCGGGCCTGCTCCTGGTCTGAAAGCCGGCACTTGGCGCTTTCTATGGCCTGAAACAGGAAGTAGCCGAAGTTGTCGTCAATGATGTTTTCCAGGTGCTGAATCGCCTGGCGATTGTCGGTGCTGCCTTTGATCACGCGGATATGTTCTCTGGTCTTTCGGGCCCGTAAAAGCGGGATGCGATGCCACTGGCAGAGGGTGTAGATGATGCTGCGGGGCACCGTGACCCAGTCATCCTTGCCCAGGGTCTTATAGCGGGCGGTTCGGCCAAAATGGTGCGCCACCTTGTCCCACATGATCTGCGAGTCGAACTTGTCACCGGCCACATAGACGCCACCCAGTGAGAGCACGTCACTGCGGCGGTCGGAGCGGGCAAAGGCGCCCCCTTTGACGCGTATTACCGAGAAATCCGAGGTCCCCCCGCCAAAATCACCGATAAACACGATCCGTTCCTGTCCGGGCTGCAATGTCTCTTCAAAGGCCAGCGCCGCTGCCACCGGTTCATACTGAAACCGGATCTGTTTAAAACCTGCCTTGCGGGCAGCCTTTTCCAGACGCTGCTCAGCCACGGCGTCTTTGGCAGGATCGGTCGAAAACAGAACCGGCCGCCCCAGCACCACACGCTCCACAGGGCAGCCCAGATGCGCCTCTCCCCGTGCCTTGATCTGCCTCAGGATGATGGCTACCAGGTCATCGATAGCATACCGCCTCCCGAAAATCTCGGTACTGTCGAAGCTGGTATTGGGTAAAAATGTCTTGATCGACTGCATAAAACGTCCTGCAGCACCATCACCGACATACTGGCGGACCGCTTCGTTTCCGGCGAAGATCTCGTTGTCTTCGTTAAAATAGAGTACTGAGCGCATCAGCTCTCCGGAACGGTCAGTGCCGTCAACGGCCACCACCTCGACCGTGCCGTTGTGATAGATCGACAGTGCTGAATTGGTGGTACCAAAATCGATACCGAATACGGGTTGCATCTACTGAATACCTCCGGTGAAATGCGTGCAGCCTGGCGGGGCATCACACGATCTAAGGTTGCAATAAAAGAAGGCCCCTTTCCCGAATGAAAAGTGGCCCCGTGAAATCTGGCGCCCACTGGCGGGCGTTCTTCACGCTTTGTCGCTGGAAGAGATAAACGGGTTTGTAGAAGATATGAGTATGTTGGCTGCGTGTTACTGCAGCGGGGTTAGGGTTTCCAGTGCGGTGCCCTTAGCCCAGGTGCCGACAAGGCGACCGTCATTTTCAAGGTGGTAAATAACCGGTGATGAGTCCCCCCATTCAACGGTGAGGGTCTTGTCTGCCAACGTGCCGCTTCCTGAGTAGGTTGAACTGCTGATCTTCCAGACCAGGAAGTAGGTGTCACCGTTTTTTGAAATGACAACGCTACCACTGTAACTGGAGCCGTTCGGGTTTTTACCCTGGACATGGTAATTGCCGGTACGCACCGTCCTTTGATTGGCTAACAGCTCTTTCTTGCGGGCCTCTTCCCGTTCCTGGGCGATCTTTGCCGTCCGTTCCGCTTCGATTCTTTTTTTCTGGTCGGCCGTTACCACGCGGCCATCTTCGAGATACAGACCCTTCTGTGCCAGAAAGGCGGTGACGTCATACTGCGGCACCCTGTTTGCCTCGGGATATTTTTGGGATAGGGCCTTCCAGGCAACCTGTCTCAGCTCACTGCCTTTGGACGACGCGACTATTTTTTCATATTTGGCGAGATCGGCAGTAATCCGCTCCAGATCCTCGCGTTTTGCTCGTTCTTCAGCCTCGGCGCGGGCGATGAGCTCATCCAGGTCCTCCGCCTCTTTGGAAGGGGGGGAGGGCTGGTTGATAGCCTGCGCCGACTGCTGGCTGCTGTTGGCCGAAGAGACCGTGCCCGTGCGGATGAAGCGGAAGTCACCCACCAGTGATGAAGACTCCCACGGGACCTGAACGTTGTTGGTCTTGTCCAAAACCAGCCTGCGAACCCGCTTAAAGACCTCCTCAACCTTCAGGTCAGGGCTTTCCATTGCCTGGATGAGCGCCTCGGTATAGGTGCCGTTCTTTCCTTTGCCGTCGCTGGCCGTTTTGCCTGGTGAGGTTGCATAGGCGATGATCGTCCCGGTTGGTGCGTCAATCTGGGCCAGACCCTTGCTGGCAGAGCGGAAACTTCGGGCAAAAGGGTTGTCACGACATGCATCGAGAACCACGATATTGACGTCGCTCTTGGCGCTTTCCATCTTGGCCAGGATCAATCCGGCATCTATGGCCTTGTAGCGCACCTCGTTTTCGGTACGAATCGTCGCATCGACAGGAATGAGATAGTTGGCGCCCTGCACCTGCATGCCGTGTCCCGCATAGTAGAAGAGCCCGATACCGCCGGGTTTCAGTTTGTTGCCGAAGGCCTCGATCGCTTCATTGAAGGGCATATAGCCGAGATTGATCTGCTCATCCACCTCGAATCCGAGCCTGCGGAGCGTTGCAGCCATGGCGCGTGCGTCGCTAACCGGGTTTTTAAGGGGGCTCGAGGCGTACTGGCCGTTGCCGACCACCAGGGCGATGCGTTTGCGACTGTCACGTGGGGTTTCGACCCGCGAAAGTCCACGATCAGCTGGTTCAATTGATTTTTTAGAAGAACCGGCAAGTTCTGATGCCTGAGCAAGAACAGGAATCAGGCTGACGGCAATGATAGTAAGCAATCGGTGGAGCATGGCCTCCCCCTTCTATGAATGGTCACTAGTGTTTTTTATACCCCTGTACTGTACAAAAAGCAAAACTGCCTTTTCCCGTATGAGAAAAAGGCAGTTTTTGAATTTGGCGTCCGTTGGCGGACGCACTTCTAACTTTTTTGCTAGATGGAATAACTCGATTACTGCCCTGAACCAACCTCGAGTGTCAGGTGAACGCTATCCACACGCAACATTTGATAAATTGTTGACTACAAACGCCACCACTATGCATAGACTGAAAAAGTGTAATCGCCTTGTGGTGTCTTGCCGCCTAACTGATTCTGGTTGATGGCTGCCGTCTTTACATCAGGTGTCTGTGGAGGCTGGTTAACATTAGCCGCTTTTTGGGCTGAGCGTACCTGTTCCACTATGCTCTGCATATCAATGCCTGTTGACGGGTTAACCATCACGGGAATCACCCCTTACACGTTTTCTAGGCCTTGCCCCTTGAAGCTTCTGCTGCTTTCCCGGCTGATGATTCCTGAGCTTCTAATGCCGCCGGGTCACCGTCACTGGCTAACTGCTGAGCCTGAGGCGAAATTGATACCGTATCCTTAGCAGACTGCTGTTGCTGTGGTTGCTGCTGAACTGGCTTAGAGTATGTTTGCTGGCTGTAAGCTGCCGCCATTGAGCTTGATGATATGGATGAGATCATTGGAGTATCCTCCTGTGTAGTTTCTGGTCTTATTATCAGACATTACGATTGAGATGTAAAGGACTGTTTTTGTCTTTATTTAAAATAGTGCGAAAGCTTGAAGAAGTGACAGCGAGGATCTCTGAGCGAAAGTAATGAACACCCTTCCGAATAAACCAGCAGGAACAAGAAAGCCCCTGCTGAAGAGGTCTCAAAAGAGGTCCTGCTTTTCGGCAATGGCTTATATGTCTAGCGTTGTCAGTTGGTTATGTGCTTTGGTGTCCCCTGGTCGAAACACTTCGAGCGCTATCGGATGCTGAGATGAGCTTGGTGCTGCCTGGCTAGATGTATCATACTTCCTGCTGAAGCATATCAATTGTAAATGACACGTTGGCACACTTGTTTAAAGATAGTCCCCGGCAATTTATTACCACCAGAATGCCAAGTAACGACGAAAGTGCCGCCCAATACTCTAAACTTGGAAAAGGAACGGTTGACGGGATGTAGAGTGTTCTTTAATGGCCAATTCTCATGAATATGTTCATCAGCAGAGGAAAAACTAAGTTCCGGTGCAAGCCCCATTACTTCACGGAAAAAACGTTCAAAACTCTTTCCAACGCACATCACTGCAGGAATTTCGGCGTCCTTAACTAGGCAGACTGCGGGCTTCAAAACCCATTCCTCTAACCACCCCTTAGCTTGTTCTAAGTCTAAACTACCCCATTTGTCGCTATGGAATGGAAACAGTTCGAGGCAAAATGGAGCAGGGTCCTTTGCTCCATGCTCATATCCGGTTATCTCATTAATCCAGCGATTACGATTACTCCAGAAGTCTTCGCCTCCCTCGTGTCTTTTGTTGTCATAAACTGTTTCCACATCAATAGTGTTCGTGACAGGATTATAGGGCAGACACTTTGCCCACTCGCTGTAGCCGACCTCCCTTACACGATTTGTGTATCTACCGGCGAGCCCTTGAAAGTTATCGCATGTCGGTCCAGGGTTCAAGTTGAGGAATATGACACTATGCTTTTTTAACGGGTCCCCAAGATACGGTTCAGGCAAGCAATCGGGTTGCACTGCTCTTGCTTTTTTACCGGTATAGCAGCCACTGAGAGGATGTTTGGCATAATACCCAAACGGGTCAATATCCCATTTCTTGATTTCTTTGTCCCATGCCTGTAGCCAATTGGTAATGTCAAATTGGTTTTCTCGATCCAAGTTAACCTCCTGTAATTTCCTTGTAGTAGTGTTAAGTGGGGGTGATTCCCTACAAGAATGTTACCTTTTCTATGTTTCAAGGTGGGTGTTGATACCTTTTAATTATTGATTGGAGGAAGTCCAGTTGGCCCGGCATGAATAACAATCGAGTTCCTCTTCGGGTTTATCTCGATTTTGGATATTTCACAAGCATATGAATCAAATAACATCTCACAATAAGGCTCATGGGTCTCTGGGGCGATCAACTTGCTCATCTCGCTCCACTGGGCATTGAACTCTCGCATGGACCTGCCATTATCGGATTTATCAGCAAATTTGACTCTGACCGTAACGTTTCCCGTATCAGAGAAGAGTTCTAGATATTCAGGGATGTCATTGTCCATATAATCACTCCATAATCGAGGTATAGATCTCTAGCTGCTTGAGACTTTTATTTACTATATGCTCATTGATGTGCCTGAATACATCACCCGATAAACCTTTTCGGGTTATCTTGTGAACGTCATCATTGTTTAGCATAGTTACCTGTCTTAAATGACTCCTTAGCGTCTCAGTGGCATTTTCAGCCACCGACTTCCTTGTACTTCCTTCTCCCTCGAACGGCATTACCGCAATTGCCTGAAAATGAATATTATACCGCTGACATAATTCAACTAAAACAGACAGTAGAGATGAGCCAGTCCCACCACCGATACTTGATAAGATGATTATTTTATCACAACCCGATATGATACTCTCTATCTGGTGTAGAGACTCTGATGCTGCCTTCGCACCGCGCTCTGAACTGCATCCCGTTCCCAACCCGTTAGTTGTGGTTTGCCCGATTTGAAATTTATCTTTGGCTGAGCAGAATTTCAGCGTTTCCAAATCTGTATCGACTGCAATACAGAGATGTTCAGGGATGCCTGACCGTATAGCCTCATTCACCAATGCAGTGCCACAGCCACCGATACCAATAATTTTCATAATCTTAACTCTGGGCTAGTATTAGGATATGTGCCGGAAATGAGTATACCCTGTGGCACGTTCATATCCTTCAAAAGTGTATGTTGCTCCATTAAAGGTAGTCGACTTGTATATATTGTCCTTAACAAAGAAATTATGGTGGTCTCCGATATACTCGAGTTTCCGCCTGCACGGCCTCCTCTCGAACACATTGGCACACAAGTCAGGTCGGATGATTCTCGCGACAGCCATAAAGTCCTTCCATTTGTAAAGATAATCCATAACCTGAGTATGAAGCTCCATCAAGCTTGCTTCATTCTCGAAATCTTCCTCAGGACCGCTTGTAATGGTATCCTTCATGAGTATGCCTCCCTACGTGTCGATTTTAGCAGTTATTTATATCGTCAGTTCAATGTATCATAGCGTAACGACAAAATATGTCGCATAGGGGTCAACCAAGAAAGTGCATCGGCTAAGATAAGTCATCGAGGACGCTATTACAATAGGTTGAAAGTTCTAGTAAAACGGGTGCGATTCAAAGTGAACGTTTGATCTCAGTTACAGGAAAGTAGTTGGCTAGATAACTGGGGATATCTAAGTAATAGATACCATTGCGGAGATATACGTGTTCTCTAAGTTAAGAAAGCCCTTGCAGATGAGGTCTCAAAAAAGGTCTCACTTTCCACAAAGGCTTTCAGGGGCTAGCATAATCAGCTAGTTATGTGCTTTGGCGTCCCCGAGACGATTCGAACGTCCGGCCTACTCCTTAGGAGGGAGTCGCTCTATCCTGCTGAGCTACGGGGACAGGGGTTTTTCTTTTATCAGAATTGCATCAGAGAGTAAACCTTTCCTTCAGGCAGTTTTTTGCGGCCGTCCAGGAAGGTCAGTTCGGTCATAAAGCAGCATTCCACGATCTCGCCCTGCATCTTGGTGACCATATCCACCACAGCGGCCATGGTGCCGCCGGTTGCCAGCAGGTCGTCGGCTATCAGAATCTTTTCGCCTGGTTTGATGGCATCTTTATGGATCTCAAGGGTGTCGGTGCCATATTCCAGGTCGTAGGTCTTGCTGAAGGTTTCGGAAGGCAGCTTGCCCGGTTTGCGGACCAGTACAACCCCGGCACCCAGGCGGTACGCCAGAGCTGCGCCAATCAGGAACCCCCGTGCCTCAACACCCACCACCTTGTCGATCCGCTGGCCGATGTAGCGGTTGGCGATCATGTCGATCATCCGGGTAAAAGACTTCGCATCCTGCAGCAGGGTGGTGATGTCTTTGAAAATAATACCCTTTTTGGGGAAATCGGGAATGTCGCGAATGCTGAGTTTCAGGTCTTCCATGGGAGCAATCTCCTTGTTCTCTATTTCGATGATTTGGCCAGGGCCTTTAGTTTTTCAAGTGATTTCGCCTCGATTTGACGAATCCGTTCACGGGTGACGCCGAAACTCTGGCCGATGGTGTCCAGGGTCTGGGGGTCCTGGTCATCAAGACCGAAGCGAAGCCCCAGGATGGTGCGTTCGTTCTCGCTCAGCTGATCAAAATGTTCGGCTATCAGCTCATAGCGGTCAATGTTTTCGAGCAGCTCGGCAGGAGAAACCGCGTTGGCGTCTTCGATGGTGTCCACCAGGAAAAAGTCGTTCCCCTCACCAATCGGCACATCCATGGAACAGGTCCGCCGCAACAGGATCATCAGTTTACGGATATGCAGTGGTTTGATCTGCATGGCCTCCGCCAGTTCCTGCACCGATGGTTCCCGGTGCAGTTCCTGTGAAAGCTGGCGCGATATCTTGAGCATGCGGCTTATGTCGTCAGACACATGGACCGGAAGCCTGATGGTTCTGGATTGGTTGACCAGGGCACGCTCAATTGATTGGCGGATCCACCAGGTTGCGTAGGTTGAAAACCGGCATTCCTTTTCAAGTGAGAACCGTTCGACCGCCTTCATCAGGCCCAGGTTGCCTTCTTCAATCAGGTCAAGGAACGGCAGGCCGCGGTTCAGGTAGCGCTTGGCAATCTTGACCACCAGCCGCAGGTTGGCCTCAATCATCTTGTTGCGGGCTGCCTTGTCTCCCTGTTCAACCTGACGGGCCAGTTCCTTCTCGGCTTCTGCGCTCAACAAGGGGGTGCGCTGGATGTCCCGCAGGTAGATCTTGACCGGGTCATCAAGGGGGATCTGCTCCACCAGGGCCGGCAGCTCGTCAACTTCAAGTGTGGGGTCTTCTTCCGCTTCAATGGCGGCAACAAAGTCAACCGGTGGTTCCTGTTCGTCATCCAGACCTGGTGCATCCAAAAACGGTTCCTGGTGGGGCGTGTCAAGCGACATGAAACCTCCTCAACTGTTGAGCTGCCAGCCCTGTTGGCCAATCAACGGGACAAAGCGGCAGCCGATACCGGTTTCCTGGGTCAGGGTCCCATCTGGCGCCTTGCGAATCCGGAGCAGGGTCTGGTTCGCCTCGTCACCGACCGGTATGACCAGCCGTCCTCCCGGCGCCAGCTGGGCGGCCAGGGTCTCCGGGATTGCCGGGGCACCGGCAGTGACCAGAATGGCGTCAAAGGGGCCCTCCTCCGGCCAGCCCAGGGTGCCGTCACCAACCTTGATATTGACGTTCAGCAGGTGCAGCGCGTCAAGCACCTTGCGGGCCTGCATGGCCAGGGGGCGAATCCGCTCGATGGTCCAGACCCGTCTGACCAGGCTGGCAAGGATGGCGGTTTGATAGCCTGAACCGGTGCCGATCTCAAGCACGTGGTCATTGCCGGTCAGCTCCAGCAGATCGGTCATCAGTGCGACAATGTAGGGTTGTGAGATGGTTTGCTTTTCGCCGATCGGCAAAGGGCCGTCACTGTAGGCCTGGACAGCCATGGCTTCCTGCACGAACAGGTGACGGGGGACCTTCTGGAAGACTTCAAGCAGGCGAGGGGTGGTAATGCCGCGACCAACGATCTGCTCCTGCACCATTCGTTTGCGGGCGATTTCAAAATTTACCAAAACAGACTCCCCGGCGGAAGATAATCGGCGGCACGATACCAGAGTAGCCCGCGTATGTCCAGTATCAGGCGAGTTGCCATTGTTTCAGGGTCTCCAGCGCCCGGTGGTTGGTCAGGTCGAGGTGCAGCGGGGTAAGGGAGGGGTGGCCCTTGCCGACGGCGTTGTAGTCGGTCCCTTCGTCATCGGCAAAGCTGGGTTCTTCGCTGCCGATCCAGTAATACTTGCGGCCTCGGGGGTCGATCTTGTCCACAATCTTGCCCACAAAAGACCGTTTGCCCTGGCGGGTGATCAGCGGAACCTTGATCTCCGCAAAAGGCAGGTTGGGGATATTTAGGTTAAGAAAGGTATCGGCCGGCAGTCCCTGCCTGATCATGGCACGGCAGACCTGCAGCGCCACCTTGGCGGCATCGGGGAAATGCTCGGTGGCGCCGTAGGTGGCCAGTGAGACCGCCAGCGACGGGATGCCCATCAGATTGGCCTCCATGGCTGCCGCCACCGTGCCGGAGTAGGTCACGTCATCGCCCATATTGCTGCCATGGTTGATGCCGGAGACCACCAGATCGGGGGGGGAAGGAAGCAGGCTGTGCAGGCCCATGTTGACGCAGTCGGTGGGGGTGCCGTCCACGGCATACCAGCCTTTGCGTAGCTCAAAGACCCGCAGGGGAGCGTGCAGGGTCAGGGAATGCCCGGCAGCACTGCGTTCACGGTCCGGTGCCACCACCGTAACATCGCCCAGTTCTGCCAGTGCGTCAGCCAGGGCCTTGATGCCTGGTGCTCCGATACCGTCATCGTTGGTGACCATAATCTGCATTGCTGTACCGTCCATGGTGCTTATTCCAATTCCATTTCAAGGCGCTATCTTCGTTGGCTCGTCATTGGCTCCTCAACGTACTGCGTGTACGCCTGCGTCGCCAATCTCCTCGCCGTCTTGCTATCATCCTTGATCTGAAATTGGAATTACAGGATTGATGAGGCCCGTTTATGGCAGAAAAAACCCATGAAATCAAGGGTTCAGCTGGCGCTTTTTCGGTTTACAAACGCCTTTCAAGCAGGTAGATTAGCCCCTCGCATTTTTCAAACACTATCTCATTTGGGAGGGGTTCCTATGAAGGCAGTCTTGATGGAGGGTTTTGGCGGGGTTGAGGTGTTGAAGGTGGGGGAGGCTGAAAAGCCGGTTCCTGCTGAAGGTCAGGTGCTGGTCAAGGTGATTGCCACCACCATTAACCGTCCTGATCTGGTGCAGCGCGAAGGCAAGTACCCGCCACCTCCCGGTGACTCTGAAATTCTCGGCCTTGAAGTGGCGGGCACCATCGAAGAGCTCGGTCCCGGCGTGGAGGGCTGGCAGGTGGGCCAGCGGGTTATGTCGCTGGTGGGCGGCGGCGCCTGTGCCGAATATGCCGTGGCCTATGCCAGTCACCTGATGCCGATTCCGGAGTCGATGTCCTTTGAAGAGGCTGCCTGCGTCTGCGAATCCTATATCACCGCCTTCTCCAACCTGTTCATGATCGGTGGCCTGAAGGACAAGAACACTGTCATCATCCATGGCGGCGGCGGCGGGGTCAATATGGCCGGTGTACAGCTCTGCAAGGCGCTGGTGCCGGAAACCAGGATCATTGTCACCTCGCACCCCAGTAAGCTTGAGCGGGTCAAGGCGATGGGGGTTGACCTGGTGGTTGACTTCACCACCACCCCTGACTTTTCCGAGGCGGTCAAGGAGTTCACCAACAAGAAGGGGGCGGACGTGATCCTGGACCATGTCGGTGCCAAGTATCTGGCCCCCAACATGAACTCGCTGGCCTATGCCGGTCGTCTGGTGATCATCGGTATCATCAGCGGCATCAAGGCAGAACTGAACCTGGCCCTGATGATGGTCAAGCGCCAGCAGATCATCGGCTCTGTCCTGCGTTCCCGTCCGGTCAAGGATAAGGCGGCCATTGTGGCTGAATTTACCAAGACGGCCCTGCCGAAATTTGCCGACCGCACCATCGTGCCGATCATCGAAAAGGTCTTCAGTATTGATGAGGTGGTTGAGGCGCACCGGATGATGGAAGAGGATAAACACTTCGGCAAGATTGTGCTGAAGATCCAGTAAAGGCTGCTGCGGAAGGCTGGCTGCTGCGTTGCGCGGTGCTCACTCCCTCGCCGCCCTGCTCCAGCCTTCCGTGTTGCGCTTTTAAGGGTGTGTAATGGCCCAGCCGCTTGAAAACTATCACCGCCTGTTGGAGAAGGTGGATCAACTCTGTGAGGGGATCACCACGTTGTTGGGTGATGCCCTGACCTGCCACGCCGGTTGTTCTTCCTGCTGTATCAGTATCTCGGTCTTTCCCGTTGAGGCGGCGGCGCTGATTGAGGCTGCCGGACAGCTGCCGCCGGAACAGTATCAACAGCTGAAACAGCATCTGTGCAATCCTCAGGATGGGGAGCGTTGCCCGCTCCTGCTTGACGATCGCTGCCTGTTGTACCGGGCCCGCCCGATTATCTGCCGCACCCATGGACTGCCGATCCTGATCACTGAAGAGACGGTCCGCCGGGTGGATGTCTGCCCGCTTAACTGTACCGGTATGGAACGGATCCCTGGTGGTGCCTTGATTGACCTGGAGCGCCTTAACTCACTGCTGGTCTCCGTCAATGTACTCTACCTGCGTGAATTCGGCATCAAGCTGCCGGATCGCATCCCCCTTGCCTCCCTTGGAGAAATGTTGCCGTGACCAGAATCAGCCTTAAAAAGAATGAAGACCGGCGGATCAAGGCTGGACACCCCTGGGTGTTCAGTAACGAGATCGGCCGGATTGAAGGAGCCCCGGAACCGGGTGCCGCCTGTGAACTGTTTGATGTCAGCGGTAATTTTATCGGCAGCGGTTACCATAACCCCCACTCCCTGATTGCGGTCCGTTTGCTTTCCCGGCAGCCCGAGGATATTGACTCGGTCGGTTTTTTTGAAGAGCGGATTGCCGCGGCCCTGGCCCATCGTCGCAGTCTGTATCCGCAGCTGGAAACCTTCCGGCTGGTCTATGGCGAGTCCGATTTTCTGCCCGGCCTGGTGGTTGACAAGTACGGCGACTACCTCTCGCTGCAATTGCTGTCTGCCGGTATGGACAGACGGCGCGGCCTGATCCTGGAGGCGCTGCAGCGGCTGCTGTCCCCCAAGGGGATTATTGCCCGTAATGATGTGGCGGTACGTACCATGGAGGGGATGACGGAAGGGGTGGAACTGCTGCAGGGGACCATCCCGGACGCTGTGCTGATGGAGGAAAACAGCCTGCGTTTTGAGGTGGATCTGCGTAACGGTCAGAAGACCGGCGGTTTTCTGGATCAGAAGGAAAACCACCTGCTGCTGCAGGGGATCTCGAAAGATAAAGAAGTGCTGGACTGCTTCTGCTACAGCGGCAGCTGGGCCAGCCACGCCGGCTTTTTCGGGGCCCGCTCAGTGCTGGGGCTGGATATCTCCGAGCGTGCCGTTGCCCTGGCCGGCAGGAACGCCGCCTTAAACGGCCTGTCGGACCGGGTCGCTTTTGAGGAGTGCGATGCCTTTGACCGGCTGCGCTCCCTTAAGCTGGAAGGGCGCAGCTTTGGCGTGGTGGTGATGGACCCGCCCGCCTTTGTCAAAAACCGCAAGAACCTGGCCGAGGCCACCAAGGGGTACATCACCATCAACCGCCGTGCCCTGGAGCTGCTGGAACCGGGCGGATATCTGATCAGCTGTTCCTGTTCCTATCATATGGGGCGGGAACCGTTCCGCGAGATGCTGGCCACTTCCGCCCGGCAGGCCAAGCGTGAGGTGCGGCTGGTGACCGCCCGCTCACAGGCCCCGGATCATCCGGTCCTGCTGTCATTCCCGGAATCGGAATACCTCAAGTGTGTGGTGCTGCAAGCGCTTTAATGCCGCTTCCATTTCAAGGCGCTCTCTTCGTTGGCTTGTCAGCGGCTCCTCGATGTACTACGTGTACACCTGCGTCGCCGCATTCCTCGCCGCCTTGAGATCATCCTTGAACTGAAACCGGAAAACAGAAAGGGACGGCCATCTGACCGTCCCTTTCTGTATTGCTTTCCGGTGTGAAACATGCTGAGGCGTAGAGAAAAAGCATGCCGGCCCAGCCAGGCGAGGGAGCGAGTACCGCGCAACGAGGCAGACGGCCTCCGCAGTAGTTTTACAGCCCCGTAACTTCCCTGTCCTTGGGATATTCCACCACAATCTCGTAACTGAATACCTTCTTCTCGCCTGCTGCCAGCTTCATCTTCCAGATCAGCGTCCCGTCATCCTTTTTCTCGGTCGGTGGCAGGGTCGGTTCTTCCAGGCTGACCGTGATCTCGTTGTCGCCAGCCAGCGGCAGTTGATCCTTGATGCTGATGGTCTGGGGCTCTTTGCGGAAGTTGGTAACGGTGACGGTTGAGCGGTAGCCCATCCGGTTTTTGCCGAACAGGCCGGCCTCTTTGTGCTGCTTCAGCTCTTCCCGCTTGACCGTGATCTGATCGTCGCTGCCAAAGGGGAGGGTGAACTTTTCACCCGAGGCCACCTGCTTCATCTCGGCACTGCCCACAAAGGTGTTGCCGCTGAAGATCTTGACGGTTCCCGGCAGCAACGGCCAGCCGGCCTTGTTAACCAGTTCGGCAGTCAGATAGGCAACCGCTGCCAGCTTGGGCACGCTGCTGTACTCGGTGCTGACCGGCAGTTTTTCCAACGCGATCACCGTGCTGTGGCGGGTGTTGTCGGAGGGGATATCAACCGGTTTGGGGATTTTGAATGCGATTGAGGTCCCTTCTGCAGCTGCCTGGGCAGTCTGGAAGGCCGCCGGAGCAGGTTCTTCCTCCTCCATCGCCATATCGGCCTTCATACTCTCTGCCATCACGGGCCTGGCCGCCTTTTTGAAGTTGCGGATTGGTGCGGCAGCTGGCATGGCCATCGGCATGGGGCGATAGAAGGAGATCCGCCAGGGGTAGAGGGTGGGCGGGGCGCCACCACTGGCCGGGCGCGCCGTGGAAAGGGTCAGCGGCACATTGCTCCAGTCTTCACCGGTCTGCTGGCGAACCTGGGCACGGTAGGTCAGCTCGGCGCTGGTGCCATCCTGGGCAAGGCGCACATCGTAGCCCGGCTCCCAAGTGGCCTGATTGACCACCCCGGACAGGTCCAGGGTCAGCTTGCCTTCCCTGGAGGTTTCAACCGCCACTTCAACGGTCTTGCTCTCCTTGCGATATGATCCGGCTGCCTCCTGCTTCTTTCGCTTCAGGGCATCGATCTGCTCTTTGATGACCTGCTTTTCCTGCTCAATCTCACGCTGCTGATCTTCAACCTTGACGGTGTTGCTGCCCACAAAGCCCATGGCCTCATTCAGCTCGGCGCTGGTCGGCTTGCCGATGGCCAGTTGCTGCGAGATCCGTTCTCCCCAGGCCACCTTGATCGAATCAACAAAGCCCTTTTGGGCAACCAGGCCGGCCTTTCTGGCATCAAGGCCACCCAGCTTGCGCTCAAGCTGCCGCAGTTCCGCCTCAATCTCCTTGACCCGCTTGTCGGCCGTCTGGGTCAGAAAACTGCGCTTGACCTCAATACCGGTGATGGTGGCCCGTGCCGTTCCCTTGGCATCGACCCGCACCGAATCGTCCTGCAGCAGCACCGGCAACCCTTCAACCGCAATGATCTGACTGCCCGGTTTCAATGCGACTGATACGCTGCGGGTAACCTGGGCCCGGTCCTGATAGACTGTAACCGCACTGATGGTGGCCTGTGCCGGTATACGTGCCGCCGGTGCTGCAAACACGGATACGGGCAACAACAGCCCCAGACATAATGCCGGCAGGGAAAGGATCTGCATGAACAACCTCCTGAAGATGAGCTTGACTCGGATAAAGTATACCAGATTTTTTTGCTGTGTCCTGATCTGGTGCTACGCATTGAATGCGTTATCGTACTGACGGTTTTTGTCAGTTTGTCTGCTGCAGAACAGCGGCAGGGCGACCGGTGCGCGGGATAACTAGCTGTATTGCATATAGTGCAACGTTAATTTGCAGCATGATGCAACAATTGCCACGTATTTTGCAGGATAATTGCAATCTGCTGTGGTGTGTCCCAAGGAGGCCCCATGTCCAAGATTCGAGTCAGTTGTCCGCACTGTTCCTTCAGCCGCGAAGTCGTGGCTGACCAACTGCCGGACCAGCCGGTACAGGCAACCTGTCCCAAATGCAAGCAGGTCTTTGAGTTTGACAAGGCATCCGCACCGGTTGTGTCTCCCGTGCCTGCTCCGGTCATGACCCCGCCACCACCGGCGGGGGGAGCTGCGGCACCGCCATCACCCCCGCCACTGCCACCGCCATTGCCCGAAAACAATCATGCGGCAGGAGGGGGGAACACTAAGGGGCGTGTCTCCCGTGAACTGCTGACGGTTGCGGAACTGTTTGAGGCGACCTGGGAACTGTACAAACAACGCTGGCTGGTGCTGCTGGGCATTTTTATTGCCACGGCAGTCGCCTGTGTGGTCCCCCCCGTGTTGGTATCCCTTGGCATGGGCGGCATGGCCAAGAGCTCCTTCAGTGGTCTGGCGGCGCTGATCATGTCATTTGGTGTGGCAGTCTGCCTTAGTCTCCTGATTGCCTGCTGGGGGATGGCAGCGGCGCTCAGTGCGGCAGTTGATGAGAGGCTGGGGTTCAATGATTCCTTTCACCGTGCCAAAAGCTGCTGGATATCCCTGGCCTGGGTGTCGACGCTCTACAGCTTTATCGCGGGGGGAGCCTCACTCCTGTTTCTGATCCCCGGCATTCTGACCGCTATCTGGTTCTTTGCCTGCCCCTATCTGGTGGTGGCTGAGGAGACCCGTGGAATGGAAGCCCTGCTGAAGAGCAAGGCATTGGTGGATGGCCGTTTCTGGCCGGTGACCGGGCGTCTGGTGCTGGTCTGGCTGCTGGGGATGCTGCCGGGGACGATACCGTTCATCGGTGTCATTCTCTCACTGCTGCTGGCGCCGTTCAGCATGCTGTATACCGTTATTCTCTATCGCAATCTGAGTGAAACTGCCGGAACCGTCAGCTATTCATCAAGCGACGGCACCAAGGCGGCCTGGCTGCTGCTCGGTCTGGCCGGGTACATCCTGGTGCCGCTGCTGATCTTCTTCGCGCTGGGGGCAGCCATTGTGGATAACTTCATGCCGATGTTCAACATGATGCTGCAGCAGGGCCGGCCACCGCATATCCTGAGTATTGATCCTGCAACGATCAGGCTGCTGTTTTCCCCGTAGTACCTGCTAGCGTACCGCTGGACGGACCGGCTGCTCCATCAGGCTTGCCATCCGTTCCAGCGGTGTCTGCTGCACCTGTTTGCCGTTGTGGTAAAACAGCACCAGCCGGAAATCACCTGCCAGGGCGCGGTTCGCCACATCATCAGGGGTAAAGGTGGTGCGCCCCAGCGATTTTTTGGTGGGCCACTCCACCCCGCTGTAGGTCAGGTAGACCAGCTTTGAGCAGTAGACCCGCTCCTTTGATTCCACATCAAAATTGAAGTCATACGGTTTGCCCACCTGCCGTAGGGACTGCAGAATGACCCTGATCCGGTCATCCCTGCTGATGTTCTGTTTGCGTAAGACCCCGATGCTGTCAATGTTCATAAACTGCTCCAGCGGGTTTATCTCCACCCCGGAACGGAGCGCCTCAACCACGCCACGCCCCTGATGGATCTGGTCATGGTAGCGTTTGACCAGCGGGTTGTCCCAGATGCCAAGGTTGCGCAACTCCCTTTCTGTGCCGATCCAGACCGCCGCATGCCCCCAGTAGCCGGGAATCAGTTTGTCGGTCAGGCGAAAGGGGGTCTTTTCCAGCAGCACATCACCGGCCTGCAGGGTTTCCTGCAGTTGTTCCCTGACCGGCGGTTTACGGTACAGCTTGCCCTTGCGGGTTTCCACCAGCCCGACGGCATTGCCGAAGACCATGCTGAACAGGCTGACACCGTGCCGCTCCAACCCGGAAAGGGTGTCTTCGGTCACGCCGCCCAGAAAGCCGATCTTGCGGCCCACCACGTAAAACGGCGACCAGGTGCGCACCATGGAATAGGAAGGACTCTGCTTGATCAGCAGATTGATGTAGGCGGTTTCCGGGTTGGCATCCACGGTCCGGTTGAATCGCTTTGCCTCCTGCTCGTAGAATTTGATCGCCTTGCGGGCCCGGCTGCGGTTGTTGATGGAGTTGTAGGAGAGGGTTACCTTGGCCAGGGCGGCGCTCTGCACCGCATAGCCGGGATCAGCCTCATTCAGCAGGCGGCGCAGTTTGGCATCCCCTTCAAACAGCGAGACCGACAGCAGATAGTTGTCATACAGCAAAAAGGCGGATGCAAGCGACATCATCACCCCGTTCAGCCGTGTCTCCGGCGATACCCCCCGGCTCTGCCATTCCTGCTCGGTCCCATCCAGCCAGCATTCGTGGGATTCGGCAACCTCCATCAGCTCCTTGCGCAGCTTCAGGTGTTCGGTAATACCGATGTTCATGATCTCCAGATCGTCGCCGGAGAGCGGTTTTTTCTGCTCCAGCTGGGTCTTGATCCGTCTGCCCACCGAGATGGTTTCGGCCCGCAGCATCAAGGCCTGCTCTGCCAGGGTGCGAAAACGGGCCAGCTCCTGATTCAGTCCTGCATTCACCTGCTGTCTGGTAACGCCATGGGCCTTCAGCAGGTGATCCCGGCACTGGGCAGGCAGTGTTGCGGTGGATGCAGAGGACAGCTGCCCTTGGAGTTCGTCTGTGGAAACGGCCTGCGCCTGCTGTGCAGTGACGAACAGCAGGCCGGCCAGTGACAGGTGCAGGATTCTGGTGAACATTGACGGCATGATCTTCTCCCTTGTGCAGGCAATAGTCTGCGGATGACCCGGGCTTATTCTTTTTTGGGTGGTACCGGTGCGAACCAGCCGATCACCAGCAGCAACAGTCCCACGGCAACAAATGATACGATCCTGGCCACGGTGCCATGACCTGCAAGATCTACCATAAACAGCTTGGCAACCACAACCCCCAGCAGGGCGGCCCCGCAGATCCAGATCCGGCGGTGGGCATGCCGGACCGCATACAGGGTGGCAAGCAGCGCCAGCAGGCTCCAGCAGATGGAGAAGGATGCCTGGGCCAGGGGCGAGTGCAGCATGCCGTGGGCTGTGAACGGTACCTCGCCCCAGTAGTGCAGGCTGCGGGCCAGGATACTGTTCAGCCAGACAAAGGCAACAGCGCTGAACAGGGCCGTGATTGAAGGCTGCAGTTCATGCAATAACGCTTGGAATTCATGCTCTGCATACAGGCTGCGCAGCCAGATCAACGGCATGGCAATGGCAGCCAGGATGGTCAGGTCAAACTGGTTCAGCAGCGGCAGCCAGGGCAGCGGGCTGCTGTCGCCAACGCAGGTCAGGGAGCTGACCACCACCCAGCCCAGAGACCAGACCGCAAGGGGCAGGGCGATGATCCCCAGATAGGTAGTCCGCTCCTGCCGGAAGGGCCAGAGACCGGTTCGATTGCCGATCACCAACAGCCCGAGCAGACTGACCGGCATCACCACCTGACTGATTTCCAGCCAGCTGCCCTGCTGCAGCATGGCAAAGCGTACCTGCCAGCCAAGCTCAAGGCTGCCCACTAGTGCCAGCAGCCAGGCCAGCAGGGCATGGGGATACGGTTTAAACGTTGCCGGTAGCAACTGATCATGGGAGTACAGCAGCCACCAGCTTGTGCTAAAGGCGACCGGCCAGGCAAACCAGCCGCCATGGGCCAGGGGATGGGCAGGGAACCAGGCCACTGCGGCTGCAGGCATCAGCACGACCAGGATCAGGCTGGTCCAGCTGAAGTTCTGCCACTGCAGTTTGCGTGCAGAAAGACGGATCAGCAGGGCTGACAGGGCGGCACACAGCAGCTGGGCACCATCCAAAAACTCTTTCTGCAGATGCCGATCCAGTTCATACAGGGCGCCGCCGGACCACCAGCAGAGCCCCCAGGCGATCAGCAGGTACTCAAGCGGCTGCTCCCACTCCTGGCGCTGCTGGTTGTTGCGGTACAGCAGGAACGCACTGTACAGGCCGGACAGACTGAGCAGCAGGCAGCCCAGATAGAGGCTGTTCAGCAGTGCCAGGGGTCCTGCGCTGCGGTCCATGGCAATGACAAAGGCCAGTCCGGACAAAAGCTGCAGCAGATAACCGCTGGCCCGAACCAGGCGGCGTTCTGTCCTGAACCCCAGCCAGACCATGGTGGCTCCTTCCAGCGCCCAGGCCGCGGAGGTCCAGCGGCCATCAAAGGCCAGCGGTATGCTCAGGCTGAGCAGTATGCCGGCCAGTGCCAGAAATGATTCGGCCAGCGGGCGCAGCTGTTGGTCGCGCTTCCAGAGCAGACGGCAGCAGGCCAGGTAGCAGAGCCCGGCCACCAGGGCGCTCCAGGCCATGCCGTAGCGATAGTCGCTGACCAACGCCGATTGCAGGGCAAAGCCAGCCAGTGGTGTGCCGAACACCAGGGTCGCGTCGGAGATGCCGCGCAGATCAGGCGGTTGCCGCAGTGAGAACAACAGGGCAACCCCCAGGTAGATCAGGAAAAACAGGATCAGGAACGGCTCTACAGAACTGAAATACGCAGGTTTGTAGTAGTTTGCTCCCCAGATAGCGCTGAGCAGGAAAGTGGCAATAAAACCGGTCAGGTTGATGGAGCGCCACGAACGGAACCAGGCGATGCCGATCACCACAATGTTGAGTACGGTGTAATAGCCGAACAACACCGCCGGATCACCGATGCCCACCGAGGCCAGAAACGGGGCCGCAAAGCCGCCGATTATGCCGAACAGGGCCATGGTGCGTGATTCCTGCAGCAGTGCCAGCGTAGCACACAGACCGGAGATGGCCACCAGTAGCGCAAAGGAAGGCACCGCGGGGATTAACGCATACAGTCTGAAGGCTGCATAGCTGACCAGATAGAGAATGCCGATACCGCCACCCTGCAGCGCCAGGGCATACTCAGCCCGTTTTGTGCGCAACTGCCAGCCGGTTGCCAGCAGGACGACGCCTCCGGCAGCAGCGCTGAGCAGGCGCAGTTCCAGGGGGAACATGCCGTGCTGGGCTGCATATTTGACCAGAAAGGCGATGCCGCAGAAAAGGATCAGCACCCCCAGCTTCACCAGCAGGTTTTCACCGTTAAAGATGGTTTTCAGAACGTTTTCCAGTGCTGATGGTTCGGCTGAAGTTTCCGGCGCAGGGGTGTATTTAAAGGTATAGGCAGGCTCGGTTTTAGCGGTCAGATCTACGGTCGTTTTCGGTGCCGGTTGCTCTTGCTGCCACGCCGGTTGGGTCGGCATTGGCCGGACCAGCGGGGCCGGGGTGACAATGACTGCAGGCTCCGGCTTGGGTGCCTGATCCGGTTCAGGTCTTGTCAGGTCAGGATCATCCCGCAGATGTGCGGACAATCGTGATCTCAGCCATGCCAGCTCTTGTTGCTGCTCGTTCTGGCGTGTGTGCAGCAGGTGCAGGCTGTAGTAGAACCAGCCGATAATTCCGCCTGAAACCGCTCCGGCAAACTGAAACAGCATGCCGCCTGCAATGATGCCGATGCAGATACTCAAGAGTGCCATGGTCTACCTCGTGGAAATGGAGTCAATACTGCCGGTTGTGCTGCCGTACCCGCTGGAGACGGGTTTTGTCGGCTGTTTTAGGGAGGAGGCGGCGATCATGATGCCCGTGGCTGCACCGGCAGCATGGGCCTGCCAGACGGGTGCTATCGCTGATACTGCTATCCCGTGCAGCTCCAACAGTATTTTGAGTAGCAGGCAGACGGAAAGCGTGGCACCGGAAAACCATGCGCCCTTGTTGATTATCCCTAACGTACCCAGTGAGAGGAGCCCGGCCGTGATGCCGGAAACTCCTCCATAGATATCAACCGGGTGGCTGAGCAGCAAGGTTGCCGATACCGTGCCTGCCGATAGCAATGCCGTTTTCGCGATGGTGGCGCTGCGCAGGCCGATGGCTGTGCAGAGTGCCAGGGTCACGCCGAGTGCCGTCAGGTCATACAGGTAGTGCTGCCAGCTGAGATGGACAAAGTGTCCCGTGATGAGCCGCCACCATTCGCCCTGTTCGACCAGGGAGCGATCCAGTGACCACCGCCACGGGAAAAGCGTGGCCGCCGCTGCACTGGCTGCCGTAACAAGCCAAGCGGTCAGTGCTGTCTGCGAATGCGTGCTGCGCATAGCAATCCTGCTCCTGTCAGGGCTATCCAGATGAGATCAAACGATCCGCCGCCGGAAGAACGGTATCTGTTTGCCTTGTCCCAGTAATTTTTCTGTTCGTTGACGGTATTGGTGGCAGAGGTGGGCAGCGGCTGGATTTCCTGTGCTGTGGCGGCATCAAATTTTTCAAAACCGACCAGCGCTTCGCCTATGGACACCACCAGTTTCTTTGAGGCATCCAGAATGCTGTCGGCTGCATCATTTTGAGCTGTTTGCGAAGAACCGTAGCGTGTGGAACGGGATCTCTTTTTGTTGGCACCGTCGGTGCGGAAAATCAGTGCCCGTGAGGGTACATGGTACACCGCCGCCTCCAGGACAGTGGCGGTATCCACCGTGTTTCCGGGGATCAGGTACTGGCCTATGATGGTTACATCAAGCAGTGCCGCCAATGAGTTGCGTTCATGTTTCTGGAACTGGTTGGCTCCCAGGATAACGATAACATCGACACCAAACTGTTGTGCAACCTGCTCCAGGTTCTGCACCCCGCCTCTGGGCGTCAGGTAGATGGAGGGAATTGCCTGGGCCCCGGCTACATATTTGGTATGCTTGGCGAGCTGTGCCCTGACCGTCTCAATCACCTCTTTCTTCGTGGTTTCAGGGAGGTTTGATGATGCCGGGTCACCGGGGACAAAGGCGACACCAACTCTGGCAGGCAGCTGTAGCGGGGCTTTCTGCGCAGGCGTCTGAGGCTGGTTGCAGCTGAAGAGAAATGATGCCAGGTTGCTCTGCTTCTGGACGGTGCGAAGGCCGCTGTTGTAGCTTGCACAACCGGAACAAAAGACAAAACAGGCCACCAGGATGATTGCTGGGTATTTCATGGTCTACCTCGTGGAACTGGCGTTAAAGGTGTTGATCAGGTTGCTGTAACTGCCGTTAGGCATTTGATCTGCCGTCTGAGGCCGGTCTGCGGTTGCGGTGCGGCGGTGCTCAATGCTGCGGCTGATCCCGGTTGAGATAATGATGGTCAGTGCAAAGGCGATGATCGGGGTGATGGTGAAGATCCGTTTGTTGATGGTTTTCATGGCGTCCTCCTGGCTGCGTTCGTTTCTGCTCTGCTGAAATAATTACAGGGAATGTGCCAAAGGCGGGTGTTGCTTGGTTTTGTATTGATTTCAGTTTGTTATCTGGATAGCTGTTGTTGGTGATGTTAAAGGTGTTGACATGCATTGTACTTGCTCTGTACATTTTGTGCATGAACAAGCCCCTGATATTGACAGCCGGTGATCGTGATTTCTTCCGTGCGGTGGCCCTGGCCGCCTTTGCCAATCCGTTCAGCCCGGAACGGGAGGCGCTTGATCGCCGGATTGCCGGTGATGACCTGCGCTGCTCGCGGGATGATCTGATTGATCTGGTGGTGGAGCGGGTCACGGCCCGGCTTGACGGGTTGAGGAGGAGCGGCAAGGGTGATCCGGTACTGTACCGGGGTGAGGACCGCAGCCTGTTGCAGACCGCCTTCCAGTTTGATATCTACCACCGCTACCGTGGCCCCTTTGATGCCTTTATCCTGGATCAGCAACGGGCCGGCGACCGGCCGATCAAGGTGCCGTTTGCGGCTGAAGTGCTGGAACAACTGGAGCGGTTGGGCTACAGCCGGCCCGACTGCCTGCGCTACCTGGAGATCTTCTACCAGATCCGGCGGGCCTTCTATTTCATCGACACCGCCCTGGTGGGGCTGTCTCCCTGCATGCATACCCTGCGGCTGCAACTCTGGAACAATATCTTTACCTGCGACATCAACCTGTATGACCAGCGGCTCTGGGACCGGATGGAGGATTTTTCCACCCTGCTGCTGGGGGAGACCGGTACCGGCAAGGGGGCAGCTGCTGCCGCCATCGGGCGCTCCGGCTTTATCCCGTTTGATGACAAAACCGGCTGTTTTAAAGACAGCTTTACCCGTACCTTTATCAGCCGCAACCTGTCGCAATACCCGGAATCGCTGCTGGAGTCGGAACTGTTCGGCCATCGCAAAGGGGCCTTTACCGGCGCCATTGATAACCATGAAGGGGTCTTCAGCCGCTGTTCCAGCCACGGCTCAATCTTTCTGGATGAGATCGGCGACGTCTCGGTGCCGGTGCAGATCAAGCTGTTGCAGGTGCTGCAGGAGCGGACCTTTGCGCCGGTGGGAAGCCATGAACGGCTGCGTTTCAACGGCCGGGTGATTGCCGCCACCAACCGCCCACTGGATGAGCTGCGGCGGTCAGGACAGTTCCGGGATGACTTCTATTACCGGCTCTGTTCCGATCAGATCATCGTGCCGCCGCTCAGGCAGCGGGTGCAGGAAGAACCGTCCGAGCTGCCGGCCCTGGTCAAAAACATCCTGCAACGGATGCTGGGGCATGAGTGCAGCGCCATGGCAGCCGAGATCAGCGAGGGGTTACGCCGTTCACTGGGGCCGCACTATGCCTGGCCCGGCAACGTGCGTGAGCTTGAGCAGGCGGTGCGCAGGATGCTCCTGACCCGGCGTTATGAAGGTGATCGTCTGGTTGTGGGTGGTGGTGGTCTGCAGGATGCGCTGGTGGCTGGTGTCAGTCAGGGCAGTCTGGATGCACGGGAACTGCTGGCAGGCTATTGTGGCTTACTCTACCAGCGGCTGGGCAGTTATGAAGAGGTGGCGCGGCGGACCGGGTTGGATCGGAGAACGGTCAAAAAATACGTCATGGACAGTCAGGAAGAAGCGCCATCCACCTGAATTTGCATCCTTAAACCTTATGCGTTTTTTACCGCAGAGGGCACAGAGGTTCGCTGAGTAAAAAGTGAAAAATAATGAGGAATGTTTAAAAGTAATACAACAAAAAGAGTTAATACCTTGTGTCGTTAATTGTCTTAAACTACCTCTGCGTTCCTTAGCGTCCTCTGCGGTGAACTTTTTATTCCTGACTCAGCTGCTGCATGGTTGCTGCCAGCTCAGCCGTAAATAGCTTGGCGTCACCGCTGAAACAGCGTGGTTCAGCAACCGCTGCCTTACCGCAGAACGGCACCAGTACAAAGCTGCCTCGCGGCAGGCTTCTGCCCAGGTTGCGCATGAAGACCGGCACCACCGGCACTGCAGGAAAGCGCTTTGCCAGGTGGGCCACCCCCGGCTTGATCTGCCCCAACTCCTCCGGCGCTCCCCGCGTCCCTTCAGGAAAGATGATCACAATCTCACCTTGCTCCAACGCTGCAGCCGGACCTGCCAGCGGATCGGCATGGAAGCTGCTCCGTTTCCGTTCCAACGGTATGACCCCCAAAAACGTGCTGGAAAGCCAGGAGCTGAGCGGCGTGCTGCAAAAGTAGTCGGCTGCAGCCACCGGTCGCAGCAATGGCACTGCCTTCAGCGGCATCAGGGCGATCAGATAGAGGATATCCAGGTGGCTGTTGTGGTTGGCGGCAATAATGGCCGGGCCGCTGATTGGCAGATGCTGGCGCCCCGTGACAGAGCGTCCCAGCAGCAGCGATACCAGCGGGCGGACACAGCAGCACAGAAAGATGATCCGGATCAGGCGTCGCATTACCACGCTACCGGAACCGGTGCCAGCGGCTCACCGACAGGTGCTGGCGGCGGCTGGCGCTGCTTCTCCTTGGGCAGCCGGGTGTAGGGGATAAACTTCAACACCTTTTTTCTGGGTACCTTGCGTCCCTCCTGCTTTGCAGCCACCATCTCCTGTACCTGGGCTGCGATTGCCGCCTCCAGGTTGCTGTCAAGCGGTTGCGGTTCCTTGCCGCTCTTCAGCCGTTCCAGCTTTTCAAAGATCTTCTTGGCGTAGATCTCGCTCTTTTCCGGTGTCTGGCTGTTGTAGCAGCCCACCGCCCGCCAGTTATAGCCGTACTTGCTGATGCAGGCCGCCAGGATCCAGGCCCCGGTCTTGGTGTTGTAGCAGGCGTCTCCCAGGTGCTTCCAGCGTTCCGGCCCCAGGGTGCTCTTCCAGATGGTGTTGATCTGCATCAGGCCGACATCATAACTGCCGTTGCTGTTCTTACCCACGGCATCCGGTTTGTTGCCGGATTCCACCCCGGCAATGGAGCGTAGCACCAGCGGGTTGATGCCGTACAGTTGCCCGGCTTCTTCAAAACAGTAAGCATGGGCGTTGCTGCTGAATAGTAAGCTGACAATGATGAGAAGGTAACTTGTGAAACGTCTGGGTGTCATGTTTTACGTCTTCCCCTTTTGTGGGTCAGCTTTAAATCAAGGATGAGATCAAGGCGACGAGGAATTCGGCGACGCAGGCGTACACGCAGTACGTCGAGGAGCCGAAGACGAGTCAACGAAGATATCGCCTTGAGTTGAAGCTGGCTTCAATGAAACAGATACCAGGTCAGATGAAAAAATACCGGCGCAGTGTAGGTCAGACTATCCACCCGGTCAAGTATGCCGCCATGTCCCGGCAGGCTGCTGCCGGAATCCTTGACCCCGATATCCCGTTTGACCGCCGATTCCACCACGTCACCGATAAAGCCGCAGCAGGCCAGCAGCGCACCCACTCCGGCACCGGCCAGGTGGCTGTAGGGGGTCAGCTGCGGCAGCAGCAAGGCAGCCAGCAGCGCACTGGTGCCGACACCCCCCAGAAAGCCGGACCAGGTCTTGCCCGGGCTGACCGTGGGGATGATCTTGGGCCCGCCCAGCAGCTTGCCCCAGATAAACTGGAACACATCATTCAGGGCGGTCATGATCACCAGCGACAGCACATAGCCCAGGCCATGCCCCACGCCAACCACCGGCAGCTGCATCAGATAGGCCACATGGCTTAAGGAGAAGATGGTCATCATCGCCACCCAGTTGATCACCCCGGCAGAGCGGATAAAGCCTTCGGTCTCGCCGGCAATCACCAGCCGCAAGGGGATGAACAGGAACAGCCAGACCGGGACAAAGATGATGAACATGCCGTACCACTGCATTCCCACCCAGAGATACTGCAGCACAATGGCAGGAAACAGCCAGAACAGGGCACCGCGATCAGCCGGCCTGGTCTCCAGCAGGGTGATGAACTCCCGCAGGGCCAGAAAGCTGATAAAGCCGAACAGCCAAGGGGCAAAGCCGGGCCGCCAGGTGCCCAGGCTGAACAGGGCGATGATCAACAGCCAGGTGCGGGAGCGGATCAAGACCTCGTTGCTCTTCAGCATCAGACCTGCCAGCATGCCGGTTACTGCGCCGCCAACCATCAGCCCCAGCACCAGAAAGCCGTGGGGTAGGCTGGCGTAGCTGGAGCCGGCAATCCACTGCTGCAGGTTCATGGGCGTGCCTCCTGGATTCCCCGGCGTACCCGGTTGCTGATGGTGAGCAGCGCCAGCAGACTGGCGATCAGCAGGGCCCAGTTCATCACAATACCGTGCAGGGCCTGCCTGTTTTCAAAGACGGCCCAGGCGGTAAAGAGTCCCAAGGCACCAAAGAAGACCGCCCGGTCGCTCTTGCCAAAGGGGCCGTCATAGCGCCGGGAGGCACCGATGGTCTTGCCTTGCAGCCCCACAAACTCGGTTAACAGACAGAGCCCGATCATGATCACCCAGCCCATCCCATACTCCATCAGATCCAGAAACGGCAGGTACAGGGCCGCATCGGAAACCACGTCGCCCACTTCATTCAGGTAGGCGCCAAACAGACTCTGCTGGTGGTGTTCACGGGCCAGCATGCCGTCAATGGCATTCAGCGCCATGCGGATAAACAGGAACAGCCCCAGAAACAGGAACGGATACGGGTTGGGGCCGTGGCTGACAAAGGGCTGGTAGATCCAGATGCCATAGGCGATGGAGCCCAGCATGGCGGTCAGGGTGACCATGTTGGCGGTCACGCCGCTACGGGCCAGCAGCTTGACCAGCGGACGCAGCAGGTTCTGGAATTTGGGTTTCAGGTCGTAGACCGATGGCATGGTAGATATCCTTTTTGAAATTTTAACACCTAACCCCCCTCAATCCCCCCTTGTCAGGGGGGAGGTCTTTAGGCCTTCCTGAATTTGCCCCCTCCCTGATAAGGGAGGGCTGGGGTGGGTTAACGTTTGTAATTCTTTGCGTTCCTTGCGTTCTTTCGCGGCTACATTCTCAGCAATCTTGCTGGATTGGTAAACACCTCTTCCGGCACACCCAGGGCCCGTTTCAGCTCCAGGTCGCGATCCCACGGGTTTTTGATCGCCACCAGCCGTGCCACGGTCCAGGGGGCTAGCCGGGTCAGGTGCCCCAGCGGTGAGACCAGCGGGGTGTTGGTCAACGGCATGTCCGTGCCGTAATGCAACCTGCCATGCAGGTGATGCTGCTGCAGCAAGCGCCGCAGCTGGCCGGGGCGGTTCAGCTGGGTCAGGGCCGAGATGTCGGCGTGCAGGTTGGGATGCTGGTCGCACAACCGCAGGAAGCGCTTGAAATTATGCTCACCTTCATTTTTGCCATTGGCAGCGGCATGGGCGGCAATCACGGTCACCCCCTGTTCCAGCGCCAGACGCAGCCGGTGCGGGTCTCCCAGTTCATTGCGGGCATAGGTAAAGGACCCCTCCTCACCGGTGTGGGTCAAAAGCGGCAGGCCATGCTGCTGCATCCGCTGGTAGAACGGCACCAGCCGTTTATCTGCCAGGTCAATATGCTGGATCGAGGGCAGCCACTTCATCAGCACGGCCCCTGTGGCAACGGCCTTGTCCAGCTGTTCCAGGGCGTCCCTGCGGTAGGGATTGATGCTGGCCCCAAAGCGCAGGTTGGGGTGCTGCTTGACCGCCTCTGCCAGAAATTCATTGGGGATGTACATCTCGGTGCAGCCCTGGTCCAGCTCGCCTTTGCTGTCCAGCACGCCATCCATGGCCAGTACCACAGCCAGATCAACCCTGCCGGAGGCGGTCAGGGATGCGGACAGCCGTTGCAGCACCAGCTTGTCGCCATGCTGCAGCAGCTCATGTTCCCGCACCCCGAACGAGCTCAGGTAGACCCGGTATTTCCAGCTTCTGCGCAGGGCAGGGGAGATGAAGCAGCCGGAGTTGCCGGAGCCGATCCCGGCGGTGTGGCAATGGATATCTATGATGGGATGCATAATCATCTCCTGATTTCAACTCCACGCTGCACCGAGGAAAACAGTGCAACCATCCTGCTGATACGTTACAATACACCCCAGTCTGGATTGAAATCACTACAACAACAGGGACACTATGAATCGACTGGGTACTATCATGTTTCGGGGGCTGGTGGCGATGCTGCCGGCCATTCTGACGATCTATATTCTCTTCTGGCTTGTACGTTCCGCTGAAACCGTGCTGGGCGGCATGCTCAAGGTGCTGCTGCCGGTTGGCTGGTATATTCCCGGCATGGGGCTTTTGGCCGGGATTGCTGCCACCTTCCTGTTCGGCCTGGGACTGAACGCCTTTATGGTCCGCCGGCTGCTCGACCTGAGTGAAAAGGTTGCGGATCAGATACCGGTCATCAAAACCCTCTACGGCTCCCTCAAGGACTTTATCGGGTTCTTTGCCAATCAACGTGATTCCCAATTCAGCCAGGTGGTCAGCATTGAGCTTGAATTCGGCGGCAAGCCGATGCGTCTGATCGGTTTTGTTACCCGCAGCGATTTCAGCACTCTGCCTGCCGGCATTGCCGAGGAAGACGAAATCGCCGTCTACCTGCCGCTCAGTTACCAGATTGGCGGTTATACCGTGATCGTGCCCCGCTCCGCAGTAAAACCGATCAACATCTCCACCCACCGCGCCATGGGCTTTGTGGTTACCGGCGGCATGGCTGCTGACAAGGGACATGCCGACAAGACAACGCCCTAAGTTCAAAGGTATTGCATTCGGCAGTTGACAGTGTCCCAGCCTTGCTCAGATGCGGGCAATTCGCTCTGCCGGGACACTGCCAACTTTTCAGTTTGATGGCGTGCCATGCTCGCTCCCGCAAGCCCAGCAGTGGCGCGCCTGGCTGTGCATCGGCTTGGCGCAGGCCGGGCAGGGGCTGAACTGCACGTAGCCGCAGAACGGGCAGGCCCGTGCCCCATTGGGCAGATGTTTGCCGCACTGCTGACACTCACCTTTTGCTATCCTGCGTTCAATCAGCTTTTCCCGCGAAAACAGCTTTTTCTGGAAGATATAGATCAGGAACAAGGCTGCCACAATGGCCAGCGCAATGATCAGGTAATGCCAGATCGCCACCAGCTTGAGCGCGGTCAAGAGCGCTATCAGCTTGTGCAGCAACTGCTTGGGGATGATGTCGTAGATCGCCTCGATCAGCTTGCAGAAGATCGGGATGAACGATACCCCCAGCAGGTGGGATGACACCAGGGTCTGCAGCCCGCGGCTGCGCCGGATGCTGGCGTTGTTCCAGGCATAGAAGATGGCAAACAGCGGCAGCAGAAACAGCATCTGCATGCCAAATCGCTTGACCGGGTACCAGAAGTTCAGGGTGCGCAGCTCAGCCAGCAAGGCCTGACGGTCACTGGCCTGGGATGCCTGCAGTCTGGCCCAGAGCGCTGCCACGGTGGGGTGGCTGTTGATCTGCTCATCCAAGGTTGCCAGCATGGCTTTCAGGCTGTTCAAGCGGCTGGTCTTCTGCTTGAACTCGGCCTTGGTGGCATCAATCTCGGTGGCCGGTTCAGGCTGTTGGGCAATGGCCTCCAGCAGGGCTGTATCGTAGCTGCCTTTCAGTTGATCAATCCTGCGTTGCAGCTCCTGGGTCTCGCGCTCGGCTTTCTGGCGCTCATCAAAGCTGGTGGCCAAGGCCTTGTCGTTCTTGATCCGGTCCAGCAGGCTCAGGTAGGGGGTGCAGGCCGGGTGGCGCTCATGGGGACTCTCCTGCGGACGGTGGTAGTAGCTGTTGTTGGTGGTATTCACCAGTTGGGACAGGTTCTCAATCCGGTTGGTGGGGTTCCAGGTGCGGTCGATCACCATCTCGCGGCAGGCGCTGGGGATAAACTCCTCCGGCGTGCTCAACTGGCGGGTATGGGCAGCCAGGCCGTTAAAGATGGCAGTCAGGATGAAGATGTCCAGAAACAGCAGGATCACCAGGGTGGCCTTGCTTAAGGGCTGATTATCAAGATTGGTCAGGCTGGCCTTGACCCGCAACAGCTTGTCTTTGATGCGTTTGCCTGGATTCATGGTGTGCTCCTTGCTGAGTGATACATGTCAACGGTAGTGAGTTGACCGGTCTGGCCGGTCTAACTCCCTAGTTGGGATCTGCTCCTTCTGGTTCAACTTTGAAACTTGCTATGCCCCGTCACTAAAGACTTTGCTTTTGTGCAAATCTCGCGATGAGTTTCCGCCCCTCCTCAGTTACGAGTTGCAAGCACTCCACCAATTCGTCTTCTAAATAAAAGAAGTCTTCGGCTTTTTTATGAAGAGTATCCATGTTCGGGTTGCTGTCGATGGTCACTAATAGAGCCTCGTGAGCCACATAATTCCGCTCTGACCTCAACTTGTTGAGGCGTTTTTTAAGCTCTTCGTTTCCGTTTAGCTTCGTAAATATGTTAAGTAGACGCTCAAGTGGATAGTTTTCAACGTCCGATATGGAAAAGTCAAAATGAACCCTGCCACCAATAAGATGGTGAATTAAGTCGTACGACTTACCTATGTAAATCTTAAGCGCGAGTTCCAACAGCTGAAAGTTGGAAAGGATGCCAACCACTCGATCTTTATAGAAGGTCTTCGTTCTTTCCACTTGTTCCCCCTAGTAAATGCTCAACTCGTTAATCTAAGCTTTTCCTATGTAGGATGCTTGTTTATTATATAGGTATCCTGAGTCATCGCTCTTTGCTTCGCAGTCCGGAAATATCCTTTACACCATAGCCTCAGCCAACTTCTTCAGTCCCTTCAGATCCAGCTTACCGCTACCCAAGAGCGGAATCGCCTCTGCTGCCACCAGTAGGGATGGTTTCCAGAGGTTGGGCAGGTCGGCCTGTTCAATCGCCTGTTTAACCTTGGCCTCATCCAGTTGGGTCTGATCAAAGACCACCGCAATCCGCTCACCCTTTTTCTCATCCGGCACTGCCGTGACTGCCAGCAGCACGTCTGTGCTGGCCAGGGCTGCCAGCAGCCGCTCCTCCACGGCGCCGTGGGGGATCATCTCGCCGCCGATCTTGCTGAAACGAGCCAGACGGTCGGTGATCACCACAAAGCCCTGTTCATTGATGTAGCCGATGTCGCCGGTGTTGTACCAGCCATTGCGGATTACCTTGGCAGTCTCTGCCGGTTTGCCCAGGTAGCCGGTCATCAGGTTGGGGCCAGCCACCTCGATCAGCCCCGGCTGACCATCAGCCAGCAGTGCGTGGCTGTCCGGATCGCTGATCCGTACCGCCACCCCTGGAATCGGTCTGCCCACGCTGCCCGGCAGTTGCCCTTTCTGGCGGATGCCGCCGATCTCCACATCCGGGATATTGAGTGAGATAACCGGTGACAGCTCGGTTGCGCCATACCCTTCCAACGGCCGCAGTTTGAACTTCTCTTCAAAGGCATTGGCCAGCTCGGTCTTGAGCTTTTCAGCACCGGTGATCACCAGGCGCAGGGATTTGAAATCCTCCGGGTCTGCCTTGCGCAGATAGGCAGACAGGAAGGTGGGGGTGGCGATCAGGATGGTGGCCTTTTCATTGCGCACCAGCTTGACCACTTGCGTTGCCTCCAGCGGGTTGCTGTGGCAGGCCGAGGAAAAGCCGGACAAGAGCGGCAGCCAGAGCGTGCCGGTAAAGCCCAGGGAGTGGAACAGCGGCAGCACTGCTGCCACCCGGTCGTTCTGATCCGGCTGGAACACGGCCCGCAGGGATTCGATGTTGGAGAGGATGTTGTGGTGTGACAGCATGACCCCTTTGGGAGTGCCGGTGCTGCCGGAGGAGAAGATGATGGTGGCCGTGTCATCCGGGGCCGGGTTGTCGGCCACCAGGGTTGCCAGCGGTGCCAGTCTGGCAGCAGCCAGCGCCTTCAGTTTTTCCAGTGATCCCAGCCCTTGCATAACCTCTTCCAGCAGGATGATCTGTTCCGGCATCGGCAGGTCAGGCAGTTTCTCCAAGACCTTTTTAGAGGTGACCACGCAGCTGATCTCTGCCTGTTCCAGGGATGAGGCAAAGGCATCCCGTGAAGCGGTGTAGTTGAGGTTAACCGGCACCTTGCCCAGCAGGGTCAGGGCGATGTTGGCAGTAAAGCCGGCCACGGAAGGGGGCAGCAGGATGCCGACATTGGTGTTGGACAGCAGCGGCTGCAGCCGGTTTTTAACCAGCAGGCTGCCGGTCAGCAGCTGGCCGTAGGTTAAGCTTTTCCCGGTGGTGTCGTTGACCGCCGGGTGAGACCAGTTGCTGCGGGCAGTGCGGACAAAGGCATCAGCCAACGGCAGGCGCTGGTCTTTGCGGGCCTCAAAGTAGCGCACTGACAGCTCCATTACGGCAGTGCGGGCCTGGGCTGCCTGATCAGCAGACAGCGGCGTGCCGAACAGGATATGCATGGGATAGCGGTTCAGGTAGATATGGCGGTTGCGGGCATAGCTGAAGATGTTGCCCCAGGCGCCGCCGATGTAGGCCGGAATGATCGGCACGCCGGTTGCCTGGGCGATCCGGGCAAAGCCGGGCCGGAAGGCGTTCAGGCTACCGTGACGGGTGATCTCTCCCTCGGCAAAGATGCAGACCAGGTAGCCCTCATCCAGCACCTGTTTGGTGGCGCGCAGGAACTCCTTGAACCCGGCAATGCCATCCTTGGCAGAGACCGGAATCACCCCCATCAGTTTAAAGAGCGGGTTCAGGGCCGGGGTCTCGTAGATGCTGCGATCCATCACAAAACGGATGCGGCGGGTCTGGGTGGCAACCAGCAGCAGGGCATCAATCCAGGAGACATGGTTGGCCACCAGCAGGGCCGGGCCATCCAGCGGTACATTGTCCCTGCCATCCACCCTAATCTTGTACAGCAGGTGCATCACCACCAGGGCCACAAAACGCAGCAGGAAATCCGGCAGGTAGCGGATGGTAACCAGGGTCAGCAGCAGGGTCATGACACCCATCACACTGAACCCTTGGGCAGCGGTCATATGCAGCGGTCCACTGAACAGGAAGGTCAGGGCAGAGGCGATCAGGATGCCGACCCAGTTGATAAAGCTGGAGGCAGCCAGCACCTCGCCCCTGATCTCGGCCTCGGCCCGCATCTGGATAAAGGTCTGTAAAGGCAGGGAGAACAGGCCGGCGCTGATGCCGAACAGCAGGATGATGGCCAGTACGGTGGGCAGATGGGCAGGCGCGTTGTGCAGCAGTACCGGCGCAATGGTCAGGCCGATGGCCCCTAGCGGCACAATGCCGAACTCCACATCCTTGCCGGACAGCTTGGCTGCCAGCAGTGAGCCGCCGGCAATGCCGAAGGCAGAGGCCAGGAACAGGTAGCCGCTTTTGGCTTCATCAAGCCCCAGCTGCTGGATGCCGTAGCCGATCAGGTTGAGCTGGGTAAAGGCCCCCACCAGCATGAACCAGGCCAGGCCGGTAATGGCCAGCATCAGCCAGTGATCATGGCGGATATGCTGCAGGGTGCGCAGGATCTCGGCCGGAAAGAGGCGGATCGGGCGGTTGGGCGCAACAGCCGCTACCTTTGGCAGGCGCAGGGCAGAGATCAGGCCGACGATGGCAACCGCCAGGCAGAAACAGGCTGCCAGCCAGAAACGGCCGCCCACTGCCTGGGTCAGGGCCGAGGCCAGGGTGGTGCCAAAGATGATCGCCAGAAAGGTGAAGGACTCGATCAGGCCGTTGGCCCGGGACAGCTCATCGCGGGGGGCCAGTTCCGGGATGATGCCGTATTTGGCCGGGGCAAAAAAGGCGCTGTGGGTGGCCATCAGAAACAGCACCCCGTACAGCCCCCATTCAAGCCTCAGGGCAAAGGTTGCCACAGCCAGGGCGGTAACGATCACCTCCAGCAGCTTGACCGCTACGCTGACCCGTGCCTTGCTGAAGCGGTCGGACAGGCAGCCGGCCGGAGCTGAAAAGAGCAGAAACGGCAGCACAAAGGCCACGCCGGCACAGGCGGTGATGATACCGGCCCTGCTGGCCCCCTGATGGTGGATCAGGAAGAAGATGATCAGCAGCTTCAGGATGTTGTCATTCATCGCCCCCAGAAACTGGGTCAGGTTCAGGGCAGGCAGGCCGGCAGGCAGTTTGGACATGGTCGTTCCCCGTGGTGAAGTTGAAACAATCTTATATACCAGATTAGCGGCAAATAGCGAATGCTAGCCCCGCATCAGGGGACCCTGGGCCAGCCCCTTCAACGCCCCGGAGGCGATTCTCTTTACGGTGCGCCTGCCGTGGTGCCTTTTAATGGTCTCGGAGATGGTGACGATGGTCATCAACAGGATCAGCGGGACCGTTGCTACCAGTATTCGTAAGGTCAGTGTTTGCATGGCGTCCTCCTTGGCTGTTCTTGCTGTTGTGAGTAGCAGGGAGGGTGCCAAGTCGTGCATCTGTTGCAACTGGCTTTATTTGTTGTTCTATTTTTATGCGTTGCTGAAATGCTGTGATGGTTGTTCTGGTGAGTGCTGTACATAATATGTTGTTTGGTTGTTCAATTTATGTCGTGTCTGGTCTGCTTGCCAATATTCAGAAGTAGCGCTATTCTTAGCAGCATGGAAACCAAGGGACCGGCAGCATTCAAATACAAGCAGGAAGGCGGCAGCAACGTGCTGGTATGGGTGATGTTGATCAGCAGCCTGATTGTCTCGTTCATTGCCACTGCCAACCTTGGTCCCTGGTGGCTGCTGGGGTTGCTGCTGCCGCTGGGGATTGCCATCCATCTGGTCAGGGAGGGGCTGCGCAAGACCCTGATCATTGCCCCGCGCTACCTGATTGTGGGAGATGGGATTATCTACTACAGTACCGTTGCCAAGGCCCAGCTGGATCGCCGGAAACAGGTCCTGACCCTGATCTCGGAAAAGGGCCGGCGGCTGACCATTGAGGCGGAAAAGTTTCCCACCAATGCCCGCAAGGATTTCAAGATCAAGGCCAACAAAACGGCCAAGTTTGACAAGGTCTGCGAAAAGGTCCTGGGGCGGTTATCGGGAGTAACCCCTGACATCATTGGCTGACAATAGCCCTGCCATCCGGCAGTTTTCCCGGCATGTGCACCTGCTGTATGTGCCCACCCTCTGCTGCAACCTTTCCTGCCGTTATTGTTATCTGGGCAGCCAGACCGATCCAACCACCCTGAAGCTGGATGCTGGCAGGGCAGTGGCCACCTTGCAGCAGGCGCTGCAGAGCTTTCTGGCTGCCGGGGTGTTGCCGTTCAATGTCTCGCTGCATGGCGGCGAGGTGACCACCCTGCCTGCAAAGGTGCTGGATCAGCTGTTCAGCACCATCAATCGCCACTATCTGGATCACTTTGACCAGCTGAACGCCCTGGGGTATCGCAAATCAGCCCCCCATCTGAAGACCAACCTGTTTAACTTCCACAAACTGTATGATCTGTTTGACCGGCACCGGGTCTCGATCAGCGCCAGCATCGATCTGCCGTTGTCCCTGCATGCCAAATACCGCACTGATCGCCGGGGGCGATCCTGGTTGAACCGCACCATTGAAAACCTGCGTCTGCTGGCCCGTTATCCCCACAATAAAAAGATCTCGGCCACGCTCTACCATGAGCACCTGCAGGATATCCCGGCCTTGATCGACGGGATCTGGATGCTTCACCGCGAGCTGGGCCTTGATATGAATAACTTCAACATCATGTTCGGCTTCGGGTCAGAGTTGAACTGTCAGAAATTTGGGGGGGCGTCTGAATTGGGGCTGCAGCAGGCCAGTGAAGCAGAGCAAGTAGCCCTGTACCATGCCCTGCAGCAGGCCTTTGATGGTACTGAACTGGAAGAGGGGTTACGCCGTAACTGGTTTGATGAGTTCAAGCCCAGTTACTGCACCAATACCTTTAACTGTGGTGAGCGGTTCTATCTGCTGCAGTCCGACGGGGCGGTCTGGTCCTGTGTGCGGGGGCAGGGGGTGGAGCAGCTGCAGTACGGCAACATCTTTACTGACCGGGTGGAGGATATCCTGGCGGAAGGCAGCCGCAGGGTCCGTCTGCTGCACCAGCAGCAGGGGCTTAATCCTGACTGCCGCGCCTGCGAGTACCTGCAGATCTGCCACACCGGCTGCCCGGCAGTCAAGCTGCAGAACCGCTCCGGCAAATCCTACACCTGCGGACTGCAAAAGGCGATTTACCGGGATAATCCTGTCTCTTACCCGCCGCTCGGGCCGCTGGAACAAGCGGCAGCAGTGCGGGAGTATCTGCTGGGGATGCACCCGGCCCTGCTGCAGGATGCGTTGACGCAGGAACAGCCAAAGAACCCGGTGGTGCTGATCCCGGCAGAGCTTTATGACGAGCGAAACAGTCTGCAGGCCTTGATTGCGGCTGACCCGTTGCTGCAGCAGCTCTACAGCCCGGATGCTGTTGTGCTGGAGCTGAATGGCGAGTTGCTGCCGCTGCAGTCCCAGATTCTGGCACCACAGCGCAGCCTTTACAGCATCGGGCCGGATGACCGGCTGGTACTGCATGTCCGGCGCTCTCTGTTTGAGGCCAACTGCACGGAGCTGATCCGCAACACCCTGTATATCCAGCTCTTGCGCGATACCACGGTGGTCTATGGCGATGAACAACGCAGCAAACAGGAACATCTGATCACCCACCAGATCTTTCACAACCTGCTGCAGCCTGACCTGTTGCTGGGGGAGGAATGGCTGACCGCAGACCTTGCAGGGTTGCTGCAGTTAAACAGCCGGTATTTCATCAAAAACGTGCTCAATAATTTGTTCGTGACCACCGGTCAGCTTCGGGAGTATCATTATCAAAAGCAGAAAAACAACGCCTTCTACCATATCCAGGCCATCAATCTACCGTTCCAGAACTTTGAGTTTTACTGGGACAGCGAGACAGTATATGTCATCAAAGAATCTTGAAAAAATTGCGGCAAATGTGGAGCGTTTCATGAATCTGGTGGGGATACCGGATGATAGGAAACGGGTGCAGATAGAAGAGGAGCTGGTGGGGCGGATGGCTGGCAGCGCGGATAAGAAACCGTCGCTGGTCTATGCCCAGGATCATCTCTATCTCTATAACGGCAAAACCCTGGTCAAGGACTATCCGGGCCTTGGGGCAAACGGTGACCGGGTGCTGCAGTGCGATGCACAGAAGATCTCAATCCTTGACCGCCAGGCCTTCCTGAATAACAAGACCATCCTGATTACCGGTGCCGTGGCAGCCACAGCCCTGGCAGGCGCGGCCCTGGCCGATGCGGAACAGCGCAGACAACGCAGCGGCAGCAGCGGGTCTTCCTACAGCAACAACAATAATAATAATAATAACAATAACAACAATAATAATAACAACAATAACAACGGGTGATTAGGGCGTCGTTGGCTCGGCCAGGTTGAGCAGCAGCTCCAGCAACTCTTTTAGATTGATCCCGCAGTGTTCTATGATCAGTTCCCGCAGTGCGGTTGGCAGCGGTGCGCAGAGCGTCAGCGGTGTCTCAGGGGTGGGGTGCTGCAGTCTGGTGCGGAAGGAGTGCAGGGCGATGCCCGGCAAGGTGGCCAGTGGCTGCGCATCGTAGCGCTTGTCTCCCAGCACCGGGTGGCCGATTGCGGAGAGGTGACGCCGGATCTGGTGGGTCCGGCCGGTAACCGGTTCTACCTGCAGCAATGAGCAGTTCTCTCCCGCAGACAGGCAGCGGTAGCGGCTGATGGACTCCTTGCCATCCAGCGGCTGGTTGATCTCGCCTGCGCCTTCCAGAATTCCTTCTACCACCGTCAGGTAAACCTTATCCAGCCCCTCTTCCTTGACCTGCCTGCCCAAGATGCCTGCATTGGATGAGCTGGTGGCCAGCAGCACCACGCCGGAGGTGCCGCGATCAAGCCGGTTGACCGGATAGGCCCGTACCGGGTAGTTGGCTTTCTTTTCCAGCCAGGCGGAGGCGATGTCGGCCAGATTCTCATCCACCTCGGCAGCGGGGTGCATGGCCAGTCCGGCCGGTTTGTTGATGGCCAGCAGGCGATCGTCCTGCCAGAGTAAGTCAATCGGTGGTAGCGGTCTGTTCAGATGTTCCATCACTTGTCCGCTTTCCTTGAGGCTGATGCTGTCACCAGCCGAGAGCAGGGTGTCAGGTGTTGATTTTGTACTGTTGAGGGTGCAGGCACCGGATTTGATCTGTTTGCGGCAGTAGGCGGGTAAGGCGGTGGGCAGGAGGCGTTGCAGCCAGCTTTCCAGCCGGCGGCAGTGGTCATCAACAGTGATGGTGTAGGTGAGCATGAATAGGACCTTATAGGTGCAAAAATTTATAACTCTGTCAGTGACTAGCTGGGGTGGTAAATATATTTAACTATCATAACTTAAGTTTATTGCAGCTCCAATGGAAAGCTGTGAAATGTTGTTATTTTTGTAATAGACTTTACACATGAAGATTTAATGGTATAAAAATTCAACGCTGAAAAAGTGGATAATCACAATCACCGCAGAGGGATAGCCCCATGAAAAAGAGGACGTCGGTTTTATGCGTATCTTTTGTGTTGTGTTTGGGGGCTGTCAGTGCGGTTCAGGGGGCTGATGCCCCTCTGGCCCAGCCGGATACGGTTGTCGCCCTCAATAATCCGTCTGAGGGCAAGGAACTGCTCATGTTTTTTGAGGAGCAAGACCTGGTTACCGCCACCAAACGCCCCACCTCTTTACGCAAAGCCCCTGCTATCGCTACGATCATAACCGCCGACGAGATTAGAAACATGGGAGCCCGCAATCTGCTGGATGTACTGAAGATGGTGCCTGGCTTCGGTGTTTCCATCACTGAGTTTGGCGGGAATATGGTAGAGGTCCGTGGTATCAGATCTTCGCTCAGTGAAAAAATACTGGTCATGATCGACGGCCATTCTTTGAATAAAAATTTTACCGGAAGCGCCTTATACCGTGTGGCAGGTATGCTTCCGATGGAGAACATCAAGCAGGTGGAGGTGGTGCGCGGGCCGGGCTCTGCTCTCTACGGTACCAGCGCTTTTGTGGCAACGATCAATATCATTACCCGTACTGCCGAGGAAATAAACGGCTTTGAGGCCAAGGCCGGCGGAGGAAGTTTTAACAGCTTCAAGGGGAACCTGCTTGGCGGTAAGGCGATTGGTGATAATCTTACCGTTGTGGGCAGTCTGGATCATTATCAGTCACAAGGCGCAAAGCTGACCGTTGGCGCTGATACGCTGACCGGCACCCCGTTTTCAAAAGCCCCCGGTACACCTGATCTTTACTTTAAACAGACCGATGCCTTTCTGAAGGTCGGCTATGGTGATCTCTCCTTTCGAGGCTACTATGTTACCAAACAGGAGGGGATGTATGTAGGTATTGTATCCGCCCTCACGGACGATTCCAGCAAAGCCCAGGTTGATAACTATTGGGGGGAACTGGCCTACAACCTGAAGCTGACAGACGATCTTTCTGCGAACCTGAAGCTTTATTACGATTATTTTGAGCAGGACCCCACCATGAAGATTTATCCGAATGGGTTCGCCGGACTCTACCCCAACGGAATGATTGGCAAGCCGTTGGTCAAAAACCGCACCATTGGCGGGGAGCTGCAGGCGGATTGGGACCTGTTTGCCGACAACCACCTGATTGCAGGGGTCTCCTTTGAGGAAATGCATCAGTATGATGTTCAGCAACTGGCCAACTTCAATCCGCTGACCGGTGCGCCGCTTGCTTCGGTTCAGGAGGTGGCTAACTGGAACAAGGATGTGACCCGCCAGGTCTTTGCCGCCTATCTTCAGGATGAATGGCAGCTGCCGGCTCAAATCAACCTGACTGCCGGTCTGCGTTATGACCACTACAGTGATTTTGGTGATACCATAAATCCGAGGGTAGGGCTGGTTTGGAGCTTTCTGGAGGATGCCGATCTGAAACTGCTGTATGGGCAGGCCTTCCGTGCCCCCAACTTTCAGGAACTGTACAATATTAACAATGCAACGGTGATCGGCAACCCAAACCTCAAGCCTGAACGGATTCAGACCTACGAGGCTGGCGTGGCCTGGCGCCTGAACCGCTACTTTGCAGCGAACCTGAACTACTTTATCAGCACGATCGACGACCAGATCGGCTGGATTCCTTCAACCACGGCAGGCCAGCCCGCGCTCAATGCCAATATCGGCAAAACCGAGACACAAGGGGTTGAGTTGGGATGTAACGGGGCAGTGGGGACCGACCTGTATTGGAAGCTGAACTATACCTATCAGGACCCGCGTGATATCAGCAATAATAAACGACTGCCCTATGTGCCGTCGCAGCGTGTCTCCGGCAGTATCAACTACGCCTTGACCAAATACCTGAACCTGCATACTGACCTGCTCTGGACCGGAGTGCGTCCTCGGGATACAGGCGACACCAGACCGCAGATGCCCTCCTATACGACGGTTGATCTGGCCGCGACACTTAAAAATTTCTATAAAACCTTGGAAATACAAGCAACGATCCGGAATCTCTTTGACCAGCACTACAAAGATCCTGATACCTCCGGGGGAGCGGTAAACTTTACCAAGACGGCACCGAAGGTTCCCGGAGATTTTCCCCGTGAAGGGATATCCGGATTTGTGACGGTGTCATACCGGTTTTAGCAAGGGAACGACTGTTTGAAGGCACTTTTCATATATCTCTGCGTTGCTGTGAAACATTACCGCCACCATGTTATTGCGCTGTTGTTTCTTTGCGTTCTGCACTTCTCATCCACTGCTGCTGAAGCTGCAAAAGTGCTTATTGTCGGCGATATCAAGTATGCCTTTGTGGCCGGTGTTGCTGCAGATATTCAGCTGACTGTGAGATCACAGGTTAAGGAGTTTGCGGTCTCGGAGGTCAGGGGACAGCTTGCTGCGACCGTCGAGCGGGAAGGTGCCGAGGTTGTCGTTGCACTGGGCGCCGATGCCGTACACGAGGCCTTGCGGTTGCCGCCGTCAATTGCCGTGGTCTATGGTCTTGTGGTCGTTCCGCCCAGGTCAGCCCGGGCAAATGTCACCGGGGTATACATGTCTCCCCCGGTAAGTGAATATGTCGCGACCGTCCGGCGCTATCTTCCGTCACTCTCAAAGATCTCGGTCGTGGGGAGCCAGGCCATGTTGCGGAGCCTGACTGGCGGCGATTATGCCCAGGTGTCTGCATACAGCGTGAACAGCTCATCAGATCTTGCCAATACCGTCAACCGGCTTGCTGATGCCAAGTCACTGCTGTTGCTGCCTGACTCCAATCTGTTGACCGCCCCGGTCATGTCAAGCGTGTACCTGTTTTCCTTCAGAAATAATATCCCCGTGTTGGGTATCTCGGAAGCAAATGTGAAACAGGGCTCCCTGTTTGCCCTGGTCTTTGATCCAAAGGCAGTCAGCCGTCAGATCGGCGAGAAGGTGCAAACAATTTTAAACGGCGTTGATGCCGGAGAACTGCCTGATTCTTCACCCAGGCGGTATAACCTCTATATAAATAGCAATACTGCACAGAAAATGGGGGTCGTCATACCTGATGAAATGCTGAAAAAGGCGAGGAGAATCTACCAATGAGATCGCCCGGACTATGACACGTACAGCTATGCACACTAACCAATCAGTGCCGGCGCTGCAGAAACAGGGATTGGCCGGCTGGCTGACATCGTTGGTACCCCTGACATTCAGGGGACGTGCCATGCTGTTTTTGTTCCCCATGATTGTTATTATTTCCATGGTCTACACCTTTGAATCCATTTCAACCGAGAGGAAGATCCTCAAGAGCGAAATCATCAAAAAAGGGGAGACCATTGCAGCGATTGCTGCCCGGAATGCCGAGCTGTCATTGCTCTCTGAAAACTTTGAACAGTTGAAGATTACTGCCCAGCCGTTGATGGAGATCAAGGATGTTGCCTTTGTCTCATTCCTCAATAAACGCTCTGACACACTGCTCTACGAGGGGAAACGATACCCGTTGACGGCGCCCCTGACGGCGGGGACTGATCGTGTGATCAGCTTTTCAGAGCATGATGACGTTTTTGAATTTGTTGTGCCGGTGATAACGGTGAAGGCGGCAGAGGGGTTCTTTCTGCTGGAGGGGAATGGCGTTGATGCAACGGTCAGGGAGCAGATCGGCTGGGTCAGGATCGGTCTTTCCAAGGAGGTCATGAGCCGGTCCGAGCAGCGTATTATCATCCGGGGCAGTCTGCTGGCAGTTGTTTTTTCTGTTGTCGGCGCCCTGTTGCTGTATCTCTTTATCTCCCTGGCGACCAGGCCGCTGTACGCGCTTATCGATGCGGTCAAAGAGGTCCGGGAAGGTGAGCATCCCGAGGTTGACGTTTTGTCACCCAAGAGCGAAATAGGCCGCCTTACCGCAGAATTCAACCGGATGAGCCGGGCGATAAAAGAGCGGGAAGACGAACTGAAGCGGCATCGCGATCATCTTGAAGAGCTGGTTGCCGAACGCACGGCAGAGTTGACCATAGCAAAGGAACAGGCTGAGTCGGCCAATCGGGCTAAAAGTGATTTTCTCTCAAGTATGAGCCATGAGCTGCGCACGCCTCTGAACGCCATCCTGGGCTATGCCCAGATACTCCGGCTGCATAACAATCTGTCTGATATACAGCGGCAACAGCTGGATATCATGCGGAACAGTGGTGAACACCTGCTGACATTGATCAATGATATCCTTGATGTGGGCAAAATTGAGGCCAACAAGATGGATGTTGAGGATGCCGTGTTTGATCTGCCGGCCCTGATCGCCCAGGTCTTTAATCTTACCAAGCTGCAGGCAGAAGAGAAGGAGCTGAAGTTTTACTACGAGCCGGAAACTCCGTTGCCGGCCTATGTGCGCGGGGATGAGCGGAAACTTCGCCAGATCTTGCTGAACCTGCTTTCAAACGCGGTCAAATATACCCGGCGGGGCAGTGTCACCATGCGGGTGAGCTATGGACGTGCCGGGGACGGCCTGTTTCGCTGCGAGGTGGCTGATACCGGTATCGGTATCCCTGCGGATAAACTGGATGCCATCTTTGAGCCGTTTACGCAGCTCACAAACGACCGGCAGGCCCGTGAAGGGACCGGGCTCGGGCTTAACATCACCAGGCGTCTGCTGACGCTCATACAGGGCACTATGGGGGTGGAGAGCACACATGGTAAAGGCAGCACGTTCTGGCTGGAGGTGCCGCTGGCGTCATTGCTGGACGACGAAATCTCCCAGGAAAAGAGTGAACACCATGTTGTCGGCTATCGGGGACCGCGCAAGAGGGTCCTGGTTGTTGACGACACGGTTGGGAATACGGCCCTGCTTGTCTCATTGCTGGAACCTTTGGGCTTTGATCTTGATACGGCCCAGAACGGTCAGGAGGCCCTGCTGCTGGCATCGGAGCAACGGCCTGATCTGGTCGTGCTTGATCTGGTGATGCCCGAGCTGGATGGCTTGGAGTTTGCCACCCGTTTGAGGCAGAATAGTGCTTTTGCAGCAACAAAAATAATTGGCGCGTCGGCTACGGTAACGGACGGAGCATGCAAGGATGCCTTTGTCGCAGCCTGTGACGACTTTGTCACCAAGCCGATCCATATTGGTGTTCTGCTTGAAAAAATCGCCGGGCTGCTGGGGATTGAGTGGGAAACTGCGGTGTCTGCAGCCGCTCGCGATGACCGTGAGCCCAAAACCTGGAAAGAGGATGAGCCGTTTGTGGTCCCGCCGCCGGCAGAGCTGGAAGCACTGTATGAATTGGCCATGATGGGCGATATGCTGGAGATTGAGGCGTGGGCAACGGCACTGGCGGCACGGGACACTACCTACCGTTGTTTTGCCGACAGATTGCGTGAACTGGCAAAGGCGTTTAAGGCAAAAGCAATACTGGCGCTGGTAGAACAATACCGAGGAGCAGCTACATGATTTCTGAGGGGCAGCAGGTGACTTCATCCGCTGAACGGCGGCCGGTTATCCTTGTCGTCGATGACGATGCCAATAATCTCGCTGTGGTGCGCGATTGTCTGGTGGCGTTTCATTATACCATTCTGGTCGCAGAGGATGGCGAAAGCGCTGTCAAACGTGCCGACTATGCCCGGCCGGACCTGATCCTGCTCGACGTCATGATGCCGGGAATTGATGGCTATGAAACCTGCCGCAGGCTGAAGGCCTTAAAAAGTACCCACGATATTCCTGTCTTGTTCATGACCGCCCTGGCAGAAACGGGAAACAAGGTAAAGGGGCTTGAGGCCGGGGCTGTTGACTATATTACCAAGCCTTTTCAGCGGGAGGAACTGCTGGCCCGCATTGCCGTCCACCTGCACAACCGGGAGCTCACGAAAAGGCTTCAGGAGGCAAAGGAACTGCTGGAAACCAGGGTGGAGGAGCGGACAGCTGAACTGGCCCGGGCGAACAATGAGCTGCATGAAAAGGCGCTGCTGCTGGAGGAGGAGATCGCTGAACGGGTGCTGGCTGAGCAGGAGCTGCATGTCAAGCAGACCCAGCTTGAGGCCTTGAACCGGACCCTTGAAACGCGGGTGCAGGACGAGCTGCAGAGAAACCGTGAAAAGGATGCCATGATGATCCAGCAGGGCCGTCTGGCGGCCATGGGTGAGATGATCTCCAATATCTCCCACCAGTGGCGCCAGCCCCTGAATGAGCTGGGTATCATGATTCAAATGTTGCGGGTCGATTATGATGAGGCGTTGCTGGATGGTAAAAAGATTGATGAATTTTCCTGCAGCTGCATGGAGATTATTCAGTACATGTCTCAGACCATCAATACCTTCCGCAATTTCTTTCAAAAAGGACAGCCTTCCGATCGCTTCGAGGTGGCAGCTGCCATTACGAAAACCGTAGAGCTGGTGCAGGCCTCGTTTCAAACGGCCGGAATTGCGTTAAACCTGAAGCTGGAGCCCGGCGGCCTGATACAGGGGAGCGGCAATGAGTTCTCGCAGGTCATACTCAATCTGTTTAACAATGCCCGTGACGTGTTGGTGGAACGTGGCATTGCTGCTCCGGAAATATCGGTGGCCATGCGGTTGGGAGACGGTCAGATCATGGTTACTGTGGAGGATAATGCCGGCGGCATTTCAGAAGAGATCAGCGGAAAGATATTTGACCCCTACTTTACGACCAAACATAAGTCTCAGGGGGTTGGTCTGGGGCTGTATATGTCAAAAATGATCATTGAAGGGAAAATGGGCGGGAGTATTGAGGTCGGCAACACCTCTGGCGGGGCCTGCTTTTATCTTACGCTGCCTGCTGCAGCTGCCATCTGAAACTCACCTTTATCCGGCCATAACGGCTAAAAAAAGCCCACATCATGGCTCCGGGGAGGGCATGATGTGGGCTTGCTTGTTTCACAGGCTGTCAGATGATCTTGCTCAGCGGGTATTCAATGATCCCCTCGGCCCCCAGGCGGAGCAGTTCCGGCACGATCCGGCGCACCTCTTTTTCAGGCAGGATGCTCTCAATCGAAACCCAGTCGGATTTGTAGAGGTGGGCAACGGTTGGCGCCTTCTGGCTGGGCAGGATGCCGGTGATCGCCTCCACCTTTTCAGCCGGGGCGTTCAGTTTCAGGCCGACCATCCCCTCGGCCCGCAGGGCCGAATTGAGCAGGGTTGCGATCTGTTCGATCTTGGCCCGTTTCCAGGGGTCTTCCCAGGCGCTCTTGTTGGCCACCATGACCGGTACCGATTCCATCAGGTCACAGACGATCCGCAGGTTGTTGGCCCGGATGGTTGAGCCGGTCTCGGTGACCTCAACAATGGCATCACAGAGCCCATCAACCACCTTGGCTTCGGTGGCGCCCCAGGAAAATTCGACATTGACCTGGATATTGCGCTCCTTGAAGTAGCGCTTGGTGAACTCCACCAGTTCAGTGGAGATGGTGGCACCCTGCAGATCCTCCGGCCCCTGGACCGGCGAATCCTGGGCCACCACCAGCACCCAGCGTACCGGGCGGCGGGAAACCTTGGAGTAGACCATCTCGCAGACTTCCACCACATCGGAGTCGTTTTCGCGAATCCAGTCGCGGCCTGCGATCCCCACATCAATGGTGCCGCGTTCCACATATTTGCCCATCTCCTGCGGCCGGATCAGGTGGCATTTCATCTCGCCGTCATCAACCGTGGGGAAGTAGCTGCGGGAAGAGATGCCGATCTGCCAGCCGGCCTGCTTGAACAGGTCTACCGTGGCCTCTTCCAGGCTCCCTTTCGGGATACCGAAACGTAGTACGGTGCTCATTTCTTGTAAACCTCCTCGGGGTTGAAGAGCGGGTTGGAATGCTCGACCCACTGACCATCCTCCCACTTGACGTAGAAACAGCTGCGGTTGCCGGTATGGCAGGCTGCCGGACCGTTCTGCCTGACCTTGATCACCACGGTGTCGGCATCGCAGTCGGTCAATACCTCCATCACATCCTGGGTATTGCCGGATTCCTCTCCCTTCATCCAGTACTTGTTGCGGGTACGGCTGAAGAACCAGGTCTTGCCGTCCCGCAGGGTCAGATCAAGGGTCTTTTTGTCCATGAAGGCCACCATCAGCACTTCACCATTCTCGTAATCCTGGATCACGGCTGGAATCAGCCCGCCCATTTTGTCGAAATTAATCTCAATCATGCTGCGCCTCCTGAAAAATGTCCGGGCAGTATAGGAGCCGGAATGGGAAAATGCAAGACCGCTTACGGTCTAACATGCAAGAACCGTTTGTTTTACGGTGATTTTGCGGTATAAGGAAAACCACTCTGACACGTCACCAGGCATCGCGTAAGGATACCCCCATGGCAAAGAACCTCGGATTTGGATCTCAGCTCATCAGAATTCTGCTTGTTAGCGGCATCCTGCTCTCGCTCGCCGGTGGTCTTGCAAGGCAGATCCCCCCGGATGGACTGCGCTTTTTCTTTGCCATCAATGCGCTGATCTATCTGGCGGTCTTTCTGGTACTGGCTGCCCGCAAGCTGGCAACACGGGTCAAACGTCTGGCTGCTGTCATGGATCAGGCTGCCGAAGGGAATCTCACGGTACGGGGTGAAGACCTTTCGGCTGATGAAGTGGGGATGCTGAACAGTAACTTCAATGAGATGCTGGAACGTCTGGGAGGCGTTGTGACCAGCATCCGCAGTGCGGTTGATGAACTGCGGATGATCGGTGGTAATGTCGGTACTGTCGCGGCCCAGGGGCTGTCGCTGGCCGAAGGGCAAAAGGATACGGCTGACCGGACCAAGGCGGCTGCCCGCCAGATCAGGCAGTCAGTGGAGGAGGTGACCTCGTCGGTGGAGGGGCTTTCCGGTGCAGCCGGCACCAATGCCGCCTCTATCCAGCAGATGGTCTCCAGTACCGTGGAAATAAATCAACTGGTGGAAGAACTGCTCCGTTCGGTTGAGCTGGTCAGTGATTCCATTGTCAGGATGGCTGACGGCCAGAACGAGATCAACGGCAATGTGCATCATCTGATGGAAAACGCCACCCGTACCACCGTGCTGGTGGCAGACATGGAACGTTCGGTGCGCCAGATCGAGGAGAGCGCCCAGGCCACGGCCCGTATCTCGTTTGATGTGTTGCGGGACGCGGAATTGGGCAATACCTCCGTTGAGAGCACCATCAGCGGTATCCATCAGATTCGCAGCGCCTCCCACACGGTACAGCAGGCGATCGGCAACCTTTCGGTGTATGCCGCCAGCATCGGTACCATTTTGCAGGTGATTGACGAGGTGACGGAGCAGACCAAACTGCTGGCCCTGAACGCCTCGATCATTGCAGCCCAAGCCGGGGAGCATGGCAAAGGTTTTGGCGTGGTGGCCCATGAGATCAAGGAACTGGCCCGCCGGACCACGGCTTCAACCCGTGAGATTGCCGAGATCGTCAATGGCGTGAAGGAAGAGACCGACAAGGCGGTTATGGCGATTACCCTTTCGGAGCAGGCCGTGGTGGAGGGGGAACAGCTTTCGCACCGTTCCGGTGAGGCCTTGCATAAGATCGTCAAAGGGGTCAAGATCGCCACCGAGCAGGTCAACGAGATCGCATCGGCCACGGAGCAGCATGCCCAGCAGGGTGAAAAGATGCGGCTTGCCATGGAAGAGATGGGGGCCATGGTTGAACAGATTGTACGCTCTTCAAGTCACCAGACCCGGGATGCCGAGGTGATCAACCAGGCCTCTGCCAGCATGCGCCAGCTGGCCACCAATGTCCATATCAATGCCCGTTCCCACAACGATGCCGGGTCTGCCATTGCCGACTCAACCGAGACCATTGTCAGGATGATCGAAGAGATCAGGCGGGCCTGCATGGTGCAGCTGGAGGGCAGTGAACAGATCGTCCATACGGCAGAAGAGATGGAAAAAGCGGCAACCGGCAACCTCAAGACCACCCGGGTAATGGAGGAGGCGGTCAGCGGTCTTTCGCGTCAAATCAGGGGCCTTGAACAGGAAATGGCAGGGTTTAAGACCGTATCCTGACAACGCGGTGCAACTGAAGAGAAGAAGGCTAAAGTCTCTGCCCCGGATGCACGAAAAGATAAGTAACGGGATATGTTGATAGTGTCTGAGTAGAATGAGTGGTCTTGAAAGAAGGTGAGCTGGATGGCATTCGGTACAGTCGTTACACTGTTCAGATCAGGGAGGGTCTCCCTTGAAGCGGCTGTTGACATGCTGGTGCATACCCTTGGTTACCGTGACCGTGCCATGGCCTATGCCCTTCTTAATGCGGCCAGACAGACCTCCTGAATAACTTCGCACCCCTCCGCGTACTTTCTCAGGCTCCTGAATCACTCAGGGGCCTTTTTTGCTTTGCTGCCACTGCTGCAGGGTGGTGCGAATGATGGCTAAATAGCCCGGCTCCCGCACGACCTCCTGATATCCCGGAACGGCTCCCACCCACTTGCCCAGCCGGACGTTGTGTTCCTGGGTAAGATACAGGGTGGGCAATCCCATCAGCGCCGGTCCGTCCATGCCGGCAGTGGTCACGCCAATCTGGCCCACCAGACCGTGGCGGCATCGCAACTCTTCAAACAGGTGCAGCTGAGCCCGGCGCATGTCCGGTCCCTGGAAGAGCGGCTCTTTCCAGCAGAAAGCCAGATTGACTGCGCCTGGCGGCACAAGGTCTGCGGGAACAGCATCGCCGAAAAAGATGGGTATGAGCCCGGCATTCACAACCAGTTCAGAAAGCTGACGCAGCTCAATAAAACAGGTATTGCGCTGGGCATCGTGGTCACCGGTTCGAACCCAAAGCAGCACCTTCTGTTCCGGCCTCCCTCCCGCCTTGCCATCGATCCATGATCGTAAGGAAGCCGCTGGTGATTCATCTCCCAGGAAGGTAGAGCGCAGGATGTGCTGTGATCCTGGAGGGTCGGCGCGAAAAGCCGCGGCAATGATATGGGTCAGGTGCTTGGGACTCGCCGGACGGGACCGATAGGGGCGCAAGGCTCCTTTCAACCCGGCATCGCAAAGGAATCGTCTGGCCTGCAGTTCCTGGACAGCACCGGGTCTGATCTGGATCGAAAGGCCGGCAAACAGTGCCGCAGCAGTCAGGTACCAGCCTTCGCCAAACGAAAAGCCGGGATCGGCATGGAAGGTGTAAGAGCGATTCCGCTCCAGGACAATGTTCCGGGCGGCTATTGCGGCAAGCTCAGCTCTGCGGGCAATCTCTCTTGCTCTGGCCGTATCAAGTAGCTGGGCAAATCCTGCGGCCGCCAATGCCGCCTCTTCTGCAGTGCACACGATCTGCTCGACACGCTGCCAACCGTCTTCGCAATCTTCCAGTGTTGGGGCCCGCTGAGAACCACGAGAGAGCTGCCCGGCGCCATAGCGCGCATCCTCTGCCTGAGCCCCGAAAGCCTGAACCAGCACCCAGTGCAGCAAGGTAACCTCGCGGCTTTCCACCGCGTTGCCCAGCGCCCTTGTGGCCACATGAACAACCTGCTCCAGCCGTGAGCGATAATCATCGCGCACTCCGGCTAGATGCAGCGTTCCCTGCAATGCGGTGGCCTCGGCCAAAAGAGTGACAGCCTTTTGTGTTAGCCCACCGTCATCGGTTTCGTTATCAAGTAGCCTTTTCACCGTACCTTCTTCAACCATGGTTTCGGCGCGAGCGGCCCGTCTATTTTCAGCTCCACCAGGGCACGGCATAGTTAGGAGGAGTATTTGCCTGACAGGTATAAAGTGGCATGAACCATGGTAATAGGCACCTCCCAGTCCCGTCTGGAGTTGAGACACAGCCTTTCCGTGGGTTCTCCGTAGCCTGCCCGATGCATTGTTCCAATATGTTGGGCTTTATTTTTCATTTTCACCTTGATCCGCCACTTCTACCCTTGTGATGCTCGACACGGGAAGAATAACCATCCCCTTATCTTTAGAGTAAAGTGCGGCGTGAGTTGCAGAAACATTAATCATGTATCCAGAATAGATGTCAAACGTCTTGGATTCGTTTTTAACATACAGACGAGCACTTGGAGGCCTACCTGGGGCATCGGTCAAAATAGCTTTACGCTCCTTAATAACCTTATCTTTTGCTTGCCCATCTGTCCAAAGCAACAGGAGAGTCACTCCTATGACACACACAAATGACACACCGACGCCGCTGGCAACAAACGACAGCGTATCCATAATTCCGTCGTGGGTTTCGTTAGTTTCAATTTGCCCCTTCAGCGGCTTAAAAAAGTTAACAAGACGGTCATTCAGCCATCCCATGAAAGGCCTATAGCAAGTGATCAGAGTGGCTACCATGACGACCGGCAACAAAAGCGATAACTTTGCGACAAGCGGCAACTTTTGGACTATTACCAAAAGAAGTTGACAGAACCCGCCAAAAATCGCCCCTTCTCTAGTCAGTGGGAACAGGCGTTCCGGCAGGTTCCAGGCGGCAAGGTACGATGTGCCGTACGTCCAGCCGATTAGCGACAATAGGGCAGTAATGAGTGCAAGAAGGAGGGCTGAATATTGTAGAAATGTCTTGAGATTACTCTCCGATGATTTGGTATTCGGAGGGGCCGCCTTTTCGTCGTCATTTTGTTTATCAAGCTGCATAAAACTTCTCCATGAGCATAGTTGCTGTTGGGTGGCAAAATAGGGAATATATGTTGTTATTGCTGCCCCGATTTCTCCTGACACGATACACCGTTGCCTGTTTGATGGCTTCCCGCTCTTTTCCGTGGGAAATGTCGATCGGATGGTGGAGCAGGTTTTGCTGGAGTGGGAGATGAGATGGTGGGGGAGAAGCATTGTAAGGTGTACCTATAACAATGTTGAGGTGTTAAGGGGATTAATCTCTCAGCAGCAAAAACTGAAACCAATAAAATGGAGCTACCGGGGTTCGGAAGTGTCTGTTTGCAATGAGATCAAAAGCAGGCATGCCTGCCAAGCCAGCGGTCGATGTTGCTATTACATTATGCCTCTCAGATTTAAGTAGTGCTTCCATTTGTACACGGTATTCTTGAGCAGTGTCCGGCAGAATTATGGGTGCTTCTGACTCTCCACAACGATAATGTGCTCGCTCGAAATACAGATGACTTGGCAATTCCTGCGCGGTGGGATGCCAGAGTTGAAGACAAACTTCCGGATATTCTGTCTTTGAATTTCTTGCAATCATTTCGTAAAGATCATCACGCTTAAGAACTACGGACCATCCGGCAAGAGTGGGCAATAGCCACGATATCTTCATCAAATCAACCCGAATCTCTTCATCTTTTTGAATGCTTAATTCAACGAGGTCATCAACTGAATCCGTGCAAACTGGAAAATTACGTTTCAATTTCATGGTAAAATCGACACGCTTTATAAGTTCTGCAAGCCAGTCGCTGACCGCCTTAACTCTCCCTGTAAAAACTAAAAGAATAAAACCGAGCACAATGTCGACAACATTGCCGTCGAGCATTGGAGAGCCCGTAATAGGATTGTTTTCCAATAAAGCAACCAAAGCGTCAGCTACCACCGCAGCGTTTTCAAAATTAATCCTCTTAGTTTCTTCATCACTAGGAACTACCAAAATGCAGGATAGCCCAATTGACCCGAGAACACCTATTTGCTCAAAGATAACGAGTGAAAACACAGCACTTTCTCGGCAATACCCCGAAAGCCCGTCTTTAACATAATAATGTGGCTGCAACTTTTCAAAATATCGTAGCGCAATCTCCCTATAACATCTCCAGAACGATTCACCGAATTCTTGATAGAATTGTTTTCTTTTCTTTTCCTCTTCCAAATTAATCCTATGCCACGACCAAAGCATTGCGCGCTCCACTGCAAATAGCGCCTGCTTCAGGTTACCTTCGTCCTCTGCCCAATGTGAGAATATTTGAGCTGCTAGGCTGACCACTCGTAATGCTTTTACAAGGTCCTTTTTACTCACATTCTTTGTCGTGAGTTGCCCTTGGTCTGATACACCCAAAACCCGCTTGAACAGACGGTGCAAGTCCTTCTGGTCATATTCCAATTCACCCGCCAGAGCAAGTGACTTCCGGAGATCGGAACGATCTGTGGCATCAAAAACATGCTCACTAAGCATAAATCTTTCGATCAAAGTGGCAATTTTGTCGCCACCCCAGAAGTCAAGTGTAACCTCACCGGAATGACCTTTTGCATAACTATCCCAGTTAATTTGCGTGTCTTGCTTCAAATCGCCAGTAGTAGCAAGGACTATGCGCTTACGAAGTGGCTCGTGTTGCGGTTCCACATGGGTCTTTAAATAGACATCAAAAACTTCATTTAAACTCTGGCGGGATGACTGTGGGCCGGAGTCCCATTCATTCCTCCCAAGATCGCCGCGCTTAATAACAAGACAGAGTAATTCTCTGATGCCATCTTCCGGATGTTTTCCCACTGCCGCCATGTCAACGCCATATTGACGGTTGCCTGTCTGAGGTTTTGAGACCGGGACATATCCCATAGACAGCAGTAAGTCAGGAAGCAGTCTGTCGAATTCATCACGCTCCCGCAGGGTACGCAAATACTGTGCAAGGATCAGTCTCATTCTACACCACGCCTTGCCAGGCGAAAGCCCATGTGCCTGATTTCATAACCAACTGCATCAAGAACGTGGCGTCGTGGTAGCGCAATAGAATGGGAATGCGGGATAAGGTTACTGGCTTCAGTATAACCACCATCCCGAAAGCTGAACCATCCGCTACCGCCCTTCATGGGAATCTCCGTGAAAATCTGACTAACTATCGACTTTTTTCTTGCTTCTTTTGCCACTACATTCATCTGTTTGGAATGAGCACTTGCAAACAGGCGTTGCACATCGGGAGGTGGTTTTAATTCTTCAATTCTGGGGAGTGCCTCAATTGCATCGATGTGGCTGGTAATTTGATGAATAACTCTTGAATACAGCTCAACAATTTTTGGATCGGAAGTTTGGGACTTCTCTTGCTCCAACCTCTTCATCGTTGAATCTGGATAATCCATACCTACTTCTTCAGCCAAAACTGTATGCACAAACCCCAGCTTCCAATCTTGAAGATTCGTCGATTTTAGAAGAGAAATGGTAAGCGATAGTAGATGATCCTCCGAGTTAACAAAACCAAGTAACCGCCTTACCAAGAAAAGAAAATCAGCTTTATTGAAAGTGCTTAACAACGTTGTGTCGAACTCTGGATTTTTAAAGCCATGTACCCATAGTTTCGAAAGTAGTCCTGCTACGGCTGCAGCATGCTTTCTATCATCTGATGACAACCATTCCGTAATTATTTGCGAAAGCAATTCTGGACGCTTTAGCAATTCAAATACAGTAGAATCAAACAATTCTGGAAAGCTTGTATCTCTTGGAATTTCATGGCCATTTCTTGCAACCCACTCCGAAAGACACGAGAGTACAAATTGTTGTTGCACCTTATCAGCTAGCAAATGCGCTAAAATAAAATCAAAATTATCAACAGCTCCCTTGAATGTCGGTGTTAGCTTGCATAATTGGCGTATATATTTCTTAAAAATGTCTTTATCTGCCAAGTCTTTCGTGTTCATGAACAAGTGATGGGAAAGTGCTGCCAATACTTCCTGTTCCCCTGTTTTTGCCATTTTTAAAAGTAGGGGATCAAATTTTCTTGTTATTGAGACTGATTCAGCAGCGGCATAGATTGCAGTTCTACGGACCTGCTCGTCTGCATGCGAGATGTTCAAGGTGATAATTTCAACAGCAGAAGCGAATTCTGTTTTCTTGATCAGATTACAGACTAGTAACCGACCTAAAGTCCATATAGCTGCTCTTCTGAGAATAACGTTTTCTGATTTTGTGTCTTCAATGGCTAGTCTTAACGACTCTTCGGCATTCTGTGATGCGAGAGCAAGGAGTGTGGTCGGATGGAGAGCTACTGTGCTCTGAGAAATTTTCTCCTGCAGAAGTGAATGTAGCAAACGACATGATTCAGGCATGTTGCTCAATTTTTTCTGCAGTTGGCTTAGAAAAGCGCCAGCCATAAGATCATTTTTCGTTTTTTCATGCTGAACATCGCAAAGTTGGATAATCGATGCTGGCTCGATCCTAAGAAAGTAAGGTAGAGCAGCCTCAACAACGTGTAGAACAGTAAATACTTCAATGCTACCATCAACAATTGCGCTTGCCGCAACCAGGAGAATATCTTCTGTGTTATGCGCTAATGCCAGTAAGCGGCCAGCTACTCTATCCGATGAACCAATTTCATGACGCCAGACGTCATTAGCCTTGTGCAGCCATTGACTCGGATCTAATTGAAATTGCGCCTTATGTTTATCAAATAAATATGAAGCCAAAAAACGGTTGCGTCCCTCGATTGACGCAAAAACTACTGAATTTCCGTCTATCTGAATTTCATCTGAACTCTCTTGAGGCGAATGTAGGCTTTCGGGAGGCAGGGCAATCATCAGATCAGAACTGCCACTCTCGTGAGAGTGAAGTACCAATTCGCCAAGCGTGTTAGCTGTCTGTGCTGTCATCACGTCATCGAGCATACAATCTCCACGAATAAATTTGCCTAAATTACCATATAGGGAATTCACGTGCCATATATGGCAAAGACAAGTCAATATCCCTCTACCCCTCTTACCTCTGAAGCGGCCCAATCAACAATTCCCATAAATATTCTGACGCTCCTTCTTCAGTAAGCTGTTTTCCGGAAACTTTTCCATAATGCGGCATGCCAAGTGGTTTCAGATATAAAGAATACCCATCACTCTCAACCGAAAGTGATTCATTGTATGTCGTATCTGTATTTAAATCAGGATTGTTGGAATAGAGGATACCACTAGAAAAAGAGCTTCTGCCGCCATACCATATTCTGCAACCAGATACCTGCTGCCCATTACAATAAATCTTTGCCGAAAAGTGACGCACATCAACGCGCGTCCCTCGTGTCTGTATTCCCTGATTGCGCTGTGCAAGCTCTTCTAACGAACCTTCAAGATAATTGCAGATAACATTGAAAGCTGATTCCAAAAAATCATCTTTATCGTGGTCAGAAAATTGGCGGGTAATGCGCAGATTGCTTGAGCGAAGAACAACGGCTGTTGGTGAAGTGGTGTCACCTACAGGAATCACTGATTTTTTTATCTGGTTACTAGGGGTGAGTGTTTCTACTGCCTTCTCAATAGCATTTGCAACTTCCAGAAACCCATCATCAAGAGTAGGGTATTTTGTAATTGCTTTGCCATCTTTTGTTGCGGCAAGTATCTTTCCAAATGGTGCCTTGTGCCAACTGCATGGTCTTAGAATGACCGGTATAATGATAGCCTCGCCACGTTCATGCCGTTCCATCGCACGAGTCATCTCAATGTCATAGCAGTAATCGGAACTGAGAAAGTCAGAACTAACGAGAAGCAAGATGATATCAGCCGTTTCGAGGTTGGCGCTAATCTCTCTGGCAAAGTCATTACCAGCTCCAATGCGCCGGTCATGCCATACTTCAATCAGCCCCTGCCGCTTCAAAATGGAAAGATGTTTTTCCTGTTCGTCACGCAAGGCCTCATCTGCGTGTGAATATGAGAAAAATATTGTTGGCATTTAAAGAATCCTTTGTAGTTGTTCAAGAAACGCAACTATTTCACCACCGCCTAAATGTTTTTGTTTGCCGCCATGTTTTTCCCACAGTTCAAATATTCTGAGTTCTTGCTGAGTAGCCTGCCTATCGCCTCCACTGCCTGTCGAGGGACATGCTCCTGAGCAGAGCCGCATGTTTATATTCCCTTTTTTAATCGCAATCTGAACACAGACACTGCCGCTATCATTTTGCTGCTCTCTGATTTGGCTAATTATCCAATGTTTATCTGCCTGCAAAAGGTCATGTTCCTGGTTTCCTATTCTGATTTTTACAGACATGCTACCTCCGGCTAAACGTTATATTTTTTTCCTTTTTTAGCTGGCCTCTGCGCCAAAGTACTCCCAGCCGCTGCTTTCGAATCCTTACTTGTCCGTCCATCCCGCAGCACACTCGAAGCCGCTTTTGCCGCTGGTGCCGATGTGACTTTTGCTGGCGCCTTGGTCTGCGATAAGGCACTTGCTGCCGCTGTTTTAGATTTTGTTGCGGTACTGCTACTTGTCATGGTTTTAGATGCGCTGGTTGCCGCTTTTGGACTTGTCACTTTTGCCTTAGCCATCTCAGTTCTCCTTTGATCTAGGTTTGATAGTCTTCCAGTTCCGCTTACCTTAAATTCTTCGCCGACCCGAAAAAATTCGCCACCGCAATAGTCATCGCCGGTCTGCTCACCTGAAAAATCCCCGCCAATTTCTCCGGATTCTTCAACTCCGCCTGATACTTCTTCAACTGTTCCTGCGGAATGAGCAACTCAGCGGCAAAGGCGTCCGCTTCCTGCTCCCATGGCGGCTTGGCGCTTTCCGGCATATCCTCGCCATATTCCCGCGCCACTTCGGCATCGTAAAAATCCCGCTTATCGTGTCTGAGAAAAATATGCCCCAACTCGTGAGCCAGGGTAAAACGGCCCCTCACGTAGGCTTTTGCCCTGTTCACCATGGCAACCCGCGTTCCGTCCTCCAGTTCCATCAGCATCCCGTCAACGGCTTCGGGGTCGTCAAGTTCCATATACTCCAACCCCTCACCCTCGCAGATTTTACGCAGGTCGGTGGGAACATCCACGATCTTGTACTGCTTCAGCACCTTGCGCGCCATGTTTCGCGCCAGTGGATAATTGGCCGGAATCATCGCGTTCCTCCCGCTTGCGGCAGAGCATCAAGAGCAGCCTGTACCTTTACCAGGTAGTCGTCACTGACCAGCTTCTGCTGTGCCGACTCGCCTCTTTTCTGCGCTAGTTTTTCCAGCATCATGTTGACAGTGCGTGACTGGGCAGCCGCCCCCTTGGCGTCGTAACTGGTGGAACGTGCATGGACAACGGTTGCCGAGTTCTTCATTGAGACGATTGATAAGGTGGCGTTGAGTAGTCGCTTGAGGTTATCGAGCGTCAATCCGAAAAACTGGACAATCCGTGCGGTTACATCGGGAGAAATCTGTTCCGGGGCAAAATCATTGTTTTCAATACGAGTCAGGATGGCCGGTTCAATCTCCAGTGAGGCACAGACCAGATCTGGCAGGAGTCTGGTCGCATTGATTACCTCGCGAATATACTCCCCAAAGGAAAGATACTGATCAAGCAGGGAGCTGTTCACTTTACTGATGGCGGCGATGCGCTCCGACGGAATCAGGTTAACCTTGGCATCGGGGAACTTCTCAATGAAGTTATGCACTAGAAGGTTCATGGAGGGGGTGATGGCAACCTCACCACGCTCCCAACGGCCATAGGAGTTGCGGCCGATCTGCAGCAGGTCGCAGATTTCGTCCAGCTTCATGTTTAGCACCCGGCGCACCGTCTTCAGTTGTTCCGGTGTGAGGAGTGGTTTCAATCCGAACTCCAGAGCAACTCGCTGCTTGTCAATTTCCAGGCTCTGCCCATGGGTGAACGTAACTTCCCCACAGGCGGGGCAAGTTTCGCAGGCAAGGTCACGTAACAGGTGCGACTCGCCATTAACCGTCACTGTGAGATCGGTCGTTGAAGTCTTATAGTCAGCGTTAAAACAGTTGGTGCAGATCATTGTCTAATCCTCTATTTGTGTGTGAACGAGGTAAGTTTCCATTCGATGAAGAGGCCGGTCTGCGGATGGTAGTTGCTGCAGACCTTGCAGTAGACAGTAACTCCTCTGGTGCTGGTGCCGTGGATAACATAGTGGGTGTTGTCCGGATGGCTCGCCCGTTCACTGGTTGCTGGCATCGCCTTTTCAATGGCATCGGCATCCATGATGACCTTCTCTACATCGGCCTCATATAATTCAGCCTTATCCATATCGTTCAAGCAATCCTTCGTCTTCCTGATTTTCCTTGCCAGATAGGCATTCTTTATTTCAGCGAGAACAAGTCCGTCTAGCTCCGTTCCAATTGGCGTCATAGAGTCTCCATAATCACTCACACCAATTGGTGTTAAATTAAATATACCAATTGGTATTTTGGTGTCAATTACAATTTTTCTTCGAAGTGTCACCTGTTATCAACTTGTGCTTCATCGACAAGCTAACTACTCATGATGCATTACCCAACCCTTCGATTATCCTCAAATCGCCACCACATGGCATATTCCTGCACCGCACCAACTCTTCAGGCCGTCACAAACCACAAACAAAGCCAAGTAAACACTGCGCGTTACGAAAAAGTGTAAAATTTCTTTACACCTTTGAAAAACGAAAAACCCGCCTTTGGGGCGGGTTCAGTAATAAACGTATAGGTCTTTAGCAATTTATTTCGCATGGCTACCACTCTAATGGATAGATCACTGTAGTCTGTGTACCTGAATCTAGATCAGCTGTCCAGGGATTTACAAAACATTTCTGAGTATAGCCACCATTGCCACCATCAAAGCCACGGACTCCTGCCTGCCGCTAGGGGTTGTACCGGAGGAGGAAAAAAGAAAAGGCCTCGATTTCTCGGGGCCTTTTGGCTTTGTCCGGACAGTGCCGGATTGTTAATTGGTGGCTGCTCAGTCTCTTAAACTGATTGAATAAGTCACTGTTTTTGCTGGTAAGTATTTTGTTTTTAAGATTGCATGTGTCCCCAAAAACATCCCTAAAACTGTTGTTGTTTATCAGTTGTAAGATCAGGCAGAGAGGTCAAATTGTAATCCGTCCCAGTGATTCCGGGGCAGCTCTATTGTGAGGCTATGCTGTTACTTCGTCACTAAGCTGTTTGATGGTTTGCACCAATACTCGTAGATCATTAATCCGGTCAAGCTGTTCATTCCGTGGCAAGTCAATAAACTCTTCCGCAAGATCGTAGGTCTCTCGGTCCAGTATGTTGACCATGGAGCGAAGTTCTATTTCGGCAGGATAGGTCGTGGTTGCCGCTCCGTTTCAAGCAGTTTTAAAGCGCCATCAATATCACGACATATAGAATTTATTGACCAGTAGACACCTGAACACATGGCCTCGTTTTTCAGATTGATTACAGGCATGCCGGTTTCATCCCAGAGCATTTCATTGAACACATCAAGCCTTAAAATTGCTTGTCTAATGGTATCTAGTGGGTCTTCTTCTACTGCTTTGCATAATGGAATAGCCTGTTGTGGTTTATCTGTTTTGTGGGTCATAGTTACGCTCCATTCGCCTTGGTTTCGGTATTTGTCAATAAAACTTCAGGGCCTTGTGGATCATACTTGTGTACTTCAAGGCGTGTCTTTGTTCCGTGAAAGCGTTGGTGTATTATCTGAATGTTGGCATCTTCAGCCCAGCTTTTTAGAGATTCAAATTCAAAAGCCATAGTTTTTACATTTTCAGCAAGGCATTCGATGATATTTGCAACGCCACTTAAGTCATCATCTGGTTCCGTTTTTTCGAAGATTATTTTAGATACTTGTTCCATTGATCTTGCTATTCTCACAAGACTCATACTGTTTTGATCCAGCGTAAAAGGTGAAATGATTGTACACATAAAACCTCCGGTTCAGTTTTTGTCTTTTGCTACTTTCATGCTACCTATAAAAATAATCTTGCGTAAGCTGTTTTATTCTGATAGATTCTGCGTAACATTTTGATGTTACTGAAAAACAATTTTTCGGGTAATAATAATAAAAATCATCCGCAATAGTTGCGGATAAACACCAAAAACAACAAAGCCGCCCTGGTGATTACCGGAGCGGCTTTTTCTATGGCAACTGAATTTTAAGGAGTCCTACCTGTACGCCTGTTTGTACCAATCAATCGCAAGCTTGACGTTCTCCCGGTCTTGCGCTGAAAGGCTGTTAAGAAACTGCTGCCGCATGTGCAGGGGCATTCCTGACAGCGGGTGCTGACGCTTGATGCTCTGATACAGGTTTTCCGGTTTTCCGCCTGCCTTCAGGTACTCTGCCTTGTAGTGGTCTACCGCCTCCCTGTCACGGTACTTCAGGGCCTGGCGGAAATAGAAAAGGGCCTTGCTCCGTTCGGTGGGTTCGGCTGTGGTCTGTTCTCTGCCGTGCTTTTCCAGAAAGCGGCCCACCTGTTGCTTGATGTCATGATAGGCATTCTCTCCTGGGTCCGATTCGTACACCAGCAGATTCTTCAGGCTGTTCAAGTAGCCCTTGGTTGGTTTGCCTGCCAGTGCCTTGTACTCTTCATCCAATGCAAAGAAGCGGGCTACATGCTCGGTTCTGTCCCTGATCGGCATAGGCTTGGTCATATCAGGGTAAATGCTTTTGCCGGTCATCAGTTCACCGGCAAGCTTGGTAAAGGGGCTGGCAGCATTCACCAACTTGTTAGGTGTTGCCAGTGCCATCTTCTTCAGCATTTCCTTGGCGTCCATCTGCCCGGCCTGCAGTTTTTTGAAACTCTCCGGGTAGTCTTCCAGCCCTGCCCATGCAAGAACGTCTGAGAAGGCACCAGAGAAACGCAGGGTTAATGTCTTACCGTCGCTGGTAGTGCCAAGGATCAGATGCAGCTGCCCGCGTACCTGTGCGCTTAACTTTTCTTCCTCTTCCGGGTGAAGCAGATGATTGAAGGCCGATACCGCTGCAAACAGCAGGTGGGTCAACAGTACCTTTTCACCAATGCCCAGGGCTGCCCCTGCTGCTTTGCGGGCTCCTACCCCTGCCATGCGTGCCGCTGTGCTGCCTGCTTCCCCTTGGGTGGCGGCGTTCTTAAACAGGCGGTAGTAGCGTGGTGCGTTAATCTCCATCCAGCTCCAGAAGGGAATCAGGCTGGTTCTGATCTTCTCCCCGTGGGCAGACAGGTTGCCATAATCCCCCAGCAGTTCCCGGCTGAGTTTGGCGGCCTTGTCCCTGGTGTTGGTCAGGCTGTTAATCTCTGCAGGTGTTGAGGCCCAATAGACCGGCTTGCCCTGGTCAAGCAGTTCCTTTGCCCGCAGGTAGGCGGCTTCCCTTAACAGCCCTTCCCGTAACTGGGTCAGGCTGGAAACCTTGTCAAAGTATTTGGCAATCAGGTTTGCTGGTGCCAGCTTGGTGAGATCCCCGGTTTTCAGGGCATCCATCAGTTTGACGTTGCGGGTGCCTTCCTTCAGGTGCTGGAATCCGGGCAACTTGGAAATGTCCGGGATTTCGTTAATGCTGATACCGGCATCAATGACGCCACGGTCAAGCATGGCCAGCTCTTCAAAGGTCATCGGCTGGCCTGCCTTACGGTTCAGGGCATTCTTCCAGGCGGTGCTGAAGTGCTTCATAATGCCGGGATCAGCAGCAAGAACGATATCAAGGTCACCTGACATATTGTTCAGGTTGTACTTCAGTGCCCGACGTGGAGAGAGCAGCGTCCAGACCTTCCAGCCACCAATCAGCTTTTTATTGATGGTGTCCAGGGTGGCGTCTTCCCGGTTGGTTCTCAGATTATCCAGGGTCTTTGCCAGCCCTGCAGGTATGACCACCTCTTCCTTTCTGCCGCCCAGAATCAACACTTCTTTGAACTTTTCTGCCACTTCAGCAAAGGCCGGGTTCTGCTCAACAAAGCGGGTAATGATGCTTTCCGGCATGGTCTGACCTTTGTAGAAGACGCTGCCCTTTTCCGGCTGCCATGTGGTGTAGCCTTCGGGGATCAGGGCTTTCCAGTCAGCAGCCCCTTCCTGTTTGGCCTGTTCCCGCAATGCCGGGGCAAGGTCGTTGATGCTCAGCACCTCGTCCAGTGCCTTCTTGGTTGCCAGCTCTTTCATGGCCTGGCTGTAGTATTCAAACTCTGCTTCAAGGAAGTTGGTGTTAATGTCCAGTTCTGAACCTTCCCGGCCCTTCTGCCAGCCCCGCTGCTTGTTGCGGACCTCTCCGGCTGTGCTGATACCGGCCCACTTGCGGGCGTTGGCATGTTCAAGTACCTGGTGCCGGAAATAGCCGGTGTTAATGTCATCAACCGTGTATTTGCCGGTTTGCTTGTAGTTCTCCAGCCCTTCAGGTGTCAGCACTGATTCAACCGGCAGCAGGTCATTATCAACCAGTTCAAGCACCAGATGCTTGTTAACCTCTGTTCTCCGTTCTACTGCTGCCTGGACATCCGGGTTGGCTGCCACCAGTTTGCTGATACGTTCATGGTCAGCCTTGACAGTCTCCGGGGTGTAGCCAAAGGGGAGGGCACGGCCTTTGTCCGCTTCATTGATCAGGTCATCCAGTACCACCTTGCGGCTGAAAAGATCCATCTTCTGAGGCCCAAAGGAGGCGGTCAGGCTGTGCAAATATTCGGAGGTTTTAGCCTTGGCGGCTATGTCAGATGATTCAAAGCGCCGTAATATGTCAGCAGTACGCTTGCCGCTGAAGCTGCTGGTGTCCAGATTGGGGAAGTGCTGGGTTTCGGATAGCATTCGCTGCAGAAAACCTTGCAGACGTTCCTTAAGGCCGGGGCCATCACTCAGGCCGTGGGCTGTCTGCCAGCGTTGTTCTATGGCCGGGTCTGTTGATGCAATCCCGGCTGTCATACCTTTTGGCTGCTGTATGGTGTCATTGGGCTTGGTTCTGCTGGCGGCAATCCGCTCCAGTGTGGTTTTGATGGAGTAGGCCGGGGGTGCTGCTTCGCTTGCATTGGTGCCATTCCAGACGTCACCGCTGGCGATATCCTGCATAACCTTCAGCGCCGGGTTAAACAAGCCACGTACTTTCTGAAAGAACTGGTAAATGGCCTGCAACCAGAGATGCCCCTTCCGTTGCCCAAGGCCGTTGTTGTCCCTCAGTCTCTGGTATTCCTGGGCTGCTGCTTCTTCATTACCAAACTTTTTCAGCAGGGTTGCCCGCTGGCTTTGGTTCAGGGCAAGGGCCATTGCAGCGTGGAAGGTTTCGTGGTGGATCTCTCCGGCACCGGCTTCAGTCAGGGAGATAACAGCATCCTGTCCCATCCGCTGGAAGGCGGCCACCGGCTTTTCATCAGCTTGCAGCTTGCGGCCATAGGCGGCTTCTGCTACCTGCAGATTGAAAATGATTTCATCTGTGCCGTTCACGCGGATGGTTGCGCCGTTCTTCATGGTTACGGTGAAACCGTGCTGGTCTTCAGAAATGGTCTGTTTGGGAAATGCCTGTGCAACAACATCATGGGTCAGGTTGAAAAGCGGCCTGTTTTGTGGGGTGGCTTCTTGCGTGGCCGGGTTTTGATTGCTGGTTAATGGCATAGTAGCGTCTTGCTCATCAAAACGCTTGAGAGCGTACATAATGGATTGATCAAGATTCGGGTCAAGTGCAGATACATCAAAGGGGAAATCTGACATATTCTGTTCAAGGTTGGCCTGATGCTGCAGGCTGTAGCTGTGTTGGCCTCTGGTGGCAGCCTCAATCTTGCTGTACATATCCTCAATGCTGCTACCGGGGGGCAGATAGCCATGTTCTTCCAGCAGCTCCCGCATGGTATCCAGGGGCTTGCCCTTGCTGCTGATGGTGTGCAGTATCCCCACTTTGCCGGTCTTGCTGGCGTGAAGATTCAGGTCTTTGATGCTGTCTTTGATGGTGCTGCCCCACTGTGTTACTGCCTGTTCCCTGTTGATACCGCCCAGCTTGGCAATAGCGGTGATCAGGTCATCCTGTGCCGGGTTGACTGAACGGCTTGGCTTGTTGTTCAAATTCGGCTGCATTTGAGACACAACGGGGTTTGATGTTGCTGGTTGAGGTACAAGCTCCGGCTGCTGCAGGGCTGTTGGTTCTTCCTGCTGTTGGCCGGTCAGGCGTTTCCATTCACTGACAAGTGCCTGGCCGGTCCTGTCGTATGACCTGACGTTCATCAGGTGCGTCATGCCGTTCTTGATCTGCTTGTCTGCCCAATGATTTGCAAGGGCCAGTTCATCAGGTTGCGGCATGGTGACTGGCGTCCGAAATTCGGACGGTCCGCCAAGCAGTTCAGCGGTTGCCGGTCCGGCTTGTTGCTGGTCAGGCAGGACGGCTGATCCTTCATGTTCAAGGGCCTTTAACCGATCAAAGCCTTGCTGCTGTTCCGGGGTAAGCGTGATATCCGGCAGGTCTGGAGTATGTAGGGCGGCTGCAGCTTCACTCGCTTTTAAGGCCGATCCAATCGGGCCATAACCTTCTGCCTTGGCCTGCTGTGCTGCTTCCTCCGGGGTTTGACGGGGGATAGCCTGCTGCTCTGTTTGTGCGGAATGTTGAGCAAGGGCATTGTAGCCACCACCACCGGCACCCATCAGGCCACCGGTAACCATCCCTTGTGCCCCTGATTCCACCACCCCTTCATGCCACGGCTTACCCAGTGCAATGTTTTGCAGGGCTTGTTCCTGCATACTCTGGGGCAGTTCCTCCAGCATCCCTTCAGTCAAGGCACCTTCCGCAACCTGGCGGGAAAGCCCTTTGTTAATTGCCTTGCCGCCACCGCTGGCCAGCATGGTTTCAATGTTGGCAATACCGGCCTTGTTTGCAAACTTACCGGCTGCAGCTCCAATACCACCGGTCACAATACCGGATAACCCGGCAAGGCCAGCTTGTTCAGGTGTCAAGAGGTGGTCTGGTGTTTCTGCCCGGATAGCTTCGGCGTTCTGTCCGGCTGTTATGGCACCTTCTCCAATGGCTCCGGCCACAAAGGGGGCCAGCTTTGGCAATACCTTAATCGCTCCCCGTGCTATTCCAGCACCCCCCAATAAGGAGGGTGCAGATTCAAGGGCGGTGTGGGCGGCAACAGAGGGGTTTTCAACAATGGCCTGAACAGTGGGCAAAAAGCCCTTGGCTTGTTGAACTGCAGCATTGGCCTTTTTCTGTTCTGGTGAATACAGTTCATCCAGTGTTTTCTTGGCTTCACGGGGCCTGAAACCTACATATTCAAGCCCTTTGCCTACTCTGCCACCGGTTGGAATATCGGCAATACCTACAATAGATTCGGGCAAGCCTATTGCGCCTTTAAGTGCCGTTACTGCGGTGTCTCCGGCAATACGGCGAAACAGTGAAGAATGTTCTTCCGGCTGGGGCGCTGCCTGTGGTGTCGGCGCGGGTAGTGCTGCAAGCTGGCGGGCGATGTTGTCATCATCAATGCTTGTTGCATCGTCAAAGAAATTGATACGATCATACAGTCCCATGATTTACCCCTCCGTAGCTTCTTTTCTGGTTTGGAAGCGGGCAAAGTCAGGCACGTCGATTGCGTGGCCGTTCTTCTGGGCTACGCCATAGATACGGGCTGCCGCATCGTTATGACTCATGCCGCCCTTCATCAGCTTTTGATAATGGGACTCATACACTCTGGGTAGTGCAGCGTATTGTCCGCCTTGCCGGTTGGGGGAGAGCATGAAAACATTACCCCTGGGGTCTTCTGCCTGGGCATGCAGCTGGGCGTAGTAGTTAAGTTTTGGGGCCACATGGGTGGGGACGTTAAGCTTTGACCACCCGGACATTAACCCTTTCACGCGGTCGCTGTACTGCTGTTGGACTTGCTCCTGCTGTTTACCAAGGGCGGTCTGCTGTGCCTTGGCAATGTTCGCATCACCAGCAATACCGGCAGCCTTTACATGGGCATCAGCGTTATATTTGACACCGGCCAGATGCTGGTCAGTTGCGTACTTGTTGCTTTGCTCCTTGATACCTGCAATCCGCTGTGCCTGGGTATCTGCCAGCTGACCGGCTATTGCATTGCGGCGGGATTCATACCCGGCCAGATCGCCAGCAGCGCCACCACGTATGAAGCTTCCAAAGTTGCGATTGTTTACCGTTTCTGCAGCGGCCTGTTCACGGGGGGACATACGCATAAGGTCACGCTGTCCGGCCTCGTTTACCTTGGCAGCGTGCGCCACCTGCTCGTCATAGGTGCGGCCTCTGTTATCCATTAAGCCATTACCTGGCTTGCCAATACCGGCAATCGCTTGCTGATTGATTGCATCCATCCGGCGCACACCGCTTGCAGACATACCCGTTTCCTGCATTTTGCCCACAGTCTGCAGGCTATCCGGTGTCATGCCGGCAATAGTCTTTGGGGTGCCGATAAGGCTTGCACCACCTGGAGCAGAGGCACCAGCACCGGCGATACTAAAACCGGCAATTGCCGGTGCTTTATCCGGCATACCCAAGGGGCCTGATGATTGGCTTGTGCTGCCGGTTGGTTGAGAAGTTGCCCCGGCTATCGGTTGTGCTGGTCCAGCTATCCCTTGTGGTTTGCTGGCCTCCATTCCCGCAATGGCCATAGGGTTGTTGCTGGGTACTGGGCGACCGGCGTAGTATCCTGCACCGGCAATGGCGCTTGTGCCTGCATTTGGTGATACATCAAGCCCGGCTTTGGGCGGTTCTGCTATCGCTTGCGGCTTCTTGGACGGGTCAAATACCTGGCTGGGATCGTATGAAGCACCGCCTAGGCCTTGTTTTGTTGTCTGGGTTGTTTGATCGTTTTGCATTGCCATGGTTGTTTCCTTTACTGGTAGGGGGTTGGTTGTGCGGTCACGTAGTCTTCAAAACGGGCAGCATCGCCCTTGCTGTACTTTGCATTGCGGTAGGATTGGAACTGACGGATCAGCTCTTTCACTTCATCACGCAATCCAACAGGGGCAATGTTTTCAAGATAAACCGCTTCTTGTGCTGTAAGCTCTTTGGCTGCCAGTGCCTTGTTGAACAGGTCAACATACCGCTGATGTTCTCTCTTGGCCTTTTGCTCGGCTCTGTGCAGAGTGAGTATCCGGCTGCCCTGTAGCTCCTTGATTTTCAGATCAAGAGGGCGAATAGCCTCTTTGATTGGTTCAGCGGCTACCTGCTGCAATCGTAGGATTTCAGCATGAAGTTGGTTGATATCAGCTTCTTTGCGCTGTCCAGTGGCATATTCTGTCAGCATTGAAGGCAGCTTTGCCTGTAACTGCTTGATATGATCAAGAGCCGTTTCCTTGCGGGCCTGCAGTCTACTGACAGCAGATTCGAGTTTTTCAATTTCTGTGTAAATCTGTTTTACTTCCTCTTGCATGGCTGGGTTCCTCTATCTTTCAGGCATTTACCGTTATTTCGCTGCTGTCCGGTTCTTCAGGCAGCGGGGCAATGTTGACAACCTGCTCAAACGGGACCGGGTTAGGGCCAAAGCCCCGTTGGGCAAAGCACTGCAGTTGGCTGATCAGGGTGTTTACCTGCTCTTTAAGCACCGGGCGGCCAGCTGCATACGACCAGAGCCGGTCCTCATCACCTGCCTGCAGGCTGCGACGCTGCAGGACGGAGTTAAAGAACTTGGCGAATTCAGCGTCTTCAGTCCGCAACTTTTCAATATTGGTAATGTTGCCAAGGGCCAGCCGTACTGTTTTCAGGCGGTTGTCAATCTCTGCGTATGCGGCCAGATAGGGGGCTTGCAGGGCAACAAGCAGCAGCATCTTTTCGGCTTCAAGCTCCTGCAATTCAGCCAGATTTCCTGATTCTGCGAACCGGAGTAACGCGGCAACGTATTCCTTTTCAATTTCGTCAAGCCGTTCTTCAACAGAGCTACGGCGGTGCTTAAGCCTTGTCAGTGCTTCTGTAAGGTGGCTCTGTTCGTCGTTAAGCTGTTGTTTATTCTTCATGGCTTGGCTCCTTAATTGTGGTATTGCGGGCTGCAGTGATCGGCACCTTGTGAAATCAGGTTAAGCACCCCCAGCAAGTGCTGGTTCTGCTGCATCAGGTGAACAAGCCGGGCCTCTGCCTGTTCTGCCCGTTGGGCTGCCTGCTCAGTCGCCGTGGCGTACTGGCAGGAAAGCCGGTACAGCAGTTCCATTGCCTCAAGAAAGTCTTCCGGTTCACGTTCGCCGTCCAGTATCTGGTTCTGTACATCTCGCAGCAGTTCCAGGGTTTCAGCCTCATTGCGGTTGGGATTGGTCAGGTCATCATCCTGCAGGATCAGGTAATCAGCAGGCGGGGCAGGCTCAAGCACGGCAACCTCTTCTGCCGGTGCAGGCTGGAAACTTTCAGGAAACAGCCGGTCATGCAGTTCAATAAACTGGTTGGTTGCTTCGTCCCAGTCGCCTTCAAAGAGCTTTTCTGCAGTCTGCTGTACCAGCTCGCCGATCTCTTCAAGGGTTACGTTGTGGTTCAGTTCAAGGGTGTTGGTCATGGGGTATCCTTTCATTTTCCGGCTTTGCCGGTGATCAAAAATCAATCGTCTGGTTGGTTGCCTGGCGTTGTGGTTCGTAATCCTTCAGGCCGGTAAACTGCAGGCTGGGGCGGTCTAACAGCACCTCCCAGATCTGCCCGGCTGCGCCGTTACGGTTTTTCAGCACCTTCAGAATCAACTGCCCCGCCTTGGTTTGCTGCAGTCCCAGCATGAAGTCTGCAGAGGCCTCAATATCTCCGCCACCCTTGGCGCTGTGGGCCTCTATCTCTGTCTGGTGCTTGACTGATTCCCGGCTGACCTGGGCCAGCACCAGCAGCGGCACGTTTTTTTCCTTGGCAAGGTTCTTCAGGGCGGGGGCAAGAAAGGCGGTTTTCTCAAACAGGGTCTTGCCTGGGGCGGCCATCAGGCCCAGGTAATCGATCCCCACAACGCCTATGTCGCCGTGATTACGCTTGGTAGCGTCAATGTATCGGCCAATTTGTTCAACGCTCAGTCCGGGACGGTCGCACACCAGCATGTTTCTACCGCCACCGTCACGGGCCGCCAGTTGCAGGGCATTGGCCTCCACCGGCTCATTGCGCCAGCGATATTCGCAGGTATACCCGTTGATACCGCTGGTCATGGCAACTTCCCGTTCAAACAGTTTGGCGGCAGGCATTTCCAGGGAAAAGAACAGGCTGAGTAAGCCGGTGTCGCGTGCAGAACGCAGCAGCAGGAATTGCAGCAGGGCGCTTTTAAAGGTGCCGGAATAGGCGATTACGATAAGGACTTCACCGGGGGCTACTCCCCGTAATTCTTTGTCCAGGTCCTTGAAGCCGGTCTTGAAGCGGTATTTGTTGACCCGTGCGACAAACTGCTGGTAGAGGGCTCCACGGGTGCTGAAATCTATGAGGTCTGCAGCGTTCACCCCGTGTGCCCCGTCCAGCTCTGCAGCCAGTTTTTCAAGGTTACGGCGGGCCTCGTCAATCACCGTGGCGGGATCATCCCCCTGCTGGACCTTGCCGGTCATCACCAGTGCCAAACCGGCAAGGGACCGCTGCACAGCATGGGTGCGGATGATTTTTGCATAGTGGGCGGCATTGGCTGCGGTGGGGACGTAATCAGCAAGTTCCAGCAGGTACGGGGTGCCGCCTGCCGCCTCCAGTTTGCCGGATGCTTTCAGGGCTGCAGCAAGGGTGGTAAAATCAATCGGCGTTCCGGCCTGATGTAGATCCAACATCCCACCGAAAAAATGCCGGTGGCGTTCAAGGTAGAAGTCCACCGTACCGATGATCTCGGTCAGGGTCGGAAGTACGGTGTTATCTATCAGCACAGCCCCGAGGCAGGACTGCTCTGCTTCGTTGCTCCAGTGGACGGCGTGGGTGGTTTCAGGCAGTGGCATGGGTGGTGTCCTGGGCGGCTTTCAGATCGTCAATCAGTCGGGCAAGCCGGTCTTCAGCTTGGTCGGCAAAGTTTGCAATAGCCCGCAAGCTAAAGGCCTGTTGGGTTGGATGCACGTTACGCATGGCGTCGAGAGACAGGCAGAGCAGGCGCTGGTCTTCTGCCAAGGCCTCAAGGGTGCTAATCAGGTCGCTGGGGTTGATTGAGGTTTCCATGGTGTTGCTCCTTTCAAGGTTGGTTGTGCTTCAAAAAATTAAGACATTTTGAGACGTTATCCGGGGGCGGTGGTCTCCCAGAACCGCCAGTCTTCCAATAGGGTGCCGTCAGGGGGCAGTAGCCCGGCAGCCCTAAACCGTGCGGCATTGTTGGTCATGATCTCGCCGGGGGGCGGCATCCGGTTAATCTGGCTTTGCAGCATCGGCAGGTCACGGCGGTTTGCAAGGAATGTGTCCTCGACGGTAAGGAAGTGGCTGGCTATCAGCAGCAGCGGCTTCAAGGGGTGCAGGCCCAGCAGGGTCTTGGCTGCCTTGGCATCCTTGGCGGCGAAGAGGTAAGGCTTACCCTGGGTGGTCTCGTAGGCATAATTCCACCAGGCAATAAAGGTCTGGTGGTCACCTGATGGGGGTCGCTTCGATTTTGGAGAAGCGACAAGAGATTCTTTAAATCTATATCTACTAAGTAGCTGTGGAGTGACTGCGGAATCAGTGTGGAGTGATTGTGGAATATCTTCTTGCAACCCATTACTATTATTTATATTTGCCGTGGAGTCAGTGCGGAATGGTTGTGGAGCCAGTGCGGAATTGCCTGATTGTGGAATATCGCCTTGTAATGCGCTGTTATTATTTTCTTTTTGTGCGGAAGTCAGAGTCACTATCATTTGCAAGTCCAGAAATGTTTTTACCGTTTTTGAATCCCAAGAAAATATTCGCCCATACTCACGCATAGACCGAACAGTCCCGTCTTGCCGGTCGGCTGTTATCCGTGCTGCGGCCTCTAGCCTGGTGTAGGGGCGGTCTGTTGGTAGTGTGGTCAACAGGTCTCGGTTAATGGGAATCCACTGCATCTATGAGCCTCAGTCATGCCTCAGAAAAATATGCGGGAAGGGGAGTTGAGGCGGACTCTCCGTATCGTCTGGCCGGACTATCCCGCAGGCCGTAAAAACCTAAGTTCACCTAACATTTTCAGCGGCTTGTTTAGATGTTGACATTTGATGACATTTTCAGCCGCCTACTCAAGCTTGCTCGTCTGCGGTCTCGGGATTATCCTCTGCGTCCATGCGCCAGACGGCATCCCAGCCATACGCCTCAATCGCCAGCTCCATCAGGTCAGAGCCACGCCATAACCAGACTTCGCCATGCCGGATAAGATCGGGACGCTGTAGTTTGCGCCCGGTCCTCTGGAACAATTCAGCTTTAGTAAATGCCGTGGAGATCGCGTTGCGGACACTTTGCGGAACATTGCCGCCAATCGTAGGGCGGTGGTTAGGATCAGCGGCAGCGTCTCGCCATCCGAAGCCTCCAAAATCTGGCAGCGGTGGCCCATCATCACCACGCGGGCCGGGTGGTTCTTGGGCCTGCAGCTCTTGAATCTGCCTGATCAACTCGTCTATGCGCGCGCGACTCATTGGGTGATGCCTCTCTCGATCAGGTTGATGATCTCGTCAGTGCGGAAGCGGGTGGTCTTCCCGGTCAGCTTCACCGGGTTGAGGTGTCCAGCCTTCGCAAGGTTCCACACGGAAGTCCGGCAGATCCCGAGGGCGGCTGCTGCATTCTTGTCAGTGGTCAGCGTGCCGGGTGTTAGCTGTGTGCGTGTGTCCATTTTCGTTGCCTCCGTATTTGCACGATGCTAGACTAGTTTTAACTTACATAAACTTTGCTGAGCAAGGTTTATTATAAACTGGGCAATTATGTCAATGGGTGATTTTATGCAAATCAAAAATGAAAAAGTTGTTAGGCTTAAATTGGCACTTAAAGAGATTGGAGAAGATGGGAGAGGCAGCTACAGCAAAATAGCAGAAATGACTGGGTTTTCACCTGCTTATGTGGGGCAGGTTCTAAATGGAAAGAAAGATAATCCAAGTGCTGTTTTTTTACGGGCAACCTGTAATGCTTTCAAAATTAGTGATGAATGGGTTAATAATGCAAAAAAGCCGATGCTAGACCATCCGGAAGACTTCCTGTATTCAAAAGATGGAAAAATTATTGGTTTTCCTGACCCTGGTTTTTTGGGTAGATCCGGGTATTGGCTTGTTAAGTTTCCAGAGAAGGACCCAATAAAAAATATTTTACAGATGTACACTGAGTGCGGAGAGGCAGAGCTTGGTAGCTTTGCTGGCTTGATTGTAAGTAGGATTCTTTCTTTACCTGATCATGATGTGATTGATTTGGCTATGCAATTACGCAAAATAGTAGAAGGTATTCCGGAGAAGGAAGTTACTTCTTATGCAGATAAATTCATGAAAGATGCTGGAATTAAACCTTTTACCCGTTTGAAATTAAAGCGCATACCGGTTGAACCAGAAGAAAAAAACAGGAGAAATAAGGAGAAGGAATAGCCGGTTTCTCTTCTCCCGGAAAAAGCAGAAAAAACAAGAATAAAAACCGGAAAATACCGGAAGTTTTACGCAGAAAGGGCAGCCGTTACCGGTTGCCCTTTGGTGTGTGTGGGTAGGGTGAAAGAAGGCGAAAAAAGGCGAAGGATACAGGCTGTACTGCTAACCGAGAAAAAGGCGACATTTTGCGACGGTTCTGCTGTTGCCGGGTGAATGGGGTGGGTCAGGCTGCTGCGACTCTCAAGCTGCCCAGTTGCCGTGAACGTGCCTTGGGCTTGATAACGATCTTGACATCCCGGCCCAGCAGGTTCAGGAAGTGAAACAGGCGTTCCATGGAAAAGCCTTTCAGGCGTCCACGAATTAAGGCTGATACCTTGGGCTGATCTATTCCCAGCAATTCTGCTGCCTGTGCCTGGGTCAGGTGCCGCCTTTTGATGATATCATGTATCTGGATAGAGAGCAGGGCCTTTGCCTGCATTTCTTCGGCATCAGGTAGTTCAAGGTCTGCAAACACGTTACCGCTGCTGTGGTATAATTCAATCTCTTCTTTCATATCTTGTTACCTCCCTTTGCCCCGGTGCAACTCTTCAGCCATCTTCAACCGCGTCTTGATCTTCTCTATTTCTGCTTGAGGCGTGGCAATCCCTGTTTTTGATTTCTTCTGAAATACATGCAACACATAGACTACATCCGCAAAGCGTACCGTATAGACAGCCCGGTATGTATCGCCGTCATGATCTTCAACAATCTCTAGTACACCAGCACCTGAAAAGCCTTTCAGCGGCTTGGCGTCGGGATGCTTACCGCCTGCCTGGGCCATGAAGAGAGCAACACCAAAGAAACGCCTGACGTCTTCCGGCATTTCTTTTAGGTCTTTCAGGCTGCTGGCAATCCACTCAAGAGGTTTTGTAGGCTTGTTATTCATTGCGTCCCCATTATGCCATAATTGGCATAAATATAAACAACAAAAATTCAATCAGGCTTTTGCTGCCTTGGCTATCCGGTACACGCTGGCAATACCTATTTCCAGTTCATCAGCTACCGCCTGCTTTGTCTTGCCCTGGGCCAGCAGTTCAAGTGCCTTGTCAGACAGTGCCCGTGCTGTTGCCTTGCGGCCTTGGTAGCGCCCTGCATCTTTGGCCAGCCTGATCCCTTCCCGCTGCCGCTCCAGCATCATTTCCCTTTCAAACTGTGCGATTGATGCCAGCATGGAAAGCATCAGCTTGCCGGTGGGGGTGGAGGTGTCCAGGTTGATGTTCAAGACCTTGAAGGAAACCTTTCTGGCTTCAAGTGACTCTACGATCTCTAACAGGTGTTTGGTGCTGCGGGCTATCCGGTCCAGCTTGCAGACTATTACCGTGTCACCTTCCCGGAGGTGGTCAAGCATTGCCGCCAGCTGTGGGCGGTCTTGCTTCACGCCTGATGCTTTTTCTTTGAAGATCTTATCAACACCAGCACCGTTTAGTTGCTCAAGCTGTGCGGTCAGTTCCTGGCCTTCTGTGCTTACCCGTGCATATCCGATGATTGCCATGATAGTTCCTCTCTGTGCGGTTGCTATCAACAAGTTAAATACTATGTGATAAACCTATCAATAGGGTTAAGGACTGTCAAGCTTTTTAAAAAATCAGCGGTTTCAAGGTTTGTAAGTTGTTGATTTTACATAAGCGGAACCTATCACGTTTTTGCTATCAATAGAGCATGGGCTATTGATAGTGTTTGGGCATGGATATAAAAAGGCGACTACGTAAACTGTAGTCGCCTCTGGTGGGAACTGTTGCTGATTCAGTGTAGAGTTATAGGAGCCGTCTGTAATCGCAGTGCAGGGCCTCAGCAAGCCGCTTGGCGCTGACAATACCAATAATACGCTTACCGTTCTCCATTTCGCTGATGTGCCGCTGGGGAATGCCGGTTGCTTCTGCAAGCTGTGTCTGGGTCATGCCTTCCCGGTGCCGGAATCCTGATAGGGTTGTGCCAGCCTCATTGCCTGCAAATTCGGGAAAGGCTTCACGCCATGGAATGCTGTCGTCAGCTTCCTGCAGGCCGATCTTGGCAGCGAATGCCCGCAGCTCTTGAACCTTGTTGACTGATCCAATAAATCGAACTGAATCAGTATGGTGCTTTTTCATGCGTTCCAGCATACGTGACCTCCACCAGCTTAATCTTCCCGTCCTTTACTTCCCAGACTGCAACATAGGTTGGATTGCCCTTTTTTAAGTGGCAGTGGTGCCTGGCACTGGAAAGCTTACCGTAGTTCGGCCAGTCTCCACGGACGGGGCCACCGGCTTCAATATCTCCGATCAACGCATACAGGATCTGACGTAGCGTTTTAGGGAGTTTGCTTTTTTGCTTTTCTGCTACGCGTGACAGCTTAACTGTCCAGGTCATAAAATATACCTTTCAGAAGTATAAATCAAGCCTCTGTATTTATCCCCTGTTACCCTGCCTGTCTGATCGGGATAACCTTTGCCCCGGCCTTCAATCCATCCAGGTAATCAGACCATTGCTGCATCATCTGCCGCCGATCCTTAAGGAAAGAGGTTCGATTGTAGGCCCTGCCGTTTGCATCCCTTACCGCGTGGGCTAGTTGATGTTCTATGATGTCGGGACGGAATCCCAGCACTTCATCAAGTATGGTTCGGGCGGTTGCCCTGAATCCGTGGCCAGTCATTTCACTGCCGGTATACCCAAGGCGGCGCAAGGCTGCGGTAATGGCGTTTTCACTCATAGGCCGTAATGGGGTGCGGTGGCAGGGGAAAACGTATTTGCTGTGTCCGGTCAGGGGGTGCAGCTCTCGAAGTATCTGGACGGCTTGAGAGGAGAGGGGGACAAGGTGAAACTGCCCCTTGCGGTCTTGCTTGGTCTGGTTCTTCAGCTTCATTCTTTCAACAGGTATGTTCCATTCAGAAGAATCAAGGTCAAGTTCTGTCCACTCCATGCCCCGCAGTTCCCCTGGGCGGCAAAACAGCATAGGGGAAAGCTGTAAGGCACACTTGACTACAAAGCTTCCCTGAAAGCTGTCTATGGCTCTTAACAGGGGGGCAACTTCTTTCGGGTCTGTCAGTGCCCCGAAGTGCTTTGCTCTTGATGGGGGGAGTGCCCCTCTCAAGTCTGCAGTACAGTCACGGTCTGCCCGGTGTCCGTGGGCTATGGCGTAGCGTAATACCTGGCTGATGATCGTCTTTACCCGGTGAGCGGTCTCAAGTATCCCCCGTGATTCAATCCGTTTCAGAACCTTCAGCACGTCCGGGGCTTTAATCTCTTCAATCGGCATTGCCCCGATATAGGGGAACAGCTCCCTTTCCATCCGGCTAAAGAGCTTGGTGGCGTGGCCGGGAGTCCATTGGTTCTGAAAGGCTCCAAACCATTCCCGTGCTATTACCTCAAAACTGTTTGCGGTCCTGTCTTCACCGGCCTGCTTTTGTGCCTTCTTTAAATTTCCTGGATCGGTACCGTTTGCAACGAGCTTCCGGGCTTCCTCTTTCCGCCTCCTTGCATCTGCCAAAGAGATCTCAGGATAAGAACCAAATGCAATCCGGCGCTCTTTACCTTCAAAGCGGTATTTCATCCGCCAGAGTTTACCGCCTGTTGTTGTAACGAGTAGGTAGAGGCCGCCACCGTCAAACAGATTGTAGGCTTTGTCTTTGGGTTTGGCCTTGGAAACTTGAATGTCGGAGAGGGGTACAATCCTTTTAGGCATGGCGCTTTCCTCCGTTTTGGGGATACCCAAAATGCTATGGGGACATTTTGCCGAAAATATATCCCCAAAAAACGTGGATTCAAGCATATCAATATAGACTTGTATGGACAACACAAAAGAAAAAGCCCTTGAATTTTCAGGGGCTTTTTATCTTATCTGGACTATCCCAGACTGTTTAATGGTGGCTGCTCAGGGACTCGAACCCCGGACCTCACACGTATGAAGCGTATGCTCTAGCCAGCTGAGCTAAGCAGCCATTTGAAAACGCCCCTTCGGTAGACCAAAGAGGCGGTTGGTGATTTGGTTGCGGGGACAGGATTTGAACCTGTGACCTTCGGGTTATGAGCCCGACGAGCTACCAGACTGCTCCACCCCGCGACGTGAGGAATTGAACTTATAGCAGGAACAGCAAGGTGAAGTCAATATAAAATTTACTTATTCCTGATCGGGCAGCACTTTTGCGCCACCGCCTACCCGGCTGGCGATCTCTGCTGCGGCCTCTTTGTCAAGGTGGCGCCCGATACGGAGGCGGTACCAGGTGCCTTTGTCGTTCAGATTGGTTTCTGCAACCGTGGCGCTGTAGCCCTTGGCTGCAAGTTTTGCCTTGGCGTTTTCAGCCTCCTTTGCGTTGGTGAAGGAGGCCACCTGGACCAGAAAACCGGATCCTGCGGTCTTGCTGTCGGGCGCTTTGGCTGCAGCTCCTGCTGCCTGGGGTGGTTGCGGGGCAGGGGAGGGGGCAGGTTTGGGCTTTTCATTGATGCCGCTGCCAAGCACTGTCTGTTTTTGACCCTTGGGCAGGCTTTCAAAGAAGGAAAGCGGCACCTGTCCGGTGGGCGCTGCTGATTGAGCAGGCTGTCCCGGTGCTGCGGCAGGCGCGGTTGCTCCGGGTTGGGCTGGCTGTTGCACCGGTTGTTCTGTTTGCTTTTTGGGGTCCTTTAAGGCTGTTTCAAGGCTCTGTTGCTCCATGGCAGCCCTGAACGCCTTCTTGGCGGCTTTTTGTGAGAAAAACCAGCCGGTGCCAAAACCGGTAATGAATATGACTCCCGCAAGAATACTCCATAACAGCAGGCTGCCGGAGGATGAGCTGTCAGCCTTGCGTGGACTGGCACCAGTGCTTGAACTGCTGGAGCCGTAGGATTGTCGTGGCTCACTATAGTCGATCCGCATGGCTGACCTCCTACATCTTTTCCGGGGCTGATACGCCCAGCAGGGTGAGGGCGTTTTGTATGACCTGTCTGGTGCGTGCCAGCAGGTAGAGCCGCGCAATGCTCAGCGAGGTGTCTTCAGTTACGACCTTGGTCTTGTTGTAATAGCTGTGGAACTGACCGGCCAGTTCGGTCAGGTAGTAGACGATCTTGTGGGGTTCAAACTCCTGAGCAGCGTCATCAACGGTTTCCGGCAGGCTTTCAAGCCATTTGATCAGACGCAGCTCTTCAGGGGTCTCAAGTTGCGCAAGCATCGCGGTATCCGGTGTCTGAGCAGGCAGGTTGATGCCTTTATCGGCCGCATTCTCGAAGATGCTGCAGATACGGGCATGGGCATACTGGATATAGTAGACCGGGTTATCCAGTGATTGCTGCTTGGCAAGGTCTATGTCAAAGACCAGCTGGGAGTCGGGCTTGCGCATCACAAAGAAGAAGCGTGTTGCGTCGCGGCCCACTTCGTCGATCAGATCCCGCAGGGTAACATAGCTGCCGGCACGCTTGGAGATCTTGACCTCTTCGCCACCCCGCATGACCGTGACCATCTGATGCAGGACATATTCCGGCCAGCCCTTGGGAATACCGGCGTTCAGGGCCTGCAGGCCGGCCCGCACCCGGGTGATGGTGCTGTGGTGGTCTGCTCCCTGTTCGTTGACGACCCGCAGGAAGCCGCGCTGCCATTTGTCCAGATGGTAGGCCACATCCGGTACGAAATAGGTGTAGCCGCCGTCGGTCTTGCGCATGACCCGGTCCTTGTCATCACCAAAGTCGGTGGTGCGCAGCCAGAGTGCCCCCTCCTGCTCATAGGTGTGACCGTTGGCAATCATCTGCTGTACTGCTGCCTCAACCTTGCCGTCAGTGTACAGGCTTGATTCGAGGAAATAGTGGTCAAAGCGGACATCAAAGGCCTGCAGATCCTGGTCCTGCTCCCTGCGCAGGGCTGCAACGGCAAAACGCCTGATGGCATCCAGGTCGTCCGGGTTGCCGCTGGCAGTGACCTGCTGGTCTCCGGCAGTAACGGTCTCCCCGGCAAGGTAGGCCGTTGCCACCTCTTTGATGTACTCGCCCTGATAGCCATCTGCAGGCCAGCGCGGGTCGTCGGTTTCAATCCCGAGGCAGCGGGCCTGTACCGACAGGGCCAGGTTGCTGATCTGGGCACCGGCGTCGTTGTAGTAAAATTCCCGGGTGACCTGCCAGCCGGTTGCAGCCAGCAGGCGGCAGAGCACATCACCGATGGCGGCACCCCGGCCATGGCCGATATGGAGCGGCCCGGTGGGGTTGGCACTGACAAACTCAACCTGCGCCTTGCGACCGGCACCGCTGTCCGTGGTGCCGTAGGCCGGGCCGGCCTGCTCAATCAGGGGAAGGCACTGTTGCCAGGCGGCCGGAGCAATAAAAAAGTTGATGAAGCCCGGACCGGCTATTTCAGCCCGGCGAATCAGCCCGTCAGTATCCTGGAGGTGCAACAGCACACTTTCAGCCACCTGACGGGGGGATTTGCGTTCCGGTTTTGCCAGTTGCAGGGCGATGTTGCAGGCAAAATCACCGTGGGCTTCCTGGGCAGGGGTGCCGATAACGACATCGGGGAACTGTTCCGAGTTAAGGACAGCTGCATTACGGGCAGAGACAAGGGCTTGGGTTACCAGTACAGCAAGTTTCTGACGGATCATTGTTGGGGAGCTTCCTTGGAAGAATCATTGGTCGCGGGCAGGTCAGTCGTATCCTGGTCCTTGATGGTGATATCCCGCGAAAAATCAGGGCAGCGGGCACCGCTGTCCGAGACGGAAAAACGTTTTGCACAGGTTGCACGCCAGGCACAGATAATACAGTTTTGTCGTTGCATGGGGTCGTTGCCTCACTTGCTCCCGGACGGCGGAAACTGATAGATGACTTCATTGGGGCGGACCAGCCCCAGCTCTTTGCGGGCAATCCGCTCAAGCTGATGGCGGTCACTGCGCAATGCCTCGATTGAAGAACGCAGCTTCTGATTTTCGATGCGCAGGTCAGCCACGTTATGTTCAATGCGCTGTTTTTCCTGCCGCATCTCGTAAATGCGCAACAGGCCACGTTCGCCGAATACCGTGAAAAACAGGATAAAGGCAAGGCAGATAGCTGGGATCAGCCAGGTGCGGCGTGAGATGCGGATTCCGGTCATGTCAACCCCTGTTACAGCGTGCTGCAAAGTAGTCCGCTGTGGCCTTCAGGCCTGTTTCAAGGTCTACGGATGGTTGCCAGCCAAGTTTCTCCTGCGCCAGGGAGATGTCCGGTCTACGTTGTTTCGGGTCGTCCTGGGGCAGCGGTTTGTATATTATCTTTGATTTTGAGCCGGTTATTGTAATGATTTTTTCAGCAAATTCAAGGATGGTGTTTTCAACCGGGTTCCCCAGGTTGACCGGGCCGATAAAGCCCTGCTCATTTTCCATCATCCTGATCATGCCGTCGATCAGGTCGCTGACGTAGCAGAAGGAGCGGGTCTGCCTGCCTTCGCCAAAGACCGTAATGTCTTCGTTTTTCAGGGCCTGCAGCATGAAGTTGGATACCACCCTGCCGTCGTTTTCCGCCATGCGGGGGCCGTAGGTGTTGAAGATCCGGATGATGCGGATATCAACCTTGTTCTGGCGATGATAGTCCATCATCAGGGTCTCGGCTACCCGCTTGCCTTCATCGTAGCAGCTGCGGATACCGATCGGGTTGACGTTGCCCCAGTATTCCTCCTTCTGGGGGTGGACCTGGGGGTCGCCGTAGACCTCCGAGGTGGAGGCCTGCAGGATGCGGGCCTTGACCCGTTTTGCCATCCCCAGCATGTTGATCATGCCCATCACGCTGGTCTTGACGGTCTTGACCGGGTTGTACTGGTAGTGCACCGGCGAAGCGGGACAGGCCAGATTGTAGATCCGGTCCACCTCCAGCAGGATCGGTTCCACGATGTCGTGGCGGATCAGTTCGAAGCGGTGGTTGTCCATCAGGTGGATGATGTTGTCTTTGCTGCCGGTAAAGAGGTTATCCAGACAGATGACGTCATTGCCTTCGTTCAGCAGCCGTTCACAGAGGTGACTGCCGAGGAACCCCGCGCCGCCGGTGACCAGGATACGCATCAGTTGCTCCCTTCCTGAATGCCGTTGCCGGCCCTGCCGAGCGGGATATAGCGGATATCCATCTCCTGCATCCGGTCCAGTTTATAGAGGTTGCGGCCATCAACAACCAGGGGTTGCTTCAGCAGGCCCTTGATCCGCTCAAAGTCGGGGTTGCGGTATTCATGCCAGTCGGTGATGACCGTCAGGGCATCGGCATTGTTCAGGATCTCGTACTGGTTGCTGCTGTATTCGATCCGGTCGCCGAACAGCTTCTTGGCCTCTGTCAGCGCTTCCGGGTCGTGGGCCCGCACAACGGCCCCGGCAGCCAGCAGGCGTTCGATGATGGTCAGTGATGGCGCTTCACGCATATCATCGGTACGGGGTTTGAAGGAAAGCCCCCAGCAGGCGATGGTGCGACCGGCCAACGGTCTTTCCTTGTCGCCGGAGCCCAGGGCCTTGATCAGCTTGTCGGCCAGGACCTCTTTTTGGCGTTCGTTGGCTTCTTCCACAGCCTTGAGCAGCAGGAAGTCGTAGTTGCACTCTTCGGCCGTGCGGATCAGGGCCTTGACGTCCTTGGGAAAGCAGGAACCGCCGTAGCCCGGGCCGGGAAAGAGGAAGTCGTAGCCGATGCGGGAGTCTGAACCGATCCCTTCCCGGACAGCCGCAACATCGGCCCCCATCCGTTCGCAGAGGTTGGCGATCTGGTTCATGAAGGAGATCCGGGTGGCCAGCATGGCGTTGGCGGCATATTTGGTCATCTCGGCGCTGCGGATATCCATGATGATCAGCCGGTTCTGCTTGCGCATGAACGGGTCGTACAACTCTTTCATGATCTCGGCGGTACGGACGTTGTCGGTGCCGATCACGACCCGGTCAGGCTGCATGAAGTCATCGATGGCAGCGCCTTCCTTGAGGAATTCAGGGTTGGAGACGACATCGAACTCAAGTGATGAACCGCGGGAGGTCAGTTCTTCCTGTACCGCCAGCCGGACCTTGTCAGCCGTGCCAACCGGTACGGTGGATTTGTCAACAATGATCTTGAAGCCGTTCATGTGCTGGCCAATGGTACGGCCAACGGAAAGCACGTACTGCAGGTCAGCGGAACCATCTTCACCGGGCGGCGTGCCAACGGCAATAAACTGGATCAGGGATTGTTCAACCGCTTCAACCATGTCGGTGGTAAAGGAAAGACGGCCTTCAGCCTGGTTGCGCAGGATCAGTTCCTTCAGGCCCGGCTCATAAATCGGAATGATGCCGTTTTTCAGACCTTCAATCTTCTTCTGATCAACATCAACGGCAATGACGGTGTTGCCGCTCTCGGCAAAACAGGCCGCAGCCACCAGACCGACATAACCGGCACCAAATACGGAAATCTTCATCAAGACAGCTCCTTGCAGGGGTGTGTAATTACAGTTTGTTTCTCAGCAGCAACGCCTGGGCATACAGCTCACGCCGCGGCAGGCCGGTTGCCGCGGCCACCAGGGCGGCGGTCTCCTTGACGGTGTGCCCTTTGGCCAGGGCGGCCAGCAACTGTTCTTCCGGAGAGGGCCCCGCCAGTGCGTGTGAAGTCTCGTCGGCAGGTGCAATCAGGATCACCATTTCGCCGCGTTCACGTCCCTCCCGGGCCTGTTCCCGCACCTCACGGGCCGACCCGCGCAGGCACTCCTCATACAGCTTGGTCAGCTCCCGCGTCACCACCACCTGACGGTCCCCCATGATATCGGCGATGTCAGACAGGGTCTCGGCTAGCCGGTGCGGCGCTTCATAGAGCACCAGCGTGCCCTGGGCAGCAGCCAGTGAAGCCAGAAACGACCGACGCTTACCTTCCTTATTCGGCGGAAAGCCGGCAAAAGTAAAGGAATCAGTGGGTAATCCGGCTACAGAAAGTGCCGCTATGGCAGCGCAGGCCCCCGGTATCGGCACAACCTTGATCCCCTCGGCCAGCGCATCCCGCACCAATTGATAGCCCGGGTCAGATATGCAGGGGGTGCCGGCATCGGAGATCAGTGCCACCTGCTTGCCATCCCGCAGGGTTGCCAGGATACGCTCCCCTTTCAGGGATTGGTTGTGATCGTAGTACGAGGTCAGCGTCGTGGTGATGCCGAAATGGGAGAGCAGTTTGCGGGAGTGGCGGGTATCCTCGGCGGCGATCAGATCAGCCTCTTGCAGGGTGCGGACGGCCCGAAAGGTCATGTCTTCAAGATTTCCGATCGGTGTGGCAACAATGTAGAGGGTCCCGGCCATTATTTCAGCGAGCTGATATAGCCCCGGATACCATCCAGGATGCCGTCGGCAGCCAGATCGTGAAAGGATGAGTCCTTCAGGTGGCTCTCTTCGGTGCTGTTGCTGATGAAGGCAACCTCTGTCAGGATGCTGGGCATGCTGGCACCGACCAGCACATAGAAGGGGCCCTGCTTGACACCCAGGTTTTTGGTGTCAGGGTATTTTGACTTGTTGGTTTTGTAGAGCGACTTCTGCACCTCTTCGGCAAGATGGGCTGAATCATTCAGCTTGTAATTAGCCATCAGGTCGAACAGGATCGCCTGCAGCGTGCTGACCTTTTCCAACGAGGTGCCGTTTTCCTTGGCAGCCAGTTGGGCCACCTTTTCGGTCTTGGCCAGATTCAGGTAGTAGGTCTCGATACCGGCAGCGTTTCGATTGGGGGCGGCATTGGCGTGGATTGAGACAAACAGGTCGGCATTGACCTTGTTGGCAATGGCGGTCCGTTCTTCCAGCGGAATAAAGATGTCGGTCGAGCGGGTCATGACCACATCCAGTCCCAGCTCTTCCCGTAATTTTTCGCGCAGTTTCAGGCCAATGGACAGGACCACGTCCTTCTCCTGCAGGCCGGTCTGGCCGACTGCGCCGGGATCATGGCCGCCATGACCCGGGTCCACCACAATCCGGCGAATCTTGGAGATGGCAGGGTGCTTTTTGGTTGATCTGGGAGCCCGTTCCGCCTTTGGCTCCTCCGCAGCGGTCCTGGCGGGGGGGGCAGCAGCGATACCGTCCAGGCTATGACTGGCCAGGGAACTCTCCAGCCGGCTGATCTCCGTTCTCCGGTCACCTCTGACATCGATAATCAGGCGCGCCGGATCTGAAAGGGGAAATATCTTGTAATCGCGGATGTTGTCCGTATCCAGTACCACCCGTACCACTCCCGGCTTGTACAGTGCCGCCCGGACGCCTTTCAGAAGGCCGTCGCCGATCGTGATATCACGCAGGCCGTTGCCCAGCCGGGTGTTTTGAAGGTCAATGAAGATCCGGCCCGGTTTGCCACTGCGACCGGCAGCCTTGTCCAGTTCGTGGCTTTCCCAGGTCACATCGCGGTCAAGGGTAATGGCGATCCGGGTATAGTCCGGGTTTGACCAGTGTTTCAGATCCAAGACCTGGGCCGGTTGCAGTTGAGAGGTTTTGAACTCTTTGGCGGGATTTTTCCGGCTGGTCTTGGCCGCAAGGTCAGCCGGGGCAAAGGCTGTCAAGGTCAGCAGGGTCAGCAGTAGAAATATGCATGCTCTCGGTCTGATCATCACACCATTTTCTTTAATTCATCCAGCAGATTCAAAGCTTCCAACGGTGTCATAGCAGAAATGTTCAGTTTTTTCAACCGTTCACGCAGCAGAGTAGGTTTGATTGTGTTTGAAATGCATAAACCAATTTGCCGGAAAGCCTGTTATTGGTGTGATGCCTGGTTCACCATTGCTCGGTTTTGATTTCCTTGATCTGATGAAAATGCTGATCACGGGTAACCAGAATGAGTTGATGCTGTTTGGCAAGGGCTGCTATCCAGATATCGTTTTCAGGGATAGGAGTGCCTTTGGCTCTCAGGTGCTCCTTGATTCGACCGTAATAGCGGGCTGTCTCTGCATCGCAGGCGAGAACCGCACTTTTCAGGGCAAAGGAGTCTATCCGTGCTCCATTTGCTTTGCTGTGTGTAGATTTGGCCGCACCAAAGTAAAGCTCACCAAGCACAATGGACGGGATGAAGATCCGGGGGGAGGCAGAGAGTTGGGCAATAATGGTTGAGTCGCTTGCAAAGAGTCCAATGACGATGTTGGTGTCAAGGAGATAGCTACCACTCATGATGGTCAACCTGCTCACATCCCTCTTGAATAGCCTGTGACATTGCTGCAAGGTCGTCAGCCGGGATGGTTCCGGCAAAGGAGAGCAGGCTTGAACCGGATGCCCCGCTGGGTGAGCTCATTTCCAAGGCACGCGCAAACTGAAGCACTTGACATTGTTGTGTTAGCGGCAAGCGGTTCATTTGTTGCAGAAATTCATTTTTGAGCGCAAGTGCAGTCATTGGTCACCTCCTGTTACCGTATAGCTGAATAGTTCTATACCATGCAGCAGAGCGATACTAAAAGTGATTTTCATGCCATCCGCTTTAACTCATCCAACAAATTCAATGCCTCAAGCGGTGTTAGAGTATTGGTGTTCAGTTTTTTCAACCGTTCACGCAGCAGATCCCCCTGCGGTTCAAACAGTGAATACTGTCTGGTTTCCTTTTTGGGCGGTGCGATGCTGCTCTTGGAGAGACGTGGCGCCCCCTGCTCGAACTCGCCTTCTTCCAGCGTTTTCAAGACCTCGCGGGCCCGTTCGATCACATCAACCGGCATGCCGGCCAGGCGGGCCACCTGGATGCCGTAGGAGTGGGAGGCGGCACCGGGAATGATGGTGCGCAGGAAAATCACCTGATCGTTCCACTCCTTGACCGCCACGGTCAGGTTGGTGATCCCTTCACGGGTGGCGGCCAGATCGGCCAGTTCGTGGTAGTGGGTGGCAAACAGGGTGCGGGCCTTGCAACGTCCGGTGTCATGCAGGTATTCCGCCACGGCCCAGGCGATCGAGAGGCCGTCAAAGGTGGAGGTGCCGCGGCCGATCTCATCCAGCACCACCAGGCTTTTGGTGGTGGCGCTGCGCAGGATATGGGCGGTCTCCATCATCTCAACCATGAAGGTAGACTGTCCGCGGGCAAGATTGTCACCGGCGCCGACCCGGGTGAAGATCTGGTCGGCAATGCCGATGGTCGCTCTGCTGGCCGGTACAAAGGAGCCGACCTGGGCCATCAGGGTAATCAGGGCCACCTGGCGCATGTAGGTGGATTTACCGGCCATATTGGGGCCGGTGATCATCAGCAGCTGGTGTTGCTCTTGGTCCAGGCGGGTGTCGTTGGGGACAAAACGTTCTCCCAGGTTCATCGCCTCCACCACCGGATGGCGCCCCTCAATGATTTCGAGGGTGTCACCGTCATCCACCACCGGCTTGCAGTAATCCCGTTCCTGGGCCACCAGAGCCAGGGAGGCCAGGACATCGAGGGTCGCCAGGGCCGCAGCGGTACGGCTGATCCTGCCCCCCTGGGCGGCGGTCCGTTCCCGTACCTCCTGGAACAGGGTGTATTCCAGTTCGCAGATCCGGTCCTCGGCTCCCAGTACCTTTTCCTCGTAGCTCTTCAGCTCTTCGGTGATGTAACGCTCACCGGTGGCGATGGTCTGGCGGCGGATGTAGTTGTCCGGCACGCTGGAGAGGTTGGATTTGGTTACCTCGATGTAGTAGCCGAATACCTTGTTGTAACGGATCTTCAGTGAACTGATCCCGGTCCGGTCGCGTTCCTGGGCCTCCATCCGGGCGATGTAGCCCTTGCCTTCACGGCTGATGGCGCGCAGTTCGTCCAGTTCGGCATGGTAACCATCGGCGATGATGCCGCCTTCCCGCAACGAAAAGGGGGGGGCCGAGGCAATGGCCTGATTGATCAGGCTGCGTATATCCTGCAGCGGGTCCAGCTCTTCGGTCAGATCCCGCAACAGCGGGGCAGTGGCCTCCGTTAGCGCCAGCCTGATCTGCGGTACCTGCTCCAGCGAGTCATGCAGTGAGCGCAGGTCGCGGCCACCGGCACCGGCCATGCTGACCCGGCCGTTCAGGCGTTCCAGGTCATGTACCCCTTTCAGCTGTTCCCGCAACCGCTCCTGCAGCGCCGGGTTCTCTTTCAGCTCCTCCACCGCCTCAAGACGCCGCCTGATCGGTGCCACCTGAACCAGCGGGTAGGAGAGCCACTGTTTGAGGGTGCGGGCCCCCATGGCGGTGGCTGTGCGATCCAGACAGCCCAGCAGCGACCCGTTCTTCTTGTTGTCGGTCATGGTGGCGGTCAGCTCAAGGTTGCGACGGGTGGCCGGGTCAAGGGCCAGATGGTCATTCTGACGTACAATGGTCAGATCCCGCAGGTGGGGCAGCGTGGCATGGCGGTTTTCCTGCAGGTAATGCAACACCATACCGGTTGCCAGGAGCGCCTCTGACAGGTCAGCGGCGGTCAGCCCCAGCATCTCCGGCGAGGCCACCCCGAACTGGCTGCAAATCAGTTTGGCGCTGTAATCCTTGTCCAGCACCCAGTCTGCCACCGCGGCCCGGGGGCGGTCTCCGGCCACCAGGGCCAGTTCCGGCGGCAGCTCACGGCGCAGCTGGTCCGGCAGCAGCAGCTCACGGGGGGTGATGGATGCCAGCAGGGTTGCGGCTCCGGCCAGGTTGTCGCTGTTGGCGGTGCGGAATTCGCCGGTGGAGAGATCGAGCCAGGCGCAACCCCAGCGCTGACCGCTGCTGCAGAGGGCCAGCAGGAACGAGTTTTCGTCAGGTACCAGCGACTCGCTTTCAGTCACCAGGGCCGGCGTGACCACCTTGACCACATCCCGTTTGACAATCCCTTTGGTCTGTTTGGGGTCTTCGATCTGTTCGCAGACCGCCACCCGGTAGCCCGCCTCCACCAGCCGGGCGATATAGGGCTGGGCCGAGTGAAACGGCACACCGCAGAACGGAATCTCATCGGCACTATTCTTGTTGCGGGAGGTAAGGGTAATATCCAGAATGCGGGAAGCGATCAGGGCATCATCCAGAAACATCTCGTAGAAGTCTCCCATGCGGAAGAACAGGATGCTTTCAGGATGCTGGGCCTTGATTTCAAGGTATTGTCGCATCATGGGGGTCTGAAGGGCTGAACTCATGGCATGGTTTGTAGCATACAGGCGCTTGCCATTGCAAGGAGACGAGGCCCGGTGTATAGGTGGGTCACTCAAATCCAGCTGGAGGGGGAAAACCATGAGGGTTCTGATTCAGTACTGCGCATCCTGAGGACAGCAGCAACTGGCGGCAGGTCTTGCCGCTGAACTTGAGAAAAATCTGGACGGCGTAACGGTAGAGATTGAACGTGGTCCCAAACAGAGTGAACTGGCGGTGCTGGTGGATGGTGAGCAGATCTTCTCCCGGCTGGAGCAGATGCGCTACCCAACGGCACCTGAGCTGATAGCGGCCTGCCGCAGCCGTCAGTAATCTCTTCTTTCTACAAGCTGATTGCCTGATCCAGGCAGAACTCTACGCAGAGCCCGCAGCCGGTGCAGCGTTCCTGCAGAAACGCCGGGTGCTCTTCCTGATCGGTGATCACCAAAGCACCGGTGGGACAGATGGCTGCACAGCCCTGACAGGCGCTGCAGGCGGTGTTGAAGCTGAGGTTGTGATCAAACTGTTGTGCTGCCGCCTGGATCTCTTCTGGTAATGAGCGGCGTGTCCGGTTCAGCAGTTCCCTTCTTTGGGGCAGCCGTTTGTCTCCATAACTGCTGTTGCGTTCCACCGGCCTTGCGTTGGACTGCACGACTTCCGCGGCGGCCTGAAACAGCGAGTTGCGGAAGGACCTGAAGAAGCTGCGACGGTCAACGCTTTCAGGCTGGTACTGCAGTTCTGTCTGAGCCGTTGCCGTGACAAGCTCGCAGCCACCTGTGGTCAGCCCGCTGGCCGTTATCCGCTGCAGCCGTTCCTTCAGCACCGCCAACATGCTGTTGTTGGGACAGTCATTGCAGTGAGCCAGATTCAGGGTCAGGGTGCCGCTTAAGCTGCGGCACAGTGCCAGCAGGTGTTCTTCGGCAAGTCCTCCCAGACAGGGTAGCCAGGCATGTGCCTGTTCTCTGGTGCGGCAGCAGCCCAGAACCGGCTCTGGTACTTTTCTGAGTTGCGGGATGATGGTCTGAAAGTCAGCCTGCTGTTCAACTGCGCCGGAGGGGCAGACGGTGGTGCAGAGTAGGCAGCCGCTACACTGATCATGGCTGATGGCAAGCCCTTCTTCCAGTGACAGGGCTGCGGCAGGGCAGATGGCGCGGCAACGCTCGCAGCTGCTGTCGCTGAAGCGTATTCGCAGGCAGCGGGATGGCTCGATCTGCAGATCATCCCGGCTGCCTGTCTGTTTTTGTCGTTCTGATTTGTCAGGCATGGGCGGCTGCATTCAGGCTACGGGCATCGGCACGGATGAAAGCAGCTGTGCAGCGGGCAAGCGCCTGATAAAACGGGGCCTCAGCATCGTCAATGATCGCATCGGTAAACGGCTCAAACCAGGGTAGCAGGAAGGTGCCCAGGAATTCACGTTGCAGGTCTCGCAGCCGGTCAGCCTCCCGGGGGACTCCGGCAGCAGCGGCTTCCCGCTGCCTGAAGGCCAGGTACGACATGAACTCCAGCTCAACGGCAAAGTGATCCGGCAGCTCATGGAAGTCATCGGCCAGATGCAGGCCGTTGGCGTGGTAGAAGGCAGCCACCTTTGCCGTGGAATCCCCCATCACGGACTTGTGCTGATCCAGCCAGACTGATCCATAGGGTGGGGCTACCAGTTTAAACGGTCCCATAAAAAGGCGGGCATGTTCCACCAGCAGCTCATCAAGACGGATTTTGTGTAAGAGTTCAGCGGCTTCTGCGGCAGAAGCTGCTGCATCTGGCGCCATGTCCGACAACAGGCCGGCCAGGGAAGTGCAACAGTTTTCTTCAAACAGGGCCTGGTTGGGGGAGTAGTAACAGGCTGCCAGCAGCCGATAGCTGTCTTCGCGGCCGGTGGTGGCGGTTTGTTCCGGCATGGTGGCTCCTTACCAAAGCGGGATGGGGCTGTTGCCCCACCCCGATAGCACAGTCAGCTGTCAAACGTTACGATCAGATCCTTACCGTTGTTTTGAAGGAACGGATATAGGCCACATTGGGCCTGGTCTTTTTCTCTTCCTTCAGGCGTACCGCCTTGTATTTCTTGAGCAGCTTTGCCGGTTCTGATGAGGCGTCGTTCAGGTCGCCGAAGACACGCGCCCCGGAGGGACAGACCGTTACACAGGTGGGCTGCTCACCCTTTGCCACACGGTGGGCACAGAAGATACACTTTTCAACCACACCCTGCTTGCGGATGCTGGCGTAATCGGGGTGGCTGTACTTGTTGTGGTTGGGGATGACATCGCCGGCAGCCTTGGCCGTCTCCGCACCGGAGGCGGTGCAGCCCCTGATCAGTTCGGTGGTGTCACGGGAGGCCTTGTGCGGGGCCTCGGTGCCACTGTTGGCGCTGATCACCGAATACTCGGCCTTTTCCTTTGACGCATCCATGGCACTGTAGGGGCAGGCCTTCTGGCAGCGGCGGCAGCCGATGCAGCGTTCATCATTATGCATGGTGATGCCGTCCGGCGTCTTGAACATCGCCTTGGGTTTCACCGGGCAGGCCTTGACGCAGGGAGCGTCACTGCAGTGGTTGCAGAGCACCGGAATCGCTGAAAAGCTAACCTTGGGAAATTTCCCCTCTTCTTTGTAGATGAAGTCGGCCCAGTTAAAGGTCTGGCCGTTTGTGCGGGCCTGGGTGTTGTTCTCGGTCTTGCAGCCCAGGGCGCAGGCGCCGCAGCCGACACATTTTTGCAGGTCAATGACCATTCCGTATTGTTTTGCCATCTGTGAGATCCCCCCTTTCCTAAGCCTTCTCGATCTTGACGCCGGTGAAACCGCCGTTACGTGCCGTTGCTCCGCTCAGACGATCAAAATCTGACGGCATCAGTTCATTGTTGTTGCCACCCCTGGGGGTCTTGCCGTACTCCTTGGCAGCCACACGGCCATAGGCCCAGTGGCCCTGGCCATAGCACTTGGCCACCGTGCCCTGGCGCACACCCTCCCAGAGACGGGCCTTGCAGGTGATTGAGCCGCTGGTGGAGGTCAGACGGATGGTGTCGCCATCCTTGATCCCCAGCTTTTTGGCATCCAGCGGGTTGATCTTGGCCACGTCATCCCAGCTCTTGTCACCCGGATCAACCTTCTTGAACTCCTGGTACCAGACCGTGTTGGCGGAGCGGCCTTCACGGTTGAGACGTGATTTGTGGTCAATAAAGGTGAAGGGATACTCTTTTTCACTGCCGTGCCGCTTGGGTGACTCATAGTGCGGCACAAAGACCAGTTCGCCCTGGGCCTCATAGCCGCTGGACTTGAGTACGTCATCAATACTGGTCTTGTGCTTGGCTGCGAACAGGGTCAGGGTCTTTTTCAGGGTCTCGCTGTAAAACTCGAACTTGTGAGTAACGGTCTTGAACTTGCCCCAGTTCTTTTTGTAGGCATAGGTCTCGGTGTTGTAGATCCCCTTTTGCTTGAACTCGGCCCAGCTGCTGAGTTTATCGCCCTTCAGCTTCTCCTTGCCGTCCCAGACCTTCGAGCTGCTGATCTTGGCGGCGATCTCACAGAACTGGGCAGCATTGGCCGGTTTCTTGCCGGTCTCGGGGTCTTCAAAGGAGGCATAGTAGTCGTACAGGTTGGCAAAGCCCTTGGCCTTGAGCTTTTCGGCCAAAAGCCACATCACCTCGGTCTCTTCGGCCTTGACGTTCCAGAGCGGTTTGGTGACCGGCTGCTGGATGGAGACATGGCCGTGCAGGTTGGCCATGTTGGTAACGATAGTCAGCTTTTCAGTGGGGGCAAAGGTGGCCGGCAGCACCAGATCGGCAAACTGGGTCATCTCCGAGGCGTTGGTGACCATATGCACAAAGAACGGCACCTTGGCCAGGGCCTTGTCCCAGCGCTGGGCGCCGGTGGCGGAGAAGTTGAAGTTGGACCAGGTGCTGATGAAGATCTGGCAGGCGGCCGGATCTTTCAGGATTCCATCTGCCACGGCATTGGTGACCACGTTGGCCTTGGCGCTTTCAGTTACCTTGCCGTCCTTGTCCTTCTTGGAATCAAAGCCGCCCATGATGGCCGGCATATCCTTGGCTCCACGTCCATCCAACTTTTTGCCGTGGCCTTGATGTTTGGCCAGTTCATCAACAAACTTGTCAGGCGCCGGGAACTTGGTGGTCGGCGAGCTGGAAGACTGGAATACCCCGCCTTCGGTCTCGATTGATCCGAGGATGCCGTTTAAGGCATAGACCGCCATTGAGGCGTAGGTGCCCCGCGGGGTCATGGCCACACCGGGCCCCATCCAGACGGCACAGCGTGATCCGGCCTTGCCCATGGTTCGGGCAACCGTGATGATCTGCTCAGCCGGGATCAGGGTCTTTTTGGCAGCCCAGGCCGGTGTCTTGTCCTTCAGTTCAATGTTCCAGTACTTGACGATCCCGTGGGTCTGTTTCTCGGCAAAGGCCGCTTCATCGACCGTTGCTCCGGCCTTGAACAGGTTTTGGCCATCCTTGAAATCACCCACAAACTCTTTGCTCCAGAGACCTTCCGTCAAAAGCTGATGGGCAATGGCAGATGCCAATGCGCCGTCTTCGCCCGGTTTGATCGGCAGCCACTCATTGGCCTTGGCGGCAATTGAGGAGAGGCGGGGGTCAACGACAATGACGGCCCCCCGGTCAAAGATGTCGCCCAGCTTGTTGATGGCGTTGGGCACCTGGCGGTTGGAGGAGAGCGGATCACAGCCCCAGGCCACCAGGCATTTGGTCTTGGCCATGTCGTAGTCACGGTAGCCGAAGAAGCCCTGGGTGTAGCCCGGCCCCATCTTCTCGGCCTCGGCACAGAGGGCGCTATGGGAGAAGTAGTTGCCGGTTCCGTAAATCTTGGGCAGGGTGCCGTACAGCAGATCGGTGGAGGTTGGGGAGTAGCGGCCGCGCATGTAGACCAGCTTTTCGGGATGACCGGTCTTACGCAGCTCAATCATCTTGTCGGCCATCAGCTCCAGCGCCTCATCCCATGAGATCGGCACGAACTTGGGGTCGATCCCCTTGCCTTTTTGCGGGTTGGTCCGCTTCATCGGCACCTTGATCCGGTCCGGATCGTAGGTCTGCTGGATCATCAGGTGACCACGGGGGCAGCAGTAGCCGTTGTTGGCCTTGGAAAGCTGGTTGCCGCGCACCTTGACGATACGGCCTTCCTGGACATAGAACTCAACCGGACACCAGGCGGTGCAACCCTGGCAGGTGGAGGGCAGCCACTCACCCTTGGGGGCTTCGCCTGCCTTGGCATCATGACCCGCGGCAAAGGCATTCAGCTTCGGCAGTCCGACAGCGGCGACAGCACCGGCTGCGGCGCTAATCTTGAGAAAATCTCTGCGTTTGATCTCCATCCCATTCCTCCTTTACGTGGTAGTATGTGTGACCGTTTTTGCAGCCGGCCCTGACCGTGAAGGCGGTCTTGCCGTTGCGGCGAGTGCCGCAGGATCTGCCCTGGTGCATCTGGTTCAGGATCGCCTCTCCTTAATCAGGTTCCCATGGTGACCCGAGATAATCCTACCATAGCGCAGGATATAAAATCATGCAACTCTATATAATTATTGATATTATTTGTGTTACGCGGGCGGATCAACCGCGGTTTGAGATGTTTTTAATGCGGTGGTGTGTGAAATGTAATCTTTTTAATAAAGCTTGCTGAATGCAGGCGCATCACGCCTTTGCAACCGTTGACGCGGACAGCCTTTGATCTAGCTGTCTGTTACGATGTCGTAACAAGCGCTTTTTGCTGTATCCTCACTCTGCTCCGGTTCCTGTCGCTTCAGTTTTTCCCAGAGCACCTTGCGGGAAATCCCCAGCACTTCGGCAGCCCGGCCCTTCTGGCCACCCAGACTTTCCAGAACCCGCAGGATATAGCGCCTTTCAAAATCTGCAACCGCATCACGCAACGGTATTCCCACCTGAATCTTTTCAAACTGGCTGCCGATATGCAGCGGGGCATCTTCAAGGGGAGGGAGCTGATGTTCCCGTATCCGTTGACCGGGATACAGGACGGTGAGCTGTTCGATCAGATTGCTCAACTCCTGCAGGTTGCCGCTCCAGGGGCGCAGGAGCAGGGCGTCAAGCAGGCCGGGGGTGAGCCGGATCTGTTGTTCCCTTGTGGGGGCAAAACGCTCAACAAAGTGGGAGGCCAGCAGGGGGATATCTTCACGACGCTCCCGCAGGGGCGGTATCGGCAACGTCACGATATTGATCCGGTAGAGGAGATCCCTGCGGAAACGGCCCTCGGCGGCCAGCAGCTTGAGGTCATGCCGGGTGGCACAGATCAGGCGGATATCGAGGGGATGGTGGCTGCTGCCGCCGATCCTGGTGGTGGATTGTTCTTCAAGCCGCTTGACCAGGCCTGCCTGGATGTTGAGCGGCAGCTCGGCAATCTCCTCAAGAAAGAGGGTGCCCCCGGACGCCTTTTCCAGCAACCCGGCCCTGGCCCGGTCGGCACCCGGCAGGGCACCTTTTTCAACACCGAACAGCTCTGCCTCAATCAGCTGGGTCGGCAGCGCCAGGCAGTTTACCCTGATAAACGGTTTATCCTTTCTGCTGCTCATGCTGTGGATGGTTTCTGCCAAAAGCCTTCTGCCGGTGCCGGTTTCTCCCTGCAGCAGCAGCGCCACCTCGCTGGCGGCAACAATGGTCATGGTGTCCAGTATGGTACGCATGGCCGGTGAGCGGGTAATGATGGTCCTGGTGGTTGCGGTGTCCTCAGACAACGCCTCCAGCTGTTTTTCCAGCCCCCGGTACTCCAACAGGCGCTCGAGCTTCAGCAGCAGGACGTCCACGGAGAACGGTTTGGTAATAAAATCAAAGGCTCCCAGTTTCATTGCCCGCACTGCCATTTCAACGGTGGCCTGACCGGTCATGACCAGGGCGTGTACGGTGGGTTGCATCTGCAGCAGATCAGCCAGCAGGTCAAGACCGTCAACATCGGGCAGCCTGACATCCTGCAACAGCAGGTCAAAGGATTCGTCACTGGCCGCAGCCAGAGCCTCGGCGCCGCTCTTTGCCAGCCGCACCTTGAACCCTTTGCCTCGCAAGGCCTCAAACAGGGCTTCACCCAGCAAGGGGTCATCTTCAACAAGCAGGAGTTTAAAGGAGTTCATTGCCGGTCTCCGTTGGTGTCAAGGGCAGGCTGACCGTAAACACGGTTTTTCCCGGACGGCTGCTGAAGGTAATCGTGCCGCCATGCATTTCAACAATGCTCTTGCAGATGGCCAGCCCGATACCGGTCCCTTCGCCAGCATGTTTGGTGGTATAAAAGATATCAAACACCGTACGTTGCGCCTCGGCCGGGATGCCGCTGCCCTGGTCCTCAACCTCAAGCTGGTAGTAGCCGGGGGTGAACTGCGCCGACAAGCGGATTATCCCTCTGAGGGGCGAGGCCTGGGCCGCGTTAAACAGCAGGTTAAGCAGCACCTGCTGGATCTTGCCTTTATCCAGCTGCAGCATGAGCGCCGGGGTGCAGCGGTCTTCGGTCACCAGCTCCACATCAAAGCGCTTGAGCGCCACACGGCTGAATTCGGCACACTCACTGAAGAAGCTGTCGCTGGCAAGGGGCTGCAATTCCAGCGAGGCGGTCCGGCTGAAGTCGCTCAGCTGGCGCACGATCCGCTCTATCCGCTCAACGCCCTGTTTGATTATTTCCATGTTACGCAGCTGGTTGCCGCTTTTCTGCTCCAGGTTGTAGATGGAGGCGTTGATGGCCCCCAACGGGTTGTTTACTTCATGGGCCACACCGGCCACGATCTTGCCCAAGGTGGCCAGCTTCTCGCTCTGTACCAGCTGTGTCACCGCACGCTTGCGTTCTGCCTCACTCTGACCCAGGCGTTCGAGCATGGTGCGGAAGCTTTCCTGCAGCCTGCCGATTTCATCGGGACGGTCGGGCGGGAGTTCAACCAGCAGGTTGTCGGTGGATACCGAGGCCATTATCCCGGACAAATGCTGCAGGGGGCGGGCCATGCTGCGGCCGATCAGGTACGAGGCTGCCATCCCCAACAGAAAAAAGGCCAGCGAGGTGGCAGCGATACGTCTGGCCAGCGCCTGGAGTTGCGCCTCAAGCGGAGCGGTGGAGACCACGACCCGCAGGGCCCCCCAGCTCTTCTGGTAGATATGCAGCGGCATGGCCATATTCAGCATGGCAGCGGCTTGCCCCGGCTGCCTTTGCAGCGAGGCCTGATAACGCCCTTCCGTGATAGCGGTGCGGGTCAGAAGATCATCGTACTGCTTGCCGTACTCGGTATACTGGTTGTGGGCCAGGACCTTGCCGTTCTGGTCGGTCACGAAGGCAGCCACCACCTTGAGGGCGCTGTTCTTCATGATCTCCTCAATAAAATTGTCCAGCAGGCCGCCTTCCTCAATCACCCCCATCTCTTCATACACCAGGGCATTGATGATTGGTGAGGAAAGGGAGGTCAGCATCTGGCGGCCTTCACTTTCCAGGTTCCTGTACAGCAGATCCCGTTCGGTCTTCCAGGCGAAAACGCCCCACAGGGTTGACGACAGTGCCACCATCAGCATGGCAATCAGCACAAACTGGGTCTTGATGCTGATAAAGCGGCGGGTGGTCATTGGTGGCACCCGACGCCGCATCCGGTTGGAATGGCGCGGATCATACGGAAGATGTCGGCATAATCCTGCTGCCGGGCTGTGGCAAAACCGTTGTTGAACTCATCATCCCAGTTTTTCATAATCGCCTTGTGGCGGGGGTTGCTACGATCCAGCTTGAGGAGTGCCCGGGTAATTGCCTGCACCACCTCTGGCGGCGTGTCCCGTCTGACCACCAGCGGTACTGCCGGGATCGGCTTGGACCAGGCCAGGATCCGCAGACCGTGCGGTTTGTATTTCTCGGCCACCACATCCTTGACCGCCCCGGCATCAAACTGACCTTTCAGGATCGCCTTGGCCACGGCATCATGGTGCTGCAGGTTGGTGAAGGATTTCAGATCCTGCATGCGTACCTTGTTGTCCCAGAGCAGGTAGCGCGGGATCAGGTTGCCGGAGGTGGAATGGGGTGAGCCGAAGGCCATGGTCTTTCCCTTGATTTCTACAATGCTCTGCAATGCCGAATCGTTACGGACAATGATGGCGCTGCGGTAAAACGGGATGCCCGCTTTGTTGAGCGGTTTCAGGATCGGCATGGCCTGGTAGCGCAGATTGGCTTCGGCAAAGGTGACATCCCCCAGTGAGCTGATCTGGGTTACCCCCTGCTGCAGAAAACGGACCGCCTCAGGGTAGTCTTTGCTGATCTTCAGCTCAAAATGGTAGGGGGTTTCGGCGGTCAGATAATCCATGATAGGCTGGTAACGCTTGTACATGACCAGCGGGTTGTAGCGGGGGATTACGCCGAAACGGATCAACGGCTTCTCGGCAGCCTCGACCGCCGGCGGTACAGGCAGCAGACAGGTGCATAACAGCAGCGCTGCTGCAAGCACACTGCCTGTTAGACCGGGTCTTTGTGGAGGGAGCACTGTCATGATTTTTCCGCTTGACCTCATCCGTTCTCACGGATATTTGTTTTGGTATGAAACAGGTCGCCTATCTCTTCAAATCCCTTTCGGAAGAAACCAGACTCCGCATCCTGGTGTTGCTGCAGGAACATGGTGAACTCTGCATCTGTGACCTGATGGCGGCCCTGGAACTGCCCCAGTCAACGGTCTCCCGGCATGTGGCCTATCTGAAAAACGCCGGCTGGCTGCAGGACCGGCGTGGTGGTGTCTGGATGTACTATTCGCTGGCAGCCGGCCTGGGCCGGCAGATGGCCGATCTGCTGTCGCTTGTGAGTGCCCTTTGCGCCACGCTTCCCGATGTGGGGCAGGATCGTCTGCGTTTGCAGGCGTACCGCGCTGAAAAGAATTGTATCTGATTTTCAGTATATATTTTTTGTCGAATATATATCCGCCTAGGCGGATAATAGACGATGGAAACGATACTTGTGAAGATAATTTTTGCAGCGGGAGGTTTGCGCCATGTCTGAACAGATTGCATCACGTCTCTCGTTTCTCGACCGCTGGCTGACACTCTGGATCTTTGTTGCCATGGCGCTGGGGGTCGGGTTGGGCTATCTGGTCCCCGGTGCAGAGGCCTTTATCAACTCCTTTCAGGTCGGTACCACCAACATCCCGATCGCGATCGGCCTGATCGTGATGATGTATCCGCCCTTTGCCAAGGTGAAGTACGAAGATATGCCGGAGGTGTTCCGGAACAAGAAGATTCTGGGGATCTCGCTGCTGCAGAACTGGCTGGTCGGGCCGGTGCTGATGTTTCTGCTGGCGGCCCTGCTGCTGCCGGACAAGCCGGAGTATCTGGTGGGCCTGATCATGATCGGCCTGGCCCGTTGCATCGCCATGGTGATTGTCTGGAACGAGCTGGCCAGGGGGAACACCGAGTACGCTGCCGGCCTGGTGGCCTTTAACAGTATCTTCCAGGTGTTGTTCTACAGTGTCTACGCCTGGATCTTTATTACCGTGCTGCCGCCACTGGTGGGGCTGCAGGGGATGGCGGTCAAGGTCAGCATCGGCCAGATTGCCGAGAGTGTCTTCATCTATCTGGGTATCCCCTGTATTGCCGGCGCCGTGACCCGTCTGGTGGGGGTGAAGGTGATGGGCAGGGAGCGTTACCACCAAGAGGTGGTGCCGAAGATCAGCCCCTTGACCCTGATTGCCCTGCTGTTTACGATTGTGGTGATGTTCAGCCTGAAGGGCAATCTTATCGTGCAGTTACCGCTGGATGTGGTACGGATCGCCATTCCGCTCCTGATCTATTTTGTGGTGATGTTTCTGGTCTCATTCTGGATGGGGAAGAAGCTGGGGGCGGACTACTCCAAGACCACCACCCTGGCCTTTACGGCAGCCAGCAATAACTTTGAGCTGGCCATTGCCGTGGCGGTGGCGGTATTCGGTATCAACTCCGGGGCGGCCTTTGCAGCCGTGATCGGGCCGCTGGTGGAGGTGCCGGTCATGATCGGCCTGGTCCATGTGGCGTTCCGGTTTCAGCGCCGCTGGTCGTAATCGGCAATGGCCTGGGAATTCCTCGAAAAATGACGGGAGTCAAAAAACGAGTTGTTTGTAAATATTAAATAAAATTATACAGCTATAAAGTGTTGCGAGGCAGTCTGGTGTCGTGTATCGTTCTGGCCATGGTATGCATGGTGTCTGGATTCGCACCTCTTGTGATAACGAAATTTTATCGGGATGGGCCATGTTCCTATTTAAAAAATTTATTTCGTTTACCGCCGCCACCCTCAAACGTTTCATCTTTACGGCAACCCTGATTGTTTCTGCGGTTACCTTTGCCGTTGTCATTGTGATTGTTTCCTTTCTCTTTCTAAAACAGGCCCACGACACCAAAACCCATGAGTCGGGTCTGATCGCCCGGCATATCCTTGAGGCGATTACCGAGGTTATGGAGCGTGGGGGCACGATTACCGACATCGAGCATACCCTTGATGATTATCGCCGGCTTTTCCCCAGGCAGACCATTACCATTCAGACCCCCCAGAGCGGTGCAGCCGCCTGGCAGAGCGATGAACCGGCTGTTGCCAAGGCACTCCGGACCGGTGCGGTCGTGCACCACCATACCCCGTACACCTCGATCAATGTCTTTCCTGTCAAGGCAGAGGCCGGTTGCCGCAGTTGCCACCCGACATTTCAGGCTGGCCAGACCCAGGCACTCCTTGCCATTAAAGAGGATATCAGCCAGGCCACCTTTACCCTGCTCAACCGGGCGCTTTCCAGCTTCCTGCTGCTGTTGCCGTTTCCGCTGCTGATGGCGTTTCTGGTTGCACGGTTTGTGAACCGCCATCTTGGTGATGCGGTCTCGAAACTGAACAGCAAGGTGCATTCCGTCACCACGGTTTCCGATTTGACCCTGCTGGGCCAGGAGCTTGAGTCGGAAGGTGAAACACTGAAGTTTGGTGAGCTTGAGGCGATCTTCGGCGAATTCAGCGGGCTGGTGACACGGATCCGTGACGTTGCCGTGGGCAGGGAAATGCTGGAGTTTGAGATCAAGGTGCTGGAGCGTTTTATCATTACCTCCGAGGCGATCCGGGACTGGAAGGAGCGGGTCGGCTATCTGCTGAATGAGGTCAATAAGGTCATGCCGGCCTATGCCCTGTTCTGTGTCTTCCAGGTCGATGACGAAGGGTATGATATCGAGATCTTCTGGTCTGCTCCGCCGACAGCGGCAACCCGCAGCACCATGGAGTCAATTATCAGGCAGCAGATCAAGAGTGAGAAGTTGCACAGCAGCTCAGATGCCGCAATCCTGATTATCCATAACATCACCAATGAATCTGCCCCCTTGCTGGAACTTGCCCGTGACGAGATCGAGCTGGAGACCAAGTCGCTCTACCTGGATATGCCCCAGATCGGCGGCGTGGTGGGGATCGGGGTGCAGTCCCAGATTATGGCCGACCCGGTCCGTTCACTGGTGATCAACAGTATCCTGACCACCATGCTGAATGTGATCGGTTCGATCAAGGCGATCTACAAGTACACCAAGGATCTTGAGTACTACGCCACCCGTGACCCGCTGACCAATCTGTTCAACCAACGGGTCTTCTGGGAACTGCTGGGATATGAGATCGGTCGCGCCGAGCGGCACAACCAGCAGTTTGGGGTGCTGGTGATTGATCTGGATAACTTCAAGCATATCAATGACACCTACGGTCACCTGGTGGGAGACAAGTACCTGGTGCAGATTGCCGACACCATTCATGCAAGTCTGCGTTTGGGGGATATCCTGGCCCGTTACGGCGGCGATGAGTTTGCCATTGTGCTGCCTGATGCCGATCATGAACAGGTGCATATGGTTGCCAACCGGATCAGGGAGGCCATGGAGGCGATGACCCTGGTGACGGTCGACGGCAACAAGATCCGCGGAACCGCCTCCATCGGCTATGCGGTCTGTCCTGACCATGCCACGACGGCCAAAGACCTGTTCCTGTTTGCCGACAACATGACCTACAAGGCGAAGTCGCTGGGTAAAAACTGCATCATTGTCCCGACCAATGATGATGTGGTGGAGGTCTTTCAGAAGAGCAGCGAGATGTCGCGACTGTTGCTCAAGGCGCTGGATGAGAAGCAGGTTGTCCCGTATTTCCAGCCGATTGTCACCAGCGATGGGCAGGTGGTGGTCTGCAACGAAGTGCTCTGCCGGGTGGTGGTTGGTGATCAGGTTATCGCGGCCTCAGAGTTTATCGAGATTGCTGAAAAACTGGGGGTGGTCAGCCGCCTTGATGCAATTCTGATGGAAAAGGTCTTTGCCCTGGCCCAGGCTGATGGCTACGATGGGTACCTGTTTATCAATCTCTCTCCCAAGTCGTTGATCCTCAAAGAGTTTGTGCCTTCAATCATCAAGCTGGCCAACCAGTATCAGATCGCCCATGACAAGGTGGTCTTTGAGATCACCGAGCGGGAAACCGTGAAGAACATGACCCTGCTGGAGCAGTTTGTTCAGGATCTGAAGCTGGAGGGGTTCAAGTTTGCCATTGATGATTTCGGTTCAGGTTTCTCTTCATTCCAGTATATCCGAAGGCTGCCGATTGACTTTGTCAAGATTGAGGGGATGTTTGTGCTCAATATGCTGAACGATCCCAAAGACAAGGCCTTTGTCAAGACCCTGGCGGTGCTGGCCCGGGAGTTCGGCATCAAAACCATTGCCGAATATATCGAGAGTGAAGAGTTGTTGCTGACGGTGCGGGAGCTGGGGATAGACCTGGCCCAGGGCTATTACACCGGCAGGCCTGAAGCAACCATCAGAAAGGCCACAAAGGGACATGATCAGGGTGCCTGATCATGTTGACAGCCGGGAGCGGTCTGCACCGGGCGTGCCTGCCAGCGATGCCTACGCGGTTGCCTGACATAACCGCTGTGGTGCTGGTGGGGGGGCAGAGCCGTCGCATGGGGCAGGACAAGGCGTTCCTTGCGGTTGACGGTGTGCCGGTGATCGAGCGGATTCTGTCGGCCCTGCAGGGCTGTTTCGAGCATCTGCTGCTGGTGGGTGACCGGCCGGAACGCTTTGCAGGATACCGGCTGCAGGTCGTGCCGGACAGCTATCCCGGCAGTTCCCTGGGAGGGCTGTATACCGGTCTGCAGCATGCTGAAACGGACCTGATCTTTGTCACCTCCTGTGATATCCCCTTTCCCGACCCGGAGCTGATCCGCCTGATCTGTACCGCTTCAGCTTCCTGTGATGCGGTCGTTCCGGCCACTGCCGGCGGTCTGGAACCGCTGTTTGCCCTCTACCGCAAGTCCTGCCTGCCCCTGATGCAGGCGGCGCTTGAGGCCGGTCAATACCGGATTAACGCCGTGCTGGAGCAGTTGAAGGTTACGACCATCACCCCTGAACAGCTGGCGCAGATCGATCCCGGCGGCAGGGCCTTGCTGAATATCAATACTCCGCAGGAGTACGCGGCCTGCAGACAGGAAACCTGATGAGCAGACCGGCTGTTGTCTCTTTTGTGGCCCATTCCGGTACCGGTAAGACCACCCTGCTGGAAAAACTGATACCGATCCTGAAGGAACGGGGCTACCGGGTCGGCGCGATCAAGCATGATGCCCATCGCTTCGAGATCGATCATCCCGGCAAGGATAGCCATCGTCTGACCGCAGCCGGTGCCGACAGTATGCTGATCTGCTCCGGTGAGAAACTTGCCCTTGTGCGGCGGCACCAGCAGGCCCCGGCCATTGAGGAACTGCTCAGGATCTGCGGCCCTGACCTGGATATCATCCTGACCGAGGGGTTCAAGCAGAGTAGCCTGCCCAAGATAGAACTGCACCGGGGAGCGCTGGCCAGAGCGCTGATCTGCCGCGGGAACAACCATGATCCAACCCTGCTGGCCATTGCCAGCGACACGCCGCTTACGGTTGATGTCCCGCTGCTGGATCTGAATAGGCCGGAACAGTTGGCTGATTTTATTGAGCAAAGGCTGTTGCAATGAACGGTCAGGCACCCTTGCGGGATACCTATAACCGCCGGATCAACTACCTGCGCCTGTCGGTGACCGACCGCTGCAATCTGCGCTGCTTCTACTGCATGCCTGCCGAGGGGGTACAGGATGCCGGCCACAGCGGCGTACTCTCCTTTGAAGAGCTGCAGATGATTGCCGAGTGCGCCGTGCGGCTGGGGATCGAGAAGATCAGGATCACCGGCGGCGAGCCGACCGTGCGGGCCGGTCTGATCGATTTTCTGGCAAAGCTCACAGCCATTCCGGGCCTGCGTCACCTGGCCCTGACCACCAACGGCCTGTTGCTGGAGCAGATGGCCGCTGATCTGTACCGGGCAGGTGTGCAGCGTCTGAATGTCAGCCTCGATTCGCTTAATCCTCAGCGATTCAGGGAGATCACCCGAGGCGGCGATCTGCACAAGGTGCTGGCCGGACTGGATGCCGCGCTGGCGGCCGGGTTCCCTCACCCCAAGATCAATGTGGTGATCATGCGGGGGATCAATGACGCGGAGATCCTTGATTTTGCCGAGCTGACCCGTACGCGGGGCTGTCCGGTGCGTTTTATCGAATATATGCCGGTGGTCAGGGAAGAGGGCTGGCAACGGCTCTGCTTTTCCGGCCAGGAAGTGCTGCAACGGATTGCCGAACAGTACCGGCTGGAACCGATTGACAAAGGGGCGTTCAGTGGCCCCTCCCAGGATTTCCGTATCCCCGGCGCCGCAGGCAGCATCGGCATCATTACCGCCGTATCCGGCCACTTCTGCAACGACTGCAACCGGATCAGGGTCACGGCGAAGGGACAGGCCAAGGGCTGCCTGTTCAGCGATGAGAAGACCGATCTGCTGCCGTTTCTGCGGCCACCGGACTGCCAGGCACTCTGTGCTGCCCTGCAGCGGATCGTGGCATCAAAGCCGGAAGGGCACGCCATCAAGTGTGGTGAGTATGCCCACAGTAACTTCAGCATGGCCCAGGTAGGAGGGTAACGATATGGCAGAGGTGATTGCCGTCTGCATCAGCGAAAAAAAAGGTGAGCGCAAGAAGCCGGTACCGTCGGTTGAACTGCGGGTGGACCACGGCATTGTCGGGGATGCCCATGCCGGTGACTGGCACCGTCAGGTCAGCCTGCTGGCCCAGGAGAGCATCAACAAGATGCGCGCCCTGGGGCTGGATGTCACCACCGGGGATTTTGCCGAGAACATCACCACCAGCGGGATTGAGCTGGTCTCCCTGCCGATCGGCAGCCGCCTGCAGATCGGCGAAACCCTGCTGGAGGTAACCCAGATCGGCAAGGAGTGCCACACCCGCTGCGCCATCTATCACCAGGCCGGTGACTGCGTCATGCCCAAGGAAGGGATCTTTGCCAAGGTGATCAGGCCGGGCAGCATCAGGCCGGGGGACCGGATAGCAACTGGTGTGGCGCCGATCCGGGTTGAATGGCGGCACTATGACAAGGCCGGTGCGACCTGTGAGCGGTGCGGTGACACCGGCGCCAACCTGAAGCAGGTGATAGGCGAGTATGCCGGGCAAGGTGTCGAGATTGAGCTGCAGGAGACCCTCTTGAACGAAGAACGGATCAGTGAATCAAACCTGGTGCTGATCAATGGCGTCGCGTTGGAGGAACTGCTGGCTGCAACCACCGGGGAGTCCGACTGTCCCTCCTGCAGCTGCCTGACCGGTTCTGCAACCAGCTGTCGTACCGTGCAGTGCGATGGCGAGGTGTTTGAAGAACTGACAGCGGAGTTGATCAGAAAAGGGATTGAGGCGGTGCTGGCCAGATAGCTTTATTGCACTTGACTCCAGACATTGGCAAAGAGTATATGAGTATTAAGTCATATGCTTTTGTTTTCTGATTGGAGTCTTCCATGCTCAAACAGTTTGCCGATTACCTGACCTTTACCCTGATCGGGTTACAACCAGGTTCCCACCTGGGTGAAGCCCTTGACTTCTTTATCTATGACACCATCAAGATCTTCCTGCTGCTGACCACGATCATCTTTGTGGTGGCCATCATCCGCTCCTCCTTCCCGCCGGAACGGACCAAACGGATCCTGTCCCATAACCGTGAATATGTCGGCAACGTCATGGCAGCCCTGCTGGGGATTGTCACGCCATTCTGTTCCTGTTCGGCAGTGCCTTTGTTTATCGGCTTTGTGGAATCCGGTGTGCCGCTGGGGGTGACCTTCTCATTTCTGATCTCCTCGCCCATGGTGAATGAGGTGGCGTTGATCATGCTTTGGGGGATGTTCGGCTGGAAGATCGCCCTGATCTACATCGGCACCGGCTTGCTGGTGGCAATTGTGGCCGGGATCGTGATCGGCAGGTTGAAGATGGAAAAACATGTGCAGGACTATGTCTGGGAGATGCAGGTAGGGCAGCAGGAGATTGAGGAACTGACCTTCCGCGATAAGCTGGTCTATGCCCGTGACTATACCCGCGATCTGCTGAAGAAGATCTGGCCCTATGTGGTGATCGGGGTAGGGCTGGGAGCCTTTATCCACGGCTATGTGCCCCAGGACTTTCTGGCCAGATGGGCCGGGCGTGATAATCCCTTTGCGGTGCCGATTGCCGTTGCCCTGGGAGTGCCGCTGTACAGCAACGCAGCCGGGGTGATTCCGATCGTTTCAGCCCTGACCCAGAAGGGGATGGCCATCGGCACGGTACTGGCCTTTATGATGGCGGTCACGGCCTTGTCGCTGCCGGAGGCGATCATCCTCAGCAATGTGCTCAAACGAAGACTGCTGGTTACCTTCTTTGGTATCGTGGCGGCTGCAATTGTCGCTGTCGGCTATCTGTTCAACATCATACTGTAAAGGAGCTGAAACCATGAAACTTGAAGTCCTGGGCACCGGCTGTGCCAAATGCAAGAGCCTGCTTGAAAACGTCAAGAAGGCGGTGGAGCTTTCCGGCAAAGAGGCGGAGATCAGCAAGGTGGAGGATATCCCCTCCATCATGAAGTACGGCGTGATGAGTACTCCGGCCCTGGTGAAGGACGGCAAGGTGCTGTTCTCCGGCAAACTGGCAACGCCGGAAGAGATCGCGGGGATGCTCTGATGCCTGATCGGCAAACCTGCTGCCTGCATCTGCGGGGCTTCATCTCGCTTTTGACCGCGTTAAGCTTTCTGATTATGACCGTCTCCGGCGTGATCCTGTTCATTACTCCCCAGGGACGGGTGGCCTACTGGCTGGACTGGACCTTCTGGGGAATCAGCAAGTCGCAATGGGGTGACATGCATATCACCACCAGCCTGCTGTTTGCCCTGGCCGGACTGTGGCACACCTGGCTGAACTGGCGGGCACTGGTCAGCTACTTTCACGACAAGGTCAAAAAGACGGTGGCCCTGAAGTGGGAGCTGGCAGTTGCGGCACTGATCACCATCTTCTGTACGGTGGGGGGGATTTACAAAACGCCGCCGCTCAGCTATGTCCTGGAGCTGAACGACTGGATCAAGGATGCCTGGGTTAAGAGCCCTGATGACGAGCCGGTTATCAGTCACGCGGAACTGTTGCCGCTCAACAACTTCCTGAAAAAGGTGGATATCGAACTGGAACCGGCCCTGGCTGAGCTGAAAAAACAGGGCATAACGGTCAGCGGACCGGATCAGAAACTGCTGGATATCTCGAGAAGCAATGGCAAGTCGCCGGCAGCCATCTACAAGCTGCTGAAACCGTTGGAAGGCAAAACCGCAGACCAAACAGCAGCTGCGCCGGTTGTCCCGGCTGTCCGGCAACCCTTAAAACCGGTACCACCTGCCACACCGGCCGGAGCCCGGCAGGTGCCGGCAAGGCAGCTCTGGAGCGCCGAGCTGATACAGCAGCAGTTTGAAGGCAAAGGGGTGGGGCGCAAGACCCTGGCTGCGGTCTGCCGGGAACAACAGCTTGACCAGGCGGCAATTATCAAGAAACTTGCAGCCCGCAAGATCAGCGCAACACCGGATGATACCCTGAAAAAGCTTGGTGACGAAAGCGGTGAACTGCCGATCGAGCTTTTGAAGATTATCCTTGTCGGAGAACAGCGAAACTGATTAAAACAACATCTACGGGGGGAACCGTTATGCAATCCAAGATCGTCTTTGTCCTGCTGATGCTTGGGCTTTCCGTGCTGCCCGCCTTTGGTGCTGAAGAGGCCTTTGACCGCTTCCTGACCGGTTTTAACTATGAAACCCGGACTGATATGAAGACCGACAGCAAACGGTTGATCAAACTGCTTGAGGAAAAAAAAGCGGTGTTGCTGGATATCCGCTTTCCTGAAGAGACCAGGGCCTGGCGGATGGGCTTCGGCCTGTTCATCCCGCTCAATGAGCTGCCCAAACGTCTTGCCGAGCTGCCCAAGGACAAGATCATCGTCACTGCCTGCCCCCACAAGGACCGTTCCTCGATTGCCATGGCCTATCTGCGGACCAAAGGCTATAATGCGCGCTACCTGACCGACGGGCTGACCGGTCTGGCTGAAAACCTGCGGGGCGATACCGCCAAGGAATTTATGGAAGATGCCGGTCTGGTTCCGGCTGGAAAGAAGTGAGCATCATGAATACCCTGGAGTACAGCGCTGAAGTCCTGAAGGCGATCTCTCAGCCGACCCGCTTACGGATCATCGAACTGCTGCGGGATGGCGAGCATTGTGTCTGCGAGATCTTTCCGGCGATTGGCCATGAACAGTCCAATACCTCCCGCCACCTGCAAATGATGCTGAAAAGCGGCATCCTGAACCAGCGCAAGGATGGCCTGAAGATCTACTATTCCCTGCGGCATCCGGAGGTGTTGGAGATAGTACGGCTGGCCGGTCTGATTGCCGGCCACGAGGCAACGCAACGGGCTGCGCTGTTTACCAGGTAGTCTGAGGAAAGGGAGGAGTATGACCAGAGAACAGTGGTTGCAACGGGCAAACTGGCTGGCGTTGTTTACCATCTTCTACAACATTGCGGAGGGCGTCGGATCGGTCTGGTTCGGGGCGGCTGACGAGACCCTGTCGCTGTTCGGTTTCGGCGTGGATTCCTTTATCGAGGTGGTTTCGGCAATCGGCATCTGGCACATGCTGCGCAGGATCAAGGCCAACGGAGGAGAATCGCGGGATGAGTTTGAGCAGCGTGCCTTGCGGATTACCGGTACTGCCTTCTACCTGCTGACCATCGGTCTGGTGCTGACTGCCGGCATCAACCTCTATCAGCAGCACAAGCCTGAGACCACTGTCTGGGGCATTGTGATCTCGCTGCTTTCGATCTCGTTCATGTGGCTGTTGATTCATCACAAGACAAAGGCCGGGATTGCCCTTGCCTCACCTGCAATCATGTCCGATGTGGCCTGTTCCAGGGCCTGCATGTATCTGTCGGTTGCCTTGCTGATTGCCAGCGTGGGCTATGAACTGACCGGGCTCGGTTATTTTGATGCCGTTGGTGCCCTGGTGATCTCCTGGCTGACCTATAAGGAGGGACGGGAGTCCTTTGGCAAGGCCAAGGGACTGGCCTGTTCCTGCAGCTGTTCCTGTGGAGCTGCCAAGGAAAACCCATTGTGACCACGCTTGACAGCCATATCAGCGGCAAGTTCAAGATCGCCATTGCCCTGACGGCGGTCACCCTGGTTGCGGAAGTAGCGGGTGGTCTCTGGACCAATTCTCTGGCGCTGTTGTCCGATGCCGCCCATGTCTTTCTGGACCTGTTTGCGCTGATATTGTCGCTGACTGCCGTACAGCTGGCCGGCCTGCCCACCTCGGAGCGGCATACCTACGGATTTCACCGTTCCGAGGTGTTTGCCTCCTTTATCAACGGCCTGACCGTCTTTCTGATGGGGATCGGGATTCTGTATGAGGCCTGGGGCCGCTTTGCCGCTCCGGAACCGGTCAAAAGCGGGCCGATGCTGCTGATTGCCGTGATCGGCCTGGTGATGAATCTGCTGGCTGCCAGGACCCTGCACAGCCACAGCCATGACGACCTGAACGTGAAGAGCGCCTTCCTGCATGTGGTGGGGGATGCTGCGGCATCGGTCGGTGTCATCATCGGCGGGATCGTGATGTACTATACCGGCTGGTATCTGCTGGATGCCCTGTTGTCTGCCGCCATCGGCCTGCTGATCCTTGCCGGGGCAGGGCGGGTGCTGCGGGATTCGGTGCATATCCTGATGGAGGGGGCTCCCCGGGGGCTGGATCTGGCAGGGGTGGCGGCAGCCATCCGCGCTGTTGAGGGGGTGCAGGACCTGCATCACCTGAATGTCTGGTCGGTCTGCTCGCACATCATCGCACTCTCCGTGCATGTTGAGGTTGCAGCAGGTTATGAGGATCGGCGCAGCGGGCTGTTACACCGGATTGAGCATGTCCTTGAGCATCGCTTTCATATCACTCACACCACTATTCAGCTTGAGTGCAGCGACTGCAACGGCGGGCCGCTGATCAAGCCGCTGCAGCATCAGCAACGGCAGGAGGCGTGCTGCGGTCACAATAACTAACAGGCTGTTGAAAAACTACTACGGAGCCCGTCTGCGGCGTTGCGCGGTGCTTGCTCCTTCACGTTATGTCTCAGTTGCTGTGCGCCGTGCGCCTTGTAGCCGTGCTTCCTCATAACGTTTTTCAACAGCCTGCTAACCGCAGAAACTGCTTCAGGAGATGCTATAGATGCAAGATAACGAGATGATCTGTTGGTGCAGCAAGGTGACGGCCGGAGCTATCCGGCAGGCCAGGCGCAATGGCGCAACGACACTGGATGCTATCCGCCGTATGACCGGTGCCTGTACCGTTGGGCGTTGCAAGGAGCTGTCCCCTCGGGGCAGATGATGCGCCCAAGAGGTCAAGCAGGTGCTTGACGAAGCGTGTAATCCTTGACCCTTTCGACCTGACCCGTTATCCTCCCTGAACAGTTATCTGTCAGGGAGGTTTTTATTATGCGTAAAGCCGTTATTCTCTATAGCTCAGGTCTTGATTCCACCACCTGTCTGGCCATTGCCCAGGATCAGGGGTTTACCCCCTATGCCATCAGCTTTGATTATGGTCAGCGCCACCGTCATGAGCTTGATCTGGCCCGCGCCAATGCAAAGAAGCTGGGGGCGGTTGAGCATCTGGTGGTTGCCTTTGATCTGCGCCAGGTGGGAGGCAGCGCATTAACCAGTGAAATTGAGGTGCCTAAAGAAGGGGTAGGGCACGATATCCCGGTTACCTATGTGCCAGCCCGTAATACCATCTTTCTTTCTTTTGCCCTGGGTTGGGCTGAGGTTTTAGGCGCCTACGATATCTTCATCGGCGTGAACGCCCTGGACTATTCTGGCTACCCTGATTGTCGTCCCGAGTATATTGATGCCTACCAGCGGATGGCCAACCTGGCGACGAAGGCCGGGGTAGAGGGGACCGGGCAGTTCACTATTCATACTCCGTTAATTAATCTGACCAAGGCAGAGATTATCAGGCAAGGCACTGCACTGGGGGTTGATTACAGCCAGACCCACTCCTGCTACGACCCAACCCCGGAAGGACTCTCTTGTGGTGTCTGTGATTCCTGTCGTCTACGCCTCAAAGGATTTAGCGAGGCTGGCTTAAACGACCCGTTACGCTATGTCTGAAAAATAGTTTTTTTATTTGTGAGTATTCTCTCATTTTAATCCCGCAACAATAACCGTAAAAACAGTATGTTTCGTAATATTGGAATATATGTATCATGACATTAAGGATCAAGTTGGTCTTTTTGTGCTTGATTTTTAAAAAAGTCCGAGTACACTCCTTCATGGCGGCACAATGACCGCCTGACTACCCATAAGGAGGAAGCATGGACATCGTCGCCCTCAGCCGACTGCAGTTCGCAGTCACCACCATGTTCCACTTCATCTTCGTCCCGCTTACGTTAGGTCTTTCTGTTTTAACTGCCTGGTTTGAAACCAGATATGTGCAGACTGGTGACGAAACCTACCTGCGGATGACCAAGTTCTGGGGAAAGTTGTTCCTGATTAACTTTGCCCTGGGTGTGGTCACCGGTATTACTCAAGAGTTCCAGTTTGGTATGAACTGGGCCGAATACTCCCGCTATGTGGGTGATATCTTTGGAGCGCCATTGGCCATTGAGGCAACTGCCGCTTTTTTCCTTGAGTCGGTTTTTATCGGCGTCTGGATCTTTGGTTGGGATAAACTTTCCAAGAAAGCTCACGCCACCACCATTTGGTTAGCAGCCTTCGGTACGAACCTTTCCGCTCTCTGGATTCTGATAGCCAACGGCTGGATGCAGAAGCCGGTTGGGTTTGTACTGCGTAATGGTCGTGCTGAAATGAATGACTTTGCGGCCGTGGTGTTTAACCCTTACGCCTGGTTCAAGTTTCTGCATACAGTTACCTCGGGCTATGTGCTGGCAGGTTTTTTTGTGATGGGGATTGCTGCCTGGCATCTGCTAAAGAAAAATGAAGTCCCGTTTTTTGTCTGTTCCTTTAAAAATGCTGCTGTATTTGCCTTTGTTTCCAGCCTTGCCGTGGCGGTTACCGGTGACTTTCATGCGGTGGAAATTGCCAAGGTGCAACCGACTAAGTTTGCTGCCATGGAATCGGTTTGGGAAACTCAGAAAGGTGCCCCAATGCACCTGATGTTATGGCCTGATGAGGCTAACGAGCGTAATGCCGTTGCCACCGCCTCAGTGCCTGGCGCACTCAGTTTCCTCGCCTTCCATGATACCAATGCAGAGGTCAAGGGGCTGAAAGATTTTCCCAAAGACGAACGGCCTCCGGTTTTGCCTGTTTTCTTGAGTTTCCGGATTATGGCCGGACTTGGCGCACTGATTGCCGGCCTGGCCTTCCTGGCGGTGATCATGCCGCGCTGGAGCCGCTTTGTTGATTTCAAGATCTTCCTGTTTATCATGGTTGCAGCAATTCCACTTCCCTACCTTGCCATACAGCTAGGGTGGTTGGTCGCTGAGCTGGGACGTCAACCCTGGGCTGTCTATGGTGTCATGAAAACTGCAGTCGGTGTATCAAAATCAGTAACCTCCTTGCAGGTATTGGGATCACTGATTGGTTATACCGCCCTGTATGGCCTATTGGGTGCCATTGATATCTATCTGCTGGTCAAATACGCAAAATTAGGACCAGAAAAAAGTCATTCCGGCATGATTCCGGCAAAGGAGGTAGCGTAATATGGAAATGCTACAAATTACCTGGTTCGTGCTCTGGGCAGTGCTTTGGTCTGTCTACTTCATGCTGGATGGCTTCGTGTTTGGCATTGGTTTTCTTTCCGGCTTCATTGCCAAGAATGATACTGAAAAGCGGGTTCTGATCAATTCGATCGGACCGGTTTGGGACGGTAACGAGGTCTGGTTGTTGACCGCTGGTGGGGCCACCTTTGCGGCCTTTCCAACCACCTATGCGCTGATGTTCAGCTATCTCTACACAGCCCTGTTGTTGCTGCTGTTCTCATTGATTGTTCGTGGCGTTTCCTTTGAGTTCCGTGGCAAAATTGACAGCCCCCTCTGGAAGAGCAGTTGGGATACCGCCATCATTGTTTCCAGTTTTCTGCCTGCCCTGTTGTTCGGGGTCGCCTTTGGCAACATCTTCAGCGGCCTGCCAATGGATGCAGCTGGCTATCATGGTGGTCTGATCTCACTGCTTAACCCCTACGGTATTTTAACCGGCCTGCTGTTCGTCTTCCTGTTTGCCGTGCATGGTGCCCTGTATGCCACCGTGAAGACCACCGGTGAGCTGTCGGCCCGCGCCTTTAATCTGGCTAAGCTGCTCTGGATTCCGCTGCTGCTGATCGCTGTGGTCTTCCTGGGCTACACCGCCTATGCAACCAAGCTGTATGACAACTACATGAAGGCTCCGGTTCTGTTCATTGCCCCGGCAATCGCCGTGCTGTCACTGGTTGGCGTACAAGGCTTCATGATGGTGAAGAAGCCGCTCAGCGCTTTCACCTCATCCTGTCTGACCATTGTCTTTGTGGTGGTTACCGGTGTGGCCGGCCTGTTCCCGAACCTGATTCCTTCCAGTCTTGATCCGGCCTTCAGTCTGACCATCTTCAACTCATCGTCCAGTCAGTACACCCTGGCGATTATGACGGTGGTGGCCGGTATCTTCGTGCCAACGGTCATCCTCTACAAGATCTGGGCCTATCGGGTCTTCAGGGCTCCGGTTACCGAGAAGGACGTACTGGAAAACAGCGAAGCCTACTAAGCTGCTTGAATGTTGCACACAAAAGAGCCGGCCCTGAAAAGGGTCGGCTCTTTGCGTATCAGCAGGGATGCTGCAGGCAGTTTGTCAGCGGAGGGTTACCGCTTCTCGGCAAGATCATTAAACAGGAATTGAACCCCTTCAATTTCGTTCACTATTCTTGCCGCTCTGTAGACATCCTCCAGTGAGTCAACACGACCTCTCAATATGACCTCTCCCGATATCGTGGTCACGTCAATCGCATACTTCTTCAGAACCGGGTCTTTCGATAGCGAGTCTTTTACCTTGGCGGTTACGACCGCATCATCCAGATCTGCCTGATTCTGTCTCATCATTTGGTATTGGCCGGTTCCGCATGCCGATAAGGCAGTAACCAGGCCGACACCTAGCAGGATTTTGTTCAGTATTCTTGACTTGGACATAAAGGCCTCTTTTACTATGCAGCGGATAGTTTTATTGCCTAATGCTACAAGGGACACGGGCCTAGTCCCATGCAGTCGCTAGTTGGTAGCCTCTTTCTCAAATTCATCGATATCGAGGATTGCGCGTCTTATCGCTCGATAGTCGTCAGGTGGGACATCAACAAAAGTTCCTGTTTCAGTCTCTAAGAGGCCTAGTGGCGATTTTGCAGTCAAAAGTAGGTCTACATAGCAACCATAATCTATTTTGTAAACGTCATACCTGACACCTGGTTTGTCATGCGCGGAGATGTTTCTCTTCAGCAAGTGCAATACTCTGGCATCAAACAGCTTGTCAATCAAATGATTTGATATAGTACGTTGTAAAAGGAACGCACGTGAGCGTCGGTGTGCTATTACATTGTCAATAATCCAATGAAGGAGTTGTAGTGCTCTTTGATTTGCTGATACAGCTGTTTCTTTGTCTCGTTGGTACCATGTTTTACTAGCTTTCCGAACGGTGTCTATTGAAATAGCTTTAGAAAAATCTGCCTGAGATGCCATGGACAAAATGTACAAGGCATCTCGTGGTATACCTTCAGCTGCTCTGACGAGTTCTCGAAACACATTTTCTTGAGTAAATGCAGTTCGAATTAACTCGCGTTCAGAAGTTGGTAGTTCTACCTCTATATTCTCTTCTGCAAGAGATTGAAAATGTCGAAAAATCATATTCTGGAAAAAGGCCACTGCCCGAGTTTCATCATTTTCAAAAACCATAAAATCATCCATGTTTAGATCTGCAGATGCGTCACCTCCCAACTCAATTCCGATGTAGTCTCCTCCGTCAAGAGTTAATTGAAAGCTACTTCGCTTTTCAATTGCACCTATTTTAACTGTGATACCTGGCACCGGAAATAGACTGCGCCTGAGGAGGTCAGACAAATATGGTTGCAACTCTAGAGGAATCACACTCCATTCATCCAAAACAATCCACAGTTTCACGCCATTCAGAGCTTTCATGAGGCGAGTAAAAACGTCACCAACTCGACCGAAATTGATTCTGTGAATCCGTGTGCCTGCGCGCTTCAACCGATAAGTGTCCTGCTCCTCCTGCTCACTACCTGTTTTAGAGGAGACTGAAAATGATGCTGTTTTGGGTGAAATGCTGAATCCTAAATCTTCTGATGTGGTCGTCTTTCTCAGCCCAGTTCCAGACATTTCTTCTTCAATTGGCCCAGAGACTGTGACTTCACTTATCGCTTCCGCCATTTCGTCAAGTATTGGGGCCACCTTGTTAAGATCTAGATGGGAATCATCTTTTAATGACTCATCAATCAACTCATCGTGTACGCAGACAAGTGTGTCTATTAATAGGCGTGTTGCCCGCTCCGAGAAAGGGATGATCGGATCAGAATATATGCCGCCAGTGGACCCCACCTGCCGTAAATCTATATAAACTGGGATATCTCCAGCTTCCTTCTTTTTTTCCGCTAAATAGACAAGAGCGTGCGTTTTGCCGGTACCACGTCTACCGTAAAGCACTTGGTTGTCTGTTGTGGAAAGTACGGTAAACAAAGGGCCTACATCCACAAAACTATCAACCAGTGTCTGGTGGTCGACCTTTTCGGCCCGTTTGCTGAAACTAATGAACAATTTGTTGATTTGCTGATTCATCTTTAACTCCTTTGCCAACTCGCTTATCTACAGTTTCCCGATATACGTAATCTGTTGGCGATAGTGACGTCCCTGAAACAGACAATTCTGCCTACTGTCCCCCAACGGCGTGCCTTCAGGGCGTGCAACCGCAGTCGTAACTCTGTTTCGCCATGGGTGGCATATGCCGTACAGATTGCTTCCGGTTGGAGATCGTCTTGTTATTCCAGCTTGTTATTGAAAAACTGTAAAATTTCTTTACACCCTGAAAAAACGAAAACCCCGCCTGGAGGGGCGGGGTTTAAGGTAACACGTACGGTGTGTGCTGCAGCTGTCTGGTTCGCATGGGCGATCCTTATAGTAAGTTTGTAGGTGATTGTATAAAACAGCGGCTCAGGGCTGTCTACAAAAAAAGCCGATCCAGGTACAGGATCGGCTTTTCTGTTGTGTGCGTCGCATCCGTGGAAAGGAGGAGTTATTCATCCTGCTACGGGGCGGTTCTTTGTGTAATCAGGTTGCCGCGGTTTCAGATCGCGGATGATAGCAAGGCGGCGAGGAGGTTGCGACGTAGGCGTATAATGCGATACGTCGAGGAGTAACCGACAAAGCCAACGAAGCTAGCGCCGTGATCTGGAAGTGGCGGGGCTAGGCCCCGGCCTGGACCGCCGTGATCGCTACGACATTCACAATATCCTCCACCGAACAGCCGCGGGAAAGGTCATTGACCGGCTTGGCCAGGCCCTGGATGATCGGGCCGACCGCTTCAGCACCAGCCACCCTCTCCACCAGTTTGTAGGCGATGTTGCCGGCATCCAGATCAGGGAAGATCAGCACGTTGGCCTTGCCTGCCACCGGGCTGCCCGGTGCCTTTTTCTCGCCGACCTTGGGCAGCAGGGCGGCATCAGCCTGCAGCTCGCCATCGATCTGGATATCAGGCTTGATGGTCTTGGCGATTTCGGCTGCCTTGGTGACCTTGTCCACATCGGCATGGGCCGCGCTGCCCTTGGTTGAGAAGGAGAGCATCCCCACACGGGCCTCAACATCCAGAAAGGCCTTGCAGTTGCCGGCCGTGGCAACGGCGATCTCGGCCAGGGCCTGGGCGTCCGGGTTGGGGTTTACGGCACAGTCGGCAAACAGGATGATACCGTTTTCACCGAAGGAAGGAGTCTTGGTGATCATCAGGAAGAAGGATGATACGGTCTTGATCCCGGCTGCTGGCCCCACGGTCTGGAAGGCCGCCTTCAGCACATTGCCGGTGGTGCCGGTGGCACCGGCCACTTCACCGCCTGCGTCACCGTTACGTACCATCATGCCGGCATAGTACAGGTTGTCATCGGCGGTCAGCAGTTTCTTTGCCTCTTCAGCGGTCATCCCCTTGGATTTACGCAGTTCAACAAAGTCTGCGATGTACTGGTCAAGTTTGGGTGAATCGGCCGGGTTCAGCAGCTCCACACCGGCCAGATTGATCCCCTTGGCAGCGGCTTCGGCCTGGATCTTGGCAGGGTCGCCCAGAATCACCAGCTTTGCCAGCCCTTCGGCAACAATTTTTTCAGCGGCATACAGCATCCGTTCATCGTAACTTTCCGGCAGTACCACAGTCTGCAGATTCTTCTGTGCCTTCTGCTTAATCTGGTCAACAAGATGCATTGCTCTTCCTCCCTCTTAAAAATAAAACAAGTTTTTGCTAGATACCTGAATGGGCCCTGCTCGTCAACAAAAAAAGCCGCTGAAACGCGGCTTTAGTTTGACTGAAACAGGTATAAAACCAGATTAAAATTTTACGCCCAAGGCATCGGCAACGGTATGGATATCCTTGTCGCCACGACCTGAGAGACAGACCACAATGGTCTGGTCCTTGGACATGCCGGGAGCCAGTTTGAGGGTGTGGGCAATGGCGTGGGAGGATTCCAGGGCCGGCATGATCCCCTCTTCACGGGTCAGACGCTGGAACGCCTCCAGTGCCTCGTCATCGGTGATGGAGACATACTCGGCCCGGCCGGTGTCCTTGAGCCAGGCATGTTCCGGGCCGACGCCGGGGTAGTCCAGACCGGCGGAGATGGAGTGGGCGTTGGCCACCTGCCCATGGGCATCCTGCAGCAGGTAGCTGCGCTGACCATGCAGGATACCGGGACGACCGGCACAGAGCGGTGCCGCATGGGCGCCGGAGGCGATGCCGTGGCCGGCTGCCTCGACACCGATCAGACGGACGCCGCTATCCTTTAAGAAGGGGTAGAACAGCCCCATGGCGTTACTGCCGCCGCCAACGCAGGCCACCAGGGCATCCGGCAGGCGGCCTTCGACCTTCTTGTGCTGCCTCTTGGCCTCAATGCCGATCACCGACTGAAAGTCGCGCACCATCATCGGGTAGGGGTGGGGTCCGGCTACGGTGCCGATCACATAAAAGGTGGTACGGATGTTGGTAACCCAGTCCCGCAGCGCCTCGTTCATGGCATCCTTGAGGGTGGCGGTACCGGCAGTCACCGGGTTAACCGTGGCCCCCAGCAGCTTCATCCGGAAGACGTTCAAGGCCTGACGCCGGATATCCTCGGCCCCCATGAAGACCTCGCACTGCATCCCGAACAGGGCGGCGATGGTGGCGGTGGCCACGCCGTGCTGACCGGCACCGGTCTCGGCGATCACCCGCTCCTTTTTCATCCGTTTGGCAAGCAGCCCCTGGCCGATGGTGTTGTTGACCTTGTGGGCACCGGTGTGGTTCAGGTCTTCCCGCTTCAGGTAGATCCTGGCGCCACCCAGCTGGCGGGTCAGTTTTTCGGCAAAGTAGAGCGGTGATGGCCGGCCGACATATTCCCGCAGGTAGTACTGAAACTCCTGCTTGAACTCCCTGTCGTTGCGGTAATGGGCATAGGCCTCTTCCAGTTCCTTCAGGGCGGGCATCAGTGTTTCCGGCACATAGCGTCCGCCGTGGATACCAAAGTGGCCTCGTTTATCAGGTTGTTTCATGACTAGGGACTTCCTTTGCGTTGCGGATAAACTCCCGCACTTTGTCTGCATCTTTTTTGCCGGGTGCGGATTCAACCCCGCTGGAGACATCCACCCCGTAGGGACGTACCTGGCGGATCGCCTCTGCTACATTGTCCGGGGTCAGCCCGCCTGCCAGTACGATCCGGTGACTGCGTGCCACCGCCTCACGGGCGATCTCCCAGTTAAAGCTCTTGCCGGTGCCGCCATAGAATGACGGAGAGTAGGCATCCAGCAGGCAGCCGGACATCCGGTAGTCGGCCACCGGATCAAGACAGGTCAGGGAGCGGATCCGAAAGGCCTTCATGACCCGCTGTTCGATCTTTCTGCAGTAGTCCGGTGTCTCATCACCATGCAACTGCACCAGTCCCAGTCTGCAGTTGCGGCTGACCTGGTTGACGATTTCCGGCGCCTCGTTCACGAACAGCCCCACCGCCTGTACAAAGGGGGGCAGGAGGGCGATGATCCGGGCCGCCTCTTCCGGGAAGATGTGGCGGGGGGATTCCTTGTAAAAGACAAACCCCAAGGCATCCGCTCCCGCTTCAACAGCGGTCAGGGCATCCTCGGGGCTGGTTATGCCGCAGATTTTTACACGTATCATGGCGTAATCACCCGTGTGAAAGATTAACCCCGGTCTCCCTCCGGCACGGGGAAAGACCGGGGCTGCAGGTTGTGCTTACAGAGTAACCTTTGGCAGATGCTTTAACGATTCCTGCACCATCTCCGCCGGATACTCGTAGTCTTCCAGGTTGCCGGCCAGGTAGTTGTCATAGGCGGTCATATCCATGAAGCCGTGGCCGGACAGGTTGAACAGGATGGTCCGCTCCTTGCCCTCTTCCTTGGCCAGCAGTGCCTCATCAATGGCGGCCCTGACGGCGTGGGATGATTCCGGGGCCGGTACAATCCCCTCGTTCTTGGCAAACAGCAGCGCACCTTCAAAACAGGCGGTCTGCATCAGGGAACGGGCCTCGATCAGGCCGGCTGCATAGAGCTGGGAAACCAGCGGTGACTCGCCGTGGTAGCGCAGACCACCGGCATGGATGCCGGGCGGCATGAAGTCGTGCCCCAAGGTGTACATCTTGGCAATCGGTCCCAGCTTGGCGGTGTCGCCATAGTCAAAGTCGTAGACCCCTTTGGTGAGGGTCGGGCAGGAGGCCGGCTCTACCGCCAGGCAGCGTACCTTTTTGCCATTGGCCTTTTCAGACAGGAACGGGAAGGCCAGGCCGGCGAAGTTGGAGCCGCCGCCGCAGCAGGCGATTACCACATCCGGGTAGTCACCCACCATCTTGAACTGCTCAAGGGCCTCCAGGCCGATCACGGTCTGGTGCATGCAGACATGGTTCAGCACGCTGCCCAGGGCATAGTTGGTATCACTGTGGGTAGCGGCATCCTCCACCGCTTCGGAGATGGCCAGGCCCAGACTGCCGTTGGAGTCCGGGTTTTCGGCCAGGGCCGCGCGGCCTGCCTCGGTCATTTCAGAGGGGGAGGGGTGCACCGTGGCGCCCCACAACTGCATCATGGATTTACGGTACGGCTTCTGGAAGTAGGAGACCTTGACCATGTAGACCGTGCACTCAAGCCCGAACAGGGAACAGGCCAGTGACAGGGAGCTGCCCCATTGACCGGCGCCGGTCTCGGTGGCCAGACGCTTGATCCCGGCCTGCTTGTTGTAGAAGGCCTGGGGGATAGCTGAGTTGGGCTTGTGTGAGCCGGCCGGAGAGACCCCTTCGTACTTGTAGTAGATCTTGGCCGGCGTGCCCAGCGCCTTTTCCAGACGGTGAGCCCGGAACATCGGGGATGGCCGCCACATGGTATAGATGTCGCGCACCTGCTCAGGGATATCGATCCAGCGCTGGCTGGACATCTCCTGTTCCAGAATGGCAGGCGGAAAGATGGCCAGCAGCTCTTCCGGGGTGACCGGTGCCCCGGTACGGGGGGAGATAACCGGTGCCAGTGGACCTGGCAGGTCAGGGATGATGTTGTACCACTGTTTGGGGAGTTTATCCTCAGGTAGGATAATTTTTGTTTGCATGGTTTAATAAACCTCCGTGACATCGCCCAAAAACGATAACTTTTTTGTTCTGGGTGTGGCTGTGAAGAAATGGCGCGGAGGCGTACCTTGTAGTACGCCGCACAAGCCATTTTGCATACAGACACGGCCAAAACGGAAAAGGGGCGTTTTTACTCCAAATTGTCCTCAATACGAATCAAGCGACTCTTCTCACTGATAAAGTCAAAGCTGTCGATCTCGGCCAGGGCCGTGCGAATCGCCCCTTCGCGGGCCTCGTGGGTCTTGATCACAATCGGTACGGCCTGCCCGCCGTTGTGACGGGCGGTCTGCACCATCGATTCAATGCTGATGCCGTTTTTGCCCAGCACGCCGGCAATGCCGGCCAGTACGCCGGGCTGGTCCTGGGCGGTGAAGCGCAGCATGAAGCTGGTGATGATCTCTTCCATCGGCTTGAGCGGCAGGGTGGTGATGGTGTTGTCCAGAAAGCCCAACGGCGCGGATCTGCGGTTTTGTACACCGGCAGCAATACTGCGTGAAAGGGCGACAAGGTCTCCCACAATGGCGCTGGCAGTGGGGTTCTGGCCCGCTCCGCGACCGTAGAACAGCACCGGCCCGACAAAGTCACCGGTCAGGTGGATGGCATTGAAGACGCCGTTTACATCGGCCAGAGGGTTGCGCAGCGGGATCATGGTGGGATGTACCCGCACCTCAAGTTGGTTGTCGTCGGTCAGTTTGCCGATCGCCAGCAGCTTGATCCGGTAGCCGAACTGTTCGGCAAAGCGGATGTCAATGCCGGAGATGGCGGTGATTCCCTCGGTGTGGATGGCGTTGAAGTCGATCCTGGTGCCGAAGCAGAGCGAGGCCAGCACCGCCAGTTTGTGGGCCGTGTCAACCCCCTCGATATCAAAGGTGGGGTCCGGCTCGGCATAGCCCAGCTCTTTGGCGCTCTGCAGGACGTCGTTGAAATCGGCGCCTTCCTGGGTCATGCGGGTCAGGATGTAGTTGCAGGTACCGTTCATGATGCCGAAGACCGAGCTGAAGCGGTTGCCGGACAGGTTGCCCTTGATGGCTGACAGGACCGGGATACCGCCCCCCACCGCTGCCTCAAACTGGACCTCAACCCCTTTGCGGGCGGCAGCGGCGTAGATCTCGTCACCATGCAGGGCCAGCAGGGCCTTGTTGGCGGTCACCACATGCTTGCCGGCCTCAATCGCCTTCAGTACAAAGGTCTTGGCCGGCTCATAGCCGCCGATCAGCTCAATCACGATGCTGATCTCGGGATCATTGAAGATGTCATGCACATCGGTGGTCAGCATGGCAGGGTCAACGGAAACTCCGCGATCACTGGTGATATCCAGGTCGGCAATCCGTTTCAGGATGATGCCGTTACCCACCTTCTGTTGTACCGTTTGCGCATTTTCCTGCAGCAGCCGGACCACGCCTGCACCGATATTGCCAAAGCCGATCAGGCCAACCTTGATCTCATTCATTCCGTATCACTCCGCTCCTCGTCCTTGGGGCAGGCCTCCAGTTCATCCAGGATGCCGTTCACAAAGGCGGGAGATTCCTTGTCTCCATATTTCTTGGCGATCTCGATCGCCTCGTTAATGCTGACCTTCTTGGGGATGTCCCGCTTGAACATCAGTTCATAGGCTGCCATCCGCATGATGTTCAGGTCAACCCGTGGCATGCGGGACAAGGCCCAGTTTTTTGAACGGGCCACAATGGCCTGATCAATCGCCTCGCGATGTTCCATCACACCTTGCACCAGGGCCTCGGCAAACTCCCGTGTCCGCTCCCCGGTTTCAACCCCTTCACGGAACCCCCGCAGGGTGTCCCGCAGGCTGCCCTGCAGGGTATCCTGTGCATAGAGCATCTGCAGCGCCAGTTCACGTGCTTCGCGACGAAGTCCCATCTTATTTCATCGCCTTGATCACGTTGACGGTTTCAATGGCGGTAACCGCAGCCTCAAAGCCCTTGTTGCCCGCCTTGGTGCCGGCCCGCTCCACGGCCTGCTCAATGGTGTCGGTGGTCAGCACGCCAAAGGCGATCGGCAGTCCGCTTTCCAGAGAAACCGACGCAACCCCTTTGGACACCTCGGAAGAGACATACTCGAAGTGGGGGGTGGAACCGCGGATGACCGCACCTAGGCAGATCACGGCATCATACTTCCGGGAGGCCGCCATGGTCTTGGCTGCCAGCGGGATCTCAAAGGCGCCGGGGATACGTGCCACGGTGATATCGGTTGTATTGGCGCCGTGACGCACCAGGGCATCAATCGCCCCTTCCAGCAGGCGCTCGCAGATAAAGCTGTTAAAGCGGCTGACCACAATACCAAAGGTCAGGCCTTTTGCGTCAAGATTGCCTTCAATAAACGTGGGCATGGGAGACTCCTTAATGAGTTTTCACGAGTTCATTCATCTGAAAGTTTTTTTCTATAGCATATTTTGTGGCAATGGGGATAGATTTTCATGCAGCTGCCGACGCTTAGCAGGCTGTTGAAAAACTACTACGGAGCCCGTCTACGGCGTTGCGCGGTGCTCGCTCCTTCTCCTAACTATACGTTATGTCTCAGTCGCTGTGCGCCGTGCGCCTTGTAGCCGTGCTTCCTCATAACGTTTTTCAACAGCCTGTTAGAGCAGGGCCAGCAGACGGTTGCGTGTCTCCTCGGCAATCAGGCTCTCCTCAATCGCCTCACGTACCCAGGGCTGGCGGGAACGGATCAGAACCAGCGCCACCCCTTCCGCAACCGCCGGGATGTCAGACCAGAGGGCGTTGCGCAGGGTGTGCAGCTCGTTGGGGTCTGCTGCCGCACCGCCTGCCAGCTCACGGCAGCGTCCGCAGAGCAGGGCCAGGGTATCCGGTGCAGGCTCCCGGTCCGGGGCATGGTCCCAGGGGCGCAGCTCATCCTTGCTGTCACACCATTCACAGCGGAATCCGGCCCGTTTGGCCAGCTCCTTGCCCAGCCGGTTGATCTCAGCCAGGTGTTCCTGATTGGCGTTGTATCCTTTGGCCATGGTTGCAGTTTCCTTTCAACGGCTGGTTTCTGGCCACTTCTGTAGCATAGAAACGGCAAAGGGGCCAGTGACAGATCACTAACCCCTTTGCTGCTGTTGTATGGCAGAATACCGGCCTAGCCGGCAACGACTTCCGCCACGCCAACCACGCTTTCGTCTTCGGCCTCCATGATCCCGAACTCCATCAGCAGCTCTTCCAGTTCCTCCATCTCCAGCGGGGTCGGGATAACCAGCATCTTGTTGTCGCTGATTTTCTGGGCCAGGGTCAGATACTCCTGGGCCTGGGGATGCTCCGGTGAATATTCGATCACGGTCATTCTGCGCAGCTCGGCCCGCTGGACCTGGTTGTCACGGGGCACAAAGTGGATCATCTGGGTGCCCAGCTTGCGAGCCAGGGCCGAGATCAGTTCGAACTCCTTGTCGGTCTTGCGTGCGTTGCAGATCAGCCCGGCCAGGCGTACCTTGCCTGAAGAGGCATATTTGAGGATACCCTTGGAAATGTTGTTGGCTGCGTACATAGCCATCATTTCACCTGAGGTAACGATATAGATCTCTTCAGCCTTGCCCTCGCGGATCGGCATGGCAAATCCGCCGCAGACAACGTCGCCCAGAACGTCGTAGAAGACAAAATCAAGATCATCGGTATAGGCGCCATTCTCTTCCAGGAAGTTGATGGCGGTGATGACACCGCGCCCGGCACAGCCAACGCCCGGCTCAGGGCCGCCCGACTCGACGCACTTGATGCCGCCGTATCCCTCTTTCAGTACGGCATCCAGCTCAAGATCTTCCACCGTACCCAGTTCGCGAACCAGGTCCATGACGGTGTTCTGGGCCTTGGCATGCAGGATCAGGCGGGTTGAATCCGCCTTCGGGTCGCAGCCGACGATCAGGACCTTCTTGCCCATTGATGCCAGTCCTGCCACGGTGTTCTGGGTGGTGGTGGATTTGCCGATGCCGCCTTTGCCGTAGATTGCTACCTGTCTCATAGAGGCCTCCTTTGGTTCACCGCAGTGAACAAGAGCTGTTTGAGGTAGCAGAAGAAGCCGCTGCATGGTGCTGAAGCTGCCCCATGATCCCCTGGCTTTGTGAGCTAAAGGCTCCCTTCGTTGTCTGGTGCTGCGGATTGTCTGGATAAGCCGCGTAGCCTGCATTGCTGCGTAGATGTCTCACTGCACCATCTTACACTATCCATGCCGAACGGTAGGAACTGCGTAGAGTGGTTGAAACAGGGCATCCAGCACCGTGTTGTCAGCAGTGCTGCCTTGCTTTAGCTGGTGACTATGAGTAAATTTAAGACAGCTGCCGGGTAATGTGACAGCAAACAAAGGGCAACCACCGCAACCAGCACTGTTGTAGAAAACAGTTCTAATTTGTGGTCTGCTTATGTATTATTAAAAAATAAGATTGTTGTCTCTGTGTATAATTAGAAAAACAAATACGACGGTGCGGATAAATAACTTTGTTCAGGGGGGACTATGTCATTTTTTCGAAACATCAAGCTGTTGTGGAAATTCTCAATTTTTGGGGTTATCGCCACGACTTTGCTGGTGATCTCCATGGCGGTCTCCTACGTCGGTATGAAAGGGGCTGATGAAAGGGTTGATCTGTTTGTCGATAAATATCAGGCCCTGGCATTGACGGTAAAAGGGCTGTATGCCCAGGGGCTCCAGACTGAACAGGCGATCCGGAATGTTATCCTGAACCCTGCTGATGAAAAGGCCTTCAATAATTACAAAAAGGCCTCGGAAGACTTCAAGGTGCTCCTTGGTGACGGTCTCAAGCTGGCCAAGGGACTGAAGGGGTATGAGGCAAAGCTGCAGAAACTGGCGCCGCTCTGGGATGAGGGGGGGGCTATCAAGGATGAGGTGATCAAGCTCTCCAGGGATGGCAAACAGGCCGAGGCGATCGAGTTGATGGTCAAGCAGGAAACACCCAAATGGCGTGAAATCAAGGATTCGATTCTGGGTACCCAGAAGGAGCTGACGGCTGACATGAAGGCTGAACATAAGGCCTTGACAGCCTTTGGTGACCGCACCTTTTATACCACGGTCACCACGCTGGGGGTGACGATCATCCTTATCAACCTGATGTTGTTGGCCTTGTGGCGGATCATGCAGAAATCGATGGATGACATGGTGCATCGTCTGCAGGATATTGCTGCTGGTGAAGGGGATCTGACCCAGCGCCTGGAGGTGCAGGGTAAAGACGAGTTTGCTGATTCCGCCCATTGGTTGAACGAGTTCATTGCAAAACTGGATAAAACCCTGTCCAGCGTGTCTCAAACCAGTCAGAGCCTGGCATCAGCCACCTATGAACTGAACAGCACTGCCGACCAGATGGCCACCAGTGCAGAAGAAGTGGCGGCCCAGGCCTCGACCGTGGCCACAGCCAGCGAAGAGATGGCAGCCACCAGTAACGATATTGCCAGCAACTGCTACGCAGCGGCCGAGAGTGCCCAGCACGCAGCCAACACGACCCAGAAGGGGTTTGACGTGGTCAAGTATACGGTGGACGGTATTCGCCAACGGGGAGAAAATACCCGTCAAACCGCGCAGGCCATTGCCACGCTGGGGGAACGTTCCGATCAGATTGGCGCCATTGTGGCAACCATTGAAGATATTGCCGACCAGACCAATCTGCTGGCTTTGAACGCAGCCATCGAAGCTGCCAGGGCTGGCGAGATGGGACGGGGCTTTGCCGTGGTTGCCGATGAGGTACGGGCACTGGCAGAGCGGACGACCCGTGCTACCAAGGAGATCGGCGAGATGATCCGGTCGATTCAGCAGGAGACCAGGGCTGCCATCCTCTCCATGGATGCGGGGGTGGCGGCAACGGAAAAAGGCGCGGCCGAGGCGGGCCAGCTGGAACATGCCCTGATGGAGATACTGGAGCAGGTGAATGCCGTGACCATGCAGGTCAGCCAGATTGCAACCGCTGCAGAGGAGCAGACCGCCACGACCAGCGAGATAACCGGCAACATCCACAAGATATCCGATGTTATTGAAGGGACGGCCAAGGGGGCGGCAGATACCTCAAGCGCGGCCACTTCGTTGTCAGCGCTGGGCGAGGAATTGCGGCGGCTGATGGCCCAGTTTAAACTTTCCTGATACTGACCTGTCGTTGCGTGCAGCACAGAAAAGGCCCGCTATCAAGCGGGCCTTTTCTGTTGGGATGGTGCTATCGGAAGATGACAGACAGTCAGACCAGCTACTGCACCTCAACCTGCCAGGGGCTGCTTTCACTGCGCAACTCCGGCCGGTACATCGGCCAGATGGCCGATGGCAGCGACAGGACCTTTCCCTTCAGTTCCGGGTAGACCACAAAGCGGAACTCATGGCTGCCTGAGGGCAGGTAGCCCACAAACCAGGCCATCAGGGTATCGCGGCGCTCCTTGTGGTCGTACCAGCCCTGGTAGTAGGCCTCGTTAGCATAGCGCGGGTCACGGTCTGCCTGACGGACCTCAAAACCGGCCGGCAGGTGGTCTTCCAGGATCAGGTATTCAAGGGTGGCACTGTTTTTAACGCTCAGGCGAACCTCCAGATCTTCGCCAACGGTTACCGGCTCGCCCGGTTTCAGCGGTTCGTATTCATGCCGCCACTGTCCGTTTTTCTGTACGGATCTGATCCGGTAGATACTGCGCTCAAGCTGCAGGCCATCGGCCTTGGCTACCTGCTCCACCGGTACACGGTACTGCAGGGTTGCACCCAGATAGGCACTGCCGCTGTTGTTGGATTTTTCAAGCTGCAGGCTGTTTGCACCAACAACGGCCGGAGCGGTCAGGGTGGCGCGGCCAGCGGTCAGGCGCCCTTTTTCAACCCGGTACTGCTCAAGCTCCTTGCCATTCAGCAGCAGTCGGGCGGTATAGGCGGCATCAAGTTCACCGCTTGCTGCAACAAAGTCAGCCAGGGCCCGTACCCCGGCAGCCGAGGTAACCGTGGTCTGCCACCAGCCGCCCCGTTGGTTGCGGGCCAGGTAGCGGGCCAGTGCCGCTGAAACGGCATCTTCCGGCATGATCCGGCTTGTGGCTGAGAGTAACGCGGCAGTGGTCTCAAGGGATGAGCTGCCCCAGCGCCAGCCGGTCTCGTTTTCAGGCAGCCAGGCAGCCTCGCTGTCCCGTTGCAGCAGCGCTTGCAGTCCCTTCAGGATCTGTGCTGCCTGTTGCCGTTGGCCACGGTTGTCCAGTGCCTCGGCAACGGCAATCTTCGCCTCTGGCGGCAGGCTGGTCAAACCATCAAGCAGACGTTTTTCAGTAGCGGGATGGTTGCCGCCGTGGGCGGTCAGTGCCCGGTAGAGCACGGCCGCCTGTTCTGGCCGGGCCTTGTCAAGCTGGCTTTCCAGTGCCTTGGTGCCCCGCTGCACAAGCTGCTCATCCAATTTTATTCCGGCCCGCTTGGCCGTTGCCAGCCCCTGCATGGCCAGGGCGGTCAGGTGCGGGTTGGTGCTGTCGCTCTTCCACCAGCCCCAGCCACCATCTTCATGTTGCAGATCAGCCAGACGCTGCAACCCCTCAGCCACGATCTGCGGCAGTTTTGCCTGCAGAGATGGTGAGAGATTCCGTCCCTGGGCCGTCAGCATCTGTTGAGCATAGACCGCCGGCACAAAGCGGGAAACCGTCTGCTCGACGCAGCCGTAGGGGAAGGAGATCAGATACTCCAGGGCCGGGATCAGACTGTCCGCCACGGTGGGGGAAAAGGTGGCGACAATGTTGCCGCTGTCCGGCAGTGCGGAGACTGGCTGGGCAACTGTTGTCTGCCCTTGCCCGCTGCGCAGTGCAATACTGGCGGCCTGTTCCCGCTGCAGGGAGCGGGGCAGCACCGGGAAGGTCAGCTCCAGGGCATCTTTGCCCTCGCTGCCGGCTGCGGTCAGCCGCAACAGGGCCTGGCCGGGCTGTTGCGCCGTGACCTCGATATTCTTGCGCAGGGAACCGCTTGCCGGAACCGTTCCGGTAAAGTTGGTATCGCCCAGCAGGGTCAGACCGGTGGCCTCAAAGCGCCCCTTGACCTGTTGCTCTTTGCCGCTCGCATCGTTCAGCAGCCCCGGAATCTCCAGCCGGTCCCCGGCAACCATGAAGCGGGGCGGCGCCAGGCGGGCCATGAACGGCAGACGGCTGATAAGGCTGGCCTGTCCGCTGCCAAACTGCTGCTCTGCCGTGTGCCCCACCGCCGTGGCACGCCACTTGGTCAGGTTGTCCGGCAGCACAGCCTCGGCAGTGACCGTGCCGTTACTGTCACTGGCCAGCATCGGCAGCCAGGCCGCGGTATCCTTGAAGACCTTGCGGACCTTGATCCCCTTCAGGTCATCGCTTTCAGCCAGTTTTGCCAGATCCTTTGATGCGCCCCCCAGGTAGAGCCGCGGGAAGGAGTGGATCGTGCGGACCAGATGGTCCCGCCGTCCCCGGAAGAAGCGGTAGATCTCCTCGCGGGTCTCCGGCGCCACGGCAAAGATCGCCTCGTCCACCAGGGCCAGCGAGATCTCGGCCGGAACCGGCTTGCCTTCAGCCGTGCTGCTGATGGTAATCCTGGCAGTATCGCCGGGGGCATAGACCGGCTGCTGCGGGGTCACGGTCAGATCCAGTTTGCCCGGCTGGTACTCGACCTTCAACAGCCCCTGCTGCTGGTAAAAACGACCATTGCTGATGGTGCTGGCCGAGACATGGATGTTGGGGGCCAGATCCTTGGTAACCGGGATCGCAACCACCTGCACCGCTGCGGTGATCGGGATGATCCTGCTCTGATGGATGCGGCGCCCTTCAAGGGTCAGCAGCAAGGAACCGCCCACTGCCGGAGCCCGCAGGATCAGGCGGGCTGTCTCGCCCGGTTTGTAGCTCTTCTTGTCAAACTCCGCCTCAAGTTCACGGTAGCTGCCAGCCCAACTGCTGCCTCGTTCCCAGACCCAGGCATAGGTCTCGTCATAGCTGCGGCGCTTGCCTTCATCAAAGGTCTCGGCCCGCAGCCGCCAGTAGTCTGATGACGGGAAACTGTAGCTGATCCGGGTTGCCCCATCCTTACCGGTGCGGTCGTGCAGGGTGGTGACGGTCTTCCAGCTATAGGTGCGGCTCTTTTTGTCATAGACCTGTTTTTCAATGATCAGCGCCACCGCTGTGTTGGGCTTGGCAATTCCCTGCCAGTCAGCCACCCGCAGGATAAAGCCGGATGGTTTGCCCGGCTGCAGCAGGTACTGCTCCCCCTTGATCCTGATATCCAGCAGTGACGGCACCACGGTCAGGCCGGTTGAGCCGGTGACCTGACGGGAGGCGTTGTCGGTCACGTCGGCCTCGATGGAATATCTGACCGGCTGTTCATGGTTTTTGGCCGTCACCGTGAAGGTGGCCTCACCATTGGGGTCCAGCTTTGCCTCACCTTCGCCAATAAACTCGCTGTAGCCGTCATACTGATACGGTTCTTCACCAAAACCGCCACCGGCACGTTCATCAGCGTACCAGGGCTGGGCATAGACCCGCCAGACCAGCTTCCCTTCTGCCACTGGTGCGCCAAAGTAGTAACGGGCTGAAAGTTTGACCGGGATCTGGCTGCCGGACAGCGGAAACTGTTGGTCCGCATGCAGCTTTACCTCAAACTCCGGTTTGCGGTACTCCAGCACCTTGAAACTGCCCTGCCACGAGTCTGCCCCATTGCTGGCAGAGATGCTGTACTCCCCCAGGGTGGGGGTTGCAGGCAGTGTAAACTGGCCATGGAACGAGCCGGATGGTGAACTTTTGAGGGCCTCTTCAAAAACGGTCTTGTCGCCGGAATCGGTCACCTTGATGGTGATCTGACCTGCGGGGGGCAGCTGGTAATCATCCCCGGCTTTTTGACGCATCACACCTTTGTAGAAAACGGTCTGGCCTGGCCGGTAGGCGGTCCGTTCTGTATAGAGATAGCCTTTGATTGCGCTGGCTTGCTGCTCACCTTCATCCGCAGCCAGTGACAGTATGGCCAGGCTGTTGCCAAGCCGACCAACCACCCGTTGCCCCTGCTGTTTGATGTTCCAGAAGGCTGTGCCGTCTGCAGCGCTGGTTGCCGCGGCTTTGCCGGGGACTGAGCCATAGAAGGCCACCTTGGCAAGCGGCTTGCCGCTCTTGATATCCAGGGCCTGCAGCAGGGTACGGTCCGGCGCGGTTTTGGCCACCAGCCCCAGATCGGTTGCCAGGAAGGCGACCCGGGCGGTTGCCCCATCCCCCTGCAGCTGCAGCAGATAGGCTCCGGGAGGTAGCGCGGGCAGTTTGAATCTGCCCCGTGTACGGTAGTCGTTTTTGCCCGGTGTCAGGGTAACGTTGAATTTCTTCTGCAGCTTCAGCAGGTGATCCGGGATCTCTTCCGGCTTGGCAAGGTTAACCGTGTTGTTGATGATCGCCTCGGGCGCAATCCGGTTGATGCTGATCTGGGCCTTGTTGACCCAGAGGCCGTAGACCCTGACCGGCACCACCTTGTTGGACAGGACCACATCGCCGTACAACTCCAGGTCCAGGGAGGGTGGCCTGGGGGTTGCCACCAGGGCCAGCTGCTGCTGTTCCCCTTCTTTCAGGGTCAGCTGCTGTTCAGTGCGCTCCATCCGTTCATCGGAGATGGCAACGGTGTAGCTGCCCGGCGGCAGCATCCCGATCTTCAGCTTGCCATTGCTGTCCAGCTTAGCACTGCGCCAGACACTGCCGCCGTTCAACGATAGCGAGACACCGCTAGCAGAACCCATATGTTGGTGGTTGGAAAGGCTGGCGCTGATCTCCACAGCGCCTGCCCTGCGCACCACCAGATCCCCCAGTTGCTTGTTCTCACCGACAGCAGGCTGGGGGTAGAATGACTTTTCCAGCACCCAGTCCGGCTGTTCCAGGATCAGGTCATGACCACGGCTGTCAAGGCTGTCAAAACGGAACCTGCCGTTGGTATCAGTGATTGCGCTGAACAACCGGTCAACCAGCATCCTGAATCCAGCCAGCGGCTTGCCGGTACTATCCACCAGACGTCCGGACAGTGAGGCGGCCTTGTTCAGCCAGACCTTGGCCTCGGCCTTTTCCTGACCATCCAGATAGAGGTAGTTACGGCTGGTGCCCATGCCTGCCGCCCTGGTCAGATACTGATAGGTCCCCTTGGGCAGGCTAGCTGTTCCGCTGCCGTTGGCATCCACGGTCAGGTTGGCAACCACCCTGCCCGAACCCGTGTTTTCCCGGAACTCGATCGATGCTGCAGGTATCGGCTTGTTGGTCTCGGCAGCCATCACCGTGATCTGCACCGGTATTGGGCCGGTTGCAACAGGTGCGGCACCTGAGGGGATAACAGTCAGCAGAGAAAGAAACAGGAGTGAAAACAGGGTGAGCAGGCGTTGCATAACAGACTCCTCTAGGGGTGCTGTGGATATGATGCTTGTCTTTTTGTTAACGTGTGAGAGCGCACCGGCTTGGCCGGTGTTACACTTGGTTGAAAAAACGGCATCTATCTATTTTGAAAGCTTGTCTTTAAGAAGCCTTCGTAATCAAGCATCAATCCCCACATCATTAAAATTGGGAGATAAACGAGCTCGTACGGGATTTTGTAGTCGCTGAAGAAGATTTTTTCGAACTGATTACCGCTGAGGTATGGTCCGTGCTGAGTGTTTCTAATTGTTCGAATCAGGTTCTCCCCAGTTTTATCTCCTTCCTCAAGCTTTTCATAAAGAGACAAAACAGCCTTAGACATGTGCTTTCCAAGTTTATCGTAAACAGGTTTGAGATGATGTTTAAGCATGGAAGCCAAAGATTTTCCGAATTGCGGTCTAAAAAAGCCTTCAAATGCCGCTGCCTCTGCCTTTTTTATCTCTTTCTTTTCAATATGATTAAACGCCACGGCTAGATTCGCCAGCTTATCGAGAAATGCAAGAGCATGTCTCAACTTAGTATTGCTGTTATTTGTGAAGTTGATAGCGATCATATCGGAAAACATCATATGAATTGAACTTTGCGCTTTTAAGGCGCTGAGATAATCGAGATCTCCGTTACTAGTGACAAACTTTAAAGGGTCGTTTAAGTGACTCATCAAGTTGTTAATTCCGTTTATGCACTCAGTGTAATATTTTCTGGCACCATATGATCGCAATTCGTCGAGATTCAGGAAATCTTTTATGTATTCGACTGGCACAGGGTTATGGCTCGATGCTAGCAATTCGAAGATACCTTGGGTGCCTAGGTAAGGGAAGTGCCACAAATTTTCATGCAAGAAATGCAAGTGCGATGCAACTTTTCCAAACGGAAAGGTGACCGAAAAGGGGGAAAACATCAAGAGTGCTTCAGGATACGTGGCAATACTAGCTGGCGTTGGGACAAGTGCCATAAAATTGAGTTTTTCATCTATCCGTCTTGCAATGTGTTCAGCACCAAACTGATTAATTCCTGCTACAAGTCTATAAATAGATATCATTCCCTGTTGGTAATTAACTTCGCAAGTGAGCGGGAATACTGCCTTAGCCTTCATTTCGTCATACATAAAAGGCAAGACCTTCTCAATTAATGATTTCCTTGTCTCTGTGGGAGTGCTTGAAAAGAAAAACTCGTGCGAATTAGCTTGGATATTGCTGAAGATACCAAAGTTACTTGGAACCACTATTTTTTGCTTCAATGGTTCCATTTTTTCAAATTTGGGCAGCATATATTTTTCGACATAGATTTCTGCGATTTGCTGATGATTTTCACGAGAGAGCGAAATTGGTTTAGACTCTGTTTTTAAAACTGGAGGGGGGCCTTTCTTTAATTGCTCATCGTATTCAGGGATAACAAGATCGTTGCCATCCAAGACAAAGGAATAGCCGGTATTTTCTGATAGAATCCCAATGTTCGATCCCTTGGATTTTTGTGCAAGGCCGCGTAATCTTACATAACTCATGACTGTCTCCGCTGACCCTAACCTCAAGTGGTAATTTTTCAAAAATTGCGTAAGAATAATCTTCTTTTAAGACTTATTTTTTTAACTTCTTATTGAGCGGTTCGCGCGCGTGCGCGCGTAAACCGCTCAACCTCCCAAATGGAACATTTATCCTACCGGTTTGTATGTTTCCAGTCGTTCTGGCAACCGCATAAATATTCATCCAGTGTAACCGCTGTAACCTCACGATGCAGCGAAAGGGTAGTGTCACCAAGGAAATACTAGGGACACTTCCCATATTTACAAAACTACAACCTTATAAAGGCATGCTGCCGATCTTCTTGCCGGTTGTTTCAGCCATTAATCCTGGAAAACCTTCATTTGCCGCAAAAGAGCGCAAAGAGATAAAGGAAAAACGGGCAGATAGAAACAGTACCCCAAACACCATGCCGCACTGACTTAAACCCGCGATAAAAGTTTGGAATTCTGTAACTATCCAGCTCAGCCTGTCTGTTTTTAACCCCTCCTGTCCTCCCCTTACCTAAGGGGAGGGACGCACAATCAGGGCTTTGCAACAGTAGCGACGATACACCATCGAAGCATCCCCCCTCTTAAGCATAAGAGGGGGACAGGGGGAGTTATGATGCCGATGCTGAATAGCAACGAAATTCTTTGTGATCTTTGCGTTCCTTTGCGGCCATTTGCTTTGTGTGTTGCGTCACCACTCATAGCTTTCAATTCGTACACCTTTTCCTGTCTGATGCACGACACGTAGTTTTGAATTTTTTACATCAATATGCCAATCCGCTGTGACCGGAACAGAGACCAGCTTCTTTAGGCCGGTTCCTCTCTTGTCTGATACAAACAAGGTTGTCTCTTTTGAATCCGCGCTGCGTATGCCGATAAGAAGCTTGTTTTTCGGTTCTCGCTTACTGATACGACTGTTGTTCATGACTAGATTGGAGTGTGATGCGTTGAATTCCATTTCACCATTCTTGAACCCTGTCTCAAAGATAATAATTGGAATTCCTTCCTTCTTTGGCGCTTTAAACAAGAGCGTTGATGTTCCGTTTGCAGGGTCAAATATATTGATGTTGGTTGCCGTATTGCGTGATGATTTGCTGCTGAGAAAGCCACCCTCTGTGGTGTGATCTTGCACCGCTTTGTAGTACAAACCTGAAGCTGGATCATAGGTGTCAATGTGTGGCTCATAGTAGCCGCCCGCAAAGGCCGGGGTACTGAGCAAAAGTAAAAACAGCAAAAAATAGTTCATTGATTTCTCCTGATAATCCAATCTGTTATCCTACAGTATTACTCTATTGGCGGCCTGCGGGTGTGCTGATGGAGCAAAGCCCAGGCACTGCCTATGGTTCACTCGATACTGCTTTCAAGGACAGTACTTTTACCACCTCCTCCGCAGAATACACCGGTATTTTTGACTTTTTAAAATCCTTCTGATTGCGGGTGACAATGGCTTCAGCTCCGACATGACCGGCAGATTCATGAATTACTGCGTCTTCAAAATCGCCAAAACCAGCGGCAAGTGCTGACTGGAGGACAGGTCGGTTAACAGGGGCTACTTCAAAAAGACTCAGCAGTTTTTTCAGTTCTTCCTGTGCCTTTGGTGTACCTACCACTTTTGCTGCAAGATAATAGACGGTCGTGATTGTCGTGCCGCACAAGTACCCGGTGGCGCTTCCGTCTTCCACCTTTGAAAACAGTTCTGCTGCGGCATCCGCGAATGGCATGCGGTCCATCAGCAGATCAAGGACGATGTTTGTATCCAGGAGTATTTTCAAAGGTGTTTTTCCTCCAGATATTTTTTGTAATCCTTTTCATCCAGCTTTGATTCCCGCAATAACCCCCGAAGTGATTGCGTTATTGGTGTTGAAGGTGTGTTGGTTTTGGCTTTCTGAGTAGTGAGCAGCTTGAAGTAGTCTGCAACGATCTGCGATACAGATTTCCCGGCTTGTGCTGCGTAGGATTTAGCCTGTTCAATTAGTTGATCTTCAAGACGAAGAGTGAGTTTGGTTTGCATGGTAGCCTCCAAATAAATAGACGTATTGTTTTGTTTAAAGTATACGTCTGTGGCTTGTTCGTGTCAATCCGGTCTCTATTCCTGACTCCTGATATACTCCGCCTTGAACCGGTACAGTCTGACCCCGCTGCTGCGCTCGCTTAATCCCAGGCGTTGCAGGGCAGAGCGCCAGGCATAGTGTGCGGTGCGGGCCTCACCCGGCACAATCGCCACCCCGCGGCCATCCGATGCCTCCACCAATAAGCCTTCCTGCTGTGGATCAACCAGACGCCAATCGCTGACCGGTTGGGGCTGGCCGGGAAAGGTGATCTGGATACTGGCAGAGCGGGCCAGTTCCGGGGTTAAGCGGCTTGCACGACGGTCATTCTTCAGGGCCAGCCGGATGTTGTCGCTGATCTCATCAAACAGGGTGGTGTGGCGCGGAGTAAAACTGCCAAAACAGGCCATGACCTGGCGCTTGACAAAGAAGGTGACAAAACAGGCCCGCTGGGAACCAGCGGTGATCGCCGGTGGGCCGGGTGCGGGCTGCTTTTCCAGATGGCTGACCATGACCTCCCTGGCATACTCCAGCAGGGCGGTCCGGTCCGGCAGGCTGAAGGTTGTGCCGGAAGCGGGCAGCGTCAGCAGACAGATGCAGAGGGTGAGCAGTGCCAATCTGCCTTTCATGGCCTGGTCCCTGTCACCACCCGGCTGGGGGCCGGGTAGATGTCCTGGGAGATCAGCTCATCCCGTACCTGTCCGTTTTCCCTGATGATCCGTCTGGTTTCGGTGGAAAACCCGCTGGCCCCCTGTTGTTGCGGTGTGGCGGCATTGCTGCCCACCACCACGGTGTCCGGCACCAGCCTGGTCCGGCTGACGTTCAGCTCTGTGGTGAACGGTTTTTCAAGCGGGGCATACAATGACGTGGTCAGACGGTTCCGGTTCAGGGCAATGCGCAGTTGCAACGGATAGGGAAAGGGGTTTTTCAGTTTCAGGTCTTTACGCCAGGAGGCGATGGTGGCATCCCGGCCCGGCGGTACATGGCCGACAGCACGGGAGTGGGGGTGTCGCTCCACCACCTGCATGCCGGCCAGGAGCCCGGCGTTATAGATGGTGGAGGCCAGCTGGCAGATGCCGCCGCCGGGGATATCCTCCAGCAGTCCCGATGCCGTGATGATCGGTGCAGCCTGGTAGCCCTTGCCGGTGTCCCGGGCGCCGACCCGCTCGTTAAAACTGAAGGTCTCACCCGGTGCAATGATCAGCCGGTCCAGGTCGCGGGCTGCGGTGGCGGTGTTGTGGCGTTGCTGGTCTGAGCGAAGTTGCAGTGAGGTGCTGAAGCCACCCCAGATATGGCTGAAGGCATCATCAGCAGCCAGGGCTGGCTGGCCGATGCAGAAAAACAGCAGGAACAGGAAGAGGGCAGGAATGCTCTTCATGGCCGCCATGTCCGGTATACGGGGTGATTGGGGATCATGAAGATCTTATAGCACAGTTTAGAGAAAACGCACGAAGACCTGATTGGAAAGCAGCATTCCCCGCTTGGTCAGGCAGAGCCGGTCCCGGCTGCAGCTCAGCAATCCGGCTTGTTGCAGCTGGTGGATCGCTTCTGCAAAACGCTGCTCCACGCGTTCGCCAAATTGCTCTGCAAAACCGTTAAGGCTGATACCGTCTGCCATGCGCAGCCCCAGGAAGATATGCTCAGACAGGGCATCCTCACGGGTCAGCTCCTGTTGTTCGGTTGCTGCAAGCCTGTTGTTTTGGATGGCAGCAGCCCAGGTCTCAAAAACGCCCTGATTGCCCCAGCGCAGGCCCCAGCCCTGGCGCAGAAAGGAGTGGGCACCAGGCCCGATCCCAAGATACCCGTCCCGCTGCCAGTAGCCGCAGTTGTGCTGAGATCGACAGCCTGGGCGGGCAAAGTTGGCGATCTCGTAATGTTCGTAGCCGGCAGCGCCCAGTCGGTTATCAGCCTCTTCAAGCATGTCTGCGGACAGGTCATGGTCCGGCAGTTCTGGTGAACCTGCAGGATAGCGCCCGGCAAAGGGGGTCTCCTCCTCAATGGTCAGGCCGTAGATGGAGAGATGATCCGGCTGCAACGCCAGCGCTGCTGCCAGATCCTGGCGCCAGGCAGCCATCTCCTGGCCCGGCAGGCCGCAGATCAGGTCCAGGCCGATGCTGTTGAAACCGGCCTGCTGCGCCAACTGGAAGCTGCTGCGGGTTTCGGCTGAGGTGTGCCGCCTACCCAAGGTTTGCAGCATCATGTCGTTGAAGGATTGCGCCCCCAGCGAAAGCCGGGTCACTCCGGCCTGGCAATAGCCGGTCAGCGAGTCAAGGCTGACCGTGCCGGGGTTGGCCTCCAGGGTGATCTCAATCGTGTCGCTGTGACCAAACAGATCCCGTGAGTGGGTGACCAGACGGCTGACCTGTTCAGGCGTCAGCAGGGAAGGGGTGCCGCCGCCAAAGTAGAGGGAGCGGAGCGGCTGGTTGAGGGGATAGGCCGTGGCTGCCAGTTCCATCTCTTGCAGCAGCAGACTGCAGGTCTGCTCCAGCTGGTGCGGTTCAAGCGGCCGGGAGCTGAAGGCACAATAGCCGCATTTGCTGAGGCACCAGGGGATATGCAGGTAGAGACGGGAGAACATCAGGCAGAAAAAACTACTGCGGTGGCTGTCTGCTGCGTTGCGCGGTGCTCGCTTCCCTGCCTACCTGCTGTGGTATGTCTCGGTCGCTGCGCGCCGTGCGCCTGGCATCCAGCCATCCTCATGACGTTTTTTACAGGGCTTTTAAGCTGTTGCAATCTAATGGCCGGCAGGCTACAGTTTGTAAAAAGAGTGAAAGCGGGGATAGGTGTCATGAGATCAGGTCTGGTGCTGTTGGTGTCCATACTGTTGTCCGGGCTGGCCTGGGCAGATATGCCTGGTGAGAAGCTGTTTAACCGCAAATGCACCATGTGCCATGTGGTCAGAGGGCGGGGCGGGGCGATCGGCCCTGATCTGAGCAAGGTGGCTGCCCGTATGTCAGAGGCCCAGCTGCAGGCCAAGGTGGCCTACCCCAAGAAGTCCCATCCCGGTACCTCCATGCCTTCCTTTGCCACCCTTGAGGCCGCTGAGATGCAGGCGTTGATGGCCTACCTGAAGACGCTTAAATAACAACGCGTAGCGGCTACTCCCGTTCGCAGCCGATTTCGCTCACCTCAATCTGTCTGGCGTTACTGGACAGCTTCAGGGTGAGTTTCTCTGCCAGTTCACGTTTGGCACGCCCCTGAACCAGTTTTTCCTCACCATGAAACAGGACCCGTCCGGTAAAGCGGATGGCCTGGCTCTCATTCCCCGCAGCAATATAACTGTAGCGCACGTCACAGAAGTAGCGCAGCGGACCGTTCAGGCTCTCTGCACCGCGCAACCGCATCATGCCGTTCAGGATGCATTCGTTTGGTTCCAGACCATCCTTGCCGCAGGTCAGTGACGGCATTGCGACCTGGATGCTGACCGGTTCTGCTGCAATAAGCGGTGATGCGGTCAGTGTCAGAAACAGTCCGAAAACTGCTGCCAGCTGAGAAATCTTTGGTGTCATGACCACCCCCTGATTGCCGGCCGGTTTCAAAAACAGGCAGGAAGACGTTTTGCTCCGGTTGCCGTAGCCGGAACGACAGTAGCAGTTCTGGCCCTCAAAATCAAAGCCGCTTTTGCCATGCACTGTTCAGCTGTGTCTTGGAGAGGCTGCGCGATGTTTTAAAAGCGGCCTGTTGCTAGCCTGCCTTGCGTTCCACCCATGTATTGGCTCCGTAGGAGGGCCGTTGCTCGGCCAATGAAGCGGCCAGTCGTGTCACGATGGTGTTACTGCAGATCAGCGTGCCAATCCGTTCAATTACCGGTTCAAACTCCAGCCACAATCCAAAAACAAGTATCACTACTCCAAATAGGACGATCGGTTCCATTGTTCACGCTCCTGAAAGGTTTGTTGGTCTCTTGGGTCAGTTCATCCGGCGGTACACGCCGATTACCTTGCCGACTATGCTCAGCTCGCCATCCTCCGGGCGGATGATGATCGGTTCCATGTTCGGGTTTGCCGGTTGCAGCCGGATGTGGTCCCGTTCCCGGTAGAACCATTTCAGCGTCACTTCACCATCAATCATGGCAACCACGGTATCCTTGTTGCCGGCAGTCTGCTGCGGTCGTACCATTGCCAGATCGCCGTCCAGGATGCCTGCATTGATCATGGAATCACCACTTACCCGCAGAAAGAAGCAGTCCTCTCCCTTGACCGCCATCGGATCCACCGCGAAGTGCCCCTGAATATCTTCAATTGCAGGGGCAAGGTGCCCAGCCCGCACGACACCTACCACCGGCAGAGATACTGAACGGTTGGCCGGCCGCACCAGGGCTATGCCCCGGTTGACACTCTCCCGCTTGATGTAGCCTTTGCGCTCCAATGCCCCGAGATGCTTCATGACCGGCAGCGTGCCCGAGACATTCAGGTGGCTGGCGATCTCGCGCTGGCTGGGCGGAAAGCCGTTGTCATCCGTGTATGACGTAATGAACTGCAGCACCTGTTTCTGGCGCTGAGTCAGTTCCTGTTGGGGTTTGCCTTCATAGGTATTCATATGACTACCATATATGATTTTGTACGGATGTCAATACCAAAATGAGCTGAGCGCCATGGGCAAGCCGCCGGGATTGTTGAGAAGAGCCGGGAATGGACTGTGAAGACAGACACGAGCAGGGGACGACCTGCAGGGTGAACAACAACAGCCCGCGGCTGTCGGCTGGAGGGGCGGGGAGTTCCATGCTGGAAGTGGTTGTAAAGGAGATAGCTGTTGCAGCAGGTGACGGTGGCGGTAGCAGGTTTGGCAGTGGAGTCAGGATGGCCTGTCAGCACGGCCTGGGAGAATCATGGCTGAAGCAGTGCAAGGCGCGGGGCTGCGACAGACTCCCCGTCTCTAAGGCGGTAGTGGTGAGCTTGAATCGGAATGGTACCGGAGGGGTAAGGGCTGCCGGCTTGTCGTGCACTGCACGGCATGACCGGCAGCCCTGGTGACGAGCACCTGGATGGTGCTGAATCTGTTAGCTGCTTGAGATTGGCCAGCCCTTTTCAAAGCCGGGCGGGAAGAAGTTTTCTCTGGTGCGGTTGTAGTAGCCAAACTGGAGCTGCGGGAACTCCTGCTTCAGCTCAGTCAGCAGACGGTGCATGCCGATCCCCCGGCCGTTGGCCTGCATGGCCCGGTTGTAGAGATCAGGATCAATGGACAGGTTTCTGAGTTGCAGCATATCCACCCCGGTGTCAGCCACGAAGCGTTTCAGTGCCGCCACCTCCTCCGGTGCATCGGTCACGCCGGGGGAGATCAGGTAGTTGACCATGGTAAAGCGGCCGGCCTGCTTGGAGATCTTGAGGGAGCGGATAACGTTGTCGAAGCTGTACCCTTTAGGCCGGTAGTAGGCGTTGTAGCGTTCTTCCAGGACCGAGTTGAGCGAGAAACGGAAGGAGTCCATGCCGGCGTCGCACAACTCCTCTATCCGCTCCGGCAGGGAACCGTTGGAGTTGAAGTTGATCGTGCCCCGTGAGGTGGCTGCCTTGAGACGGCGGGTTGCCTCGGCGATGGTGGGGGCCTGCATGATCGGGTCCCCTTCGCAGCCCTGTCCGTAGGAGACGATCGCCTGTTCGGCCTGTTCCAGATGGGGCAGGGCCAGCTCAATGATCTCTTCCGGTGTGGGTACAAAACTGATCCGGTCGTGGTTGGAGGGGCAGCACTCCGACGCCTGCAGCGAGATACAGCCCAGGCAGGCCGAGTTGCAGACCGGTGAAGTGGGTAGCGGCGCCTCCCAGCGGCGGAAGAAGAGGTTCTTGGCAGCAAAGCAGTGGTAGTCGATGGCACAGCGGGCCAGCTGTTCCAGCAGGCGGTTGTCCGGCTGTTCTGCCAGCCGCTGTCGCACCAGTGGATCCAGCAGCCGGTCATCGTAGTTTTCCGGGTTCCAGTTGGTATTGCTGTCAACTCTGGTGGCGGCCACCACGAAGCAATCCTGCGCCTCATCCCAGCCCACGGCGGTATAGGACCAGAGCGGCAGCAGCACCTGCTTTTTGCTGTAATCACAGGCCGGCAGCAGGGTGCGGGCAAAGCCCGGCGCCATGAAGGCGGAAACCGCCTGCAGTTTGCCCCTGATACCGGGCGCCTTTTCCACCGTGGTAAACCGTTTGGCGCGGTTGTCCCAGGCGATCGGCGGCGTGCCGGGAATGGTGAAGAGGCGGCTGCCTTCCGGTAGCGGGATCAGTTCAACCTGCTCCGGTAAAACCGCTTCCGGGCCACTCATACCGGCCATGGTCAGGAAGGGGTGGTCGTAGATCTGGCCCTGGGCATCGGCGTAGACCAGTTTGGGCAGGGGGCGTTTCATCGTGCGCCTCCTGTGGGGTTGTTGCCGATGCCGAACAGACCGGTAAGGTTGAAGTTGACGGTCCAGGCCCTGTCGTTCGGGCGTTCGCGGTAGCCGGCGGTCACACTCCAGCACTGATGGCGGAACTCAAGGGCGTAGTAGGATTCAAGGAAGTCATGTTTATCAAATGAGTAGCGGGTGGTGTAGGTCGCATAGAGCGGCCTGGTCAGGGCGATGCTTGCACCGCCTTCAAGGTAGTCAAGCTGACGGTCAACCATCCGGTAGCTGATCCGGGCCGCATTGCCGCGCAGATCATTGTATTCAACGCCGCTGGCGGTGCTGGAGATACGGTGGTCATAATGGCTGTAGCGGAGATCTGCCAGCAGCCGGACAGAGCGGTGTACCCAGGTCTCACTCTCCAGGGTCAGATCGCCCCAACGCCGGGAATCATCGGTCAGGGTCAACAGGTCGGTACGGCTGCCGCTCAGGCTGTAGTTCTGCAACAAGCGCAGGGTCATCAGGTTGCGGTATTCTGCTGCCCCTTCCTTTTTGGCTATCCGGCCGCCCAGGTGACTGGCAAGGGAGAGTGCCAGGGTCTGCTGGGCATTCAGCCGGTCCAGCTGGTCAAAGAGCGGCACACTGCTCTGGTCCTTCTCTCCGACGTAGAGATAGGAGAGGGTGGGAACCAGCTCATGGCGCAGGCGCTGCAGATCAAGGAATGAGGCGTCAAAGACCCGGCTGAAGGAGCTGCTGATCTGGGCCCCGGCCTTTGGTATGGCCAGCAGTTGATCGTCCTTGAGGCCGGGATCGACCCGGTTGGTGTTGTAGCCCCGCACCTGCAGGCTGCCGAACAGGGAGAGGTTCAGCCGGCCGCCCAACAGGCTGTTGGTTGAGGTCAGGCGCGGTTCCAGCACGGCCCGTTGGCCATCGGCCCCTTTTTCACGGTAGTAGTTGGTGGCCAGCAGGTCCAGGTCAAAATAGAGGTTGGGGATGTAGGGGAGCGGTTCCCGGACCGCATACAGTGACAGCTCCGGCGCACGTTGCAGGGTGGCGGTGTTGCTGCCGGTGTAGTAATCCTGGGTATAGATGGTCTGGGCACTGGTCAGCCAGTGATCCCAGAATTTGGTCAGTACGATCCGCGAATCATAGTACTGCCGGTTGTACTCACCGCTTTTTTCGCCATAGTCGGCCAGGAAGTTGCGGTCGCTGGTCAGGTTAAGGCTGCTGATCAGGGAAAAACTGTCTGAGAACAGTTCTTTGTGGAACTGCACCAGCTGGCCCCGTTCCTTGTTCTCGTTGTTGTCGTAAATCAGGTAGCCGCCCAGCGAGCCTTCACTGCTGCGGCTGAGTTTGTAGCGGTAGTCAAGCCCCAGGCCGACCCCCCGTTTGGTCTGGACATCCAGGTTAACGGTCGCCTCCTGCGAAGGTGAGATGGCCCAGTAGAAGGGGATGTCAACGGCGGCACCGCGCTTTGAGGAGTTGCCAAATTTGGGGAACAGGAAGCCGGACTGGCGCTCGCGCTTGACCGGCAGGATGATATAGGGGAAGTAGAAGACCGGGATATCTTTGACATAGAAGATGACATGTTTGCCGGTGGCAAACTCCTCCAGGGCGACATCCAGTTCCGATGCCCCGAATTTCCAGCTGGGAACGGCTGCATCGCAGGTGGTCAGACCGCCGTCCCGCAGGGCATAATCATCATCACCGGTCTTGGCGACCTGTCGACCGTCAGCCCTGAAGTTGCCCTGGGCCATGAAGATATGGCCGTTCTCCATCTCCGCCCGCCCGGTCTCGGTGTCCAGCACCAGCTGATCACCCCAGAGTGTGTCGCCGGCCTTGACCAGATGGACGTTGCCTCGGGCCACCAGGGTCTGGTTGCTGCGGTTGAAGGTGGCCTCATCGGCGGTCATGGTCATGTCCTGCCAGATCATCTCAACCTTGCCGCTGGCCTTGATCTGATCGCTGGCAGCGTCATGGTTCATGACATCGGCGCGGATAACCATGCCCGGTGCGGCAGTCTGTTCGGCAGCCTGCAACAGGGCCGGCATCAGCAGGAGCAGTATGAGGATGCAGGTACGTAGTTTCAAGATAAGGTCCTTATTCCGGTTTCATTGCACGGCGCTCACTTGGTTGGCTCGTCACCATCCCTGGGCAGGAACCGGAGGTACAGCATACGAGTTTTGAGTCTGCATGGCGATGAACTACCCTCGCACCGCTTCACAGGGGCTACCGGCCAGCAGCGCCTTGAGTTCACCCACCAGAAAGAGTGAGCCGGCAGCCACGATCAGATCACCGGGGCCGGCTGCTGCCTGCGCCGCCTCAAGACCGGCTGCAACCGAGTCTGCGGCTGTGGCCGGGGTGCCTGCCGCCCTGCAGCTGGCAGCCAGCTCGGTGGCCGGAAGAGCGCGTTCCTGCGCGGGGCTGACCGTTATAACCTGCTGAACCTGCTGCAGCAATGGTTGCAATACGCCCTGCAGGTCCTTGTCCTCCATCATCCCCAACAACAGGATGACCCTGCGCTCACCAAGCTCCTGCAACGCCGTTGCCAGGGCCTGCGCACCTGCCGGGTTGTGGGCGCCATCCAACAGCAGTTCGGGACCGTCTGCCAATGTGAGCCGTTCAAGGCGGCCCGGCCAGCGTGCCGTGGCCAGACCGTCCTGCATGGCCTGCCCGGAAATGGGAAAACCGAGCGTTGCCAGCTGCTCTGCTGCGGCCAGGGCAAGGGCGGCGTTGCCGGTCTGGTAGCTGCCGTGGAGGCTGGGGTGCAGATCGGACAGACTGCCGGAGCGGCTGGTGAAGGTCAGGCCGGTGTCAGCCCCGTTGCGGGTTGCATCGAAGTCCCGGCCTGCCAGCAGGAGCCGGTTGTTGTTTCTCCGGCAGTACTCCTCAATCACCGCCAGCACATCCGGCGGTTGTGCTGCAGAGATAACCGGGCTACCCGGTCTGGCAATGGCAACCTTCTCCGCTGCAATGGACTGCAGGTCGCTGCCCAGCCACTGACAATGATCAAGGGCAATCGGGCTGATGACCGTGGCTATGCCCGCTACCGCAGCAGTGGCATCACTGCGCCCTCCCATGCCGGCTTCCAGTACGGCCAGCTGGACCGTGTTCCTGGCAAACCAGTGGCAGGCCAGGGCGGTGGTCAGTTCAAAGAACGTGTCATCCGGGCCGGCCTGTTCAAGCAGGTCCTGGATGAGCCGCTCCAGTTGTGCAGGTGCGCAATCAACCCCGTTAACCCGAAATCGTTCCGTGTAGCTGACAAGATGGGGAGAGGTAAACAGGCCGGTGCGATAACCGGCCTGTTCAATGATGGCAGCTAGAAATGCGGCGGTGGAGCCTTTGCCGTTGGTGCCGACAACATGAATGGCGGCAAAGGAGCGTTCCGGGTGACCGTGGCGCTCCAGCAGGGCCGTGATCCGTTCAAGTCCCGGCTTGATGTTGAAACGTCGCCGGCCAAAAAGCCGGGAAAGCTGCTGTGAAGCGGGCACGCCTACTGCTTGGTGAGCATGGCCAGGATCTGGCCCAGGGTGCTGCGCATCTCAAGCCGTGAGACAATCATGTCAACCATACCGTGGTCAAGCAGGTACTCGGAACGCTGGAATCCGGCCGGCAGCTTCTGGCGGATGGTCTGTTCAATGACCCGCGGTCCGGCAAAGCCGATTAATGCCTTGGGCTCGGCAATGTTCAGGTCACCCAGCATGGCAAAGCTGGCGGTGACGCCGCCGGTGGTGGGATCGGTCAGGATCGAGATAAACGGCAGGCCGGCGGCCTTCAGCTTGGCCAGGGCGGCAGAGGTCTTGGCCATCTGCATCAGTGACAGGATTGACTCCTGCATCCGGGCCCCGCCGGAGGCGGAGATCACGATCACCGGTTGCTTCTTTTCAAGGCCGCGCTCGATTGATCGGGTGATTTTTTCCCCCACCACGCTGCCCATACTGCCGCCCATAAAGGCAAAGTCAAAGATGGCAACCTGGGTGGCAATACCTTCAATGCTGCCTTCAACACAGATCACGGCATCGCGGGAACCGCCCTTGGCAACCGTGGCATTGATCCGTTCCTGATAGCTCTTGGTGTCTTTGAAGTTCAGGAAGTCGATCGAGGTCATTTCTGCGTCGAATTCCTGCCAGCTGCCGTTGTCCAGCAACGCCTGCAGCCGCTTGCGGGTGGCGATTCTGAAGTGGTGTCCGCATTTGGGGCAGACCTGCAGGTTGTCCTCAATCTCTTTGGTGAGCAGGGATTCGCTGCAGCCCGGACACTTTGTCCAGAGTCCTTCCGGCACCTTGACATGCTTGGTGCTGCTTTTTTCTATCCCTGTCTTGTCACGCTTGAACCAGCTCATGGAATATCCTCTCGGAAAAAAATCTTACGGCGTAATGGCACGTTTTAAAGATCTGATCAATCCGGTTACTTCGTTCTGCAACTGCTCGCCCCGGTGCTGTTCAAACAGTTTGACAATGGCGCTGCCGACCACGACGCCGTCGGCGGCGGCTGCCACCTGGGCTGCCTGCTCCGGGGTGGAGATACCGAAACCGGCCACAACCGGGAGCTTGATGGTACTGCGTACCGTCTGCAGCTCATGCTCAAGGCTGGTGGAGACGGATTGCCGGGCACCGGTAACTCCGGTCACTGTAACGTAATAGAGAAAACCGCTGCCACAGCGGCTGACCTGCGTGACCCGGGTTGCATCCGAGGTGGGGGTCAGCAGGAAGATGATCTCAAGTCCGGCTGCCCTGGCTGCCGGCAGCAGTTCGCCGGCCTCTTCTGGCGGCAGATCCACCAGCAACAGGCCGTCAACACCAGCCTGCACGGCATCCTGGGCAAAACGCTGCCAGCCATAGGAGTAGATCGGGTTGCTGTAGCCCATCAGCACAATCGGTGCCGAAACCTGTTCTCTGACCTGGCTGACCATCGCCAGGACCGCCTCAAGGGTGACACCCTGCGCCAGAGCCCGCTCCGAGGCCCGCTGAATGGTGGGGCCGTCAGCCATCGGGTCGGAAAACGGGATGCCGAGTTCAATGATGTCGGCACCGGCCTCTGCCATGCGCGGCAGCAGGGCTGCGGTGGTGGCCAGATCGGGGTCCCCGGCGGTGATAAAGGTGACCAGGGCCTTGCCGCCCTGCTTGTGCAGTTGTGTGAAACGGTTATGGATACGACTTTTCATATCTTGAATCCTGACATCTCTTTTTCAAGCTGATCTATCTGATGGGAAAGTCCGGTAACGGCACTGTTCATGACCTGCGCAGCCTGGGAGGTGGTGGCAGATGACTGGCGGATGTTTTCAACCATCCGGTCAATGGAACGGCTGTGTACGGTCTGGGCGCCGCAGGCCTCCCGGATACGGTCGATCATGACGGTGATATCTTCAGTAGCCTTGGCAATCAGGGCGCTGGTCTTGCTCTGCTCTCTGGTGGAACCACGGACCTGTCCGGTCATCTCCCGCATCCGCTCCACCGCAACGGTGATCAGGTCACTGCCCCGGCTATGCTCCCGGGCAGAGTTGGCCATCTGTTCCACCATCTCTTCAACCTGCTCCATGGCAACCCGGATGCTCTGGCTGCCCTTGGCCTGCTCCACCGTGGCACGGGCAATGGCATCAATCTGCAGACCGGCCTGACGGACACCGGCCACAATCTTTTCAAGGGCGGCGCCGGAACGTTCAGACAGCTCTTCACCGGCACCGATGGCCAGTTCAGCCTGATTGATGGCCGCCACAGCGCGACCGGTGTCCTCCTGGACGCCGGTGATGACCTGGGCAATTTCACGGGTTGAGGTCGAGGTGCGCTCGGCCAGTTCCTTGATCTCATCCGCCACCACGGCAAACCCTTTGCCGTGCTCACCGGCCTGGGCTGCGATGATGGCGGCATTCAGGGCCAGCAGGTTGGTCTGCTCGGCCACTTCGTCTATCACCGACAGGATCGCCCCGATATCATGGGCACGCAGGGAGAGATGTTCCACCACCTCGGCCGTAATCCGGGAGGCCCGCCGGATCTCCTGCATGCCGACAATCGTCTCCTGTACCGATTTCAGTCCGTTTGCAGCATCGGTCTTGACGGTTTCCGAGATGATCGCCGTATCCATGGCATTTTTCTCCACCTGGCGGATGGTGGCATCCATCTCGGCAACCGAGGAGGCGGTGGTGGTTGAGGCATCCAGCAGGCTGGTGATGTTATTGCCGATCCCTTTGATGGAGGTCGCCATCTGGATCACGGAGGAGCTGACTTCATCCACCGATTCGCCCAGCTTGTCGGTGTTCAGTGCGACTTCCTCAATACTGGCAGCCATCTGCAGGATCGAGGAGGAGGTCTCGGTGGTCGAGCAGGAGAGTTGATCAACCCCGTCGGAGATCTCATGTACCGAACCGTTGATCAGTTCAACCGTGCGGGAGGTCTCGCTGATGGCATCTTCCTGCAGCCGGGTTGCCCCCACGACCTGGCGGGCCGCTGTCTCGATGTTGCGGTCGATCGCGGTCAGCTCGCCGGTTGAGGCATTCAGGCGGATGATGATGTTGTGCAGGTTCTCGGCCATGGTGTTCATGGCAGCAGCCAGATCACCCACCTCGCCGCAGGCCTTGATGGTCAGCCGGTTTTCCAGCGAGCCGCCTGCCACCTGCTTGGCAAAATCAACACAACGTTTGATCGGGCGGGTGACCGACTCGGTAATAAAGGTGGAAAGTACGGTGATCAGGGTGATCAGGATAAAGATGACGGCAGCCGTCGTAATGGTCTTGCTGCGGGTGATGGCCGTGATCTGCTTTTCCGTCTGGTAGACATCACGGCGCAGGTTGTCAACCATCAGGGCCACCGTGGAGGTGAAGGAGCTGAAGCGTTGCTCCTGAATGCCGCTCAGCAGTGCGTTGGCACGTACCATGTCATTACGCTGAACCGAGGGAATGATCTCTTCCAGCAGGGTCTTCTTATAGTCGTTCCAGATCGCTTCGGCCTTGATAATGGCTTCACGCTTCTGTTGTGACTCGATCAGGCCCTGGACGTCATCGTACTTGAAGTCGATGTCGTCAGTGTGGTCCTTGATCTTCGCCAGCAGAGCCTGGGCATCGTTGCGGTCACGCTCGGCCATGAAGGCCAGCACCTCACCGTTTAACTGATAGATGTCAGACTTGAGCAGGGCGATCTTTTCAAGGGCGTCCTTGCTGTTGCGAATGGTTTTGTAGTTGCTGCCGTTGATCCTGACCTCATTCAACAGCATCACTCCCAGTACCACAACAACCAGGATGGCGGTAAAGGAGACCATCGACAGCAGAAACATCCTGGTGCGTAGTTTCAGGCCGGAGCAGGTTGTACCGGGGTTGCTTCCTTCCACGCTGAACAGTTCCTTTCGAGGTGCAGGTGCCTTAAAAAGCCGTGGAACTATACCAGAGCTGAGCAGATCAGGGCAAGCGAAAAGGGGGCGGTCAGGGGGGCTGAAAAGACCATTCTAGGTGGTGCATGAATGCATCGGGACGGTACTTTTCAGGGATGGTGAACCGGCTCTGACGGTCAAACGGGAGAGCTGATTTGCGGGCACCGTGTGGGCTGCTGCAGCCGCACCTCCGGAGAGGTGGCAGCTGCAGCACAACCGGTTAGCGCACCAGCAGGGACAGGAACTGGGCGAGGCCTTTTACTGGATGCTGCTATCCTTCTCGTTCAATGCGACCTTTTCTCTGGTCTGGTCCAGCTCTTCAATCAGTGCCTGCCGGATGGTTCGGAGTTTTTTCAGATAGGCATCGGCCTGGGGGCCTACACCGCAGTAAAACTTTTTGGCACGGTCCATGTTGCCATCAGCAACTTCCAGCTTGCTTAGCAGGGTGCGCACCGCTGCCTCGGCACATTTTTCGTCATTACGCATCTCTTCCGGCGTGTAACCGTGACTGCGGGCCTGTTTGGGCATGAGCTGCCAGACGCCGATGGCCCCTTTGTTTGATGTTGCCTTGGAGGAGAGCTGATGTCCGCCGGTCTCGGCCAGAGCGATTTCAGCCAGATCAAGAGGGGAAAAGGGGGTCCCCAGGGTTTTGAAATAACAGAGAGCTGCCAGGTTGCGGGCACGCTCCGGCGTGGTCTGGCGGGCAAAGGCCAGTTCAATCACCGGCACCTGGCGTTTGCGCTCATCCAGAGAGATCCCCTTCTCCATGACATTGCGGATCTCTTTTTCCAGAGAGGTCTCGTTCAGGTCACGGTCAAGGGAGGCATGCGAGGCCGCCGGTTGCGGCCCCTTGCTGCAGGCCATGAAGAGTACCGGAGTCCAGAGCAGGAGTAATCCAATGCTCATGTAGCTGATTTTCTTGATGGTAGTTTGTTTTTTCATAGATTTTAGGGGGAAGGCTGGGCGGATGGCGCCGGACAGGCAACCAGGGCCGGAAGTGATGGGAGATATGTCCGGCAAACTCCTTTCATACTGAAATTACCGGTAAAATTTTCTTACCGGGCTGCAAAACGACAAAAGTCCCGCTGGTAGACGCGAGACTTAAGCTGAACCCTCAGGTTTAATTGTAGTCGTCTTCTATCAAAACTTATGCGGCATGTCAACGAAAAAGAGATAAAATCTAGTGTATACGGTATGTTATAGTGTGGCCAGGTCTTTCAGGGTAATGCCTGCCAGGATGCTGCGCACCTGCTGCTGTACCTGACGCCAGACGGGATGAACGGTGCAGGAAGCGTCCCGTTCACACTCACCCGGTTTCAGGACGCAACGGTTCGGCAGGATCGGCCCTTCGACCGCCTCAACCACCTGCAGCAGCGTAATGCTTTCCGGGGGACCGGCCAGCAGGAACCCGCCGCCGGTACCGCGGAACGATTTTACAATACCGGTTTTGCTGAACTGTTGAAATATTTTTGCCAGAAAGGTCTGGGGGACATCCACGGCCACAGCGATTTCACTGAGGAGTGAAATCTTGTTGGGAGGCTGACTTGCCAGATAAATGATGCCACGTATTGCGTAATCACCCTTACGGGTCAGTTCCATCATAGGGGACTCCTAAAAGGACTTTGATGATCCCTTTATACCGTGGTGGCAAAAGACTTGTCAAGTCCTGTTGCCTTCCCGGCATGATCCCCGCTGTTCCTGTGTCGTGGAGACAGCATAACGCCCGTCCCCACATATGACGGCATGCAGACCCGGCTTTTGAGATGGGGCGTTGTCGTAACCGCTATGCGGCCTCCGGCTCGGCGGTTTGATTCTCCTTTTTCTTGCCGAAGAACAGTGCTACCCAGACACTGACCTCGTACATCAGGTAGAGCGGGATCATGATCACAAACATGGTTACCAGGTCTGAGTGGAAGGCGGCCACAATCGAACTGGCCAGCAGGGCGTATTTACGCTTGGGGGCCAGAAACTGGTAGGAGACAATGCCGAAACGTGAAAGCAGCAGGGTGATAATCGGCAGCTCTGCAATCAGACCGAACAGCAGGATCAGGCGCAGACAGAAATCGACATAAGCTGACAGTGACAGCCAGCTGCGCAGTCCCTCGGTTTCGTAGGAGAGTGAGAAGTTGATGATGAAAGGCCAGATAATGGTCAGAAAAAACATCGCACCGATACAGAAGGCGATGGTGGCCACGGTGATAAACGGCACCACCAGTCTGCGCTCCTTGCGGGTCAGTCCGGGGGCGATGAAGGCCCAGATCTGATGAAACACAATCGGCAGTACCAGTACGAAGCCGGCAATCACCGAGATCTTGCACTGGATAAAGAACGGCTCAAGCGGCGCCGTGTAGTTGAGGGCATGCTGCTTCTTGGGCTTGTTCAGTTCCTTTTCAAGGTTGGCACGGCCATAAATGGCCGGATAGTGTTCCTTCAGATACAGGTAGCCCTTCTGTTTGGCCGTATCCAGGTAGGTGGTACCGGTCAGCGGTTTTTCCATGAAGATCAGGATCTCGTCGGCCAGATTCCAGGCAAGGCCCATGCCGATGACCACTGCCACCACGATGATGATCAGGCGTTTGCGTAACTCGACCAGGTGTTCGATAAAGGGGAGAACTTTGGATGGTTCTTCAGACATGATTACTCCTGTAGGTGATGATCCGGCAAAGCTAGCACAGGCGTTGCAAAGGCGCAACTAACGCCGGCGATTTCCGTTGCCGGTGCCTTTCAGTACCGGGCGTTTGCCCCTGATCGGGATACGTGGATACTCCTCCGTGGCAGCCGGTTGGGCTGTGGCCACGTCTCTGCGGACAGTGCTGTGGCTTTCCAGTACAAACTCGATCCTGCGGGCCTGGGGATTGACCGCCACCACCCGTACCCGGACAGGGTCGCCGATCCGCAAGGTGCGCCCGGAACGCCGGCCGATCAGGGCGTGGGTTGGCTCATCAAAGCTGTAGAGGTCGTCCGCCAGGGTGGAGATGTGTATCAGTCCTTCCACAAAGACCTCCGACAACTCCACAAAACAGCCGAAACCGGCTACCCCGGCGATAAAACCGTCAAACTCCTGCCCGATTCTGCCCTGCATGAACTGCAGTTTTTTCAGCTCGACAATATCCCGCTCCGCCTCCATGGCCACCCTCTCGCGGGTGCTGGTATGCTCGGCGGCTTCGGAAATGGTGCTGCCGATCCGATCCAGTTCGCGCTGTCCTTTTTTGTCCAGTGTCCCGGCTTTGCGCTCCAGGGCCAACCGGAGCAGGCGGTGCACAATCAGGTCGGGGTAGCGCCGGATCGGCGAGGTGAAATGGGTGTAGCAGCTGGAGGCCAGACCGAAATGTTTCAGGTTTTCAGCCGCATAGCGGGCCTGTTTCATGCAGCGCAGCAGGCCGTAGTTAACCAGCCGTTCTTCCGGCTTGCCTTCTGCGTCGTTGATCAGGCGCTGCATGGCTGACGGCTCCACCCGATCTCCCTGCATCTCCAGGGTAAAGCCAAAGGGCAGGATAAAGTCGCGGAAGGCGGTCAGTTTGGTTGGATCAGGCGGCTCATGGACCCGGTAGATGAATGCCATCTCCTGCCCGGACACAAAGCGGGCTACGGCCTCGTTGGCAGCCAGCATGAACTCTTCGATCAGCTGGTGGGCCAGGTTGCGCTCACTCTTGATGATCGCCTCGGTCTGGCCGGTCAGGCCGAGGATGATCTCCGGTTCAGGCAGATCAAAGTCAATACTGCCCCGTTGTCTGCGCATCGCCTGCAGAATCAGGGCCAGCACTTTCATCTGCAGCAGCATCGGGGCCAGGGGACGGTCCTCTTCGAGCACTTTTTCATCGCCATCAATGATGACCTGCTTGACCTTGGTGTAGGTCAGGCGGGCGTCGCTCTTGATCACGCTGGGGTAGAAGCTGGATTCGAGCATCCGCCCCTGCCGGTCAAAGAGTATCTCGGCGGTCATGGTCAGCCGGTCCAGGTGGGGATTCAGGGAGCAGATGCCGTTTGAGAGGCGTTCCGGCAGCATCGGGATGCAGCGGTCCGGAAAGTAGACCGAAGTGCCTCGCAGGTAGGCCTCGCGGTCAAGCATACTACCAGGCTTGATGTAGTGTGAGACATCGGCGATCGAAACCCAGAGTCTGAAATTCTGGCCTTCCTGTCTGATGGAAACGGCATCGTCAAAGTCTTTGGCCGTTTCTCCGTCAATGGTCACGGTGGGCAGCTTGCGCAGGTCAACCCGATCCTTCAGATCGTTTTTGCCGACCTGGGAGGGGATTGCCAGGGCCTCTGTCAGCGTCTCCGGTTCAAAGGTGTGGGGCAGATCAAACTTGCGGATCACCGTCTGTACTTCAACATCAGGGTCGTCGGGCCAGCCCAGGATTTCAACCACTTTGCCTTCGGGTGGGCGCCCCCCGACCGGCCAGGCGGTGACTTCAATCACCACCTGCTGCCCATCAACCGCGCCATTGACCGCATTGGCCGGCACGGTAAAGAAGGTGCCGATCCGCAGTTCTTCCGGAACCACGGTTGCGCCACGCTTGCTTTGCTGCAGGCGTCCCACAATCCGGCTGTTGGCCCGTTCCAGTATGGCAACCACCCGGCCTTCCAGCTTGCCGCGCTGGGAGCGGCTCTTCTCGGCCCTGACCGATACCTTGTCACCATGCAGGGCGTTATTGATGTTCTTGCCCGGGATAAAGATGTCCTCGCCGCCGCTCTCAGGCTTGACAAAGCCGTACCCATCGCGGTGAATCGAGATGCTGCCCTGCACGGTGCCGCTGTTGTCGGCTCCCGGCAGGGTGTAACGGTTGCCCCGCAGGCGCAGGATCTCGCCACTGCGTACCAGGTCATCCACAATCTGCTTGAGCTCATTTTTGATATGGCGGCCGCCAAAGGCGCGCAGCAGTGAGGCAAAGTGCAGTGCCTCGGGTTCTTCAGCCAGCAGGTTCAGTATCTCTTTTTTGTGCAGGAGCATCGCAGAAACCATTTCCTTTAGGGTGAATCTATGGTTGATTGAACAGGAAAAGGGGTTAGCTGTATGAGCTAACCCCTTTGATATTGGAGGCGACTTCTGGTCTTTGATTGAATGTTGTAATTGTCTAATATCATTATATTGTTCCTTGTTTATTGTTGTTTTGTTTGAGTAGTTACCCCAAAAGTTACCCCGTTTGTTGGTTCGTTTCTGGGGCCCCGTTCACTTTTTAGGCTGTCTATCAACCCGCTCTAAAACCCAACTTTTGAGATAAGTTTGGATTGGGGCAACAGAAGAGGGGGCAGCCATTGATGACCAACCCCTCTCTTGCTGTGTGATTCTAGCGGCCTTGCTTGTCGATCCAGTCATGTATGTCTGACTTGCGCCAGACAGTGGTCTTACCACCCAGGCAAATTGAGGCTGGAAATCTGCCGCTCCGTACCCCTTTCCACCATGTTGACTTTTTCACCGGGATCAGCGGTTTGATACCCCGCTGCTCGTCACCGAGAATATCCCACACACGATAAAACCCTTCACGCTTTACAACGCCTGAACCACCAATGCTGCCTGCTGCCATACCCACCTCGGGTCGCGTTTCGGGCAGATGTTTTTTGTTTCAACAGCTCGCACGCTGTCGCACACCCAGCCCGTTAGCCCCTCTGTTGCGGCATTTATAATTATACCATGGTCATCGTCTCTCCATCAAGCATTGTGCTGTTTTGATAGTTTTGTTGCGTGTCGTTGATTGATGATTCGTTGCATGCGCAACTTGTCGTGTGCTCGCTGTGTCAGAGAGTCGGGTGACACAGCGAGCACACATCAGCTGGCCTTCAACGCATTTTTACGCAACGGAGGACTCGCACGAATGATGAATGACATCAAAGCAGAGCTGGCATCGATACGCCAGCAGAGGAAGATGGCACGACGGCGACGATATTATCGCTCGCGCCTTAACAAATACCGGGCGGAAATTACCACGCTACGCTGGTCCGGAGCCACGTTGGCCGAGATTGCCATCTGGCTTCGTCGGCGACGCTGCACGGTCGCCACATCTACCATCTCGCGCTATCTGGCGCGGTTGCCGGAGGTTGACGGCCATGACTAGTTTTCGAACCAGTCGAAGCCAAGCCCGCCATGCTGTGAAAGCCCTGTCAGGCATTGGCAAAGCTCGTCATGGCAGCAAAGAGGTTGGGCGGGTTCATTCGTTAGGCACCGCTCGCAACTATGAGCAAGCCCTGTCAGGGCTTGCCGCCTGGTTGAATGTCAGCCGCTTGGGTAGTCTGCGTGACTTGGATCGCAACAAGGCACTGCGCTATCTAGACGAGCGTTCTGAGTCGGTCCGACAACCGACCCTGGATCAAGACCGACAGGCGATCCAGGCAGCCCTCGGAGAGCAGTTGCCGCGTGTCAAGAGTGAGCTATCCACAGCTTTGTCTGGACGTGCCTACACTCAAGATCAGTTGACAGCCATTGCGGCTGCTCAGGCCGAGCGTCATGCCGTCGCCACCGAAGTCGCTGCTGCATGCGGCCTGCGGGCTCATGAGCTGTTAACCATCCGTCGAATAGAAGAGCAGAAACCGAGCAACCATCGTTCCTGGCGGACTGACCTATACGCTAACCGTGAAGGCAAATTTTACGTGGTGACTGGCAAAGGTGGCTTATGCCGTGCCGTACTCATTCCTGCCGACCTGGCTGACCGTCTAGAGGCTAGGCGGTTTGAGCAGGCGCGGGTTATAACAGATCGTGGTATCAAATATGATGTCAGATACGACATCGGTGGTGGACAAGCATGGTCGGCGTCGTTTTCGGCTGCTAGCAAACGTGCGTTGGGGTGGTCAACCGGTGCTCACGGATGCCGTCATAGCTACGCCCAGGCTCGCATGGATGAGTTACAGTCATCAGGCTATCGTTATTTGGAGGCATTGCTTGTTGTATCGCAGGAAATGGGGCATTTCCGGCCGAGTATTACTGAGGTATATCTGCGTTGATATTATTTTGTTGACGGTGTGTGTTGCTGTGATATCGAGAGGCATACTATTTATTTGCGCTGGATTGAATGCCAGCCTCGTTGTCGCACAACGGAAAAAAACGATCAGAAAGGAGGAGGCAGTTTCGTAGTGTTACATGATTGACCGCGCGAACAGTGTCGGCGGTGCTCCTGGCCGAGCAGAACAGATGCGAATCGGGGGAGAAGTGCCAGCCCCGCATGGTTATAAACGCCATGGTGGAATCTAACGAGCAACATAACAATCATTTGATCTCTTCTGTTATCACTGCCATTACCGTGATAACAAGCAGAGTGCATGACACATAGCCAAGAACAAGATACCCGTCAGATCTGTCAAACCTTACTCATTACCTTGTCATCGGTCACGCCTTCATGAATACCTCCTCACGGCGGTTTGGGACCTGTCAATCCCTTCAAGAGCGGTTTTTAAAAGTGTTAACTATTTTTTTAAGTTAGTTATAAAGAGTTTATTGTTATGTTAATACGCGCGTATAGGTAATTAAATATCAAATAATAACATTGTGTTGTTATAATATTTTAGAATATATAACATATTTATCGGAATGAATAACATTTAATGATGGGCATTCAGTTTGCAGGAAGACCGTATGAAAAATAAATCTAGTTCCGTCTTGAGACTTGATATAGCCACGATGAAGTACCCTTTCTTTTCGGTTACTGGCGGCGAAGAGAAACGCCAATATCAAGATGAAAAACGAGATGTGTCGCTCGTTATCAGCGCCCCCACGGACTGCGGCGCGCCCTCTGTCATGGATCGTGATGTTCTGACCTACTGCCAGACGCGACTCCGGCAACTTTATGGCCCTAAAGACTTGGAAGTGTTTGATGAATTTCCTGCTATCGAGTTTTCGTTTCGTAAATTCTGCGCCACAACAGGCAGGCAGCCAGGTGGAACGTCCATGGCATATCTTGAACGTGCCCTGATTCGACTCAACAAAAGCCTGATAACCACCAAAAACATCTGTGTTAACAAAAATGAGCTTGCTCAAGAGCCAACACCCTTTATAGATTTTTTTGAGATCACCAAGGGCGAGGACAGAAAACGCGGACGTGGCAACGATGTGATAATCAAGGTCAGGCCATCTCGCTGGGTCCACAAGGCGTTAATTCGTGATTACCTACTGGTTGACCCAGACTTCTATAACATCAAGTCTCCGATGGCACGTCGACTGTTTGAGGTCGGGCGAGCGTTTGTTGGAGATAGACCCGGAAATTTTGTGTTTGATCTTGATGGGCTTAGTCTTTTGCTCGGCTTAAAGTCACCTCGCAACAAAATGCTGTCAATGATCAAGCAGCATATACCGCAACTCGCCAGGCTTGACCTGCGACTTGACCTCAAGCGAGATGGTGTTGTTTATTCCCGGATTCAATCAGAGCCGGAAGAACTCCCACCTGTACCGCCAGAGCTTGAAGAGGATTATCTGAATCCAATGAACCCACAAGAAGAGGCAGAGCAACTGCTGAAAGAGCTGACTCTTGCCAAGACATCATGTAATGACCAAGAAAATATAGGGTACGACGAGGAGCTTGCAAGGACGGTTTTTGGCGAGCCATAGGCCGCTGAAGCGATTTTGAGTCAAACCAACCAGCTTGAATTAAAAAGAGTAACATCCTTGTCAGCGCAAGCTATTGATGATATGGATATGAAAAAACTATAATAAATCTAATTACATTTATTCCTTGCCAATCTTCCAGCCGTCGTCATACCTGTGAAAAATAACTTTATAAAATTTATTTAAACTTGAAGATTTATTATATTCTCCAAAACACTTGCCCATGTTGTTCCAATATATGTTTTTCTTGTATTCAACCAATCTAGTATTATTGTCGATTATTTTTACACTCTGTATATCAACGTCTTGTGTGCCAAGAGTAAATGTGTATTTGTTGTCTTTATGAGGTGATATAAACTCATGTCCAGCTTTTAGAATATCGAGTTTAGTGAAATATGTATCAGAAAAATGGACAAAGCCATCACTTGTTTCTATACTGAATATGTTGTCAGTAAACTTATTTGATTTTAATAGTGTTGCATATTTGTTTAATTTGATACATCTATAAAAATCATTGTAGTTAAAATTTGACACTTCGTTCATGGTAATGAATGAATCTGTATTGCCATCATATATAATCTCAATATTTTTGTTTTCAATTTGTTTTTTTGCCTGATATCTCCAAAAAAATCTATCACATGAAGTGATAAATATAGTTGCTAATAAAACAAATGAAATCATAATTGATTTACTGAGCATAGTTCGTCTCCTATAACTCAGCATTTGGTGGGCAAAATCCAAAATAACTTATACGCATGGCTTTTCTATTTTTGTCATCTAATATACTCAAGCACATTGTATGGACATACTTTAAAAGTAAAAACTCAATTGTAATTATTTTCAATGAAATCGAAAACATCTTTCCCTATATTTTCCATCATATCCTGCGAATACGACAGAGAATCTTTAAACCACAAAGAACCTGTATTGGTGTCAGAAAATGTTCCTAATACATTTCCGGTTTCAACATCCACAAGTTTTCCAGAGTAGGACAGATAAGTTTTAACTGATTTTGGAGCCATAAAACCTAATGCCCATTTGGCTGCTCCATGCCCTCCATTAAATTCATCAATCTTTCCCTCTAATCGTACTGCGTTTTTCTGGGGTTCTTGGTTGTTGATCAGAATGCTTTTGAATTTTGTATGCTCCTTGACTTTTGAAACGATAGTGTCCGTAATGTTTTTGACCATTTGCGGAAGTAGTGGCTTGAATTTGCTCATTTCGTCTTCGTCAAGCAGGTTGATTGTCATGCTTTTCGTGTCGAAGTCATTGATTATAATTGTAGTAAATGCTGAAAGTTTTTTGTCAGATTTGTACGAATCTTCCATTGCAAAGGCGCTAACCGCACCCAAAAGCATTAAAGTAAGTAAAATAATTTTTTTCACAGCCCCTCCAAATTGATAAAATACAAAATTTATATTTTTTGCCAACATTGTCTGACTTCATTTTTTAAACATGCATCTGATATGCCATAGAAAATCAAAAAATCAAGCCGGTGAATTGGCTTACACCACGCTCACAGAACGCCGAGTTGGTCATCGACGTACTGCTTGCGTATTATTAAGCGTCACCGCTGTTCTGGCTATCATGCCACAAAACAGACAGGATCCCGGAAAGCCGAGACCCTGTCTATATTGTTGTGCTCCCCTGACCGGGAGTTGGAGCCTGTCAAGCAGGCTAGCGCGTCATTGACACGTTGAACAGTCTGACAATATTTTGTCAGCAATAAAATAATCTGACTTATTTGTGATCCGGTAGACAATACCAAAAATAATGGATTATACAATCCCAAGCAAAGGAGCAATTGCCGCAACTGCTCGAGTATCTGCAAGTGCTGCGTGGGTATTATGTAGTTTCTTGCCAAAAAGTTGCCAGTAAAGTTTGCCCAGCCTGATACGACGTTGCATCGTGCAGCACCATCTTTGTGGTGGCTCAAGCCCCAGACGCTCGCATTCTGCTTTAACAAACTGCTGATCAAATGATGCGTTGTGGGCAACCACCGGAACACCAACAATCAACTCCAGCACCTGCGGCCACACCACTTCTGGACCAGGAGCTTCGGCCACGTCATCTGGATAGATACCGTTAACACTGCTTGCCCCTGTATTCCAACAACAACCCGGACCAGGGTTTATTCTTGAGTGGTATTCTTTTGTCACCACACCATCTTCTACCAACACCACAGCCACTTCAACAACCCGGTTGCCATGTGCTGGCGACAACCCGGTTGTTTCGGTATCCAGGGCCGCCCAGCGACCAAGCTTGCCACCCACCTTTGGCCAGTTCAATTCATGTTTCATTCATCCTCCCTGATAAGTATAAATCTTCAGTTACCAGGAGCAGATTTCGTGCCGTCCACACACAGACTACAATCATTGAGACCTTCTAGTTTCCAGCGGGTCTAACGCCAGAAATCGCGCCCAGAGACTACACCCGCAACGCTCATGCCTAAGCTATTGCCGAGGCAGCACGGCTACGGGTTGAACTGCGCGACGCCTGGCTCAACCCGGCTGAACTGGTGTGCCGAGAACCAGAGGTCGTATCGGGCTATCCCGATAGCACTCTGCCGGGCAACGAAGCGACCATTATCGAGCTAAAGCGTTTCGTTCTCACCAGCCTGTATAGCGTTCGCCTGGTTCGGTTTGACAACGCTCACGCCACTCTTGACGCGTCGGTTGCGGCGGCCTGCGGTTGGTCTGCTGGCCTTGCCGACGGCGATATCTTGGCGGTCAACCACGAGCGCGCCAGCGCTTGACTTCTTGCTGGCCGCATTCAGGTGCATCTGTTTGAGTCTGTCCAAATAGTCTGCCCATAGCTGCATCATCTCCCGGCGTTCCGGTAAAAACGATGTCCGGTCATAGGCTGTACCGTTTGGGGCCTTGGTTAGGTGGTCAAGCTGGAGCTCGATGAATTTTTCCGGCACATGATGTTCCTGGTCAAGCATGGTCCTGGCAGAGGCGCGGAAACCATGCACGGTTTGACGGTCACGATAACCCATGTCAGCCAATGCAGCGGTGCCGGTTGCGTCACTGATCGGTCGCTCGTCAGTGTTGCCGCGCTTGCGCTCGCCAGGGAACAGCAGGCTGTTACGCTTGCCCCTAGTTACTGGCCGCAATTCCTCCAACAGCGCCACTGCTTGATCTGCCAAGGGCACGATATGAGGCTCTCCTGATTTCATACGCGCGGCTGGAATAGTCCAGGTGCGGCTTTCGAGGTCGAACTCATTCCAGCGCGCCAGACGAAGCTCGGTGGGGCGTTGGAAAAAGAGGACCGCCAGTCTGAGATACATCCGCACCACAAACGAACCACCATAGCAGTCGCAGGCCCGCAGCAGGCCGCCAAGCTGCAAAGGCTCAATGATTGCGGTAAAATTTTTACGTTTTGGACGTTTTTTAAGCACTTCTACGAGGTCGGCAGCGGGGTTGGATAGGTCTGGATAGCCTTCCTTAATACGGCCATAGGCGAATACACGGTAGATGTCGCGAGCGATTCGATGCTGGATGTCAGGCGAGAGCGGGTCGAGGATAGCGGAGATGCGTCCGGGGGTGATCGTGTCGAACAGCTCGTGGCCGATCCGCTTGAGCACATGACGCTCCAGGCGATTTTCAACCTGTGTGGCATAAGAGGAAGACCAGTCGCGGCCTTCGCCTGGAGTGCCTGGTTTGTGGTGGCTGATCCAGTTTGTGGCGACATCCCGGAAGGTTTTGGCTTGGGTTGCAGTCACCTTTTTGCTTTTACGGAGTGCTGATGGGTCGGCGCCAGCCGCGACCAGTTTGCGGCAGTCGTTGCGCTCTTCGCGAGCCTTGGCGAGTGTCACTTCGGGGTAGGTGCCCAGCGAAATCTGCTTCTCCTTGCCCTGGTAGCGGTATTTGAAGCGCCACCATTTCTGGCCCTTCTTGGTCACCAGTAGGAACAAGCCGTCGGTGTCGAACATCTTCCGGTCTTTTTCGCCTGCCTTTGCTGCGTCGATTGCTGCTGCCGTCAGTGACATACTGGCCTCCCAGAATGTTGGGGTAACTATCTGAAAGGTAGTATAACAATTGGGGTAACTGGATGTAAAGTACCCCCAGTTGCCCCTGGATGTGGGTGGATTTGGTTGGAATAAAATGGAGTAAGAAAAGTTAAAGGCCCTTGAATTTCAAGGGCCTTCTGGAGTGAACCGGATTCATCCGGAATGTTTTTTGGAGGCGACGAGCGGATTTGAACCGCTGAATAAAGGTTTTGCAGACCTCTGCCTTACCACTTGGCTACGTCGCCGATTCAACTTTGAAGAATTGACCTTATACCTAATATCCCGAGTGGCTGTCAAGGTTATTTGAATTTAATCGCTACACCTGCAGCCCGGTACTCTGTCGCAGGAAAGGCGGGGAACATGACAATCGTTATTTGACGGCTGTCGATTTCGGGCAGGATCAGGGCGTCTGCCCCCATCTTCCGGGCCTCTTCGCGCAGTGCCGTGAGGCCCCATTCCTGCAGGCTGGGGCTGAGGCTGTAATCGCTGAAATAGACCTCGCGGATGATCTGGATCCTGCCCATTTTTTCGTACGGGCGCAGGAGTTCATCCTGGGCCAGCACTGGTGGCAGATCCTGATTGGATGGTCCGGTTGTGGGGATGGCTGAGCAACCGGTGAACAGTGCCAGCAGGAGTATCATACTACAGGTTCGCAGAAAGCTGACGGTTATCATGCCCCGGTTCCTCCGTTGTCTGGATTGCTGGTTGAGAGTAGCAGGATGCTTGCGGACTGTCCAGTACACAGCAGCAGCATTTTCACTCTGGACAGCCAGTAGCCCCCATGTTAAAAAAACAGGTTCTGTCATGGTGCAGAAACTGATTACAGGGTGAAGGAGTAGGGACATGTCGGGCCATAATAAATGGAGTACCATCAAGCACAAAAAAGGGGCCGCTGATGCCAAGCGCGGCAAGATCTTTACCAAGATTATCAAGGAAATCTCCGTTGCCGCCAAGCTCGGCGGCGGCGACCCGGCTGCAAACCCTCGCCTGAGAACGGCTATTGATAAGGCCAAGGGCGAAAATATGCCCAAGGATAATATTGAGCGTGCCATTAAAAAAGGTACCGGCGGTATGGAAGGGGTTGTCTACGAAGAGATCGTCTACGAGGGATACGGTCCCGGCGGTGTGGCGGTGCTGGTTGAGGTCATGACCGATAACCGTAACCGTACGGTCTCTGAAGTACGCAGCATCTTTACCAAGTGTAACGGTAACATGGGGGAAGCCGGCTGCGTGGCCTGGATGTTTGATAAGAAAGGTGTGATCAGCTACGACACCTCGCTGGATTTTGATCAGCTGTTCGAGGCGGCTCTTGAGGCCGGTGCCGAGGATGTGGTTGAAGAAGATGAACAGATAGAGGTGTACACGGAGCCGTCCAGTTTCATTGAGGTGCGCGATGCGCTTGAGGCAAAAGGCTTCAAGTTCCAGAGTGCCGAGATCACCATGATCCCCCAGACTCAGGTGGCCCTTGAGGGCAAGCAGGCAGAAAGCATGTTGAAGATGATGGACCGGCTTGAAGATTGCGATGATGTCCAGAATGTGTATGCAAACTTTGATATCTCGGCGGATGAGATGGAAAAGATGATGTAACCGGAAGGGGGCCACAGGCCCCCTTTTTTGCAGGGAGGCGGGGATGGAAAAGGCAACCTTTGCAGCAGGCTGTTTCTGGGGTGTAGAAGAGGCGTTTTACGATGAACCGGGTGTTGTTGCCACCAGGGTAGGTTATACCGGCGGCACGCTTGAGAATCCGACCTACCAGCAGGTATGCAGCGGTACCAGCGGCCATGCCGAGGCGGTTGAGGTGAGTTTCGATCCTGCCAGGATCAGTTATGAGCGGCTACTGAAGATCTTCTGGCAGGCCCATGATCCAACGCAACTGGACCGTCAGGGGCCGGATGTCGGTAGTCAGTATCGTTCAGCCATTTTCTACCACACTGATGAGCAACGAATCCAGGCTGAGACCTCCCGTGAGGCGGTTGATCATTCCGGACGCTATCAGCGTTCAGTGGTCACCGAGGTTGTACCGGCAGGCACCTTTTGGCAGGCTGAAGAGTATCACCAGCAGTATCACCGGAAAAACGGCGGAGGCTGCGGTTTTTAGTGCGCGTTCTCGGCATTGACCCAGGCTCACGCATCACCGGGTACGGTTTGGTTGAACAGCACGGCAGCCGCCTTGTGCATCTTGACAACGGGGCCGTCTTTACCGATAAGGCCAGGGATTTTCCTGACCGTCTGCGTCTGATCTTTGAAGGGCTGAGCAGGGTCATTGCAGAATACAGACCCGATGCGGTGGCGGTTGAGGATGTCTATGTCTCTGAAAACGTCCGTGCGGCCCTGAAGCTGGGACAGGCCCGGGGCGCTGCCATTGCTGCAGCGGTTCATGCCGGGCTGCCGGTTTTTGAGTACACGGCCTCCCAGGTGAAACAGGCGGTGGTGGGGCAGGGCAGGGCAGGCAAGGAACAGGTCCAGAAGATGGTCAAGGCGCTGCTGGGACTACCGGAGGTGGCCCAGGCCGATGCCTCCGATGCCGTTGCCGTAGCGATCTGCCATATCAATTCATATCAGCTGCGGCAACAGGCCGGCCCTGCCGTGCTGACATCCCGTCGCAGCAGTTCCTGGAGGAATTACCGGCCATGATTGCACTCTTAACCGGTCAGATTGCCCACAAGTCACCGGACCATGTCATCCTTGATGTTCACGGGGTCGGCTACCGGGTCATGATCCCTTTCTCCACCTATTATGAGCTGCCTGAAGAGGGGCAGGCCACCCTGCATATCCATACCAGTGTGCGGGAGGATGCCATCCTGCTCTACGGTTTTCGTACCCGTACGGAAAAGTCTTTTTTCCAGTTGCTGATCTCGGTATCCGGTATCGGTCCCAAGCTGGCGCGGGACATCCTTTCCAACATCCAGCCACCTCAGCTGGCTGCTGCCCTGCAACAGGGTGATCTGCACAAACTGTCCGCCATTCCCGGCATCGGCAAGAAGACTGCTGAACGCCTGGTGCTTGAGTTGAAGGACAAGGCAGGCAAACTGGATAGCGGCAGCATCCCGGCGGGTGACGCGGTAGGGCGGACACTGCCTGAAGGTAGTATCCTGGATGATGTGTCTTCAGCACTGGTAAATTTGGGCTACAAGGATCCGCAGGTCAGGAAGGTGCTGGCCGAGCTTGATTGTGCAGGATCGGCCTCTGTTGAAGAGGTTCTGAAACAGGCGTTGAAGATTCTGATGAAATAGTTCCCGGTTTCATTTCAAGGCACAATCTGCTGTGGTTCCTCCCCGGCTGCCCGGCGTACCGCTACAGTATTCCGGTGTTGCCGAATTCCTTGCGATTCTGCTATCTGACTGAACCGGAATCAAAATAAAACGGAGAGGCATACCTGCCTCTCCGTTTTTGTGTGTAATACTGACTGCAGCCGGTGCCTGCTACTCCAGCAGCATTGCGTTGACCCGGGCCCTGACCTTCATTCCTTCCTTGACGGAAGCGCCGCCTTTTTCAAAATAGCGGCCTGAGATACTGCCATCCTCAATCTGCAGTTCCCCCAGGCTGGCAAGCACCTGATTGTTGTCATCAACCACCTCAATGGCCTGCTGCTTCATGGGTACCTTGCGCAGTTTTGAGGTGTTGATCTGCACGTAGGCGATCCTGCCGTTAATCCGGCTGATACTGCCCATCTCGTAACTCGGGTTGAAGCCCATGCCCAGACGGTCTGCAGCGGCCCTGAAGCCGACGGTGACGGCACGTTTGAAGAACTCCTGCTTCTTCTCGGCCACCATGACCTCACGTTTGGGGAGCTTGCTGTCCAGCTTGCGGTCGTCGCTGTATGACTTTACCAGTTCAATCTGTCCCTTGGCATTCATCAGCTTGACATCAAGCCTGACCCGGGCCTTGAAGGTGACCAGCTTGCGGGTCGGGTCCATGTTCATGGGAGACTCAAAGGAGCTGAGGCTCTCAATCCGTGGCTCAATGATGTAGGTCTCCTGGTCGGAGGCGTTCATCAATACCTTGGTGAAACGTTTGGTGTTGGCCAGTTGGGCCTGGATGTCGTTCATCAGCTCATCGGTCATCTCCGGCGGGAGTTGACGGGCAAACTTTGAACCAAGGTCCTGCTTCAGGCCGATGGCATCCAGGTTGACCGGTTCCAGCGCCTGGGTGGTTACCTGTTGCGCCTCAGTAACATAGACGGTCTGGGGTGCCGTTGCACAACCAAAGGCAAGCAGGCTGAGCAGACTGAAGCCGGCATAACGAAGATAGCGATTCATGGCATACTCCTTAGTTATAAAAGACTCCGGCCCCGCTACGGTAGGCGGTCGAGGGCTGCCAGTTGGGTCATGTTGTCAGTACCTGGGAACATGGCTGCAATCTTTTCCATTTTTTGGGCTTCCTGGTCACTGAACTCAACCGGCTCTCCGGCAAAAGCCAGCATCAGTTTCGGCTCCAGCTGTTGCATCGCCGCCTCTGCCAGCTCGATCCTGCGCAGGGCCTCTTTGGTCTTCTGCTCTGCGGCCGGATCCTCTTCCCTGATCTGGTACTTGCCCTTGATCTGCTGGTACATGGTCTTGTAGACTGTGTATTGCAGCCCCAGGTTGTCCTTGTAGATGCCGAGTGACCCCAGTACCATCTTGATACGGGGGAAGAGCATGACGGCGTTGTAGACCCCGCGTAATCTGCTGAATTCCTTGTTGATGTTGGGGAAGGCGCGGATGCCGTTCACCACGGCGCAGCCGACCTTCACCATTGAAGCCATGGTGAAGTCAGCACCTGCCACGGAGGCAGAGTAGACCTTGTTGGCCAGCTTGCCGTAGTTCTTCTCCATGGTGGCCATATCTTCCGTTTTTTCCTTCAGTGCCGCTGTTATGGCCTCATCTTTCAGGCTGGGATCTTTACAGGCAGCCTTCTTGACCTCTTCGCCCACTTCCGCACTTGCCTTGCGCAGAAATGCATCACACTGGGTATAGCCCCGTGCGTTCAAGGCTATTTCCGCCTCCAGCTGAAGCATCTCTTTCTTGTTGTTGGTCACTACCGCGTAGGCCATCAGGGGGTTGCGATAGACGTAGTCGTTGACGGTATCCGGCAGTTTGCGGGGGCCGAGCTCACGAAAAAAGACGTCCTGGGTCTGGTTTTTGAAGAATTCGACATCTCCCTTGTCCACGTGCTTGTCCAACAGCTTTTCCCGGTCCTTCAGAAAGATGTAGAGGGCGCTGGTGGGGCGTGGCCAGCCGGTGGCCGGGTCAATCTCGGTGGCCAGGGTGATTCCCTGGGATGAGGCAAAGGCGGAGAGTCCCATCTTGAACAGGGCGCCCCCGGAGGGGACGCCGTAAAGGTCTTTGGGCCAGGTGTCCTGCTCAGACAGGGGGGACTGCAACAGGACCCGGTTGGAAAGTTTGATTGAGATGGCTGCTGATTCAAAGGAGTCCAGAGCGGCCATGACAGTCGGGTTCATGGACTCTGCCCCGCATTCAATGGCCGACATGCCGGTGGCGCAGCCGGACAGGTTGCCGGCCGCAAGTGCCAGCAGGCCGGACAACACCAGGTATTTCAGATGACGTAGATGTGACGATGGCTTCATAAAACAGCGCCCTCCTTACTCAAGATTAATTCATCCCTATTTGAAAACCACCTTGTTGCCCTGAATTTCAGGATTCCAGCGTTTCAGCTGTGCGTCTTTTTCAAAGTTGTCCATCAACAGGTCAACCAGGTCGCTGATCTTGCCGGCGTAGTAGAGGTCAACCACCATGTCGCCTTTGCCGCGGTTTTTCTGGCTGACGTTCTTCAATCCCTTGATATCCTCACCGAGCAGTTTGAGCAGTTTCCGCTCCAGGCGGTATTCACCCCGTGTCGGTAGTACCAGTTCAAAACGGGCACCACGGCGCTCCTGGGTCAGGGTCTTGGTGTTAAGGGCGTTGACAACCTCACTGGCAAACTTCTTGCCGCCGGCAATGGCAGCCAGGCGAATGGCAGCCTTGGCTTCATCTTTTGATGCACGGGCAGCACCATCCGGGTTGCCTTCCCACATCAGGTCGCGGCTGGCCAGGCTGACGGTCTTGCCGGTCATCATGGCGCGGTAGACATAGGCCGAGCCACTGGGGGCAACACTGACGTCCACCTTACCCAGCACCAGCCACTCGCCTTTATCTGCCAGTTGGTCAGCAATCTTGTTCATATGCTTGACCATCTTGTTGTAATCAGCCTCCTCGGTCAGGGCCTGATTAACCGCTTCGTCATCGGAGTCAATCACGGTGTACTCGGCAGCGGTCAGACTGCGGCGGACCTCGGCCCGGACATTGTCCAGAATCATCGGGGCATCACCGGTATCCATCTTGCCGGGGATGATCATGACCACGATCCGGCGCTCCTCATTCTTGCCGGTAACCGCCCCCTGGCGTTTCAGGTAGGCCCGTACCGCCTCTTCGTTGATGGTGATCCTGATCTTGGCTTTCAACTCCTTGGAAAACATCCCTTCAACGCTGCTCTCAAGGATTTCCAGGTCTTTGATATATTTCTCGTCGCCGGTCAGGTTGAGGGTGGCAGCCCTGTCCGGATAGACATCACGCAGGTAATGCTCAAGCGCCTGTTCGCGCCCGCGCTGTTCGGCTTTTTTGCGGGCCGTGTACTCGTCGTCATCCACCTTGACGGTGACGATTTCGGTATAGGTGCGCACTTCGGCAGCAGCCAGAAGCGGCAGCAACACCAGCCCCAATGTGATCATGATCAGCAGGATGCGTTTCATTGGTAAAGCCTCCTTCTTGGAAAGTTAAGAGAATTCTATTGCCGCTTCCAGGTGCTGCGGGCACCCTCGGAACGGATCAGTTTCAGTGTCCAGCCCAGTTGTTTGCCGGTCTTGTTAATGGCGCTCTTGACGGCATCGGCGCTGCTGCCGGACTTGATCTCAAAGGTGGTCTTGCCACCGCCGGACTCCCGCTCGCGGATGTTTTCCATGCCGGGAACCGCCTTGAGGGCGTCTTTAAAGCTGGTTACATCGTCAATCTCGGCCACGCCATCCAGGACAATAATGAAGGTGCCGGCGCCTGATTTTTCGCGTTTCCAGCTCTTTTTGATGGAGTCGATCATCACGTTTGAGATCTTGTGGCCCACATCTTTGGCAGAGCGGTAGAGTGCCTCCTGCAGGGTGCCGGCATGGGAGGATGATTCAACATCCTTGCTGGCAACCACCCGCGAGGTGCTGGGGTTGATCAGCTGGGCGCGCAGGAAGATCTTGGCAGCCCCGCCGGTGTACTGCCAGTAACCTTCACGGCCAATGCCGACCGTCTGGTAGTACAGCACCAGATCGGCATGGTATTTCAGGCCGTAGAGGGCCGCCTTGTTGGTGTCAAGCTCCATCTCATGGGTCTCGGCCACCTGAACGGAGAACTTCTGGGCTGAGGCCTTGTCGATCACGTCAAAACCTTTGTCAGCCAGTACCTCAACAATCGCCCCGTAGGAGTTGTCGAAGAACGCCTCCAGATCGGCCCGGGTACTGCCCAATGTGGCTCCCTGGGGCAGGTTCGGGTTATAGAGCACCATGATGCGGGGATTGCCCATGGCATCCTGCATCAACCCCAAGGCATTGATCTCATTTTCCAGCGTCTTCAGGTTGACCTCGGCGGTCAACTGCAGCTCGTAACCGGCTCCGGTGAATTCCGGCTCACCTTTTTGAACAAGCCGGGCCAGTTTCCTGGTCTTGCCTTTCAGGGTAGAGGCGATCTTTTGCTTGTTTTTCTTGACCGTCTCTTCGTCAAGGATCTGCTTGACTGCCATATCAATGGCATTGTTCAGGCCGCTTGCAACCGCTGCATCTTCAGACATGCCGCGACCGGTTGCCGTAAACTGATCGGCCACGGCAAAGCTGCAGAGGGCAAGCAGGATTGATGCGGCAAGTATAATGATCCGTTTCATGGTTTCCCCCTACTGTTTCTTCCAGGTACTTCTGGCACCTTCGGCGCGGATCTTCTTCATGGTCCAGCCCAGCTCTTTGGCAACACGGATCACATCACGGTCAAGCTGGTCACGCTTGCCTTTGTAGGTGGCTTCAAAGGTGGTCTTGCCGCCACCGGATTCAACCTCCTTGGCACCGGTTGCCAGCGGGAATTTTTCAAACATCTCGGTGAACCTGGCAATCTCTTCCGGGTCATCCACACCGTCAATGATGATGGTATACATGGCGCCGTTCTGTTGCTGGTCCATCCAGTGTTTCTGCAGCACATCAATCATCGGATTGACGATCTTCTTGCCACCTTCGCGGGCTGCTTTTTCAAGGGCCTGTTCAACGGTCTGGCCCATGCCGGCCTGCTCGATTTTCTTGCTGGTAATGACCTGGGAACGGGTGTTGTCGATCAATTGTGTCTTGACGTTTACCAGAACACTCTTGCCGATGGCCCCTTCGCGGACCACGCCGCTGACGTTATAAAACAGGGTGTATTCTGCGTGGAATTTGAGACCGTAGGCGGCTGCCTTGTTCAGATCCACATCGATCTCGTGGGTCTCGGCCTGCTGCATGGAAAATCTTTCAGCAGAGGCCTTGTCCACCACGCGGAACTGCTTGTCGGTCAGGGATTCTACGATGCCGTTATAGATCTCCTCAGTGAACTCCTTGTCCTTGAAGATCTTGTCTTTGGACTTGTTGCTGAAGGCCACCAGGATGCGGGGGTTGCCCACCACGGCGTTTTTGCGCAGGATGGTCAGGGCATCAATGTCACCCTTGATCAGCTTGTTGTCAACCGTGGCAGTGATGGTGATGGTAACGCCATCAGCGGTCTTCTCTTCTTTGATGATCTTATAGCTGGTGACATACCCCTTGCTGTGCGAAAGGATCTTGTCGTCAACCAGTGCCGAGTCAATAACGGTAGTGTCTGACTTGATAAAGGTACCAACTCCCTGCTCCACAGCCCGGCGCATGGCCGTTGCCAGGGCTACCTCCTTGCTGGGGCCTTCACCGGTGGCTGTTACGGCTGCAGCAAAGGCTGCCGTTGCACTGAGGAGCATTACTCCGATAACCAGTAGCAAAATTCGTCTCATGTTTTCTTCCTCCTATCTGATTTTCCATGTGCTGCGGTTACCTTCTGATCTGATCTTCTGTAACTGTATCCCCTGTTGGGAAGCCAGTCTGAGCAGTTCTCGTTCAAGTTGGTCGCGCCGTGATTTACAGATGATCTCCAGGGTGGCTTTGCCGCCGCCGGCCTCGACCTCCTTGACGGCAGCGACAGCCTTATTTTTTTCCAGCAGGGCAATCAGTCGTTCGGTCTGAGCCTCACGCCCTTCAAAGACCATGGTGACGGTGCGGCCTTCGTTGCCGTTTTGGACAACATGCTGTTCAAGCCCTCTGGATAGTTGTTCGGTCAGTTTTTTGCCGGCGCTTCTGGCTGCCTTGTCAATGGCATCTTCAGTGGTATGCCCACTTGATGATGCCTCAGCCAGTTTGGCTGAGATAATCCGCGCACCCGTGTTGTCAATGATCTTTGCGCTGACCCTGACCAGGGCGCCGATCCCTTTGTCCGGGTCTTTGACAATCGTGGATGTTTTGAAATGGATGGAATATTCGGCCAGAAAGGTAAGGCCATAGGCGGCAGCTTTGTTCAGGACAGGATCAATCTCGTGGGTGGCGGCGATCTGCATGGCTGCCTTTTCTGCAGCGGCACGGTCTACCACCCGGTAGCCCCGGTCTGTCAGATATTCTACCATGCTGTCATAGACACCGGCCTGGGCTGCCAGTTCCTTCTCTGATGCGCTGCCGCCAACGGCGCGAATCAGGAGCAGACGCTCTCCGTCAGCAGGCTTTGGGGCAGCCAGGGCAGCTGCCGAGGCAAGCATGATAGCAAGACAGCTGAGGATTAACAGGATAAAACGCACTTGCTTGGTCCTTTGGCTCAGGGAATAGGCGTCAGCATACCAGAAAAAAACGACATCGCAAGTTACCAGTCGTCTGAAGAACCACCACCATCAAAGTCTCCTCCTCCACCGGAAAAACCGTCGTCGCTTGACGATGAGCCGCCTCCGCCGCCATAGAAGATGGTCGGCCCTCCCCAGCCTCCACCGTACGACCCGCCGCCACCACCACCACCGGCATTAATGAGCCGCATCAGGAGACTGATCAGAAATCCGGCGGCACCGCCCAAGAGTGCCAGTACCCCCAGCTTCCAGAGTACCGCTCCCAGGCCAATACCTGCGGCAGCCGGCAGACTCACACCGCCTGCCAGGATACCGGCAGTGCGGGAGGATGAACCGGCAACAGCGGTTATGACGATGGCCGCCAGCAGCAGGATAATGAAGAGGCCGTAGCCGCTGCCCTTTCTCTTCTTGGCCGCTTTCTTGTCAGCCGCCGTGGCCTTGAACTCCCCCTTGGTGGCACCGATAATTGCGCCAAGACCGGCACTGATCCCCTGGTCTATGTTGCCGGCCCGCAGCTCCGGCGCGATTACATTGCGGATAATCTGGCCGGCGGTGATGTCAGGCAGGACCCCCTGCAGACCGGTGCCGACCTCGATTCTGATCTTGCGCTCCTTCTTGGCAAGAATCAGGATCACCCCGTTGCTTTTATCTTTCTGTCCAATCTTCCAGGCCTCTGCCACCCGGATGGCAAAACTTTCGATAACATCACCTTCCAATGACGGAATTGTCAGCAGTACGACCTGATTGGTGGTCTCACTCTCAAAGGCGGCCAGTTTTTGTTCCAGTGAACGGGCGGTTGCAGGAGAGAGCATTCCGGCATAATCATTGATTCTGCCCTTTAAGGGCGGGGCATCAAGGGCTGAAACATTCTGCGCCAGACAGCCGAGCGTCATGATGAACAGCACAAACAGTTTGAAGGCATTAAAACGCATGCTGGCCTCGTGGACTCCGGTTAGAATTTGACCTTGGGCGCTGTTTTGGCACCTTCCTCAGCCTTAAACGGCTCTTTACGCTTCAGGTGCAACAGCATTGAGTTGGTCATGCTGTTGGGAAAGGTCCTGATACTGGTGTTGAAGACCTGCACAGCCTTGTTGTAACGCTCACGGGCCACGTTGATCCGGTTCTCCGTCCCTTCCAGCTGTTTCTGCAGGTCGAGAAAATTCTGGTTGGCTTTCAGGTCAGGATATCTTTCTGCCACCACCATCAGCCGGGAGAGGGCAGATGACAGTTCACCCTGATTCTGCTGGAATCTGGTCAGGGCGGCAGGATCATTGATAACCTCTTTGCTGAGCTGCATGCTGCCCACTTTGGCCCGTGCCTCGGTGACAGCCTTGAGGGTGTCTGCCTCATGCTTGGCATAGCCCTTAACCACCTCGACCAGATTGGGAATCAGGTCGTTGCGTCGCTGGTAGGATGACTCAACATTGCCCCAGGCCGCGATGACCGCCTCCTCGTTGGCCTGCATGGTGTTGTAGCCACAGCCGGACAGCGTTGAGAGTAGGAATAGGCTAAATATGCCGAGTAAAAAACGTTTCATGGTGGTGTCTCCTCGTCTTGTTCCGGGTCATTGCCTTTGAATCTGATCTTCATAGCCGTTAACAGCAGGTTACAAATCAGTGGCGTGATGTTGGCAAGGATCAGGGGCGTATCGCCGATCAGCATACCGTAGATTAACCACAATGCAACCCCGACGGACAAAAGAAGTGGCTGCCAGATGGAAAGATCCCGTGCATGACGGCTGCGCCAGGTCTTGATAACCTGCGGCAGGGCGGCAACACTGGTAAGCAGTCCCGCTAGCAGACCGATCAGGGTGGGAGTCATGATGTTTTTTTTCGGTTGTTGAAGTCACCGGCTGCCCAGTCTATCTGGGATAACATGCCGCGCAGGATGGCAACCTCGCGGCTGTCAAGCCCGGACCGGAAAAATATACGGCGCAGCGAACGCATGATGTGGTCAGGGTTTTGGGGATTTAAATGGCCGATTCGCAACAGGGTCTGTTCCATGTGGGTGAACAGCGGTTCAAGTTCTCCGGATGGTGCCGGAGTCCGTTGCACGGAGCCGGTCTCCGCGGCTGCTGCACCGAACAGCTCATAGCAGAAGATCAGGGCTGCCTGGGCGAGGTTAAGTGAACCGTACTCGGAACTTGACGGTATGGTTGCCTGCAGCGTGCAGAGGGAGAGGTCCGTTGTGGAGAGCCCGTGGTCTTCACGTCCGAAGACCAGCGCTGCAGACCCCGGTGCCTGTAACAGTGCCTGGGCCGCCTGGGGAGGGCTGAGCAGCTCTTGACGGTATTTGCCGCTGCGCCGTGTGGTCGCCACTGAAACGCTGATATCTGCCAGGGCGTCCGACAGGCTGTCGAACAGCTCTGCCTGTTCCAGCAGGTCTTTGGCCGAGACCGCAAATTTGAATGCCTCGGGGTGCAGGTGGTCGCAGCCTGCCACCAGGCGCAGACGTGAAAGCCCCATGTTTTTCATGGCACGGCAGACCATGCCGATATTGCCCGGGAACTGGGGCTCGACAAGGATGACGGAAAGACCGGTAAGTGATGGCGGCATGGTGACTAGACGGACAGGCGTCCGGCAACTTCGGAGCGCATCAGATCAATCATCTCTTCAGTTTTTGCTTCCGGGTCAATGTCAGGGGCCTGGGCGGACATGGCAGCCAGAAAGGCGGTCTGTTTCTGGCTGTCGAGCAGCGCGGCCCTGCCACCCACAAGGTCAAGCAGCTCGTCTACCAGATCTGCCCCCTGGCGTCCCAGGTAGGCTCTGGCAATTTCCTGCAGGTCGTCGACAATCTCGGCCAATTGGGCTTCTTTATCGCTGGGCGGCTCTTCGGTTGTCTTGTCCGGCTCCGGTGAGGTCCGGGGCTCAACAGGTGGAGCTGCTGCCGGAGCCGGTTTGGCCTGGCTTGCGGTATGACGACTGTACGATGCCTGCCAGAGGCGTTCTATGTTGAGGGTTTCAAGGAAATTATGGTGCAGCAGCTCTTCAGCTGGTGGCGTGCTGCGTATTTCGAGCATGGCCCCGGGCAAGGCGGCGATCCGTTGCGATTCAGCGGGAGAGTTTTCAATTTCCTGCGCTGCATCGTGATAGAAGCCGATCGGTGTGCCTTCCTTGCAGAATATCATGGCGCTGCGATCCGGCGTCGAGAACAGCATGGTGCCGTTCAGCGCCTGGCTCTTCATTCGGGCCAGGACGGCCTTGAGATCCAGGTTGCTGACCAGTTCGGGCTTGAATACCACGTTGCCATGCAACAGCGCATGGGTGCAGACCGCCAGGTCAACGGTCATCCGGTAGACGTTGATAACGCCGCCTTCGGCAAGGGCGTGGCTGAACAGGCTGGTGACGGCCTCAAAACCGCTTTTGCGGGTGCTTCCTTCCAGCACGAGCGTGCTGATCAAGGCACCTTTGATGAAGATGAGGTAGCCTTCCGAACTGTTTGAACCGTAGCCCAGATAACCGGTAAAACCGCCCGTCCCCATCTTTTTCATGGCTTCGGGCAGATTGATCTTTTGAACCGGGATGTTTTCGTAGAGGGGGTTGGAGCGCGGCAGGATCAACATGGCACTTTCTCGCTTCAAGGTAATGTGATGCTTCAGCCGTCTATACCTACTGTATTTACCGGGCTCTGTCAAAGGATTATCAGACACTGACTGACAGTGTAACTATATGTAAAATTAGAGATATACGGCTTGACACTACTGGGTGATGCAGCTATGTTTACGCAATTGTGGCACGTTTTGTCATGTCCCACTATCCAAGGGGTGTTTTAGGTGAGCAAAAAGGACAAATTACTCGCAGATGCCCAGAAGCTGCTGCAAAAAGGGCAGGCCGACAAGGCTATCACCTGCTACCAGGAGGTCTTGGCGGCGGATCCTGCTGACCTGAGGGTGCGCCAACGCCTTGCTGAACTGCTTGCCAAGTCTCGGCGTGCTGATGAGGCACGTAAAGAACTCGAAACCATTGGTAAAAACCTGACTGCAAACGGTTTTTACATGAAGGCCATTGCGGTCTACAAGCAGATAGAGAAGCTGTTTCCGGACGACATCGCCATTGCCCTGACGTTGGCGGGGCTGAACGAAAAACATGGCCTTTCCGCCAATGCGCTGTCTGAATATAAACGGGCGTATGATTATTTTGAGCGGCTGCAGAATCATGGTGAGGCCTTAAAAGCACTTGAGGCCATGCAGCGGATAGATGCCCATAACCCCAATATCAAGCTGAAGTACGCTGAAGTGCTGTTTCAACAGAGGCGGCTCGATGAAGCGCTGGAGGCATTCAGGTCGCTTGGACTGCTGCTGGTGGAGCGAAGGGATGATACTGCCTTTTCCCGCCTTGCGGGGCGCCTTTCCCAGCTTTTCCCGGACAAGGGAGACTTTACCTGTTCGGTTATTGAGCAAAAGATCACTGATGGCGGTGCAGAGCAGGCGGCTGCACTGTTGCAGGTACTGATCAAGGCCAATCCACAGCAGCTGTCTGCTTGGCGGCTGTTGGTACAGGCATACCGTTCGCTTGAAAATGCTACCCGCCTCAAGACGGTCTGTCAGCATTTTATCAGATTTTTCCCCTCAGAGCTGTTTCCCCGTGAGCAGTTGATCCGTGTCCTGCTGGACGAACAGGACACCGCCGCTGCATTGACCCTTATGGATGAGAGTGAACAGCTTTTCATTGCTGCCGGCGCTGCGGGAACACTGCGTGAATTCTATCTGGCCCTGAACGATCTGGTGCCGATCAATATCCGGATTCTGAAAGGCTGTGCCCGGGCATGTGAGGCTGCAGGACTGAGTGAAGAGGCCGCTTCCTTTGCCGCCAAGATTGGCTCACTGGCAGGCCTGGGGGGAGGGCAGCCGGCAGCTGCGGTATCTGTTGAAGAAGAACCGGCTGCTGTGGAGTTGGAAGAACTGCTGCCGGAGGTGGAGCCTGAGATCGAACTGGAGCTGCAGACTGCCGGGGCGATTGAAACTGCGGGCACGCCGGAGCCAACCCATGGCACGGGGCCGCGTGAGCTGGATATCAGTGACTTCAGCGATGCCAAGGCCTCACTTGAAGCGGATTTTTACGAGATTGAGGTTGAGCTGGACGAAGATCTTGGCGGTGCTGCCGCTGCACCTGCAGATACCTGGTTTGAAACCGTTAACGACATTTTTGACAACATCCAGACCGAGACCGGCAAGGTCCGTTTTGGTGCCGGCTTGGAAAACAACGATGCCCAGTCCCAGTACGACCTGGGCTTGGCCTTCCATGAGATGGGACTCTATGATGAGGCGATCAACGCCCTGCGTCAGGCAGCAGAAGACCCTGAACGCCGTGTCTCCTGTCTGATTCTGCAGGGGGCCTGTCTCAGGGATAAGGGTGAGCTGCTGCTGGCAGAGAATGCGCTGCGTGCATTGCTTGCGTTACCCTCGCTTTCTGCTGAGGATAGCTGCGCGCTTAAATATGAACTGGCATTGACCCTGACTGTTTTGGGCAAAAACGATGAGGCCTGGGCATTCCTGGAGGAGGTTGAGCGGATAAATCCCGCCTACCGTGACGTCTCAGCACGTCTGCATGATGCTTCAGAAGGGAAGAGTGTCGGCGGGCTTGACTTCAGTGAAGATGAACTGCTGGATTTTGAATTGAAATAGTTCCCCTTTTGAAAGATGTTTTTCCAAGCGGAATGATAAAGAGCCCTGCCACAATGACGTGGCAGGGCTCTTTTGCGCTGCGGCCTGGTCTGAGGGGTTATTCATGCACCGCCTGTCTTGCTCTGGTGGCGGCTGACGGCTGTTTTCCAGACATTGGCAACATTGATCATCTCCAGCAGGTCATGCCCCATCAGTTCATTGGCACTCACCGTGGTATAGAGATCTATCTTGGCGGCAGGGTCCTGGGCAAGCTGTTGCGAGTCACCGGGTGAGGCTTCAATCTCATGGGAGCCGTCATGGAAAAAACCCAGCGGATTGCCCTCTTTGTAAAAAATCATGGCAGAGCGGTCCTGGGTATAGATCCGGAGGCAGCAGTTCATCTGTTCATTCTTGACCCGCTCCAGCAAGACCTTGATGTCAATCAGTGCAAGTTCCTGGGCGCGGTAACGGGCCTCGCCCTGCAGCAGGGCATGAATACACATGGTAAGATCGTCGGAAAGCCGGTAAACGTTAAGCCTGCTACTGTTGCTCTCAAGCATCTGCTCTGCCAGTGCGGTCATACCTTCAAAGCCATTCAGGCGTACCCCCTGATTGTTTTCGAAGATGATGCTGACCAGCTTGCCTGATTCAAACACCAGGATGCCGACTGCCGCTGGAAAGCTCAGACTGGCATAGCCGGTGAAGCAACCGTGGGCAAGTTTGGTGATGATGGCGTCCAGTTGTAGTTCAGCGGCATCAAGATTTTCAAAAAGAGGGGTGCCTTTCGGGAGACGAAGCATGCTTAATCCTCCTGACAGTACAATGCGGCAGAAATTGAAGAGTATACTGTATACGTTACGATAGGCATTGCTGAATGTCAAAAGATTGTTTGGAGGCCAGGGGAATCTGCTGCTGGGACAGTCCGTATGACGGAATACTCCGTCATACGGACTGCAGATCTGTCAGCTGTTGCGGCCCTGTGCATCAACGACGGCGATGGCAGCCATGTTGACGATGTCACTGACGTCATCACCCCGTTGGAGGACATGGACCGGCTTCTGCATCCCCATCAGGATCGGTCCGATCGCCTCAGCCCCCCCCAGGCGGGCCAACAGTTTATAGGCGATGTTGCCTGAGTTGAGGTCCGGGAAGATCAGGACATTGGCCGTGTTCTTCAGCTTGGAGAATTTGAAGTGATCCAGCAGTTCCTGTACCACTGCCGTATCGGCCTGCATCTCGCCGTCGATAATCAGGTCGGGCTCCCGCTCCTTGACGATCTCGACGGCACGCCGCACCTTGTCTGAGAGCGGGTGACGGACTGAGCCAAAGTTTGAGAAGGAGAGCATGGCCACCCGTGGGTCAATATCAAACACCTTGACGTTTTGCGCGGCCAGGATGGCTGTTTCAGCCAGTTCTTCAGCAGACGGGTCGATTTCAACCGTGGTATCGGCCATGAAATAGACACCCTTCTTGAAGACCATCATGTACATGCCGTGCACCGAGGTCAGATTCGGCTGTTTTCCGACAACTTCCAGTGCCGGGCGGATGGTTTCGGGGTAGTGGGCATCAATACCGGACAGCATGGCATCGGCATCGCCCATTCTGACCATCATGGCGCCGAAATGGTTGCGGGATTTACGGCGGATGATCCGTCCCGCCTCGGTCTCGGTGATCCCTTTGCGCTGTCTCAGCCGGTAGAGTTCCTGGGCATAGGGCTCGGTAAATTTTGAATGTTCGGTGTCAACGATCTGCACGTCGTCCAGATTAAGTCCCAGTTCGTCGATTTTATTGCGGATTTTTATGCTGTTGCCGATCAGGATCGGCTTGGCAATCCCTTCATCCACCAGAATCTGGGCTGCGCGCAGCATCTTCTCGTTGTCACCTTCAGGGAAGGCCACCCGTTTCGGGTCGGTCTTGGCCTTGTTGATGATGTAGCGCATGATCTCTTTTGACTTGCCCTGGGTCGATTCGAGGTGTTCGATGTACTTTTCCATATCCTCGATCGGTTGCCGGGCAACACCGCTGTCCATGGCCGCCTGGGCAATGGCCGGCGCAACATGCAGCAGCACCCGCGGATCAAACGGCTTGGGGATGATGTACTCCCTGCCGAATGAAAACTTGAGGTTGCCATAGGCCTTGCTGACCGAATCGGGCACCTCTTCACGGGCCAGCTTGGCCAGGGCCTTGACCGCTGCCAGCTTCATCTCCTCATTGATACAGCTGGCCCGCACATCCAGGGCGCCGCGGAAGATAAAGGGAAAGCCCAGCACGTTGTTAACCTGGTTGGGATAGTCTGAGCGGCCGGTGGCAATGATCACATCACCTCTGGCAGCGCGGGCCTCATCGGGGGTGATCTCCGGGTCCGGGTTGGCCATGGCGAAGATGATCGGATTGGGCGCCATGCTGCGCACCATGTCGGCAGTGAAGGCCCCTTTGGCGGAAAGGCCGAACAGGACGTCGGCCCCTTTGGCGGCCTCCTCCAGGGTGCGGAAAGGTGTCTCGGCGGCAAAGAGCTCCTTGTAGGGGTTCATGCCTTCCTTGCGGCCCTTGTAGATGACCCCCTTGGTGTCACACATGATCATGTTGTTCGGCTTGACCCCCAGGGCAATCGCCAGCTTGGCGCAGGAGTTGGCAGAAGCGCCGGCACCGTTCACCACGATCCTGATATCCTCAATATTCTTGCCAACCAGCTCAAGTGCGTTAATCAGGGCTGCCGATGAAATGATGGCGGTGCCATGCTGGTCATCATGGAAGACCGGGATCTTCATGGTCTTTTTCAGCTCTTCCTCAATGTAGAAACATTCCGGGGCCTTGATATCTTCCAGGTTGATACCGCCAAAGGTCGGCTCCAGCAGCTGGCAGGCCTTGATGATCTCATCCGGATTTTCGGTGTCAAGTTCGATATCAAAGACGTCGATATCGGCAAAACGCTTGAAAAGAACCCCTTTCCCTTCCATGACCGGCTTACCGGCCAGTGCCCCCAGGTTACCAAGGCCCAGGACGGCAGTACCGTTGGAGACAACGGCCACCAGGTTTCCTTTGGCGGTGTACTTGTAGGCATCATCCGGATTTTTTTCTATTGCCAGGCAGGGCTCTGCCACACCCGGCGAATAGGCCAGCGAGAGGTCTGCTGCGGTTTGACAGGGTTTGGTTGAGATAACCTCAATCTTTCCTTTACGACCCATTGAATGATACTCAAGAGCGTCCTTGATTTTTGCCATGGTCGACATTCCTCCAAATAATTTAGTAGGGATAAAAAAATGGTTGATTTAGTCCTGATTACACTGGTTTGTGTTTATTCTGACTAAAGACATATATGCCCCTTGCCTGGGGCTGTCAAGCGCTATCAGTTCTGAATAAAAAAATATTCTATTTCTGCGCGGTAAGAGTTGAGATGACTACACGAGTACCGTATTATACCAATCCGAACGTGAATCGCTATCTTGCATGTCCAGGAGTTATCGGTGATTGATGCGGCAGCCGGCTATATCGGCATTGATATCGGGGGGACAAACCTGCGTGGTGCGCTGGTGCGGCCGGGGGGCGAGGTGATAGCCCGCTTCAGGTCGAAGAGTGCCATTGAGGGCGGGGCAGATTCTTTCCTGGGGCGCCTGACAGAGGAAATTGACCGTCTGATCGCTGATGCCCGCGTTTCCGGTCTGCAGGTCAGTGGTGTCGGTGTTGGTGTGCCCGGTCTGATCGGAAGCGATGGTGTCATCCATTCATCCGTAAACCTGCGGCCGCTGGAGGGGATGAATCTGTCCCGTTCACTGGAGGGCCGGCTGGGAATACCGGTACTATCTGCCAATGATGCCAACCTGATCGCCCTGGGTGAGGCCTGGGCAGGTGCCGGACAAGGCATGCGCTCGCTGGCGGTGATAACCATTGGGACCGGATTGGGAAGCGGTTTGATACTTGACGGTAAACTCTGGACAGGTGCTGATGGCTTTGCCGCTGAATTCGGACATCTGACCGTTGCCCCGGAAGGGATTCCCTGCCCCTGCGGTAACCGCGGTTGTCTGGAACAGTATGTGTCGGCAGCGGCCCTGTCCCGATATGGCCAGGGTAAGACACCGGAAACCCTGGCCCTGCTGGCCGGGGAGGGCGACCCCGGTGCCTGTGCTGCATTCGAAACCATCGGTTACTGGTTGGGGACCGCCCTTGCCGGTCTGGTCAATACCCTGAATCTCGAAGGGATTATCATCGGCGGTGGTGTGGCGGCCAGCTTTGATCTGTTTGCCCCTGCCGTGCTGCAAACACTCAAACAGCGTGCCTTCCCCCAGATGGTGGCAGCGTTGAAGCTCTGTCAGGCAGCACTGGGGGATGATGCCGGACTTGTGGGAGGGGCGTTGCTGGCTGCGGGGAAGAGGTGCTAGACAATCTGTTTTTTTTGCCGGGGAGTTTACTTTCAGCTAAATGATGGTATCCTTTCAGGCATACTATCTTGTTTGACTGGTTACTAAAGCATATTCAGGGGGTTACGTATGAAACGAATCTGGTTGTTCCTGGCGTTGACACTGGTTGTGCTGGCAGGGGGCTGCGCTAAACAGGTAGCCCGTTGTACGGCACCGGAAGACAATCCGGCACATCATTATCTGCGTGGTATGGAGGCGCTTGAGGCCGGTAAAACTGAGGTGGCCCAGGAAAAATTTGATCGGGCGCTCTATTGTGAGGAGAATTTTTCAGCGGCCTATGGCGGCAAGGCCATTGTGGCAGCCCTGAAGGCCAAAGGGATGAATGACGTCAGCTATCGTGGCGTAGAGGTGGCTCGTGTCGAGGAGTACCTTGAGAAAGCCCTGAAGCTTGCAGAAACCGACAATGACCGTTTTGAGTACCAGCTGGCTGTGCTGAGAACGGCAACTGCGGTAAAGGGCAAAGATTGGCTTGACCGGGCCGAAGCGGCCTACCGTGCGGCACAGTCCCTTGAGAAGCTGGATGAACGGCGGCTGGACTATTATCAGGGCAAGGAGGCTGCTGCCTATTTCATGGGGCTGGCCTACCTGGAAGGATATCAGTTCCGCAAGGCGGAGGATAAGTTCCGTGAGACCCTGGACAGCCGTAAGATGGGCAAGTGGAATGAACCTGCCGACAAGGCCTGGAAAAAGACTGCAAAGATTGTGCGGGCCATGGGGGGGATCACCGTTGGCGACGTTGGCCGCAAGGTCGCGGTAAAGGAAGCGGTGTCCCGTGGCGATCTGGCCGCCCTGCTGGTTGATGAGATGAAGATCGACAAGCTGTTCGCCGGACGTATCCCGGTCAAATCACAACTGGATGCCATGAAAGCCGAATTTACACCGGCAGACCTGTTGTCCCATCCGTTCCTCGATGAAGTCAACACCATCATGAAATGGAAGGTACGCGGGCTTGAGCCCAAGTTTGACCAGACCACCAAGGCCTATCTTTTTAAACCGGAAGACAAGGTGTTGCGTGGTGAGATGGCCTTTATCCTTGAAGATGTGCTGATCAAGCTGACCGGCGATGAAAAGCTGGCCACCGCCTATTTCGGCCAGGAACGTTCGCCCTTCCCGGACGTCAAGGCAACCTCTCCCTTCTACAACGCTGTCATGAACATGACCAGCCGTGGGATTATGGAGGGAGAACTGTCCGGTGAGTTCCGTTTTAACGAGCCGGTTGACGGCGCCGAGGCGATTCTTGCCATCCGGATGCTGCAGCAAAAAATCAATATCTATTAGTCTACACCCTTACCTGGTACGTAATCTGACAAGGAGGAAGTTTCAATGAAAAAGAGCATCATACTGGCAGCAGTGGCCCTGATGGGTTTTGCAGGACTGGCCCAGGCAGATGAAGTGGACCTGAAAAACTACAAGATGGCCCGTGAGTACATCAGGAAAGAAAAGATAACCGTCACGGTGACGGTAGAGCAGGCGTTCAAGCAGGATGCGATCCTGGTGGTGGGAGAAGGGGTGCCGAAGAAGGGGACCACCGGCGGCCAGAAACGGTTGACGGCCCTCAGGGCTGCCGAAGTGGCTGCCCAGCGGGCCTTGGCAGAACTGCTGAAAGGGGTCTCCATTACCGGCGAGACAACGGTCAGGGATGCAGAGCTTGAGTCTGATGTGATCAGGTCTTCAGTGAACACCTTTATCAAGGGCTTTCATCCGGTGGTAAAAGACTGGAATGCCGAAGAGGAGACCGCCCTGGTTATTTTGCGGGTAGGCATCAATGGTCCGGGCAGCTTTGCCGCCATGATGTACGAAAAGGTCCTGACCGAGCCCAAAATCAAGCAACAGGTTGAGAAACCGGTCTATACACCGCCTGCTGACGTTCCTGCCCCGGCACCGGTTGCCCAGGCCTTTGACGGTCTGATCATCGATGCCACTGCGTATTCCTTCCGTCCGGCGCTGATCAACCGGATCTTTAACCCCAAGGGTGAGGTGCTTTACGATCCGGCCAAGATCAGCCAGAAGGTACTGGTTGAGCAGGGTTGCGGCGAATACACCAACAGTGTGGACAAGGCCCGTGCCGCCCTGCGCAAGCGTGGCGTCAACAACCCGCTGGTGGTGAAGGCCTCCGGTACGGTCAGCCCGTCTGATCTGCAGGTGAGCAATGATGTTGCCCTGCAGATTTTCAGCGCCAACCAGAACAACGGCTTTATGGCTGATGCGCGGGTCGCCTTTGTCCTGAAGTAGCGAGCAGCTCTTTCGTGTCAGTGGCATGATGCAGCGAACCCAAAGCCCCGTAACGACATGTTGCGGGGCTTTTTTAGTTGATTTTTGCCGGAACTTTTCCGGTCAGGGAGATGTCATATCCGGTGAGTGCTTCAGTGCAGAACAGTGATGAGGCAGGGCTGTTGTCTGCCTGCCGCAACGGCGATACCCGCGCCTTTGAACAGCTGGTGCTGCGCTATCAGCGCAGCCTGTACAATGTGGCCTGCAGGATCAGCGCTAATGAGGCCGACGCCGCTGAAATTGTTCAGGAAACGTTTCTGGCTGCCTGGCGCAAACTCAGGGATTTCCGCGGTGACGCCAGTCTTTCAACCTGGCTGACCAGCATTGCCGTTAATCAGGCCCGTACCCGCTGGCAGCAGAACCGGCAGAAGCGTGGCCGTGAGGAATCACTTGACCTGCCTGAGGGGGTGGGGCAGGGGAGGGGGCTGCAGGTCGCCTCGGAACAGCCGTCTGCTGTGGAACTGCTGGAGCGCTCCCAGTTGAGGGAACTGCTGGAACGGTGCATCAGGGCCTTGGACCAGGGCTTTCGTGAAGTGCTGGTGCTGCGTGATATGAGGGAGCTGCCCTATGAGGAAGTGGGGCAGGTGCTGGGATTGCGGGAAGGGACGGTGAAGTCGCGCCTGTTTCGGGCCCGCGAGGCGGTCAGGGACTGCGTCACCAAAGGTATGTCACAACCATGAAAACCCACGAAGAACTACGCAGCATGCTTCCGGCTCTGGCCGGGGGGGAGCTGACAGAGGTGGACCGGACCGTGCTGGAACAGCATCTGGCTGAATGTGAGTCCTGCCGCAGGGAGTTGGGGCAGCTACAGGCCGTGGTACAGGCCATACGCAGCACGGCTGAGCTGGAACCGCCGTCCTGGCTGGCTCCGCGCATTATGGCACAGATCCGGGAAGAGGCGGTCCCCCGGAACGGCTGGTTTGCCCGTCTGTTTCTGCCGCTGCAGGTCAAGCTGCCCTTGGAGGCGCTGGCCCTGGTGCTGATCTGTGCCACTGCCTGGTATGTCATGCAGGATGTCGAACGTTCGCAGCAGCGGCCCCGGACCGTGTCAGAGGCCGACAGAAAAGCCGCGCCCCAAGTCTCCCGCGGGACTGAACCGGCTGCAGCTCCTCCCGTTGTGCCGCAGACAGCGCCAGCTCCTGCGCAGCGCTCTCAGGCTGATTCCGGTTTTGCGCCGGCACCGGTGCCCGAACGTGCCGCATCACCTGAACAGTCCAGATCAGCTGTGGAATCTGCGCCTCCGGCAACCGGCTATGAGCCGTCTGCCGGAGCTCCGGCCCCTGCGGCTGAACGCGGGATGGCTGCCAAACGCAAGGCCGAGAGGGGCGACAGCCGCCTTGATGCGGCGATGCCGTCTCCACTGCGTGTAGGTCTGGTGGCCAGTGACCCGGCAGCGGTTTCCGACCAACTGTGGGAGCTGGTGCGGAGTCTGGGCGGGGAGCTGCTTGAACGCCGCAACAGAACTGTCCTGATCCGGATTCAGGGCAGCCGTCTGCCAGAACTGTTTGAGCGGCTTGCGCGGCTGGGACGGATCAGTGAGCGTCCATCCGGAGAACTGCCCCGCGATGCGTGGCTACAGGTGCAGATAATCTGGTAGGTTGAAAAAATAACATGTCCCGGGAACTTTTCCCCCTCACCTCCTGTCTAACCGTGCAAAGGCCCGCTAAAGGCCAATCACGTGCTACAGGAGGAAGTCATGAAAACCATTCTAGCCGTTATTCTGGCAATCACGGTCAGTGCCGTGCAGGTCTGGGCAGGCAGCGTCGGGGAGAACGTTGAGATGCGGATACTGTCCGACTCCGGTTCGGAACTGACGCTGTACCCGGTCTCCGCCCGTTATCCAGCAAGAAAGGTCTATGCCGAGGCGATCAAGGGTGATCACTACAGGATTGCCGTCCGCAACAGGCTGAACCGGCGGGTCGGGGTGGTGATTGCGGTGGATGGCCGCAACATCGTATCCGGCCAGAAGTCGTGGCTGAAGAACAGCGAGCGGATGTATATCCTGGAACCGTACGAGCAGTACGAATACGCCGGGTGGCGTACGGCTCAGGACCGGATCAACCGTTTCTATTTTACCGATGTGCATGACTCCTATGCCGCCTCCTTTGGGGACCAGAGCGCCATGGGAGTAATTGCGGTGGCGGTCTACCCGGAGCTGCAGCACTATGAGCCACCTGTGCAGTACCGCAGCCAGAGCTCCGAGGGGATACCGTCTGCTGCCGCCCCTTCAGCTGTGCCCGAACGCAGGAAATCCGCTGCAGCACCATCTGCAAAGGCGGAAATGATGGAGCTATCCGCAGGTACCGGTTACGGCCGGAGTGAGTATGCACCGTCCCGGACTGTGGCCTTCGAACCGGAACGTCGGGCAGTGGAGACCCTGTATATCAAGTATGAGTGGCGCAGCACGCTTTGCAAACGGGGGGTCATCAGCTGTGGCCGGCCCTCTCCCAAGGGACAGAACCGGTTGTGGGACAACGGCGGCTATGCACCGCCGCCGTACGGGCGGGAGTAGTCCGGCTACCTGCCTGCCAGTTGCGGTGATGCAATGGTTCCGCTGATCGGCAGGGTGTAACTGCCCGGTGCTGTCTGGTAGAGCATCATCAACAGGAAGATGGATTTCTGCCGTTCAAGGAATTCAGCGGTCGGCATCAGTTGCAGACTGAGGTTGAGCGGGGCGTTCGGGGTGATACTGGTGCTGCCGGTCAGGCGCAGGTAGATGCCGTCGCCCTGCATTGCCAGGCTGTCAACGGTGATGCGGGGACCGCTGGTGGTAACCAGTCCGCGTGCCTCCTGCACCGTCAGATCAGGCAGTGACATGCCGGCAATACTGGCACCCTTGAGCCCCAGAGCCGCTATCTGCAGTTTGGCGGTTCCGGCAAGCAGGCCGTTCTGCTGGGTGGCAAAGTCGAGATCCAGCCGTGCCGTGCCACGCAGCTGCCCCCCCAGTTTTGAGGTGAGCAGCGGGATGCTGGCCAGTTCCAGTCCTGCGATACGGATGCTTCCCGAACGTTTTTTGAGCGGGTAGACGCTGAACGAGCCGCGCAATGAACCGGAGCCGCTCTGGCCGCTCAGACTCAGCCTGACCCTGCCGGTCAGCAGCGGGAGCAGCTGCAGGCGCAGACGGAACTGCTCAACGGTAAGCCATGCCCCGTTCAGATCGCCGATGGTCAGCTGGTCTGCCGCCAGTGCAAAGGGAATGGTCGTCCGCAGGTTTCTGGCCTGCAGGGTGAGCCCTTGCGGCTCCAGGCGCTCGCGGAGTGCCTGATCAAGGGAACGATCGGAAATAAACCAGACCGCCAGCATCATGACCAGTAACAGGCCTGCCAGGGCGGCGGCAAAGCCGCCTATGAGGCGCAGGAAAAGGTTCATCGACGCTCTGTCGGTGCCGGTCGCAAGAGTCCTACGGTCAGGGTGAGATCGAGCTTTGCCGGATCGCTGAAACGGGTTCGCAAAAGTGCCTTACGGATGGCAACCGGTTTCGTGCCGTACTCCAGCCGGTGCAGCAGGTTGACCGTCTCATTCAGGCTCAGGCCTGAAAGTGTTATCTCGGAGCTGTCTTCCAATGAACCGTTTTTCTCCTGCTTGGGCAGCGGTTTGGTCTGAATGCCTGCCTTGGCGACAATGCCGCTCTGTTCAATGATGGCTGCCGGACTGTCCTCCGTGGTCACCGTTGCCAACCGGTTTGTCAGGCGCTGGGCTTCTCCGGAGATCTCCCGGTAACGCTGCTGCAGGGTCATCAGCTCCTTTAAGGTCAGCTCACGGGAGGCCAGTTTGCGTTCCAGGGTTGCCAGGTGGTTTTCCAGCAAGCCGTAACAGACAAAAAAGAGCAGCACAATGGAAAGGGCAATGATCACCAGGCGCCTGATTTCCGCATCCAGTGCCGATATCTGCTCCATGATTTTGGTAAATAGTGTCATGGCTTTGTTCCTCCGCGGGTCCCTTTCAGCTGGAAGAGGACCGTCCCATCCGGGCGGCTGGTGATCTCCGGCTGTTCCACCTGCCATCCGGCCGTCACCAGCTTTTGCCGCAAGGTGCTGATGGCGGCACTGGTTCTGCCGTCGCCTTTGACCTTGAAACGGGTTCCGTCATAGTCGATTTCGCTGAATCCGTTGATCTCGGCGCTCTTCTGTTCAGTCAGCAGACGCAGGAACGGCAAGATGACCGGGCTGAGGCTGTTGCCTTCAAGCCGGCGTATTTCGGCCTTCAGCTCAGCTGCCTCGTCCACCGCCTTCTTCCGTTTCGGGAAACTCTCCCGGTAGATCTTGCCGATGGAACTGTTCAGTGATGCGATATCCCGTGCAAGCAGATACCAGCGGGTACCTGCCTCTGCAAGGAGCAGAACGGCAGCGACACAGGCCAGTATCAGCGGCAGACGGATCGTTCTCAGCAAACGCTTGTTTTTCTGCTTCCAGGCCAAGGGACCGGTGCGCAGATTAAACGGCTCTCCGAAACAGACCGCCAACGCTGCGGCAAAGGGGGCTGCCAGGGCCAGCGGGGCCAGCCCGTCCTGCGATACCGGTGTCTTCAATGCATCCGGCAGGGGAAAAGGTTCGATAGTACGCTCTGAGGTTGCGGCAAGGGGCAGCAACAGCGGGTCAAGCAGCAGGACCCGGTCTACCTGCAGGTTGCGGGTCAGCTCCAGCGTGGCAAGCGTCCGCTCAAGGTCGTCGCTGTTGCCGGTCAAGGTTCTGCAGAACAGCAGCTGACCCTGGCGGCAGACGGCGACGGCGCTGCTGTCGCAGATTGCCACGGTCTCGGCGGAGTCGGGCGGCAGCAGCAGATTCCAGTTCAGACAGGAGACGGTGACGATCTCCGGTTCAGCCCCTGCCTCAGTCAGGGTGTCGATCAGATCCGCAATCTGCCCCTGTGCTGCCCAGCCGGCCAACTGGCCTCCCCCTGCCAGTGCCACCGCATCACAGACAATGGTTGCATCATCCTGGGCGGTTTCTCCTGCCAGTTCAAACGGCAGGACAGCCTGGATTTTTGCACGCTCTGTAATGGGAAGCTGCAGTTCGCGCAGATTCAGCAGGCGGGGGGGCACGGACAGGATGGTCCTGGTTTCTCCCTTGGTAACCGCAGCCAGGGTGTCCCTTAGCCTGCTGACCAGTTCTTCCCGGTTCTCGGTCTGGTGCTGGATGCCGGTAAGCGGCACCAGCTCCCTGCCGGCATGACGGAATCTGCCAATGGTAAAGCCGGATTCATGCAGTTGGATGACATGTATGATCATGGTCTCAATACTCCCGCCAGTAGATGATGGTGGATGTCCCGCCGTTGATACGGGCTACGACTTCAATGGTGCGGGTGACGTCGTTGACGGTGGCCTCGGAGAGGATCCGGTAGACCGAACCTTTGGTCACAATACGGGTTTGCAGGGTAGTGGCAATGGTTTGCATACCGGGAATCTTGACCAGCTCAGCCGGAGTCCTGAAGGGGGTTGTCAGCCGGTAGGCAATGATCTGGTCTGCCAGAGACTCGCTCATCCCGTCATCCAATGCCAGCAAGACCTCCCGTGGTGCCGTATTAATGTTGATCGGAGCAGCGGTGGTACCGCCGGGCTGATCCCCGTAGACGGTGGTAAACGGCCGCAACTGCTCAACCAGTTCCGGGGTGAAGCCTTTGATCCGGTTCAGTTCTTCAAAGGTCTCAAGCGGTTTGTTGCGTGGGCGATACTGCAGTTTGCGCCCCTGATACCAGGCCGACTCGGCTCCACCCGGATGGGGTGTGTCGTCGGAATCAATCCAGTCTGCCAGACTCTCCAGCAGATCGGACGGCAGCTTGAGGCGTGTCAGCAAGCGTTGTCCGATACCTTTGTACTCCTCATTGAACTGTCCGTTCGGCAGTGCGATCAGGTTCAGGTTGAGCTTGCCGTTCTCCTCTTCAATCGTGATCCGCAGAGAACCCCGTTCTTCGTCGAACACAAGCGGTTTCGCCCAGACATCATTCAGTGAGCTGTATGACTGGCCTGACGTGGTTGTCGTAAGCAGCTGCAGCGCGCCGGTAATGCCCCCTTCGGCAAACAGGCTGCCCTGCTGGGCCGCAACGGCATTGTGGTGCGTACCGGTCTCAAGATAGACCTCATTGATAAAGGTCACCACGAGAGCGGTAACCAGCGCCGTCACCACCAGGGCTATGACCAGTGCAAACCCGCGCGTGCCGTTCATCGTGACGTAATCCTCGGCTTGACCGTGGCCTGGTACGATACGGTCTGTCCAGCTTCGCGCAGCGTGATGGTAACCCGGATCAATTTGGGCACGGATTTGGTCAGTTCCGTGTCCCAGGTCCTCAGCCAGCGGCTGCCATCCGAGCATTCCACCAGAAAGCCCTCCAGCGTATCAAGCAGGGGATAGGCCTTGGGGTCGTCCCCTTCCAACAGCAGGTCCCGGCTGGCCTTGGTCAGGCTAAGCCGCTCCTGGGAGGTATCGATGCGGTACCGTACACGCACCTGATCGGATACCGGTGCAGGAGTCGGAGCAGCCAGGGTGCTGAATGTCAGGGTTGAGGCAGGCTTGCCGAAATAGTCCTTGTCTTCCACCACAAAGCGCAGGCGGCTGTCGTCCGGGAAATAGCGCAATGAAGCGAGTTCACGGCGGAGCATATCCAGGGTGGAGCGCAGAACCCGGCGCTGTTCCATGCCCTGGGAGGCGGCCTCATGGGCCCGGTTAAGGGAGAACAGCGTTGAATAGGCTGCGGCGATAATCAGTGTCGCAATTGCAAGGCCAATCAGCAGTTCGAGCAGGGTAAACCCGCGACGGTTACTTGCGGGCATAGGTCACCAGGGTCAGGTTGCGGCGGCCCTGCTGCCAGGAGACCGTGAGCGTAAAACGGCGAAGCCCCGGGTAGTTTGAGGGCAACTCCTCACGCTTCCAGGTCATGTCAGGATGTTCCGGGGCAAAAGAACCGTCGGCCTTGAGCGACGTGAGGAAATCCGGTTCTTCTAGTTTGGCCCGGCACAAGAGCATGGCCGAGGTTTCCTCCCGGTCACGCACAACCAGTGAAAGGTGCCGGTTAAAGACGACAACGGAGCTGGTCAGGACACCGGCCACCAGCGCCAGGGCCACCAGCACCTCAAGGAGGGTAAAACCGCTGGATGCCCGGCTCTTCACTGGATCGTCTCCTGATATCCTGACGCGACCTTGATTGAACCGCTGACCGGCAGTGCCTGAAGGGTGAAGTAGCTGCCGTCGGGCGCGACCAGATGCAGCAGCAGGGGGGCCGAGCGGCCACCGGGGCCGTAGCTGATCAGGGCCTCCCCGGTATTGATCGTGCCGAGCTGGTCCGTGGTGATGTCGCTGACGCGGATACCTTTTGCCAGCGGCTGACGTTTCAGGAAGGGGTCGTCATCCTGTTGGTTGTCATTGACGGCCGGTTCTTTCCGGCTGACACTCAGACGGTCGTCATCAAGACTGATACGCAAATAGTAGGTCTTTTTGGTTGCAACGGCACGTTCTTCCAGATAGCGCATCAGAACCGCCAGCTGGCGGGCTGAATTGCGCAGATCGGATGCCTGGCTTGAAGGCAGACGTGGAAATATCAGCGCTGCGATCAGCGACACCAGAAGCAGCACCACAATCAGTTCCAGCAGGGTAAAACCTGCGTTCAAGGGCCGCATCATACTGGTGGGGCAGTGCTGTCCGGTATGCTTACTGGATGTTCCAGTTGCAGATATCGGCACCTTTACCTTCGCCCCCCTTGACACCATCACTGCCAAGGCTGCAAAGATCGTAGTCGCCATGCTCACCGGGGGAGAGGTAGATGTAGTCGCCGCCCCAGGGGTCTGTCGGCAGCTTTTTGCTCTCCAGATAGCCTTCCTGGCGGTAGTTTTTAGGAATCAGCCCGGTGGTCGGCTTGGTCAACAACGCCTGCATCCCCTGTTCCGTGGTGGGGTAGTTGCCGTTATCCAGTTTGTACAGCTTGAGTGCGGTTTCCAGATTACGGATCTGTACCTTGGCGTCGGCAAGCTTGGCATCGTCAGACCTGCCGATGATCTTGGGGCCGACCAGCGCCGCCAGGAGCGCCAGGATGACGATGACGACCATGATTTCTATCAGGGTAAAACCCCGCCGGTTGTTGATTGTTGTTCTCTGCATCGGTCTCTTCCCCCTTCACACGTCTATTTAACCAGTTCGTTCAGCTGGAAAATCGGTAACAGGACGGCAATCACCACCAGTCCCACCATCAGGCCCATCGCCAGCACCAGCAGCGGTTCCAGCAGGGCCATAAAGCGCCCGGTCGCCGCCTCAAACTCCCGTTCAAAACTGCTTCCTGCCGTTTCCAGGCTGTCAACCAGCGCACCGCTGCGCTCCCCCACTGCAATCAGGTGGGTCAGGACCGGCGGGAACAGCTCGGAACGCTCAAGTGTGGCAGAGAGACTGCCCCCTTCTGCCAGTGAACGCCCCGCCTCATGCAGGACGGCGCGGTAGGCCCGGTTGACCACCGCCTCCGAGGTGATTTCAAGGGAATGCAGAAGCGGCACGCCGCTCCCCAGCAGAAGCCCCAGAACCCGTGAGAAGCGGGCCAGGGCCAGGGTCTGCAGCAGCCCCCCCACCAGCGGCAGTGACACCAGAAAGCGGTCGCGCCGTTGCAGGAAGGACTCCTTGAGGGCCAGCCGGCGGTAGGTCAGCAGGGCGGCAACGGTCAGCAAGAGCAGCAGCCACCAGCCGCTGCGAACCAGGTTGCTGACGGCCAGCAGTGCCACCGTCAAAAACGGCAGCGTGGCCTTGGTGTCGGCGAAGATGCCGGTGATCTTGGGAACGACAAAGGTCAGCAGAAAGAGCATGACGCCGCTGCCCACCACCGCCATCAGGCCCGGATAGGCCAGGGCGGTACTGACTGAACGGCGCATCTCCTCCTGCCGTTCCAGAAAGTCGGCCAGGCGCTGCAGCACCTTGTCGAGCGCTCCGCCGGCCTCGCCGGCGGCGACCATGGCGATATAGCTTTCACCAAAGACCTTCGGTTCCGATGCCATGGCACGGGCAAGTGGTGAACCTTCTGCCAGCCGGCTGCGCAGGCGCGACAGGATGGCACGCAACTCCCCGGTCTTCTCCTGGCGGTGCAATGCTTCCAGTGCTTCATGGATCGGCACCGCCGCCGCCGTAAGGGTGGAGAGACGTCTGGTGAACAGGGCGAGTGAGGCAACAGAAACCGCCTTGCGGCCTAAGCCCAGGATACCTGCGGGGGCTTTGGCATCCTGTTCGGTGATGGTCGTCGGCAAGATCCCGCGGTGACGCAGTTCCTCGCGGGCAGCCCGCAGGGTTTCAGCCTCCAGAGCTCCCCTGGCTTCACGGCCATCTGACGAAAATCCGCTATACTGGAAGGTCGACATACTCTTCCTGGGTTACCCGCAGGACCTCTTCCAGGGTGGTGACCCCTGCGGCTACCTTGGCAAGACCATCCTCCCGCAGTGTTCGCATGCCGCGGGAAATGGCGTAATCCTTGATCTCACCGGCCGGGGCCTGTCTGGTGATCATGCTGCACAGCTCGGAATCAATGGTCAGCAGTTCGTAAATACCGGTTCTGCCCAGGGTTCCCTGCCCGAAGCAGTGGTCACAGCCCCGTCCGCGGTAGAGCAGTTCCGGCAGTCCCTCAACCGGCTGTTCCGGCCGGTAGGACTCGCGGCAGTGGGGACAGATGGTCCGTACCAGACGTTGTGCCAGGATGCCGGCCAGGGATGAGGCCACCATAAACGGCTCAATCCCCATATCCATCAATCTGGTAACGGCCGTGGCAGCATCATTGGTATGCAGGGTCGAGAGTACCAGATGGCCGGTCAGCGAGGCCTGCATGGCAATCTCGGCGGTTTCGGCATCACGGATCTCGCCCACCATGATGATGTCCGGGTCCTGGCGCAGGATTGAACGCAGTCCGTTGGCAAAGGTCAGGTCGATCTTCGGGTTGACCTGTATCTGGCCGACACCGGACAACTGGTATTCAATCGGGTCTTCAATGGTGATCAGGTTTTTTTCCTGACGGTTCAGGCGTGAGACGGCGGCATAGAGGGTGGTGGTCTTGCCGCTGCCGGTGGGGCCGGTTACCAGGATGATGCCGCTGGAACGGCTGATCAGACGCTGCATGGTATCGCGGTCCCGCTCGGAAAAACCGATGTCGGTCAGAGACAGGATTCCCTTGTGGCGGTCAAGCAGACGCAGTACAGTCCGTTCGCCGAAAAAGGTCGGGATGATCGAGACCCGGATATCCACCTCGTGGCCTGCCACCAGCACCTTGAAACGGCCATCCTGAGGCAGGCGCTTTTCCGCGATATTCAGCGCGGCCATGATCTTGACCCGCGACACCAGCGCCTCCTGCAGCACCTTGGGCGGTTCCAGAACCTGATGCAGAATGCCGTCAACGCGGAAACGGACATCCAGGGTCCGTTCAAACGGTTCGATATGGATATCGCTGGCCCGTTCCTTGACCGCCTGGAAGAGGATCGCATTCAGGAGCCGGATGACCGGTGCCTCATCACTGAGATCAAGCAGATCCTTGGGATGGGCCAGTTCGGTGGCAATGACCGAGAGGTCTTCATCGGCCAGATTCTCCACCACCTCGCGGGCTGATCCGGCTGTGCGGCTGTAGAGGCGATTGACCGCTGCCAGCAGCTCATCGGGCGGTACCACCAGCACGGAGAGCGGCAGGTTGTAGAGCTTGGCCACCTCATCCTGGGCCAGCAGGTCCGTGGGGTCAGCCACGGCAAGCAGCAGGCGCTCCTCCTTTTCCTGCAGCGGCAACAACAGCTTGCTGCGGGCAAAGGCAAGCGGGAGTCTGGCCAGTAACGAGGTGTTGGCCTGCTGATCATCGATCCGCTCCAGAAAAGGCAGGTTCAGACGCTCAGCCGCGGTCCTAAGATCGTCCAGGGCGTGCTCGGGGCTCATCAGGGTCGGTTCTCCTGCTCTTGGCTGACCGGTTTGATCGCTTTGCCGGAGATCTCGCTCTGCACATCCAGCGGGCCGAACTTTTTAGTTGTGTCGCTGAACTTACCTTTCTGGTCATCCGTAATGGTTGTCAGGTCACGGGCATCTTTGACCACCTGCGGGGTCAGCATGATCAGCAGGTTGGTCTTTTTGCGGGTCTTGGTGTTAGTCTTGAAGAACCAGCCCAGGCCGGGGATGTCGCCCAACAGCGGCACCTTCTGCACACTGTTTTCTTCCGAGTCCTGAATCAGGCCGCCGATCACGATGGTCTCTTTGTCTTTGACCACCACGCTGGTCTTGGCAGAGCGCTTGGTGGTGACCAGGTCAACCGCGTCGCCTTTACTGCTCTTAACTGCAGAGATTTCCTGATAGATATCCATGCGGATATAATCCCCTTCACTGACCTGGGGCTTGATCTTGAGGTTGATGCCGATATCCTTGCGTTCAATGGATTCTGTGCTGCCAAAGGTGCTTTGGGTGGTGGAGGATTTGAACGGCACGTTTTCCCCCACGTTGATCTCAGCCTCTTTGTTGTCGGTGGTCAGGATGTTGGGGGTTGAGAGGATGTTGAGAACCCCTTCGCTTTCAAGCGCCTGGATCAGTGCAATACCTGTAACCGGCCTGTTCGCACTTTTTAGCTTGTCGGAAATAAGCGAACTTATCGGATTAGTGCTGCCAGAAGAGGAAGTGCCGAAAACTTGCCCAATGGTGTTGAATGGGTCATAAAGACCACCACCCTGTAGATATTTACCCAACGCTCCTGCAGCAAATGCACCTGCTTGCACCCCAAGACTGCGTGATTTTTCAGGGGAAACTTCGGCAATCAAGACCTGTACGAAGACCTGCTTGCTGCGGCGGTCCAGCTTTTTAATCACCTGCAGCAGGTTGTTGTAGTCGGTTGGCGAGGCCATGACAACCAGCGAGTTTGATGCCTTGTCAGCCGTGATGGTGACCTTGCCGGAGTCAAAGGGGGAGCTTTGTGTGTTGACCGTGCCGGCTTGCAGTGTTGTGGTTTGTGCGGTGATCCCCTTGACTACACCATCAAGGACTTTGGCCATTTCCGTGGCATCGGTGTTTTCAAGAAAGCAGACATTGATCTTGCTGCTGGCCTCAGGAGGGGTGACATCCAGCTGGGCGATCAGGGAACGGATATCTTTCTTGTCTTTTTCCGGGCCAAAGAGCAGCACGGCATTCAGACGGGTGTCGGCAAGCACCTGCACTGCTCCGCTGTTTGCCGACTGGGCAGTTCCGACGGCAACCTGACGTGCCCCCCGTCCTGCCAGCCACTCCTGCAGAACCTTGGTGACTCCTTCTGCGGAGCCGTGCTTGAGGTAGACCAGTTCTGCCCCTTCGCGTCGTTGCGGTGTATCGATCAGGGAGAGGATGTCGGCCACCTTTTGCAGGTTTGAGGCAGCATCCACCACCAGCAGCATGTTGCCGGGGCCAAAGGAGCCGATATGCCCTTCCTTTGAAATGATCGGCTGCAGGAAGGTCAGTGCCTCCTGGGAGGAGATCTGGCTAAGCGGGAAGACCCGGGCTAGAAAGGCATCACCCAGGGGAATCCGTTCCTTGTCCGCCAGTTTCATGCCGGCCTGCTTGGCGCTGCCGGTCGGTACCACCTTGTAGATCTTGCCGGCCTGTATCAGCGTGAACCCTTTTAATTCAAGTACGGAGGTGAACAGGGCAAAGGCCTCGTCCTGCGACAGCTTTGAAGGGGAGAAGACAGAGACCTTGCCCTTTACCCGTTCATCCAGGACGAAGTTCTTGCCGGTCAGCTCACTGATGAACTTCACCATGGTGGCGATCTCGACATCGGTGAAGTTCATGATCACACCCTGGCCCGCTGCATGGAGCGGCGAGCTGCAGAGCGTCAGAAGCAACAGTACAATGAGCAGAGCTTTCAATTGTTTCACGCGCAACCTCCAGGGTTAGCGAATATCATAGGCCAGTGAAGTGGGGGCGCCGTCACGAATCAGATCAAGCTTGATCCGGCTCTGGCCTTTCAAGGTCACAAAGGATTGGATCGCCTTTTCAGGTGAGTCTATGGGGAATTCGTTGATTTTCATCAGGACATCGCCGTTTTTGAGACCTACGGCTGCAAAGACCCCCTGGGGTTTTATTTCGGAGACCTTGAACCCTTCGACTTTTCCATCCTTGACGCTGGGCAGCAGGCGGGCATCGGTCATGGCCTGGCCAATGTTGTCCAGGGCGGCATTCAGGGCCCGTTGATCAATAATACCTGAACCGCCGGGTAGCGCCTGGGTCACGCCGCTAGCGGCAGCCACGGGCTGGGCAGGTTTTGCCGGTTCGGCCGGGGCAGAGGGGGTGCGCAGGGTGATCAGTTGTGATCCTGAACGGACTTCTGCCGTTTCCTTTTTGATGGCGCTCAGGGTACCAAGATCAAAGACCTTTTCGCCAAGCTTAAAGACCCGTTCTTCGTTGCTGCTGGTGCGGCGTACCAGGATAAAGCTTGTCCGCGGAGAGCCGATGGCGGTGCCAAGCAGGCTCAGATCGCTTTGGGAAACAGGGGGGCGAGTGCTGGCAGAGGGTTGCAGGGCCGGGGTCAGTATCCCTTTGGTGGCCGGTCCAAACAGGGCCTTTTCAAGAATCGTGGCAAAGCCTTGCAGCTGCATTTGTTGTTGAAGCGGCTGAGTGGATTGCTGAGCCCCCTTTGCCTGCAGCTTTGCAGGGGACGTCCCCAGTTTGTAGGAGGCGATATCCGCCAGAATTCGCGCGGCTGTTATCAGAATAACAACAGAAAACAGCAGGTTCAGAGGGAGGGCAAGTCGTCGCATAGTGGGTCGAAAATATATACCAAATGGAGTTTGCTTACAAGCAATGTTAAGTATAAACTTGGTACATTAGAAAAAAAGAAGACTGTTTTGATTTCTAAAAAATAACGAATAAAATTAGCTTTTGAGGGCGGTTGTCAATTCTGTTCATTAAAACTTTTTGCTGAGCCCCAGGTGAAAGGTGACATCAGGGGCTGTGGCCACCGCGATATCCTCGCCAACACCGATATCAAGCTGATAGTTGCCCGGCAGTTTGAGGGTGCCGCCGGTGGTAAGCAGGGCGGTTGCCTTGCCCAGCTCGCTGAGGGTGCTCTGTTTGTAGAAGGCAGAGGTGAGGGAACACTGCACCTTGAAGCTGATCCAATCCGCCGGTGACCAGCCTAAACCGGTGCTGCCGAAGCCCACGAAGTTTTCTCGCTGGTTTTTCAGGATGTCGCCATCGCTGGTGTACAGACCGCCGACTGATGCAAACAGGCCCAGCGTCCCCCATTCTGTCTGGCGGTTCATGGCGCCGCTGAGAAACAGGGCGATGTCCACACCGCCGCTCCCCCGCAGGCTGGCGCTGTCACCGGTGGGCAGCTTCAGCTGGCTGCGCAGTGCAAGCGTATCATGGTCGGTATCGGTCTGTTGTTCAAACAGCCGGTAGGCACCCAGGATGCTGAGGTCTCCGATGCCACCCGAGGCGTGGCTTACATCAAGCTGTTTGACGCCGTTTCTGCTGTAATAATAGCGCAGTCTGTTTTTAGGGGCTGAGTCGCGGCCACCCTGGGGGAGCCCGAAGACCCTGTGCCAGTCCATGATGAAGCTGTCCAGAAAACCGCCCCCCTGGAGGATCACCGGGAGTTCAAGGCCCAGCTCAAGCCTGTCGGTTATGCCGTAGCGTCCGGCCAGGGTCCAGCGGTAGAGTTCACCATCCAGCAGGATGTATTCAGTGGCGGTGCTCTTGGTGCTGTACAGACTGGCAATATCCTGAGTCAGCTGCAGCTGGGAGCTGCCTGCAGCCAGCAAGGTGGATGAGGTCTCTGACGGCAATCCGTAAATCTGTACCAGCGGATTGAGGTTTGTTGTACGGAAGGGGGTAATCTCAATGGCGAGGGCACTGTTTGTCCAGACCGCTGATACAAACACCATGATCAACAAGCGGAATGAGAAAGGCAGATTCATATCAGATACTCCCCTGAAAACTGGTAAAGTGGAAAGGTATGTGCGAGTGGGAAAAGCGTCTACTGTATCGGGTGGAGTAATACCGCGTTACTCCCGGCTTGTCCAGCAGAAGCAGGTTGTGCTGTCAACAGAGTCATGGAAGGAGTCCGGTAATGAGCTATAGGGTTGTTGTCTGGTCCCTGTGTGGTCTGCTGCTGCTGTTTTGGGGCTGTTCCTCTGCTCCACTGCTGCAGCCGTTGCCCCCTGATGCCGTTGTTCTGGCTTTTGGCGACAGCCTGACGGCCGGTGCCGGTGCAACGCCGGAAACCAGCTATCCCGCTGTCTTGAGTCGTTTCATCGGGCGTACGGTGGTGAATGCCGGGATACCCGGTGAGGTGACCTCGGCAGGCCTGGCGAGGCTGGCCGAGACACTGGATCGGGAAAAACCGGCACTGGTGCTGCTCTGTCTGGGAGGCAACGATTTTTTGCAACGGCTCGACCAGGCCCGTGCAGAGGAAAATCTGCGTGCCATGATCCGTATGATTCGTGAGCGGGGGATCGCTGTGGTTTTGATCGGTGTGCCACGGCTGGGGTTCGGGGTGGAAGTGCCGGGGTGGTATGCTGAACTGGCCAAAGAAGCAGGTGTGCCGTATGAAGGAAAGCTGTTGAAACGGATTCTGGCCGACCGTTCACTCAAGTCAGACCCGATTCACCCCAATGCTGCTGGTTATCAGCAGCTTGCGGAGGGACTTGCTGCAGTCTTGAAGAAAAACGGGGCCTTGCCCAACTAGGTGTGGACGGGCCCCGGACGGTTGCGGGTACGGTTGCTCAGGCGGCCACAATGGCGCGGTTTCTCCCCCCCAGTTTGGCCTGAAACAGGGCTTGATCCGCCCGGGAGATCGCCTCAAAAATGTTCTGATCCGGATTGTACTCGCAGACGCCAAGGCTGATGGTAAGGTGGATACCCGGCCGATTGACCTTGAACTCGGTCATGGCAACGGATTCGCGGATCTTGTTGGCAACTGCCAGGGCGCCATCAAGGTGGGTCTCCGGCAGCAGAACCAGAAACTCTTCACCGCCCCAGCGTGAACAGATGTCTTCGTTGCGCAGGCAGCCGCGCAACACACGGGAGACCTCAACCAGAACATCGTCACCGGTGTTGAAGCCGTGGGCATCATTAACCTTTTTGAAGTAGTCGAGGTCGGCCATGATTATGGAGGCCGGTCGTTGGTGCCGGTGAGCCCTGCTGAACTCCTGTTCAATCATTTCCATGATGGCCCGCCGGTTCGCAAGGCCGGTCATCGGATCAATTCTGGTTGCCAGATCCAAAGAACGGTTCATGTTTGCCAGCTGGGTCTGTAGCTGGGCCTTTTCCTTGATCATCCGTTCGGTACGCTGGGACAGGGTGCGATAAAGCTCGTGCAGCTGTTGCAGTTCCGGCAAAAGGGGGTTGCCCTTGAAACGCTCATCTGCCATAAGCTGCTGAAAACGATCGGCCTCAATAGTTTCAAGGCTTCCGACGAGATCGCGGTCTGTGGTCATATTACGAAACTCCTTTGGAGTTGTGGGTGAAATGTGAATACTATGGTAGTATTGTAACGCTAATCCTGAATAATTCAATGGAAAGTCGGCCTTTGGGCTGTATTCTCGAAGAGGGGATCGAACATGGCTCTGACCGGCAACCTTCTGGCTGCGCTTCCTGATGCCAAAGAAACAGAGCTGTTTGAGACGTTATCTGCCGTTGACGGTGTGCGGATTGAGCGGATTGTCTCAATGGGACAGGCCACTCCGGCAGGTGAATGGTATGATCAGGCCTGGCATGAATGGGTCCTGCTGGTGGAGGGGGAGGCACTGCTGCTGCTTGATGGCGAACAGGAACCGCACCGGCTGTTGCCGGGGCAGTGGCTGCTGCTGCCGGCCGGCTGCCGTCACCGGGTGGAATGGACCGTGCCGGAGCGGAACACGGTCTGGCTGGCGTTGCACTGGCCGGAGCAGAGACAGGGCGAAAAAGGAGGACGCTGATGATGCCGATTATGGTTGAACAGGAACCGTCCCGTGAGCGTCTTGAGGCGCTGGGGGTCTTCTCCTGGCCGGTCTGGAGTTGTGAGGTGTCGGCCTTCCCCTGGGAGTACGACCAGCGCGAGGTCTGCTACCTGCTTGAGGGCAGGGTAGTGGTGACCACGGAAACAGGTGCTTCGGTTGAACTGGAGGCCGGTGATCTGGTGGTGTTTCCTGCCGGGCTAAGCTGTCAGTGGGAGGTTGAACAACCGGTGCGCAAGCATTACCGGTTAGGGTGACCGTTATGTCCGGCCTATACCGTCTACTGCTGCTGGTCGTGCTCGGCTATGTTGGCTATGCCCTGTTGCTGCTGATGTTTCAAGGCCATCTGATCTACCCGGGGCGCAGCCTTGTGCCGGCAGCGATCCCCTCGGGCGTTGCCGCAGCTGCGGAGACACTCTGGATTGTCACCAGCTTTGGAAAGGTGGAGGGGCGCTTTGTGACGGCCAAGAGTGCCGGCCGCCAACCGGTGGTCATTTTTTTCCATGGCAATGGCGAGCTGGTAGATGATCTGAGCCCTGAACTGGAACGCCTCCGCCGGATCGGCTGCGGGATTTTGCTGGTGGAATATCCCGGCTACGGCCGCTCTTCCGGGCGTCCCCACCAGCGCAGTCTGGCTGAAACCGCGCTGGCAGCCTTTGATATGGTGGTGCAACGACCGGAAGTTGATCCGAAACGGATTGTCTCTTTCGGGGTCTCCTTGGGTTCTGGTCCGGCGATTGCACTGGCAGTGCAGCGGCCGGTACGGGCCCTGATTCTGGCAGCTCCTCCGGCCTCACTGCGCCCGTTTGCCCATAAACGGTTGCTCCCTTCCTTTCTGTTGCGTGATACGTTTGACAATGCCGCATTGATCAAGGGTTTTAGCGGGCCAACGCTTGTGCTGCACGGAGATCATGACTCGATCATGCCGTTTGCCCATGGTCAGCAGGTGGCCTCTGCAGCGGTACAGGGGCAGTTGGTGCCCCTGTCAGCGGATCACAATGACCTGCTCGGCCTGCCCGGTTTCTGGAAGGCAGTGGAACGTTTTCTTGCTGCTACAGGGGTGACCGCCCAGCCTGCTGCAACCCCGGGTGCCGCTGCCAAGTGACGGCGATGTCTGATCGGCTTGTCAACTGCCTGTTCTCTGCTATTCTTAAAGACACCCATGTGCTTAGAGGAGGCGTGCGATGCATCCATTGGCACTGCTGTTAAAGCAACATGAAGGCTGGCTGATGCGCCGGATCAGGGATTATGCTGTTGAGCGGGAGTATAACCGCTATACTTCACCGCTTGAGGAGGCCTGGCGAGTCTCGGTTGCAGGGCTGACCGACTCGATTTGCACAGCCCTGGAACTGTCCTCTGATCCCTGGGAGCTGAGGCCTGATGATGACTTTACGCATGACCCGGTGGCGGCCTTCGGGGTGCAGGAGGCACAGAAACATCGCACCCGGGGTATCACCCTGGAGATGTTTCTCGGGCTGATGAAATATTACCGTCAGGGGTATCTTGATCTGGTCGCGGCACAGCAGGACGAGCCGGCGCTGCTCAGGCAGAACAGCCGGTTTATCGAGCGGATCTTTGATCGTATCGAGATCGCATTCTGTGCCGAATGGAGCCGCAGCGACGCCATGAGTTCTGCTGTCAGGGAGCTGCAGGAGGCAAACCGCCGGATAACCAATGAAAAGAACCAGTTTCTGACCATCTTTGAAAGCCTGCCAATCCCGGTTTTTCTGCTGAACGACCGTCTGCGGATCAGTCAGATGAATCAGGCAGCCTCGAAGCTTTTGTTGAATAAAAACAGGGCGGGCAGCTATTACTATTCCGGGCGTAAGGCGGATACACCGTTTCCCTGGTTTGGTCATGAGGTCGGAGAGTTTCTGGCGGCTGACGAAGAGGAGCGGAACTTCTTTGCCACGCTGGCAGCAGGGGACGGAGAACACCGCTACCGGGTCTCCCTGCGCTGGATGCAGGATATCAGCCTGAAGTTTGCCGGTATGATCATTATCATGAACGATATTACTGAGCAGTGGCGGCTTGAACAAAAACAGGCAACAGGTGGGTAGTGTGAGTACAGGTGTATCTGCTGGGTCCCCCCCCTCATCAGGGCGGGTGCTGTTCTTTCTGGTACTGACCACGTTCTTTTGGGGTGGCAGTTTTCTCTTTACCAAGATTGGTGTCAGGGAGGTGCCGCCGCCGTTTTTTGTGCTGCTGCGTTTTACCCTGGCCTCCGTTTTGATGGGACTGCTTTGTCTGCCGCGGCTTACCCGGCTTAACCGTCAGACGGTCCTGCGCGGAACCATTGTTGGTCTGGCGCTGGGGGCCACCAATCTGACCTTTGTGGTGGGGGTGCAAGGGACGAGCATCTCCCGCGCAGGGGTCATCAATAACCTCTTTGTACTGTTCATCCCGCTCATAGCGCGAATTGTCTGGAAAGACCGGATCGGCGGCATCAATCTCGTCGGGATCGGGCTTGCTTCGCTGGGGATCGCCCTGCTGGCCGGCGGTGGCGGTGAGGGCTTCAATCGTGGCGACATGATCTCCACCCTGTGCGCCTTCTTTATTGCAATTCAGATCATTACGGTTTCAAAGGTCTTGAAGGATGACGATGTCTGGCTGGTCTCCCTGGTGCAGTTCTGTGTTGTTGCCCTGATGGCTGGAGTGATAACGCTGCTGGTGCCGACACCACCCTTTTCCCTGGGGCTGACCTCTCTTGGTACAATCATCTACTGTGCCATCCTGCCGACGGTGGTCTGTTTCACCCTGCAAAACAGCTATCAGCGCTATGTGACCCCCACCCAGGCCGGCCTGATTTATACACTGGACCCGGTCTGGAGCCTGCTGGCCGGTTTTGTGGTCCTGGGGGAACGGCTGACAATGCGTGAGTGGTCCGGTTGCGGTTTGATCTTTCTGGCGGTGCTGATTCCGCTGGGGATCCGCTTTGCGATTGAACGCCGCCTGGTTTCACGGTACTTGCATCGCGGGCTGCCGGGATGATTTCCTGCCGGGTTGTACAGAGCTGGAAGGGTGGTATAGTCACCAAAGGTAGACCGTCGCCTAATCGTTGGTTACAGGGAGTTACCCCATGCATAAGCTGAGTGATGAGCAGCTGGTTGAGGAGCTGAAATTCCGTCTGGATCAGAGCCGCAAGTCGTTACATGATCTGTCGGTCGTTAATCGTAAACTGGTTGAGATGAATCATAAACTGGAAGAATCCGAGGCGCTGAAGAGTAATTTTCTTTCAAATATACGTAATGAAATCAATAATCCTCTCAACGCCATCATTGGGCTGGCCTCGCAACTTGCGGCTATGGTGAAACGCCCCGAGGTCAGTGAGCTGGTTACCATGATCTTTTCCGAGGCTTTTCATCTGGATTTCCAGTTACGCAACATCTTTATTGCTGCCGAGCTGGAGGCCGGTGAGGCGATGCCGACCATAGAGCATGTTGATGTGACCTCGGTTGTTCAAGGTGTGCTGGATAACTTCAGGACACATGCTGCAGATAAGCAGGTTTCTGTCCGTTTCTCGGTTACCGGGGCAGAGACTGATAACGTGCTGTATTTTCCCACTGATTCCCAGAAACTTCAGGTGATAATTGCGAATCTGGTGGCTAATGCGGTCGAGTTCAGCGGTCCGGGTAGTGAGGTGGTGGTGCAGCTTGATCAGACCGACAAAGGGTTGATGATTCAGGTCCGGGATCAGGGGGTTGGTATTGCGGAAGCCGATTTGAAAAGGATCTTTGACCGTTTTGTGCAGTTGGATAGCGGACCCACCCGCGCCCACCTCGGCCATGGGCTGGGGTTGAGCGTGGTCAAGTCGCTGCTGGATCTGTTGCAGGGCGACATACAGGTCAGCAGTACGCCTGAGGTCGGTTCGCTCTTTACGGTCACACTTCCAGCTGCCGCCTACGGGGCCGACGGGGTTACCTTTGCCGAAGGCGGCAACCTGTTCCTGTTCGGACAGATGGACGAGAAATAACGCATGACTGAGCAGGACGGATCACCCATACGTAAATACTTTCTCTTTCCCGGTGCTACCCATGTTGATGCCGAGGAGTGCGAGATCACGACCGTTCTGGGATCGTGCGTGGCTGTCTGTCTCTGGGATCAGCGCCATGGCGGGGGAGGGATGAACCATTTCATGTTGCCGCTCTGGAACGGCGAGGGGTTGGCAACCCCCAAATATGGCACCATCGCCATGGAACGTTTGCTGGAGCAGGTGCTGGCTATCGGCGCCCGTAAAGAACATCTGGTCGCCAAGGTCTTTGGTGGAGCAAACCTGCTGGCCACCAGCAGTGCCGCCTGTCCGATCGGTGAGCGGAATGTTGAGCTGGCCTTGACGCAACTTGAGGAGTGGCGGATAGCAGTGGTCGCTACTGATCTGGGGGGGCGGGTCGGGCGTAAGATAATCATGAATACCATGACCGGTGTGGTGCTTTTGGGGCGGGGCAAGCAGCAAAATCAGTAAGTAGTTGTTATATGGCGTTTGACTTTCGCTGGTTCTTTTCCTAGTATCATTTTTACGTTACGCATTAACTTGGGGGCTGGTAACTGCTATGCAGAAGATACCGCTTAACCTGGCAGCCGCCGAAATGGTACTGGCCCGGGACATCTTTAAAAACGACAGTCCGACCGGTATGCCGATCTGCGGCAAGGGGACTGTGCTTTCGGATTCACTGATCAGCCGTTTGCAGCAGATGGGGGTGCAATCGCTCTACGTTGAAGGCCACCCGGTCTGGCAGGAGGGGGATCGTTGTCTCTCCGAGCAGTTGGCTGATCTTGAAAAGCGGTTCTCCAAGACACTGGATAATCGTCATAACGCAGTCCTGCTTGATATTTATCGCAATCATCTTACTACAGCGATGGGAGAAAACGGTGGACGAACGGAGGAGTGATCTCAAAAAGATCATCATGGACACCAAGACGCTGCCAACGCTGCCCGGTGTCATCAATAAGCTGAACTCCCTTTCCAACGACGACAAGTCTTCGGTTCAGGAAATGGCGCGGATTGTCTCTGCTGATCAGGTGCTGTCAGCCCGGATTCTGCGCTTGGCAAACTCACCGTCCTATGGTTTCTATCGCGTCTCCACCATATCCAATGCCATGATTCTGCTGGGGGTCAACGTGGTCAAATCCCTGGCGCTGTCCTCATCCATCTTTGAGATCATGGAAAAGAACAGCGTCGGGCTTTGGGAGCATTCCCTGGGAACTGCCACTGCTGCGGGTATCATCGCCCGCAAACTGGCATTGCCGGAGGTTGAGGAAATTACCACTGCCGGTCTGCTGCATGATATCGGCAAGGTGATCATCGGGCTCAAGTGTGCCGAGCAGATGCCGGAGATCCGGCGTAAGATCAAGCTGGATGAGCTTTTTATCAGCGATGCTGAAAGGGCTGTCCTGGATACGGATCATGCTGAAGTAGGGGGCTGGCTTTCCAAGAGCTGGTTCCTGCCGGACAAACTTTCCGAGCCGATTGCCTTCCATCATAATGTGAGTGGTTCTGAAGACCATCGGATCAAGACCTCGGTGGTGCATCTGGCGGATGTGCTGATCAAGGCCAGCGGCTTTGGTGACAGTGGAGACCCGTATGTACCGCCGATCCAACAGGTCGCCTGGGATGCCCTGAAACTGAATGAGGCCCTGCTGCATGAGATGGTGGTGGACCTGGAGGATAAGCTGGTGGAGGTGAAGAACTTCAGTCTTGAGCTTGCCAATGCCGCAGCAGTCTAGGATTGCCCTCATCTCAAGCCAGATGCAGCTTTCGTCACTGCTGCAGTTGCGCCTGCAAAGCAAGGGCTACCAGGTTATGGTTGTGGAGAAGACCGCGGCTGCCTTGGGGGCGTTTTATTCTGATCCGCCTGATCTGATCATAGTGGATTTTTCCTCACCCTGTGTCGGCTGTCACGATATGCTCTGCATGGTGCGCAGTGACAGTTTCTTCAGCCCCATTCCCATCATCGGGATCTTTCCCATGGGGACGGAGCAGGAGTCCTGGGACGATTTTCCTCTTGATGACTTTGTGACCACACCGGTTAACTTTGCCGAACTGGTCAGTCGGATCACGCTGTCTCTGTCGCGCATCAAGCGGATCTTTGATAACAACCCCCTGACCAGGTTGCCCGGAAATACCTCAATTCACCGTGCCATTGAAGAGTCGCTCGGCCTGCCTCTGGCAGTCTGCTACGTTGATATCAATCATTTCAAGCCCTATAATGACGTCTTTGGTTTTTCCCACGGAGATGAAGTGATCAGGATGCTGGCCAGGATTATGGCGAATGCCGTGCGTGAATCCGGAGGCGGGTTTTGTGGTCATGTGGGGGGAGATGACTTTGTGTTTATCGTTCCCCGCGAACGGGCTGAAACGGTCTGTGCAACTATCATCAGCCACTTTGACCAAATCGTACAGACCCTGTTTGACGATGATATCAAGCAGCGGGGGTACTATCTGGCCCTTAACCGTAAGGGCGAAAAAGAGCAAATGCCTATTCTTGGGATCTCTATCGCCGTCGTGCCAATGGACTCCACTGCCATCACCCATGCCGCACGGGTTTCCGAAGTGGCGGCAGAGCTGAAGAAGCTGGCAAAAGGAAAGATGGGGAGCTGCTTTGTGGTGGACAGGCGGTCGGGTCCGCCGGAACCTGACCCGTTGTAACATATCTATGATGGTTTTAGAGGGGGTTGTTAAGATGTTTAAAGCGATTGCAGTTTCAGTTGCCTTGTTTGCGTTGTTGTTCGTTGCGGGATGCGGGTCATCCCAGGCACCGGCGACACCAACCGGTTTGACGGTTACCTCGACCGGGCCGATCACCTTGGGTTGGACCGCCTCGCCAGGGGCCTCTAGCTATGTCATATTCCGGGGTACCGCTTCCGGTGCCATCACCACGAAGACCCTCCTGGCAGCCGGTGTCAGTGGAACGAGCTATGCTGATTCATCGGCTCTTGCTGGTCCTACTTACTACTATCAGATTACGGCACTGAATGACGATGGGCAGTCAAGCCCATCAACTGAGATCGGTGCCACGCTTACTTCATTTACTCTAACCGGGTCTGTCATTTCTTCTCAGAATGTGTTGTCCTGGACTGCCATCCCTAATGCTACCAGCTATAATGTGTATCGTGATACGGTGACTTTGACTGTTATCACTGGTAAAACACCAGTAGTAACCGGTGTTACCGTGGCAACTTACACTGACACCACGACATTCACTCCAGGGACTATTAATTACTATCGGGTTGAAGCCGTTTACCCTGCAGGAACCGCACCTGTTTATCCTGCTGGAACCGTAGTCTCTACCGAAGCAGCCGTAACGACTCCGTAACGATTATGAGATTGATAGAGATAGAGGCGGGCATGACACCGCCTCTATCTTCTAGTTGATGGTGGGGTATCCAATGGCCAAGTTGTGCCGATTACTACCTGCGTGGAAGTAATTTCATAGTGTGCTTCTGTTGACCTGATTCGGGTAGATAACACTCGGCTAGTTTGAATATAAAAAGGCGCTACCCGTTACGGGCAGCGCCTTTCTGTTACGCTCTGGTATCCCTGAGGGGGATTCAGGACTTTTTATGACACTTGGCGCAGTCACCCTTGACGGAGAAGGCGGTCTTGCCGTCGTGGCAGGCGCCACAGGACTTGCCCTGTGCCATATCGGCCATGGTCATCCGCTTGCCTCCACCATAGGGGAAGGTTTTGGTGTGGCAGTCAGAACACTTGTACGCTGCGGTATGGAAGTCGTGGCTGAAGTAACCGATTACGGTGCCGCGGCTGTTTTTGAAGGTCAGGTTGGCCGGTTTGTAACCAACGTGACACTTGTTGCAATCACCGGTTGAGGCAAAGGCGGTCTTGCCATCGTGGCAGCTGCCGCAGGACTTGCCTTTGGCCATGTCGGCCATGCTTGCCTTACGGGAACCTTGGCGATAGTCGTACTGCTTGGTGTGGCAGTCGCCGCATTTGTAGGCCTGCACGTGGAAGTCGTGACTGAACACGGCATCGTTGACCGGCTTTGACTTGAATTTAAGGGTCTTGGTAGCCAGGCCGCGGTGGCAGGAACCACAGTTGGCAGCGGCAGTAAAAGCGGTTTTCCCATTGTGGCATGCACCACAGGATTTGCCTTTTTCCATCTCAGCCATGCTGACACCGTGGCGGATTGGTCCACCTTTGTGACAGCTCTTACAGCCAAACCCTTTGCCGTTGACGTGTGAATCATGGCTGAACACGGCATTGCCGGCAGGGATGCGATAGGTAATGGCGCTGGGGGTGCCACGGTGGCACTTGCTGCAGTCTTTTTCAGCAGCGACACTGAAGGCCTTCTTGCCGTTGTGACAGGCGCCGCAGGAAAGCCCCTTCTCCATTTCTGCCATGGAATAGGAACGCTTCTTGGAAAGATTGAAAATTGCGCTGTGGCAGGTCTTGCAGTCTTTGTTCTTTGCAAGGTGTGTGTCGTGGCTGAAGACAACGGCTGAGGCGTTTTTGAAACTGAACCTGATGTCCTTGGCCTGCACGGAGACAGCCATAAGCATGACCATAGCCGCTGCAAAGAAGGTGATAATGCGCCTGTTCATCGAAATCCCCCTTGAAGCTGATAAAATTTGAAGCGTCTTACTTTAAGGGGCGCAGTGGCGATTGTCAATTGATAATTGTATACAGTTGTCATACACGCCGGATGCTCCTTGAAAACCAGTTTGAATGCGGTTGCGGGGGTGGGAGAGGTGTGTTATACAAACATCGAATTTCCATGATGGGACGAGGTATGATGCTGACCCTTGATGATATTATCCAAAATGCCCTGCGGGAAGATATTCACACCGGCGATCTGACCACTCAGGCCGTGGTCCCTGAACCACGGGCAGCCACAGCCCGTCTGGTTGCCAAGGAGTCCTTGACAGTAGCCGGTATGGCGGTGGCGGCCCGGGTTTTTAGTCTGCTTGATGCAGGCATTGTCTTTGAACCTTGCTGTCACGATGGTCAGGTTCTGGAAAAGGGAACTGTCCTGGCACGAATCTCCGGTGATGCCTCCCAATTGCTGCAGGGAGAACGGGTCGCCCTGAATCTGTTGCAGCGTATGTCGGGTATTGCGACGCTGACCTCATGCTATGTACAGTCGGTTCACGGCACCAGGGCGCGTATCGTTGACACCCGCAAGACAACGCCAGGTTTGCGGGTGCTTGAAAAATATGCCGTACGTGTCGGTGGCGGGATCAATCATCGTACCGGTCTGTATGACGGCATTCTGATCAAAGAAAACCATATTGCGGCCGCCGGAGGGATTAGTGAGGCGATTCGCCGGGCGCGTGCCTATATTCCCCATACACTGAAGATCGAGATTGAAACCGAGACGGTTGAGCAGGTGCAGGAAGCCCTGGCTGCCGGCGCTGATATCATCATGCTGGATAATATGAATTGTGAGACCATGCGCCACTGCGTTGGGCTGATCAACGGCCGGGCGCTGGTTGAGGCCTCGGGCGGTGTCAACCTGGACACGGTCCGGGCCATTGCCGAGACCGGTGTTGATATTATCTCGATCGGAGCCCTGACCCACTCCCCGCGTGCCATGGATATCTCCATGCTGCTGGATTAAGCAATATGCCGCGCCGCATGATAGCGTCTGAGCTGCTGAAGCTGCTGCGGGCTGGCGGTCGTGGCGTTGTGTCGGGTGAACAACTGAGTCGTGAGCTGGGGGTCTCGCGTACGGCGATCTGGAAACAGGTTTCAGCGCTGAGGGCAGCCGGTTACCGGATAGAGGCAGTCCCCTCACAGGGATACTGCTTGCTTGCAGAGCCCGATCTGCTGGATCAACAGGCGATACGGGCCGGCCTGGGAAGTGGCTGCCTGTTGGGACGTCAGCTTGTCTGCTGTTCAGAAACCGCCTCTACCAACAGCGATGCCTTCCGCTTGGCAGAAGATGGGGCCGAGGAGGGGACGGTGGTGCTGGCAGACCGCCAGCTTTCCGGCAAAGGGCGCCTTGGCCGGCGCTGGGAATCGCCTGCCGGCGTTAACCTCTACTGTTCAGTGGTCTTGCGCCCTGAACTTCCGCCCTATGAGGCGCCGCAACTGACCTTTCTCTCTGCAGTGGCGGTTGCCCGTGCCATTCAGATAAGCACCGGGCTGCAGCCGGCCATTAAATGGCCCAATGACCTGTTGCTGAACGGTCGCAAGGTCGCCGGGTTACTGAACGAAATGAACGCCGAGACTGATCGGGTCGGATTTGTGATCCTGGGGATCGGGGTTAACCTGAATATGCGGGCAGATCAGTTTCCTCCCGATCTGCGTTCTCCAGCCACCTCACTGTTACTGGAAACCGGTTCAGCGGTTGCCCGCCAGCTCTTTGCCGTCAATTTGTTACGTGAACTTGAACGGGAATATCTCAGGTTTAAACAGACCGGTTTCGGGCCGGTGCGCGAGGACTGGACCCGCTATTGTAACGCCTTTGGACGCGAGGTGCGGGTGGACATGGGGCCACACACCCTGCAAGGACCTTTTGCCGGTATTGATCAAGACGGTGCCTTGCTGATGACGTTGCCGGATGGACGGATTGAGCGGATACTGAGTGGTGATGTGACGGTTATCTGAACAGTGCGGAGAAAGGAGAGGCGTTTGCTCCTCGTTATAGATGTTGGCAACAGCAATATTGTACTGGGTATCTACGACGGTGAACTGCTGGTGCGCCACTGGCGCATCTCAACCGACAAATCCCGTACTTCTGATGAATACGGGGTCATGCTGAACAGTCTTTTCTCGCTGGCAGCCCTGTCCTTCTCGCAGGTTAAGGCAATTATCATCTCTTCGGTGGTCCCGCCTCTTACCGGCGTGCTTGAATCACTCTGCCGCGATTTCTTTGCACTGCCACCCTATGTGGTCGGTCCCGGTATCAAGACCGGCATGCAGATCCAGTATGATAATCCCCGGGAGGTCGGGGCAGACCGGATTGTCAATGCGGTGGCCGGTTTTGAAAAGCACCGCTGCCCGCTGATTATTGTCGATTTTGGCACTGCCACCACCTTTGATTATGTCAACGCCAGGGGAGAATACTGCGGTGGTGCCATTGCTCCCGGCCTGGCCATCTCGCTTGAGGCCCTGTTCCAGCGTGCCAGCAAACTGCCGCGGGTGGATATTTGCCGTCCCCCCCACGCCATAGCCAAAAATACGGTCAACTCAATGCAGGCCGGCATTTTTTACGGGTATGTGGGGTTGGTGGATGGTATCGTTGAGCGGATCAAGCAGGAGAGCCGGGATCAGCCACGGGTACTCGCGACTGGCGGCCTGGCAGCCCTGATCGCACCTGAATCAAAGACCATTGATGAAGTTGATGAATTTCTTACTCTGGAGGGATTGAGGATTTTGTACGAACGGAACCGGTAGCTTATGAAAGTTGTCATGCACCTATCAACGTAGACAAGGAGGCAGCGCATGGGGACGTATCCAACGGAGAAGATTCGTAATCTGGGCATTGTGGCACACGGTGGAGCCGGTAAGACCTCGCTGGCTGAGGCGATCCTGTTCAATACCGGCATGATCGACCGCTTGGGGCGGGTTGATGACGGTACCGCCACCATGGATTTTGAGCCGGAAGAGACCAAACGCAAGATTTCAATCTCGTCGGCCTTTGACCACTGCGAGTGGAATGGCCATTCGATTCACTTTGTTGATACTCCCGGTTACGGTGACTTTATTGGTGATACCCGTGCCTGTATGCGTGCATTGGATTGTGCTGTGGTAATCCTTTCAGCCATTTCAGGGGTTAAGGTCCAAACGGAAGAGGTCTGGGAATGGGCGAACGAGTTTGAGATCCCCCGCATCGCCTTTGTCAACAAGATGGACAAGGAACGGGCCAACTTCCTGCGGGCTATCGACGATATGGAGAAGAGCCTCAAGGCGCGCGGTGTGGCAATCCAGATGCCGATCGGTGCAGAGGATTCCTTTGAAGGGGTGGTTGACCTGATCAGGATGAAGGCCTGCAAGTATGCCAAGGATGGCTCCGGCGGCTGCCAGGAGATCGATATTCCGGCTGAGTATCTTGCTGAGGCCCAACGCCTGCGGGAGCATATGGTTGAGATCGTGGCTGAGGCCTACGATGCACTGACAGAAAAATATCTGGAGGCCGGCGAGCTGAGTGAAGAAGAGATCCTTGACGGCCTGCGGGTCGGTACTATGCGTAACACCTTCACCCCGGTATTGTGCGGCTCTGCCACCCTGAATGTGGGAGTGCGGCAGCTGTTGGGCGCCGTCTGCGATTTCCTGCCTTCTCCTCTGGATCGGACCAAGGCGGTTGGTACCAATCCTAAAAACAATGACCTGGTGGAACGCGGGCCGGATGAAAAAGAGCCGTTTTCTGCACTGGTGTTCAAGACCACTTCCGACCCCTATACCGGCAAGATAACCATCTTCAGGATCTATTCCGGCACCCTTAACTCCGACTCTACCATCTATAATGCCAGTAAAGGGGTGGAGGAGCGGATCGGTCAGATCTATGAGCTGGAGGGCAAAAAACAGAAACCGCTCAAGCAGGCCTTTGCCGGCGATATTGTGGCGGTTGCAAAATTGAAGGAAACCGTGACCGGTGACACCTTGTGCGATCCGGCTAATCCGGTTGTTTATGAGCCTGCCAAGCAGCTGTTGCCGGTGATCTCCTATGCCATTGAGCCGAAAACAAAGGCCGATGAAGACAAAATCCATAATGCCCTGCACCGGCTGATAGAGGAGGAACCAACCCTGGAATCCCATCGTGATCCCCAGACCAAGGAGTTTATTATCTCAGGTCTTGGCCAGGTGCATCTGGATGTGATTGTTGAAAAACTGAAGCGCAAGTTCAACGTGGATGTGGTGCTGAAGACCCCCAAGGTCCCCTACTTTGAAACCATCCGCGGGACTGCCAAGGTACAGGGTAAGTACAAGAAACAATCGGGCGGCCGCGGTCAGTATGGTGACTGCTGGATCGAAATGGGCCCCACCGGGCGTGGCGATGGTTACATCTTTGAAGACAAGGTCGTGGGTGGCGTGGTTCCCCGTCAGTACATTCCTGCCGTTGATAAAGGGATCCAGGAGGCCGCGCTTGAGGGCTTCCTGGCAGGCTACCCGGTGGTGGACTTCAAGGTTGCGCTGTATGATGGCTCCTTCCATACGGTTGATTCGTCCGAGATGGCCTTCAAGGTTGCCGGTTCGCTGGCCTTTAAAAAGGCGATGGAGCAGTGTAAACCGGTGCTGCTGGAGCCGATTGTCAATCTGTCGGTAACGGTGCCTGACGAAAACATGGGGGACGTGATTGGTGACCTCAACTCCCGCCGCGGTAAGGTGGTTGGGGTTGAACCTAAAGCAAATTCTCAGACAATCAAGGCTGTGGTCCCGATGTCAGAGGTGTTGGCCTACTCCAATGACCTCAAGTCAATGACCAGTGACCGTGGTCTGTTCAGTACCGAGTTCTCGCATTATGAAGAAGTGCCGACCCATATGGCGCAAAAGGTTATTGCTGAGGCGCAGGCGGCAAAGAAGGATTAACAGACGGCAAACGGGATGTGCGTTCTGCTACCAGCAGTCTGCACCCTGCTTGATCCAGTTTTTACGGAGGTGTGAGCATGGACTTTAAGTTTAATAGTGAGACGACCGAGGACGAAACACCGGCCCAGCCTCAGGAGAAAGGTCGTCAGACCGGTCTGCTGGTGCTGCTGCTGCTGTTGCTGGGGGGATTCGGATACCTCTATTTCTTTACCGGCCTGATCCGGCCCCAGGAACAGCCGCCAGCTCCTCAGCCTCCGCCTCAGGTGGTCAAGCAGGCGCTACCGGCCCGCGATGCAGCGCCTGCTGAAACAGAAAAAGCTGCTGAACAAAAAGGACAGGTGTCGCCGCCACCCGCAGCTCCGGCAGCGTCTGCCGTACCTGCGGCAAAGCCTGTACCGAAGCCGGCTGATTCCAAGGTCGCTGCAGCACCTGCTGCCAAACCGGAGGAAAAGAAACCAGCTCCTGTAAAGCCGGTTGCGAAGCCTGAACCGGCAAAGGGCGTGTCACCCCCGGCAACAAAGAAGCCGGAGCCTGTAAAACCCGCTACACCGGTCAAACAAGCTGAGAAGGCGGCGGTAACGGTAAAGAACGTTCCCCCAAAGACGGCTGAGCCTGTCAGGAAGGCCGTTGCCGCTCCGAAGAAGAGTGGTCCCTGGACGGTTGTGGCTGGACTCTATGTGGTTGAGGAAACCCTTGCTGCCGATCTGTCAAAGGTGAAAAAGGCCGGTCTGACACCGCTGATGACCAGTGGCCCCCGGCGTCCGGTTTCCATGCACCGTCTCTTTTACAATGAGTATAACGACAAGGGACAGGCCCGTCAGGCAGTGGAAATGTTGCGAAGCAAAGCTGGTGACGGTTTTTCAATACAACGCGGCGATAAGCATGAGGTCTATGCCGGTTCCTATGCTGTACAGAGTGGCGCCCTGTCTGAACAGCAGCGTCTTGCTGCAACAGGGATCAAGGTGACGATCAAAAAGAGCCAGGTGCCTCTTGCCTCCCGCAAGCTGACAGCAGGCACCTTCACTGACCGCAAGGCCGCTGAAGAGGCCCTGAAGAAGTTGAAGGGTGCCGGTATAGCGACGCCGGTACTTGAGTAACGGCGGTTCAGGTGTCTGAGCCGGTCAAGATAAGTATTCCGGCATCTGTGGCGGCGTTTGTGCGGCCAGGAACACCAGTGCAAGAGCGTTTGCGGGGGGCTGGAGGTGCTGTTGACCTCCCCCCGCGTGAACTGCTGTTGCTGCTTTTCTGTCTTGGCAAGGATAGTGACGAGGAGGTTCGTACGCTTGCAGCCTCCAGCATGGCGTCCTTGGATCCTGGGCTGATCTGTGACGCTCTTGAGGGCGGCGAGTATCACCCGGCTATTCTGCATGCTGTGGCCTTAAACTGTGGTGCAACCTCCGTGATCAGGACTGCTCTGCTGGGACAGCCCGAACTGCCTGATGTGACACGGGGGTTTTTGCAGACGCTTCAGGTGACTCTGCCTGAGATGGAAGAGGGCGGAGCCGCCGAGGTGGATGACGGTCTGGTTCCCGTGGACGCTGAGGAGCTGCCCCAGGAAGAAGAGTTTGACGAAGCAGGCTGTGATCAGGAAGCTGAAGCGGACGAAGGGGATGAAGAATATCTGAGCAAATACCAGTTAGCCCAGGAGATGGGCATTGGCGAGAAGATCAAGATGGCGCTGACCGGTGACAAGGAATGGCGCAAGATTCTTGTTAAGGATGCCAACAAGCTGGTGAGTGCCGGTGTACTTAAGAATCCGCGGATGTCTGAGCCTGAGGTTTTGACGCTTTTAAAGTCCGGGGTGCAGAACGATGAGATCATGCGTCTGATCTGTGCCAACAAGGAATGGGTGAAAAACTACCAGATCCGCAAGGCATTGATAGAAAACCCAAAGACCCCTTTGGCTAATGCACTGCGCTACCTGGGAACCATGAATGAAAAGGATGTTGCCGGCTACGCCAAGAGCCGTAATATTTCCTCCGTGGTCTCAACCCAGGCCAAACGGATGCTGCTGAATAAGAAACGCTAGAATACGGAACAAGGCCCTCCCTTTATGGCGGTTATTAATCACGCGAAGCGTGAAATCAATGCAAAAATTGTCTATTTTGGCTCCCCAGGCTGCGGCAAGGGAGAGCTGTTCCAGTTTATCCATCAGAGAATCAAGCCAAGCCTCTGCGGACCACTCAAGTCGATGCCTGCCGGTCAGGATTCATTGCTTTTCTTTGACTATATCCCGTTTGAGACCTCCAGTCTGGATGGCTATCGTATCCGTTTTCATCTCTATACCATGACCGGTCCGGTTGCCAACCCGGGGACCTGGAAGATGACCCTGAAGGGGGTCGACGGCATTGCGCTTGTAACAAACGGAGGAACGTCTAGTCATGATGCCGTTGACAGTCTGCGAGTTTTAAAATCAATGTTAACCGGCTATGGAAGAGATTTACGCAGTCTGCCCAGAGTCTGGCTTCCAACAGATTTTTCTGATGCCGGTGATGCCGGGTCTGAACTCATAACCTGTTTTGATGCAAGCCGGACGGTTGCCTGCTCGACAACTACCGGGGAAGGGGTGTTGCAGGGACTGGCAGTACTTTCTCAGGAGGTGCTGCAGGGACTGCGGGATGAGTACGAGCCGGCAAATGATCCTCCTGCCGTTACCCCAGCGCTGTTGGCTGAACCGTCTGATGAGGTGTTCGTCGATTCCGGCCGGGAACTGTCGCCTCCGTTACCTGAGCCGGTTGTGCTGCCTGAACTAAAGGTGTCCCTGGCGGGGAATACAACAGTCACCATTCCCTTGACCGTCCAGCATGGCGACAGCGTTAAACGATGTAATCTGCGCTTTTCAATCCAGCTTGAAGAAGAGTCACCATGATTCTCTCCTCATTTGAGATGCAGTTGCTTATACGCCTGTTGCTGGCAACCCTGCTGGGCGGCTTGATCGGTCTTGAACGGGAACTCCATGGCCGGCCGGCCGGTTTTCGCACACATTTGATGGTGGCGTTGGGAGCTGCCCTCTATATGGGGGTCTCTTTGCATTTCTATCAGGTCTATGGTGGTCTTTCGGGGAGCCTGGCGGTACGGGTGGACCCTGGCCGTGTTGCTGCACAGATTGTCGTCGGGATCGGTTTTTTGGGTGCAGGCGCGATAATTCGCGAGAACGCCTCTGTACGTGGCCTGACAACTGCGGCCTGCCTCTGGGTTGCAGCCGCCATCGGTACGGCCTGTGGCGCCGGAATGCTGTTGATTGCAGTTGTGGTAACCGCCATTTCTCTCGTCAGTCTGCTTGTTTTAAAGCGGGTCGAGGAGGGGTTGAGCCGGGATATTTACCAGCAGGTGACGGTAGTGAGCGAATACCGCGAGGGCCAGTCGGAGCGGATTGCCCAGGTGGTGCGGGATTGCGGCTCTGATCTGATGGAGAGTGGCGTTGAGCGGAATGTCGAAGCAGGCACGGTGACGTTTGAATTCCGCGTCAGGGTGATCAGCGGGATTGCTACCTGCAAACTGGTTGATGTCCTGTCGCTTGTTGAAGGGGTAAAACTGGTCAGTCTGCGCTGATTTGCCGGTTAAAGCGAGGAAGGATGAACGGGACGTCGCGCTGGTACTGGCAATAGGCAGTACCAAACAGACGAATCATCCTGCGTTCTTCAAGCAGCGCACCAAAGATGAAGTAGGGGATGCTGAACAGGGTCAGGACGATCCAACGGGTTGTAATGACCGGGTTTGCCAGCAAAAACAGTATGCCAAGCAGATAGAGCGGATGCCTGACCACTGCATAGCAACCGGTGGTTATCAGCGTAGGACGCTCACGCAGGCCAGCGAGGTCGGTTCCCAGAAAGCCTGCCAGGCCGGTCTGACGAAGGCAGACCAGGCCTGCCCAGAGTATGATAAACTGCAGCCCATGCAAAACGAGGCTCCAGACACCTGGCAGGACATAGATGACACTGGTTGATTGCCAGGCCAACATAACCCAGCCGAAGAGTAGAAACGAAAACAGGTTGTAGGTAAGGCGATACCCGGGCAGGGGGCGTCCTACAAAATGCTGTATGCGGTCTTTGATCCGCGGTGCCGCCAGCAGTGAGTGAGTGATGCAGAAAACGGTAAGGCGTAGCACGAAGTCCAGGCTGTCCGGCACGGTCACCTCCTTTGTCAGAAGACGTAACCTAGCATTGCCGTCTTGTACAGACAAGCGGAACGTGCTAGGTTCTTGCCGTATACAATTAGTTTGAACCGGAGGAGTGCATTAAGATGCCGATAATTACAATTTCCCGCGAAATGGGAACCGGTGCTTATGGTGTAGCCAAAGAGCTGGCAAAAAAACTGAAGTATACATTGGTGGATGGTCCCAAGCTTGCCGCTTGTGCCGCTGAATATGGACTCAGCCTGGAGCTGCTGCAGGCGGTGGATGAAAAGCCGCCTTCATACAACACCGTAGAGGACCGGGCTCGTGCTGCTTCCTTAAATTCCATTGAGCTTATTCTGCTCGACCTTGCCAGAAAGGGTAACGTTATACTCTATGGCCGCGGTGGCCAGGATCTGCTGCAGGGGTGCGGCAATGTCCTTCGCTTGCGGTTTGTTGCTGATTTTGAAGAGCGGGTTGAACGCTTTGCCGAGCGGGAGTGGATTGACCCTGATCTTGCGCAGGAGCTGATCCGGCGTAGCGATCATCAACGGGGCGGTTTTATCCACTTCTATTTTGATCGTGACTGGAATGATCCTCTGGGGTATGACCTGACCTTCAACACCTCCCGGCTTTCTCCTGGGGCTATTATTGATATCATCGTGGCCGCAGTGAAGGACCCGCAGTTGAAAGAGGCTGACTCCTGGTCTGCCGATGAAATAGAAAACACCATTCTGGTGAAAAAGATAGAAACCGCCCTGCTGCGTTCCGAAGAGCTTGAGTATCGTCCGTTCCGGATTGAGGTGGAAGATGGGCAGGTAACCCTGTCCGGTTATATCGGTTCAGAGCAGGAAAAAAAGGCTGCACTGAAGGTGGCTGCAGCCATCAAAGGCGTTGAGAGTGTGGTTGATAACCTGCATGTGGTCAACTACAGGGAGTACAAGGAAAAATGCTGATCAGCTAGCTTGAGCTGGTCGTTCAGCAGCACGTCTGCGTAAGGGCGGGAGCAGGGCATCGGAAAAGTGTATGCCTCCCCGCCCTTTTCCTATCTGATCGTGCTCCTCGATACCATGGAAATCAGAACCTCCGGTTGGGATCAGATGCAAACGGTTGGCCAAGCCCTGTAGAAACATGGTCTCCTGCTCTGTTGCCAGGGAGTTGTAGATTTCGATGCCATCCAGCCCAAGCCCTTTCAGTTCAGAAATCAGCTCCGTTAGACGTTGCTGATCGCGGGTGATACTGGTTGGATGGGCCAGTACTGCAACCCCGCCAATGCGTTGAATCGTTGCCAGTGCATCCTCCATGGGCCAGTAGGTTTTGGGCACGTCGCACGGGACAAGATAACGGGCAAAAGCGTCTTCCATGCCGGTTGCGTAACCACGTTGCAACAGGGCACGGGCAATATGCGGGCGTCCCATGACGCCGTCAGCAAGTGCCTCAACCTCGTCAAGTGTCAACGGTTCCCGTGCCTCCTGTTCCAGCATCTGATTGACTGCCGCAACGATTTCGCGGTTGCGGTTGGCTCTGCGAAAGGCAAATCTGTCCAGTTGTTCTGTCAATTCCCGGGTATGAATATCAATCCAATACCCCAGCAGATGAACATCGGAATATCCTTTAAAACAGACAGATAGTTCAACCCCGGGAATGACTTCCATGCCGAGCCTGTTTCCGGCCAGAATAGCAGCCTCAACCCCGGCAACCGTATCGTGGTCACACAAGGCAATTGTGGTGAGACCGGATTGTTGTGCAGCAGAAATCAGCTGTTCCGGAGTCAGGATGCCGTCAGAACAGCTTGAATGCAGATGGAGATCAATCATCAGTATATCCTTTCTGACAGCATGATGCCGCTGCAGGTACAAAAAAGCAAGCCACCGGTTGCCAGTTGAGGAGGCATAGGGTACTATTATTCCATGGATGACAATCAGATCCACCGCGTTATGGCTGTTGTGGCAGAGGAGTGCGGGCAATGGGAAACTCCTTCGGTAACCGTTATTTCCGAACAGCACCGTTCAGCCTTTCATGTTCTGGTCTCCTGTATTATCTCACTGCGTACCAAGGATGCCGTTACAGCCGCTGCCTCGGCCCGTCTGTTTGAACGGGCTGCTTCACCTCAAGAAATGATCTGTCTTGAACCTTCTGAAATAGCTGATCTGATCTATCCTGCAGGATTCTATCGTACAAAGGCTGAACAGATTCATGCGATCTGCAGAACGTTACTTGCAGAGTTTAATGGCAAGGTACCGGACAATCTTGATCAGCTGCTCAGTTTCAAGGGGGTCGGGCGTAAAACTGCAAATCTGGTGATGACCCTTGGCCATGACAAGCAGGGGATCTGCGTTGATATCCATGTGCACCGGATCACAAACCGCTGGGGGTATGTTGCTAGCAGCTCTCCTGATCAGACAGAACAGCTCCTGCGTGAAAAGCTGCCTGCGGAGTATTGGAAAAAAATCAACGATCTTTTGGTCTGCTATGGTCAGAACCTGTGTTACCCCGTTGCTCCTGCCTGCTCTCGATGCCGTCTGACGGACTGCTGCAGCAGGGTGGGGGTACAACGAAGCCGCTAGTGTGATAATATTTTAAACCACGGTTGTAGATAAAAATCATGGTTGCCACAGTACCGCTTTCGGTGTAATAAATGCAAAGCTGCTTTTGGATAACATTATTTTATTTTATTAATAGGAGGAACTGGTGATGTTGCGAAAGATCGGTTTTATCGGCTTGGGAACAGTGGGACGGCATATGGCAGCCAACCTAGTCAGGGGGGGCTATGATCTTACCGTCTTTGATACCGATTCGGCAAAGATTGACGAGTTAGTGGCTGTCGGAGCAACCGGCGCGGCAACAGCTGCAGAGGCAGCCCGTGGTCGTGAACTGGTGATCTCGATTGTCTCCGAGGGAGATGAGCAGGGGCCCCTGTTCTGCGGTGAGACCGGTATTATGGCCGGCATTGAGCCTGGCACCATTTTTGCCGACATGGGAACTACCTCCCTTGAGACGACCCTCAAAATGGCGGAAGAGACGACTAAAAAGCGTTGTTTCTACCTTGATGCCCCGGTCTGGGGTAATAAGGATCACGCTGCAAACGGGCTCCTGACCATTATCGTCGGCGGTGACCCGGCGATTATCGGCAAGTGCCGCGAACCGTTCAGCATCTTTGGTCTGAATACCATTACCGTTGGCGAAGTCGGTGATGCCACCAAGATGAAATTTATTGTCAATATGGTGCAGGGAACCCTGGTGCAGGTGCTTGCCGAAGGGCTGGTCTTTGGTGAAAAGATGGGGTTCAGTGCTGACAAGATCCTTGAGGTGCTGGATACCCGCGGAGTTGCTTCGCCGATCTTCCATCTTAAAGGACGAGCCATGTCCCGCAATGAGTTTGCTCGCAGTCTGGCGATGAAGTATGTGAATGACGGCATGCATCTTGTACTGAACGCCGCACGTCTGGTCGGTCTGCATCTGCCTGCTGCTGAGGCGGCCAGCAAGATGTATGAGAAAGGTGTTGAAGCTGGCTATGGTGAAGAGGATTTCTCGGCTGTTATCAAGGTCCTAAGAAAATAGTCAGGTCAAAGACGGGTCTGTTTTGGCAAAAGGCGTTCTTCGGAGCGCCTTTTGTGCTTGCGGAGAGGAGGTTGTGCCATGGGAACCAGTTTCAGGCCGCGCCCAGTCTATCTGGCCGCTTCATGGATGGGGCCGGTTGGGCGTTATACCGGTAAGGATCGGGAAGAACTTACCTTTCTTGAGATGGCCGAACAATGCGGGCAGGTCTTTGCCGGAAGTCCGGTACGCCGCCGGCATATTGATGCCGTTGTCGTTGGCAGCCAGAACCCGGCCGCTTTTTCAGGAGTAGATAATACTGCTGCAAAGATTTCAGGTATTTTAGGCATCTCCGGGGTCAAGTCGGTGCTGATTGATACCGCCTCGTCTTCAGGTGCCTCGGCCTTTGAAAATGCCTATCTTGAAGTGGCATCAGGCCGCCATGACCATGTCCTGGCGATTGCTATTCAGAAGATGAGTGATGCCTCGACCCTGGAAGCAACACGGATCATTGCCGGTGTGATTGATCGTAACGAGGCTGAGTACGGTCTGACCATGCCGGCCTGTGGTGCCCTGGTGGCCCGATCGCTTCAACTACGTCTTGGTCTGTCCGACCTGGAGTGGGCGGCCTATTCAGCGCTGCTCTCCCAGCGCAGCCATCGTTTTTCAAGCCAGAATCCCAGGGCCCATCTGCGACAGCAGTTGCCGGTTGAGGAATACTTCAGGCAGATCGCCTCAGGAGAAAACTACCGCTACTGGTCACCATTGCGTTATCACGATTACTGCCCCATGTCCGACGGTATGGCTGCCGTGATTCTTACCTCCCGTCCTCAGGAGGTGCTGGTGGCGGGGCTGGGCAGCGCAACAGACATTCCGACCATTGCTGACCGGCATTACTTTCATTCGTTTCCTGCCACGGTCACGGCTGCCGGGTATGCCTATGGCATGGCTGGTCTAAGGGATGTCAGGGCGCTTGAGGGGAGGCTGCATGTTAACATGCATGACCCTTTTAACGGATTTGGCCCGATCAATCTGGTGGATCTGGGAGTGGTGAGTCGAAACCGGCTTTTTGATGCCCTGCTTGATGACCGCCTGACCGGTCCCGATGGGCTCTTCCCCACCAATCTGACGGGCGGCTTGAAAGGGCGAGGGCATCCTTTGGGGGCTACCGGCATGATCCAGGTGGTCGAGAACCACCAGCTGATTTGTGAAGCTGGCTTTGAAGCCGGGCTTTCACACTCAATTGGCGGGCCGATCAATAATAATGTCGTGATTCTGCTGGAACGCAGCGAACACTACCGAAGCCGCCCCCATGAGCCCTACCGCCCCTGGGGACTGCCATCGCTGGGGCGACCCAAGCCGAAACAGGTGACCATCGATGCGTTGTTGGCCGAGACAGGGCGTTGCGTTGGACAGTTTGTAACCTCTACGATCCGCTACCATTACAAAACAGGACTGCCAGAGGTGATGCTGGTGATTGTTGCCTGCCGTTTTCAAGGGGTGAGCTATCGTTTTCTCTTTGGCCTTGACGGCAGTCATGCGCCACAGTTATCCGGTTTGACGGCAGGGGATGAACTGGCCCTTGAACGTCAGGCCACGGGCATCATGCTGAATCGGCTACCGGTACGGCGTCTGTATCAACGGACCGTGCAAGGCATGCGGGAGCTTGCCGAGTCCGGCTGGAGGAGGCTGACGGGGTAGTTGTGTCAAGGGGTTGATTTTTGTCAGATGGATTGTTATAGTCTTAGCAGTCTCGTGTTGCGAGTGCTAAAATTTGAGGGCGAGGTGATCTGCTATGTATGCCGCGATTCCGGTTACAACAGATAGTTTCTCAAGATATCTGTCTGAAATAAAATCCTTTCCGCTGCTTGACGAGCAGGAAGAACACCGCTTGGCCGTACGTCTGTTTGAAGAAAACGATTTGGATGCTGCGCAAACCCTGGTTACATCAAATCTGCGCTTTGTTGTGAAGATTGCAGCCGAGTACCGTAATTACGGACTAAAGATGCTGGACCTGATTCAGGAGGGTAACATTGGCCTGATGCTGGCGGTGAGGAAGTTTAATCCCTATCGCGGATTCCGCTTGATTACCTATGCCGTCTGGTGGATCAGGGCGCAGATTCAAAGTTATATTGTTTCCTCGTGGAGCCTGCTTAAAATCGGTACAACGCAAGCTCAGCGCAAACTTTTCTTCAAGCTGAAGCAGGCAAGAAATGCTATTCGCAGCATGACCGGCGACGATGCGGGGGATCTGCCTGCTACTGCTCTTTCGCTTGACGTCCGTGAGGCGGATGTCGAAGAGATGGAACTGCGCTTGATGGGCGAGGTCTCACTGGATGCAGAACAGGCTTCCGGTGAAGGTGGAAGCCTGCTGGAGACCCTGATTGATGATCGTCCAAATCAGGAGAGCCAGCTGGCAGACTTGCAGGAACAGCAAGCCTTGAGGGTGGTTGTTGCTGGTGCCGTGTCACGGCTTGGCGAGAAAGAACAGTTTGTTGTCAAGCAGCGAATTGTGGCAGATGACCCTATGACGTTGCAGGAGATTGCAGACCACTTTTCGATATCACGTGAGCGCGTCCGCCAGATTGAGGAGAATGCGCTCAGGAAAATCAAGGGCTTTTTAGGGACGAGCATGCAACTCCAGCATGTGTAAGCGGTGGGTTACGTGTGTGAACCGGTGAGTGTTGAAAAAAAACCAATAAAAAACTTGACAATCTTTTGTCACTGCAGTAAAAGCACAAATTCAACGCTTTGCCGAGGATTGCTGGCGTAGCTCAATTGGTAGAGCAGCTGACTTGTAATCAGCAGGTTGCGGGTTCGAGTCCCATCGCCAGCTCCAGTCAAGCAATATAAGCAGCATCATCCCTGGAGGGATTCCCGAGCGGCCAAAGGGAACAGACTGTAAATCTGTCGTCGTAGACTTCGGAGGTTCGAATCCTCCTCCCTCCACCATACAAGTTCACCGGCTGCATTGGGTGGTCCCGGATCCAGGAGGCAGGCTTCTGCCGCATGAACTGGTCAAGGGTTCGCTTGAGGTCGCCAAAGCAGTGCATACCGTTGTGCGGGAGTAGCTCAGTTGGCTAGAGCATCAGCCTTCCAAGCTGAGGGTCGCGGGTTCGAGTCCCGTTTCCCGCTCCAATCTTCATGATATTCGTGAAATGCCCACATAGCTCAGGAGGTAGAGCACTTCCTTGGTAAGGAAGAGGTCTCCGGTTCGAGTCCGGATGTGGGCTCCATTTCTTCAGATGAAATCGTGTAGATGTAGAGAGCGAATACGCACGCAATACAAAGATCAGGCAATCAATGTACAAACAGGAGGAACCAGTCGATGGCCAAGGCTAAATTTGAGCGTAATAAAACGCACGTAAACATCGGAACGATTGGTCACGTTGACCATGGTAAGACCACATTGACCGCAGCGATCACCAAGGTGCTTGCTGGCAAGGGTCAGGCCGAATACAAGGCGTTTGACCAGATTGACAACGCCCCTGAAGAGCGTGAGCGTGGTATCACCATTGCGACCGCCCACGTTGAATACGAAACCGACAAGCGTCACTACGCCCACGTCGACTGCCCTGGTCACGCTGACTACGTCAAGAACATGATCACCGGTGCAGCTCAGATGGACGGTGCTATTCTGGTTGTATCAGCAGCAGACGGCCCAATGCCTCAGACCCGTGAGCACATCCTGCTTGCCCGTCAGGTTGGCGTGCCCTACATCGTTGTCTTCCTCAACAAGGCTGACATGGTAGACGACGCTGAGCTGCTTGAGCTGGTAGAACTGGAAATCCGTGAACTGCTTTCCAGCTATGACTTCCCGGGTGACGATATTCCAATCATCAAAGGCTCCGCCCTGAAGGCCCTTAACGGCGACAAGGACGAACTGGGTGAAGACTCCGTTAACGCACTGATGGAAGCTGTTGACAGCTACATCCCTGATCCTGAGCGTGCCATTGACCGTCCGTTCCTGATGCCGGTAGAAGACGTATTCTCCATCTCCGGTCGTGGTACAGTTGCCACCGGTCGTGTAGAGCGCGGCATTGTAAAGGTTGGCGAGGAAATCGAAATCGTCGGCATCAAGGCTACCGCCAAGACCACCGTAACCGGTGTAGAAATGTTCCGTAAACTGCTTGACCAAGGTCAGGCTGGCGACAACATCGGCGCCCTGCTGCGTGGTGTTAAGCGTGAAGACATCGAGCGTGGCCAGGTACTTGCCAAGCCCGGTAGCATCACCCCGCACACCAAGTTCAAGGCAGAAGCCTACATTCTCACCAAAGAAGAAGGTGGTCGTCACACCCCATTCTTTAACGGCTACCGTCCGCAGTTCTACTTCCGCACCACTGACGTAACCGGTGTAGCTGAACTGCCTGCCGGCACCGAGATGGTAATGCCTGGTGACAATATTGCCATGACCGTAAACCTGATCACCCCGATCGCCATGGACGAAGGTCTTCGCTTCGCCATCCGTGAAGGTGGTCGTACCGTAGGCGCCGGCGTCGTCAGCGCAATTATCGAGTAAGATACAGGATGTGCCAGTGGGCGTTGTCTGTCGTAACGGCAGACAACGCCTTGCTCGCGTCTGAAAAGGAAGAGCGATGAGAGACATCATTACCCTTGCATGCACCGAGTGCAAGCAGAGAAACTACACAACAACCAAGAACAAAAAGATTACTCCGCAAAAGCTGGAGTTCAGTAAATATTGCCGTTTTTGTCGTAAGCATACCCCTCACAAGGAAACAAAATAAGGGGTAGCGACACAGTTGCAGGCCAGTAGCTCTAATTGGTAGAGCGCCGGTCTCCAAAACCGGATGTTGGGGGTTCGAATCCCTCCTGGCCTGCCATTTACTTTTAGCCTTGAGTGTTGATTCGTCATGCAGTTGTATGTCAGACGCATTTTCAGGAGAGTATTGTGCAGAATGTGAAGACATTTTTCGAGTCAGTTAAACTCGAGCTGAGCAAGGTAACCTGGCCGACACGCAAGGAAACCGTTGCTACAACCGGTGTGGTGATCATGATTGTTTTTATGGTCTCTATTTACCTCGGTTTGTGTGATGTGGTCCTGTCCAAGCTGATGCGCTTGGTATTGGGATAACAGGAATTTAACTATGAGCCAGAAATGGTATGGCGTACATACATATTCAGGATATGAAAACAAGGTCCGCCTCAATCTGACAGAGCGCGTCAAAAATGAGAAGATGGAGGATCTCTTCGGTGAGATTCTGATCCCCTCAGAGACCGTTGTTGAACTCAAGAAGGGCGAGAAGAAGACTTCGTCACGTAAATTCTTCCCCGGCTATATCCTGATTAAGATGGAGCTGACTGACGAAACATGGCATATCGTTAAGGAAACTGCCAAGGTTACCGGTTTTGTCGGTGGCAATACTCCGTTTCCTATTCCTGACGAGGAAGTTAACAAGATCGCCCGCAGAATGGAAGAAGGCGCTGAAAAACCACGTCCCAAAGTCGAATTTGATGTGGGTGAAACCGTTCGTGTTGTTGACGGGCCGTTCCTGAACTTTACTGGGGTGATTGAAGACGTCAAGCCGGACAAAGGCAAGCTGCGTGTTGCTGTAACAATTTTTGGACGTTCTACTCCGGTCGAACTGGAGTTTATGCAAGTAGAGAAGTGCTGACAAAATCGTCTTCTTTTGTTGAAGACGGTACGTAATAAAAGGAGTGCATCCCAATGGCTAAGAAGATTACCGGCTACATAAAACTGCAAATTCCTGCGGGCAAGGCTAACCCCTCGCCGCCTATCGGACCTGCTCTTGGTCAGCATGGTGTCAATATCATGGAGTTTTGCAAGGCTTTTAATGCCAAGACACAGGCCGATGAAGGTACTATTACACCAGTAGTCATAACTGTCTACGCAGACCGGTCTTTTTCTTTTATTACCAAAACTCCTCCGGTACCGGTTCTGATCAAGAAGACCATTGGTATTGAGAGCGGTTCAAGTGTGCCGAACAAGAACAAGGTTGGTAAACTGACCAAGGCTCAGGTTGAAGAGATTGCCAAGAAGAAAATGCCGGATCTGAACGCCGCCTCTGTTGAAGCAGCCATGCGGACAGTAGAGGGTACTGCTCGTTCCATGGGTGTAGATATTGTAGAGTAAGATTGGCTTTTGCCGAGGAAACAGAGTTCAGTAGGAGAGGACGGACATGTCAAAGAGTACAAAAAAACATAGCGCCGCAATGACCAAGGTTGACCGTAGCACGGTTTATCCCCTTAAAGCAGCGGTCGAAGTGGTAAAAGATACTGCTTATGCCAAGTTTGATGAGACAGTAGATGTGGCGGTCAAACTGGGTGTTGATCCTCGTCATGCCGATCAAATGGTACGTGGTGCTGTTGTTCTGCCTAATGGACTGGGTAAGAATGTACGGGTGCTGGTGTTTGCCAAAGGTGAGAAGGAAAAAGAAGCCCTGGATGCTGGCGCAGATTACGTCGGTGCAGATGATCTGGTGGCCAAAATTCAGGAAGGCTGGTTTGAGTTTGATACCGCCATAGCTACTCCTGATATGATGGGTGTTGTCGGCAAGATCGGTAAACTGCTCGGTCCCCGCGGCCTGATGCCTAACCCGAAGGTCGGCACTGTTACCTTTGAAGTTGGTCGTGCTGTGAAAGAGTCCAAGGCCGGTAAGGTTGAGTTCCGCGTGGAGAAGGCCGGAATTGTCCACGCCCCTATTGGCAAGGTTTCGTTCGACGCTGAAAAACTGCAGGGAAACTTGGTTGCTCTGGTTGAAGCACTGGTAAAAGCCAAGCCTTCTGCGGCAAAAGGTACCTATATCAAGAAGATTTCTCTCTCGTCAACGATGGGGCCTGGAATCAACCTTGATATCAGTGATGTAACCGCAAATATATAAACGATTTTAGCCAAAGTCACAGACAGCAGGCGCATGCCAGCATAAAGACGTAGTCGGTCTACCTGCCGAGACTTGGGTTCGCAAGACTACCTTGCGCTCCTGACTTTGGCATGGGGTCTCCCCAGAAACCAAAAGAAAGGAGGACGACGCTTGAAAAAATCTGTCAAGCAGGAACAAGTAACGCAGATGCACGATAAGCTGTTGCGTGCAAAAGCAGTTTTTCTGGCTGACTTCCGCGGAATGAATGTGGATAAGGCTACAACACTGCGCAACGAGCTCCGGTCTGCCAGCGTTGAGTACAAGGTGTTCAAGAACACCCTGTTCGATATCGCTGCGAAAGAAACCGAGGCTGCGTGTCTGGCTCCCTATCTTGCCGGCCCAACAGCGGTAGCTATATCTTATGATGACCCTGTCGGCGCTGCCAAGGTCCTGTCCAAATTCGCCAAGGATTCAAAAGGCGTGTTTGCACTTAAAGCCGGTGTGCTTTCCGGTAAAGTGATTGATGTTAGCCAGATTCAGGCACTTGCTGATCTCCCATCACGGGAAGTGTTGATTGCCAAGATGCTCGGCTCAATGCAGGCACCAGCCACGAATTTTGTTGGCGTACTGGCTGCACTGCCCGGCTCACTGGTGCGTGTCCTGGATGCAATCCGGGCAAAAAAAGAAGGCAACTAGAACTTCTCGCTGTATTAATACCCAATTAAACACTCGATACCTATATGGAGGATATCATGGCTGAAATTACTAAGGCAGACGTAGTTGCATTTATTGAAAAGATGACTGTTCTTGAACTGGCTGAGCTGGTTAAGGAGCTGGAAGAAAAGTTCGGTGTGTCTGCTGCTGCTCCTGTTGCAGTTGCTGCTGCTGCTCCTGCTGCCGCTGCTGAGGCTGCTGAAGAGAAGACTGAGTTTGATGTTATCCTGAAGAGTGCCGGTGCCAACAAGATCAACGTGATCAAGGTTGTGCGTACTCTGACCAGCCTGGGCCTGAAGGAAGCAAAAGACCTGGTTGACGGCGCACCAAGCCCCGTTAAGACCGGTATCTCCAAGGCTGAAGCTGAAGAAGCTCAGAAGCAACTGGTTGAAGCTGGCGCAGAAGTAGAAATCAAATAGTTGCGCAGTGCAATACCTGCAGGAAGCCAAGGTCGCCTGGTGCGGCCTTGGCTTGTCCTGTTTTGTTAATTCCTCCTGGCATGTGATCTGCGATTTAATTTATTTAAATCAATAGGTTGTGTGCTGATGTCTGTTCTTTTATGCTACTTGCCGAAGGAGAAGGTATGGCCTACTCGATCGCCAACAACCACCTGCTGCGCAAAAATTTTGCCACTATCAAGAATATCATTGATATCCCTAACCTGATTGACATTCAGAAAAACTCCTACCGTCGTTTTTTGCAATCTGACGTCCCGTTGGATTCACGCAAAAACATTGGTCTTGAGGCTGTTTTTCGGTCTGTTTTTCCTATAAAGGACTTCAGCGAAACTTCATCGCTGGAGTATGTCTCCTATACGCTGAGCAAGCCTAAATATGACGTTGAGGAGTGCCATCAACGGGGTATGACCTATGCAGCCCCGATGAAGGTTAAGGTCCGGCTTGTCATTTGGGATTCAGGCAAGGAGTCGGGTGTCCGTGGTGTTAAGGATATTAAGGAGCAGGAGGTCTACTTCGGGGAAATCCCGTTGATGACCGAAAACGGCACCTTTATTATCAACGGCACTGAGCGGGTTATCGTTAGCCAGTTGCATCGCTCACCGGGTGTATTCTTTGATCACGATAAAGGTAAGACACACTCAAGTGGCAAGGTTCTGTATTCTGCGAGGGTTATCCCCTATCGTGGTTCCTGGCTTGACTTTGAGTTTGACCATAAGGATATCCTGTTTGTAAGGATTGACCGTCGTCGTAAGATGCCGGCAACGGTCCTGTTAAAGGCCCTGGGATATTCAGTTGAACATCTCCTGAACTATTACTACAAGAGTGAGCAGATTTTTATTGCAGCGGGTGAACTGCGCAAAGGGATTGAACCCGAGCTGCTTACCATGCAAAAGGCGGTTGTTGATGTCGCAGACGCCAATGGTGAGGTAATTGTAAAGGCCAACCGCAAATTCACCAAGGCCTCTATAAAGAAGCTCTTGGATCATGGTGTTACTACCATTCCTACCAGTTCCGAGAATATTATTGGCCGCTATGCTTCTGCTGATGTTGTTGATCCGGTAACCGGTGAAATACTGCTGGAATGCAATCAGGAACTGACAGCCGACAAGCTTGACGAGTTGCGCCAAAAAGAGGTTACAACCTTCAACCTGCTGTACATTGACGGTTTGAACGTCACCTCTTCCTTCCGTGATACGCTGCTTGCTGATAAAATCAGCTCCAGTGATGAAGCCCTGATCGAGATTTATCGGCGTTTGCGTCCGGGGGATCCACCAACTCTCAAGAGCTCGCTGGCACTCTTTGATAACCTGTTCTTTAACCCTGAACGTTATGATCTTTCAGCTGTTGGTCGTCTGAAGCTGAACTTTAAACTGGGGCTGAAGGTGTGGCCGGATTGTACGATACTTAACGGGCCTACCATGTTGACAGCTGCTGAGCTGCAAAATGCCGAGCAGTTGATTGATGGCCTGGTGAATGGTACCCGTCCGGTTGACTTGGCTTTAAAAGACAGACTTTCGAGCGATCTGACCAAATCGCTTAAAAAGCTCGATTTGAAACAACCGGTGCCTGAGCGTCTGTTGGAACAGCTGGCTGAAGAACTGAATAGTGCGGTAGCCAACGCTGAGTTCTTCCAGCGTGATCTGGTTGCAGGTCTTGAACTGCCTGAGTCGTTCATAAAACTGATGGATCTGATTGAGCAGGGTGGTTATGACGAAAATCGTCGGCGGATTGAAGGCCTGCGCCGCAATCGTATGCTTCTGGAAGTTGCCTATGGCGACTCTGTTGAGTGCTGTAACCGTAACGACATTCTCGAGATCGTCCGTTATCTGATCGAGTTGAAAAATGGTCGCGGTGCGATTGACGATATTGACCACTTGGGCAATCGTCGTGTCCGGGCCGTTGGTGAATTGCTTGAGAATCAGTATCGGATCGGTCTGGTACGGATGGAACGGGCAATTAAGGAACGGATGTCGTTGCAGGAAGTTGAAAACCTGATGCCGCACGACCTGATTAACTCAAAGCCTGTGTCTGCGGTTGTCAAGGAGTTCTTTGGTTCATCACAGCTGTCACAGTTTATGGACCAGACCAACCCGCTGTCCGAGGTTACCCACAAACGGCGCCTGTCGGCCCTTGGACCAGGTGGTCTGACCCGTGAACGTGCCGGCTTTGAGGTGCGGGACGTTCATCCCACCCACTATGGCAGGGTCTGTCCGATTGAAACGCCGGAAGGTCCGAACATCGGCTTGATCGCTTCTCTCTCCACCTACGCCCGGATCAACGAGCATGGTTTTGTTGAGACACCGTACCGTTTGGTACGGGAGGGCCAGGTCACCAGTGAGGTGAAGTTCTTCTCTGCACTGGAAGAGGAAGGACATGCCATCGCCCAGGCAAATGCCTTGGTGGATCAGGACGGACGGTTTATTAATGAGTACGTCTCTGCACGGAAGAGCGGCGAGTTTGTTCTGGTGCAGCGTGACGAAATTGAGCTGATGGACGTTGCACCCAAGCAGCTGGTATCCGTTGCTGCGGCACTGATTCCGTTCCTGGAAAACGATGACGCAAACCGGGCCCTGATGGGATCCAACATGCAGCGGCAGGCAGTTCCGTTGTTGCGTGCGGATTCCCCGTTGGTGGGTACCGGCATGGAACGTATTGTTGCGAAGGATTCCGGCGTCTCTGTTATTGCCCGTCATAATGGTGTTGTTGATGCGGTTGATGCTGGCCGGATTGTGATCAAGATTGACGAAGAAGAGTATGATGAGACCGGTACCGGCGTTGATATTTACAATCTGGTGAAGTTTTCCCGCTCCAACCAGAATACCTGTATCAACCAAAAGCCGGTGGTAAAAGTCGGGGACAAGGTCAAACGCGGCGATGTCATTGCTGATGGCCCCTCAACCGATATGGGTGAACTGGCCCTTGGTCAAAACATCATTGTGGCCTTCATGCCTTGGGGCGGCTACAACTTCGAGGACTCCATCCTGGTTTCTGAACGGCTGACCAAGGATGACCGCTACACATCAATTCACATCGAAGAATTTGAGTGTGTGGCCCGTGATACAAAGCTTGGCAAGGAAGAAATTACCGCTGATATTCCAAACCTTGGTGAAGAGGCTCTTAAAGATCTGGATGAGTCAGGTATCATCAGGATCGGTGCCGAGGTCAAACCTGGCGATATCCTGGTCGGGAAAATCACTCCCAAAGGCGAGACCCAGCTCTCTCCCGAAGAGAAACTGCTGCGTGCGATCTTCGGTGAAAAAGCTGGTGATGTCCGTGATACCTCCTTGACCATACCTCCGGGCGTGGAAGGTACCGTTATCGGCGCCAAGGTCTTCTCCCGTAAGGGTAATGATAAGGACGCCCGGACTGAACTGATTGAGAAGATTGAGGAAGAGAAGCTTCGCAAGGACGAGCAGGATGAGGTCCGTATCATCCGAGATTCAGCTCGCGGCAAGCTGAAGCGCCTCCTGGTGGGTAAGACTGCCGGTGCCAAGATCGAGGATCGTCACGGCGTAACTGTTCTTGCCAAGGGCAAGAAGATTACCGATGAACTGCTTGAGTCCCTGACCATGGACCGCTGGGCAACCATTTCAGTCAGTGACGGAACCGATGTCGAGGAAAAAGTCGCTGAGGTCCTGTCCAAACTCAACGAGCAGGTCGAGCTTATTCGTGGGGTATTCGACGATAAGGTTCAAAAGCTGAGAAGGGGCGACGATCTGCCTCCTGGTGTAATCAAGATGGTCAAGGTCTATGTCGCCATCAAGCGTAAGCTCCAGGTTGGTGACAAAATGGCTGGTCGTCACGGTAACAAGGGTGTTGTTTCCCGCATCCTGCCTGAAGAAGATATGCCGTATATGGATGATGGGCGCCCCGTTGAAATTGTGCTGAACCCCTTGGGTGTTCCTTCCCGTATGAACGTTGGACAGATCCTTGAGACCCACCTTGGCTGGGCTGCTAAAGGTCTGGGCTGGAAGATTCAGAAGATGCTGGAAGAGCATACCTCTGAAGAAAACCTGAAGAAGTTCATTCGTGAAACATACGATAATGCTGACTTCAACAAGATACTTGACACCATGGATCGTGAAGAACTGCTGCTGGTTGCGCGGCGCCTGTCGCGTGGTGTGCCGATGGCATCACCGGTATTCGAAGGTGCCGGTGAGGCGAAAATCAAAGAGCTGTTGACCCGCGCCGGCTTTGCAACCAATGGCCAGGTAACGCTTTTTGACGGTCGTACCGGTGAGCCGTTTAAGCATAAGGTAACGGTTGGTATCATGTACGTCCTGAAGCTGCATCACTTGGTTGATGACAAGATCCATGCCCGTTCAATCGGACCTTACTCGCTGGTTACGCAGCAACCACTGGGTGGTAAGGCCCAGTTTGGCGGCCAGCGTCTGGGTGAGATGGAAGTCTGGGCGATGGAGGCATATGGCTGTTCTTATGCACTGCAGGAGTTCCTGACCGTCAAGTCGGACGACGTCTCCGGACGTACCCGCATGTACGAAGCGATTGTGAAAGGTAAGCACACGTTGGAGCCTGGTCTGCCAGAGTCGTTTAACGTGCTTATCAAGGAACTTCAATCACTTTGCCTTGATGTGGAGCTGCTTGAAGGGGATGAGTAACACGGTGCGGTAGTTATGCCGCTGTTGCGAACCGACCGGTTCGCCTTGATGATTGAGATTACACTGGAGGATAGACCGTGGAAGATTATTTCACAGGAAGCTTCTTCGATAAACCAAAAGATCCCCTGCATTTTTCAGCTATTCGTATCTCCATCTCCTCACCGGAGAAGATTCGGGAGCGTTCCTTTGGTGAAGTGAAAAAGCCGGAGACGATTAACTATCGGACCTTCAAGCCGGAGCGTGATGGCTTGTTCTGTGCCAAAATATTTGGACCGACCAAGGATTACGAGTGTAACTGCGGCAAATATAAGCGAATGAAGCACCGCGGTATTATCTGCGAGAAGTGCGGCGTCGAGGTTATTCCCTCCAAGGTGCGCCGTGAACGGCTTGGACATATTGATCTCGCTACCCCGGTGGCGCATATCTGGTTCCTCAAGTCGCTACCTTCCCGGATCGGCAATCTGCTCGATATTACTCTCAAGGATCTTGAACGGGTGCTGTATTTCGAGGCTTTTGCCATCACTGACCCTGGTACAACGCCACTCAAGTTCTGTGAGGTGTTGTCAGAGGATAAGTTTCTCAAGGCCCAGGAAGAGTATGGCATTGATGCCTTTGAAGGCGGCATGGGTGCAGAAGCCGTACGGAAGTGTCTACAGGCGTTGGAGCTCGATGAGCTGGCAGTTCAACTGCGGATGGAGATGATGGAGTCCACCAGCGAGGCCAAGCGCAAGAAGGTGGCCAAGCGTCTTAAGGTGGTAGAGGCCTTCAAGCAGTCTGGCAATAAGCCCGAATGGATGATCCTGGAATGCATTCCGGTATTGCCACCGGAATTGCGTCCTCTGGTGCCGCTGGATGGCGGACGTTTTGCCACCTCTGATCTGAACGACCTCTATCGTCGTGTTATCAACCGGAATAACCGCCTTAAGCGTCTTTGTGAACTGCAGGCCCCGGAGGTGATCATCCGTAACGAAAAGCGGATGCTGCAGGAGGCGGTTGATGCCCTGTTTGACAACGGTCGCCGTGGCCGCGCTATTGCCGGCCCCAACAAGCGTCCGCTCAAGTCGCTGTCTGACATGCTCAAGGGTAAATCCGGCCGTTTCCGTCAGAACCTGTTGGGTAAGCGGGTCGACTACTCCGGCCGTTCCGTTATTGTTGTCGGTCCTGAACTGAAGTTGCACCAGTGCGGTCTGCCCAAGAAAATGGCTCTGGAGCTGTTCAAGCCGTTTATTTATAACAAGCTCGAAGAGCGTGGCTATGTTACCACCATCAAGAGTGCCAAGAAGATGGTGGAAAAGGAACGTCCCGAAGTGTGGGATGTGCTGGAAGAAGTAATCCGGGAACACCCGGTCATGTTGAACCGTGCACCAACCCTGCACAGACTCGGCATACAGGCCTTTGAGCCGGTTTTGATCGAAGGTAAGGCCATTCAGCTGCACCCACTGGTCTGTACTGCCTTCAACGCCGACTTTGACGGTGACCAGATGGCCGTGCACCTGCCGCTTTCCATTGAAAGTCAGGTGGAAACCAGGGTGTTGATGATGTCCACCAACAATATCCTCTCCCCGGCTCACGGCAAGCCGATTATCGTGCCTTCGCAGGATATGGTTCTTGGAACCTATTACATGACCAGGGAGCGGATTGGCGCTAAAGGCGAGAGGACGACTTTTGCCTCTCCCGAAGAAGTGCGTATCGCCTTTGACCATGGTGAGGTTGATATGCAGGCACGGGTCAAAGTGCGGATGATTGATGCACCTGACAACCCGGATGAGAAGCCGCAACTGGTTGATACCACCGTCGGCAGGATCATTCTGCGGGAGGTGTTGCCTCCACAGGTTCCTTTCTCGGCAATCAACAAGGTGATGAACAAGAAGGAACTCTCAAACCTGATTGATACCTGCTACCGTCTGGCGGGCAACAAGGAAACGGTTATTCTGGCTGACCGTCTGAAAGAGACCGGTTTCCGCTACGCAAACCTGGCTGGTATCTCAATCTGTATCGATGACATGGTTATTCCTGAAGGTAAACAGGCCATCATAGACAGGGCCAATGAAGAGGTTCAGGAGATTCAAAACCAGTACACCGAAGGTCTGATTACCGATGGTGAACGTTACAACAAGGTTATCGATATCTGGGCCAAATCTACTGAAGAGATCGCCAAGGAGATGTTGGGTAACCTCTCCAAGGAGATCGTTGTTGACAGTGATGGCAAAGAGGTTGAAATCCCCTCCTTTAATGCCATTCACATGATGGCTGACTCAGGCGCACGGGGCTCGGCACAGCAGATTCGCCAGTTGGCCGGTATGCGGGGCTTGATGGCAAAACCGTCCGGCGAAATTATTGAAACTCCGATTACCGCAAACTTCCGTGAGGGGTTGACCGTGTTGCAGTACTTCATCTCAACCCACGGTGCACGGAAGGGTCTTGCCGATACCGCGCTGAAAACGGCAAACTCAGGTTACCTGACCCGTCGTCTGGTTGACGTGGCCCAGGACGCGATCATCACCGAAGATGATTGCGGTACTCTGGACGGCCTGACGGTCAGCTCGCTGACCGAGGGTGGTGAAGTTATTGAGCATATCGGTGACCGTATCCTTGGCCGGGTTGCTCTTGATGATATCCATGACCCGATTACGGACGAGATCCTGGTGGAGGCAAACCAGGAGATTGACGAAAATCTGGTCAAGAAAATCGAAGATGCAGGTCTTGAGAAGGTCAAGATGCGCTCAGTGCTCACCTGCCAGAGTAAACGTGGCATCTGTGCCAAATGTTACGGCCGCGACCTTGCCCGTGGGCATATTGTTAACATGGGTGAGGCAGTTGGTGTTATCGCTGCCCAGTCCATCGGTGAGCCTGGTACCCAGCTGACCATGCGTACCTTCCACATCGGTGGTACTGCATCCCGGGCTGCTGAACAGACTTCACTTGAGGCCCGCTATGAGGGCTTGGTCAAATACATAAATCTGCATACCGTAGTCAATGCAGAAGGTTTCCATATTGTCATGAGCCGTAACGGTGAGGTTGCCGTGGTGGACGAAACCGGCCGTGAACGTGAACGGTACGGTGTTGTTTACGGTGCAAAACTGAAGATTGCTCCGGAGGGGGCGGTCAAGGCAGGTGAAACGCTTGCTGAATGGGATCCGTATACCATGCCGATTCTGACTGAGGTCGGCGGTCGGGTCAAGTTTGGTGACATTATTGAAGGTGTCACTATGGAGGAAAAGCTGGATGATGTCACCGGCCTTTCCCGCAAAGAGATCGTCGAAACCAAGGATTCGGATAAGCGGCCGAGAATTGCCATTAAAGATGCCGGCGAGTCCGGTGGCACCATTGGTCGTTACTATCTGCCTGTTGGTGCCATCATCAACGTAACTGAAGATACGGTCATCTGCGGCGGTGATATCATTGCCAAGATTCCTCGCGAAACAACCAAGACCAAGGATATTACCGGTGGTCTTCCCCGGGTCGCCGAGTTGTTTGAAGCACGTAAACCGAAAGACTTTGCTGTTATTACCGAGATCGACGGTAAGGTTAATTTCGGTAAAGACTCTAAAGGCAAGCGCAAGGTGGTGGTTACACCCGAGCTTGGTGAGCCGAAAGAGTATCTGATTCCCAAAGGCAAGCATATCAGCGTACATGAAGGTGATTACGTCCGTGCCGGTGAACCGCTGATGGATGGCTCGTCAAACCCGCACGACATTCTGCGTGTTCTCGGTGTTAAGGAGCTTGCCAAATATCTGGTCGATGAAGTACAGGAAGTCTACCGTCTGCAAGGCGTTAAGATCAACGATAAGCATATTGAGGTTATCGTACGGCAGATGTTGCGCCGCGTCAGAATCAAGGAGGTCGGTGATACCAACCTGCTGATTGATGATCAGGTTGAACGCTACGTCTTTGAAGAGGAAAATGCCAAGGCCTTTGCTGAAGGGAAGCGTCCTGCAACGGCAGAACCACTTCTGCTTGGTATTACCAAGGCCTCTCTCTCAACTGAGTCATTCATCTCAGCGGCATCGTTCCAGGAAACCACGAAGGTGCTGACACAGGCCGCTATTGAAGGTAAGGTGGATGCCCTGCGCGGACTGAAAGAGAACGTTATTATGGGTAGGTTAATACCCGCCGGAACCGGTATACCACGTTATCGCCACCTCCGTCTGCATGTAGAGGAGCAGGCCGGCGAGCTGGCGGTACCACAGGCAGATGCTACGCTGGATCTGGATGACGAACAGCAGGCCGCATAGTACCTGTTAGAGCTGAACTCTGATTGCATGCGGCATCAGCCGCATGCAATCTTTTTTGTAGAGCTCAAATAAAATGATTGACAGCATGCGTATAAACACGTATGTTGTCGGTCTCGACTCAATGAGAGTGTGCGACAGGCTGCCGGTTTTTTGGTAGCTGATAAAGGATGGAGATGCTGGTGAGATTCCGGCCCTACACTTATTCCATCCCCCACCATGTGATTAATATGTTGCGCATGACTCGTAAAATGTGTGTTTAGTTGTTGTCTGCTTGGTGTCGGCAAAATATATGTTGACATTATAACTTCATTCTTGGTATGTAGGGTGTTCGCGCTTTTTGGCGTTGAGAATTTTGCTGCTGGGAGACAGGTAATCGTATGCCAACGATCAATCAGTTGATTCGTCAGGGTAGGGAAAAAAAGAGAGATAAGTCTACTGCACCGGCTTTGAAGAGCTGCCCGCAGAAGCGTGGTGTTTGCACCAGGGTTTATACTACGACGCCTAAGAAGCCTAACTCTGCTCTTCGTAAGGTTGCTCGTGTTCGCTTGACAAACGGGATTGAGGTTACTTCCTATATTCCGGGTGTTGGTCATAACCTGCAGGAGCACTCGGTTGTGTTGATTCGTGGCGGCCGGGTGAAGGACTTGCCGGGTGTTCGTTATCATATCGTTCGGGGTACGCTTGATTCTGTAGGTGTTAAGGGTCGTATGCAGGGTCGTTCCAAGTACGGCGCCAAGCGTCCTAAGTAAACTAGTCAGAGGGGTAAGGTATGCCGAGGAGACGTGAAGTACCTAAGCGTGTGATTCTGCCGGATCCAAAATATAACGATAAGACTGTTGCTAAGCTGATCAATATTCTGATGGTTGGCGGCAAGAAGAGTGTTGCTGAGTCGATACTGTATCGTGCATTGGATATTGTTGAGAGTAAGTCGGGAGAAGAGGCGGTCAAGGCTCTGAAGAAGTGTCTTGATAATATTAAGCCTGCTCTTGAGGTTAAGTCGCGCCGGGTTGGTGGTTCTACCTATCAGGTTCCGGTTGAGGTTCGTCCTGATCGTCGGGTCTCTTTGGCGATGCGCTGGTTGATCAAGTATTCGGCGGCTCGTTCCGAGAAGACGATGACTGAGAAGATGGCTGGCGAAATTTTGGATGCCTTCAACAGTCGTGGTGCTGCTGTTAAAAAGCGGGAAGATACCCATAAGATGGCAGAGGCAAACCGTGCCTTTGCTCACTATCGTTGGTAGTTTTTAGCTTGCTGGAGGAATAGTTCGTGTCTCGTTTGTCACCACTTAATAAATATCGCAATATCGGCATTATGGCGCACATCGACGCCGGTAAGACCACCACCACTGAGCGTATTCTGTACTACACCGGGGTTTCTCATAAAATTGGTGAAGTGCATGAAGGTACTGCGACCATGGACTGGATGGAGCAGGAGCAGGAGCGTGGTATTACAATAACCTCGGCTGCTACTACCTGTGAGTGGAATGATCATCGTATTAATATTATTGATACTCCTGGTCACGTCGACTTTACTATTGAGGTTGAGCGTTCGTTGCGGGTTTTGGATGGTGCTGTTGCGGTGTTCTGTTCTGTTGGTGGTGTTGAGCCGCAGTCTGAAACAGTGTGGCGCCAGGCAGACAAGTACTGTGTTCCCCGGATTGCGTTTATTAATAAGATGGATCGTATTGGTGCGGACTTCTTCCGTGGCGTTCAGATGATTAAGGATCGCTTGAAGGCAAATCCTGTTCCGCTTCAGCTGCCTGTTGGTAAGGAAGATTATTTTAAGGGAATTGTTGATCTGGTTCGGATGAAGGCAATTATCTGGGACGAGGAGTCGCTTGGCGCTAAGTTTCATGAGGAAGAGATTCCTGCCGACCTGCTTGACGAAGCCAAAGAGTGGCGTGACAAACTGATCGAGGAGATTTCAAGTCACGACGATGCTCTGATGGAAAAATATCTTGGTGGCGAGGAGCTGACTGAAGCAGAAATTATGGCTGCTATTCGCTCCTGTACGATCAATATACAGATTATTCCGGTTGTGTGTGGTTCGTCCTTTAAGAACAAGGGTGTTCAGAACCTGCTTGATGCTGTAGTTGATTATATGCCTTCTCCGCTTGATATTCCTGCTATTAAGGGTATTGATGAGTCCGGTGCAGAGGTTGAGCGTAAGGCAGACGATACTGAGCCGTTCTCAGCGCTCGGTTTTAAGATTATGACTGACCCTTTTGTTGGTCAGCTGACATTTATCCGGGTCTACTCAGGCGTACTGCAGTCCGGTTCCTATGTCTATAATGCAACCAAAGGCAAGCGTGAGCGAATCGGTCGTTTGCTGAAGATGCATGCGAATAAGCGTGAAGAGATCAAGGAAGTTTATGCAGGTGACATTGCTGCTGCAGTAGGGCTTAAATACACTACTACCGGTGATACACTCTGCAATGAAGATCAGGCTGTTATCCTTGAGTCAATTGAATTCCCCGAGCCGGTTATTTCGATTGCAATTGAGCCAAAGACCAAGTCTGACCAGGAGAAACTCGGCCTTTCACTTCAGAAGCTGGCTAGTGAAGATCCTTCGTTCAGGGTTAAGACCGACGAGGAAACCGGCCAGACGATCATTTCCGGTATGGGCGAGTTGCACCTTGAGATCATTGTTGACCGGATGATGCGTGAGTTTAAGGTTGAGGCAAATGTTGGTAAGCCTCAGGTTGCCTACCGTGAAACGATTACCAAGAAGGTTAAGGTTGAGGGTAAATTCGTACGTCAGTCTGGTGGCCGTGGCCAGTATGGTCATGTCTGGCTTGAGGTTGAGCCGCAGCCGGAACCGGGTAAAGGGTATGAATTTGTTGATGCCATCAAAGGTGGTGTTGTACCTCGCGAATATATCCCTGCTGTTGACAAAGGTATCCAAGAGGCAACCGATAACGGCGTGCTGGCTGGTTTCCCGGTTGTTGACGTGAAGGTGACGCTGATTGACGGGTCATATCACGAAGTTGACTCCTCGGAAATGGCTTTCAAGATAGCTGGCTCCATGGGCTTTAAAGAGGGCTGTCAGAAGGCCGGTCCGATCCTGCTTGAGCCGATTATGTCGGTAGAGGTTGTGGTTCCAGAAGAGTATATGGGTGAGGTTATCGGTGACCTGAACTCCCGTCGTGGCCGTATCATGGGTATGGACTCCCGTGCTGGAGCACAGGTAGTTAGTTCTATGGTCCCACTGGCAAATATGTTTGGTTACTCTACTGACCTTCGTTCGGCCACTCAGGGTCGTGCAACCTATGCTATGACATTTGATCATTACGAGCCGGTACCGAAGTCTGTATCTGACGAAATTATTGCAAAAGTAAAAGGGTAATACCCCGCGACTTAAGAAACAGGAGGAACCAGTCGATGGCCAAGGCTAAATTTGAGCGTAATAAAACGCACGTAAACATCGGAACGATTGGTCACGTTGACCATGGTAAGACCACATTGACCGCAGCGATCACCAAGGTGCTTGCTGGCAAGGGTCAGGCCGAATACAAGGCGTTTGACCAGATTGACAACGCCCCTGAAGAGCGTGAGCGTGGTATCACCATTGCGACCGCCCACGTTGAATACGAAACCGACAAGCGTCACTACGCCCACGTCGACTGCCCTGGTCACGCTGACTACGTCAAGAACATGATCACCGGTGCAGCTCAGATGGACGGTGCTATTCTGGTTGTATCAGCAGCAGACGGCCCAATGCCTCAGACCCGTGAGCACATCCTGCTTGCCCGTCAGGTTGGCGTGCCCTACATCGTTGTCTTCCTCAACAAGGCTGACATGGTAGACGACGCTGAGCTGCTTGAGCTGGTAGAACTGGAAATCCGTGAACTGCTTTCCAGCTATGACTTCCCGGGTGACGATATTCCAATCATCAAAGGCTCCGCCCTGAAGGCCCTTAACGGCGACAAGGACGAACTGGGTGAAGACTCCGTTAACGCACTGATGGAAGCTGTTGACAGCTACATCCCTGATCCTGAGCGTGCCATTGACCGTCCGTTCCTGATGCCGGTAGAAGACGTATTCTCCATCTCCGGTCGTGGTACAGTTGCCACCGGTCGTGTAGAGCGCGGCATTGTAAAGGTTGGCGAGGAAATCGAAATCGTCGGCATCAAGGCTACCGCCAAGACCACCGTAACCGGTGTAGAAATGTTCCGTAAACTGCTTGACCAAGGTCAGGCTGGCGACAACATCGGCGCCCTGCTGCGTGGTGTTAAGCGTGAAGACATCGAGCGTGGCCAGGTACTTGCCAAGCCCGGTAGCATCACCCCGCACACCAAGTTCAAGGCAGAAGCCTACATTCTCACCAAAGAAGAAGGTGGTCGTCACACCCCATTCTTTAACGGCTACCGTCCGCAGTTCTACTTCCGCACCACTGACGTAACCGGTGTAGCTGAACTGCCTGCCGGCACCGAGATGGTAATGCCTGGTGACAATATTGCCATGACCGTAAACCTGATCACCCCGATCGCCATGGACGAAGGTCTTCGCTTCGCCATCCGTGAAGGTGGTCGTACCGTAGGCGCCGGCGTCGTCAGCGCAATTATCGAGTAAAGATTAAGCGAGGAAGCGATGCAGAGCCAGAAGATCAGAATTCGCCTTAAGGCATATGACCATAAGTTGCTGGATGTATCCGTCGGTGAGATTGTTGAGACGGCAAAGCGTACCGGCGCTCGTGTAGCAGGACCAATTCCGCTGCCAACGGTTATCAATAAGTATTGCGTGCTGCGCGGACCGCACGTTGACAAGAAGTCCCGTGACCAGTTTGAGATCAGAACCCATAAGCGTCTGATTGATATTCTTGACCCGACACAGCAGACCGTTGACGCGCTGATGAAATTGGACCTGTCCGCAGGCGTTGATGTTGAAATCAAGCTGTAGACATTATTGCCAGATAGGATGTCTGTTATGAATAAAGGGATTATCGGAAAAAAGCTGGGCATGACCCAGATCTTCCTGGAAGATGGTACCCGCGTTCCAGTAACGGTGGTACAGGCAGGCCCTTGTGTGGTGCTGCAAAAGAAGACAGCAGAAGTTGATGGCTATTCAGCCGTACAGGTTGGGTTCGAAACCGTCAATGCTGCTAAGGCAAACTCTGCTGATCGTGGGCATTGCGTTAAGGCCGGTAAAGGTGTGTTTAGGCACCTGCGTGAACTGAAATTGGAGCAAGAGGCTGATCTGAATATCGGTGATGAGCTTACTGTTCAACAGTTTGAACCCGGCGATCTGATAGATGTTACTGGTACCAGTATCGGTAAAGGTTTTCAGGGGGTTATCAAGCGGCACAACTTCAAGGGTGGTCGCGCCTCCCACGGTTCCCGCTTCCACCGTGCACCTGGTTCAATCGGTTGTTCGGCAACACCTTCACGGGTTTTCAAGAATAAAAAGATGCCGGGTCAGATGGGGAATGAGCGCGTTACAGTACAGCGTCTCCAGGTGGTTCGAGTTGATGCAGATCAGAATCTAATCCTGATTAAAGGTGCGATTCCAGGTTCCAAGAACAATGTCGTTGTCATTAAAGACAGCGTCAAAGCCACCAAGTAATCAGACGGAGTAGTTACGTATGCCAACAATAGCTCTGTATAATATGAATCGTGAAAAAATTGGTGAAGTTGCCCTTAATGAGCAGATCTTTGCCGCTGAAGTCAAAGAGCCGCTCATTCATCAGGCTCTTAAGGTACAGCTTGCCAATCGCCGTGCAGGTACGGTTAAAACCAAGACTCGTGCTGAAGTTTCCGGCGGTGGTAAGAAGCCGTTTAAACAAAAGGGTACCGGTAATGCACGTCAAGGTTGTTCACGTGCGCCTCAATATCCGGGTGGTGGTACCGTTTTCGGTCCTCAACCAAAGACCTATAATCTTGGTATCAATAAGAAAGCTCGTAAAGCTGCACTGCGTTCCCTGCTATCCATGCAGCTCAAGAGTGAAAAGATTACTGTTCTTGATCAACTTGAATTTGCAAAGATTTCCACTAAAGACTTTGCCGGTTTTATGAAGAAATTCGATCTGGAGCGGTCATTGATTATCACCGAGGAACCATCGACGAACCTTTCACTGTCGTCGCGAAATGTTCCCTATGTTAAGTTGCTCAAGGCTGACGGCTTGAATGTCTTTGATGTCCTTAAATATCAAAACATTGTCATGACCGAGGGTGCTGTGCGACTCGTGGAAGGAGCGCTGCAGTAATGAACATTTATTCAATTATCAAAAAGCCACACGTCACTGAGAAGACATCTCTCGGTACAGAGGCTGCAAACACCATCACCCTGGTGGTTGACCGTGATTCAAACAAGATCGAGATCAAGAAAGCTATTGAGTCGCTCTTCAAGGTCAATGTTACTTCGGTACGTACCGTGAATGTGGCTGGCAAAGTCAAGCGCTTCGGTCGTAACTATGGCAAGCGTCAAAACTGGAAAAAGGCCTATATCACGCTGAAGGAAGGCCAGACCGTCGACTTCTTCGAAGTGTAACGGACTAATCATTACTGAATCGGGGTTCAGGTATGGCAATAAAGAGCTACAAGCCCACATCTGCTGGGCGCAGACATCAAACCTGTTCGACGTTTGAGGAGATCACCTCCACAACGCCGGAGAAGTCCCTGCTGGTCAAGATTAAAAAGACTGGTGGTCGTAACCACTTTGGCCGAGTAACTGCACGCCATCAAGGCGGTGGTCACAAGCAGAAGTATCGTATGATTGATTTTCGTCGTGACAAGCGTGGTATCCCTGCAAAAGTCGCAACGATTGAATATGACCCGAACCGTAGTGCACGGATTGCTCTTCTTCACTATACTGATGGTGAAAAACGCTACATCCTGGCACCGCTTGACCTCAAGGTAGGCGACACGGTGCTAAGCGGTCCGGAAGCAGACATCAAGCCAGGCAATTCTTTGCCATTACGCTCGATTCCGCTGGGCACCATCATCCATAATATTGAACTTAAGATCGGCAAAGGGGCGCAACTTGCCCGTAGTGCCGGTACGTTTGCTCAGTTGATGTCTAAAGAGGGCAAGTACTCACAGGTTAAGTTGCCTTCCGGTGAGGTTCGTCTGGTTCTTCAAGACTGTTATGCGACCATTGGTCAAGTAGGTAATATTGACCATGAGAACGTATGTCTGGGTAAAGCTGGCCGCTCACGCTGGCTGGGTAAGCGTCCGAAGGTTCGTGGTGTTGCTATGAACCCGGTTGACCACCCGCATGGCGGTGGTGAAGGTAGAACCTCTGGTGGACGTCACCCGGTAACTCCGTGGGGCATTCCGACCAAGGGTTATAAAACCCGCACCAATAAAACGTCAGACCGCTTTATTGTTAAAAAACGTACGAAATAATCGAATGAGAGGCTAGCTCTATATGGCACGCTCGATAAAAAAAGGCCCCTTCGTAGATGGCCACCTGATGAAAAAAGTTGAGACTGAGGGTCCTAACTCCAAAAAAATCATCAAGACATGGTCCCGCCGCTCAACTATTACCCCTGAGTTTATCGGGGTGTCTCTGGCGGTACATAACGGCAAGAAATTCATCCCGGTCTTTGTTACCGAGAACATGGTTGGTCATAAATTGGGTGAATTTTCACCAACTCGGACCTTCCACGGCCATGCTGCCGACAAAAAGAGCAAGGTCAAGAAGTAATAAAGGAGCGATTTGAATGGAATCCAGTGCCAAATTATCATTAGCACGCCTGTCTCCGCGTAAGACGCGGACTGTCGCCGATCTGGTTCGGGGCAAGGGTATCCAGCAAGCCCTGAACACCCTGTCTTTCTTGCCGAACCCGTCAGCACAGATTCTTCTCAAACTTCTTAAGTCGGCAGTTGCCAATGCCGAGCAGAAGGGTGTGAACGATATAGACAAGCTGTTTGTAAAAACGATCTTTGTTGATGGCGGTGCCGTTCTTAAGCGCTTTGTACCGCGCGCAATGGGCCGTGCTAGCAAGATCCGCAAGCCGACAAGCCACATTTCAGTGGTTTTGTCTGACACGAAAACGAGATAGGCCGGAGGTGCAGTCTTGGGACAGAAAGTAAATCCGATAGGTTTCAGACTTGGCGTCATCAAGACCTGGGACTCGAAGTGGTACGCTGAGGCTGATTTTGCCAAGAACCTCCACGAGGACCTGAAGATTCGCCAGTTTTTGAAGAAGCGTCTGTATAGTGCAGGCATCTCAAAGATTGAAATTGAGCGTGCTGCAAACAAGACCAAGATCAATATTCACGCAGCCCGTCCAGGCCTGATTATCGGCAAGAAGGGTGCTGAAGTAGAGCTGCTTAAAAAAGATCTGGCTGCTATTACCTCAAAAGAAGTGTTCATTAACATTAATGAGGTTCGTAAGCCTGAGCTTGATGCTCAACTGGTTGCTGAAAACGTAGCACTTCAACTTGAGCGTCGGATTGCATTCCGTCGCGCCATGAAGAAGAGTGTAACCTCTTCACTCAAGTTTGGTGCAAAGGGTATTCGTATCACCTGTTCAGGCCGTTTGGGTGGTGCTGAAATGTCACGTACCGAGTGGTATCGTGAAGGCAGGGTACCGTTGCACACCCTGCGTGCAGATATCGATTACGGGTTTGCCGAGGCCAAGACCACCTATGGTATCATCGGGGTAAAGGTCCTGATCTTCAAGGGTGAAGTCCTGCCAGGACAATAAGTTTCAGGAGCAAGTCACATGTTAATGCCGAAAAGGGTTAAGCATAGAAAGCAGATGAAAGGGCGGATGACGGGTGCAGCCTGCCGCCGGATCGAGATCTCATACGGTGAGTTTGCACTGCAGGCTACCGAATGCGGTTGGGTCGACTCACGTCAGATTGAGGCAGCGCGTATTGCCATGACCCGTTATATTAAGCGGGGCGGAAAGATCTGGATCCGTATGTTTCCTGATAAGCCGCTGACAGCAAAGCCGGCTGAAACCCGGATGGGTAAGGGTAAAGGTTCTCCTGATTCTTGGGTGTGTGTGGTAAAGCCCGGCATGGTGCTGTATGAGATGGAGGGGGTTACTGAGGAAATCGCACGCGAGGCCTTCAGATTGGCAGCTCACAAGCTGCCTATATCCACCAAGTTCATTACCAGAGGTACCCAAAATGAAGGCTAATGATATCCGCAAAATGGCTGAGGCTGAATTGAAGCAGAAACGGGACGAATTGACCCAGGAGCTCTTCAACCTTAAGTTTCAATTGAACACAGGGCGCCTTGAGAATACCGGAAAGCTTGGCGCGATCCGCAAAGATATCGCACGGATCAATACCATCCTTACAGAAAGCAGGGGTTAGGACTGTCATGGGTGAGCTTGGACACAGACGTACTCAGACCGGCGTCGTAGTCAGTGACAAAATGGAAAAGACAGTTGTTGTAAGAGTCGATCGCCTTGTTAAGCATCCGCTATATAATAAGTATATCAAGCGGAGTGTAAAATATAAGGTTCACGATGAGAAGAACAGCTGCAAGGCAGGGGATAAGGTGCAGATTGTTGAGTGCCGTCCATTAAGCAAAGACAAGCGCTGGGCCCTGCGCCAGATTCTTGAGAGCGCTGCGTAGCAGCCCCCCAGAGAGGATACGAGCATGATTCAGATGCAGACTATACTTGACGTAGCCGACAACTCTGGTGCAAAGAAACTATTTTGCATCAAGGTACTTGGCGGGTCTAAGCGTAAATATGCAGGAGTTGGTGACATTGTCGTCTGCTCAGTGCGTGAAGCGCTACCTAATTCCAAGGTAAAAAAAGGTGATGTGGTTAAAGCGGTAATAGTACGTACCGCAAAAGAACTTGGACGCCCTGATGGTTCCTACATTCGTTTTGACAACAACTCAGGTGTTGTCATTAATAACGCGAAGGAACCGGTCGGTACCCGTATCTTCGGTCCTGTCGCACGGGAATTGCGGGCTAAAAAGTTTATGAAGATCATCTCCCTTGCACCGGAAGTACTTTAACGCAAAATTGGAGAAACACTGATGCAAACGAAAAAATATCACGTAGCTAAAGGTGATACGGTAATGGTCATTGCCGGTAAGGAAAAGGCAAAGACTGGCAAAGTACTACAGGTACTCCCTAAAAAAGACGCAGTTATCGTAGAAGGCCTTAATATGGTGAAGCGTCACGTACGTGCCCGTGGTAATGAGCCTGGCGGCATTACTGAGAAAGAAGCTGCACTGCATGTGTCCAATGTACAGCTTTACTGTACCAAGTGCGTAAAACCTGTTCGCACCAGAATCAAGGTGCTTGAGAACGGTGAAAAACAACGCACCTGTGTCAAGTGTGACAGCTCTCTGGAGAATTAATCGGGAGGAATCCAGGCCATGGCCAGATTGAAAGATGTATACCAGAACGAAGTAGTGCAGAAACTGCGTGCTGAGTTCAATTATAAAAATATTATGGAAGTCCCCAGAATTGAAAAGGTAGTTATCAATATGGGGCTTGGTGAGGCGATTCAGAATGTAAAAATTCTTGATTCTGCTGCATCAGAGTTGGGTAAAATCACTGGCCAGAAGGCGGTAATTACCAAGGCAAAGAAGTCAATTGCGAGCTTTAAACTTCGTGAGGGTATGCCTATCGGATGTATGGTAACTCTTCGTCGTGAGCGTATGTATGAGTTTCTGGATCGCCTGATGAACGTAGCACTTGCCCGTGTACGTGACTTCAAAGGTGTTTCTGGCAAGGCTTTTGATGGACAGGGTAATTACACGCTGGGCATTAAAGAACAGCTGATCTTTCCCGAAATCAATTACGATGAAATCGACAAAATCAAGGGGTTGAATGTTACTATTGTAACTTCAGCTAAAAATGATGAAGAAGGCAAGGCCCTGCTTAAGCACATGGGCATGCCGTTCAGGAACTAGTGGGAGGATTCCGTGGCAAAAGTCTCGATGATCAACAAGTCGCAGCGCACGCCTAAGTTCAAGGTACGTCAGCATAACCGCTGCCCGGTCTGCGGACGTCCCAAGGCTTTTTATCGCAAGTTTCAGATGTGCCGTATCTGCCTGCGTAAATATGCTTCCGCCGGACAGATCCCCGGCGTTATCAAGTCCAGCTGGTAATGCTGCATACACACAGAGGAGTGCGTCTCGATGTCAATGACTGATCCTATCGCCGATATGCTGACCAGAATTCGTAATGCGAATATGGTCAAGCTTCAAAAGGTTGATATCCCTTCTTCAAATGTTAAGGTGAATATCGCCCAGGTATTGAAGCAAGAAGGGTACATCAAAAATTATAAGGTTATCGCCGATAATCGTCAGGGAGTCCTTCGGGTCTATCTGAAGTTCATCGATGAAAAAGATCCGGTGATCAATGAGATTACCAGGATAAGTAAGCCTGGTAGCCGGACCTATGTTGACTCAGAATCAATTCCTACCATCAAAAACGGTCTTGGAATAGCCATTCTTTCAACTTCAAAGGGCATTATGACTGATGCATCTGCCCGTCAGGCCGGTATCGGTGGCGAACTGCTCTGCACCGTTTGGTAAGTAGCCAGTCCCAGTTCTAAAGGAGTCACACAATGTCACGAATCGGGAAATTGCCGATTGAAGTTCCTAAAGGGGTCACAGTGACCTTTGCTGATTCAGTCTTGACCGTTAAAGGTCCGAAGGGTGAATTGAGCCGTACGATCATGCCTGAGGTTTCTGTTGCAGTTGAGGATGGAAAGATCAGTGTTACCCGTCCTGATGATGCCATAAAGTCCCGCGCTGCCCATGGTCTTACCCGTACCTTGGTAAACAACATGGTTGTCGGTGTAACTACAGGTTATCAGACTGATCTGGAGATCAACGGGGTCGGTTATCGTGCGGAAGTAAAGGGCGCTGAACTGGTACTGAGTCTTGGTTACTCGCATCCTGTTGTCTTCCCACTGCCATCTGGTATTGCAGTAGAAGTCGACAAGATGACCAAGCTTGCTGTAAAAGGTATTGACAAGGAACTGGTTGGTCAAACTGCTGCCAAGATACGTTCCTTCCGTGGTCCCGAGCCTTACAAAGGCAAGGGTATCAAATATGCCACAGAGACCATTCTGCGCAAGGCTGGTAAGACTGGTAAAAAATAGGAACCTGTAACAGGGTAAGGAGCAGATCCGTGGGAAAGACATCACAAAAAACTATTACGCGCCTCAAGCGCCAGGTCAGGGTTCGCAAGAAGGTAACTGGAACTGCAGAGCGTCCACGCCTGAACGTGTTTAGAAGCGCAAATCATATTTATGCCCAGCTGATTGATGATGTACAGGGTGTAACTCTGGCTGCAGCATCAACCTGTACTGAAGGCGTTGCTCAGTCCGGTGTTCATACCGGGAATAAGGCGTCGGCGGCTGCGGTTGGTACAGCTATAGCTAAGGTTGCCTTACAAAAGGACATTCGCTCCGTAGTGTTTGATCGCAACGGATTTCTTTATCATGGCCGGATTCAGGCTCTTGCAGATGCGGCTCGGGAAGCCGGTCTTGATTTCTAAGTTTTCACTCTCCCAGGGAGGTTGGTAGTGAGCAGGATTAATGCGAACGATTTAAACCTGACAGACAGGGTTGTGCACATCAGTCGTGTAGCCAAGGTTGTTAAGGGTGGCCGTCGCTTCAGTTTCTCTGCACTTGTTGTTGTTGGCGATGCCAGTGGGCACGTCGGCTACGGACTAGGCAAAGCAAATGAAGTGCCAGAAGCAATCCGTAAGGGCGTTGAGCAGGCCAAGAAGAACCTGATCAAGGTACCGGTAAACCAGAATCAGTCCATTCCCTATGAGATTATTGGGCGTTTCGGTGCTGGGCGGATACTCATGAAGCCTGCTTCTCCTGGTACAGGTGTCATCGCCGGTGGTGCAGCTCGTGCCATTTTTGAAGCTGCCGGAATTAGCAATATTCTTTCCAAGTGCCTTGGGTCTAATAACCCCCATAACGTTGTTAAGGCTGCCTTCGAAGGTCTGCGTCTGCTTAAGACCCCGGAAGAGTTGACCGCACGTCGTGGTCTGGCTGAATAAACAGACGTAGACTCCCTGAAGAAGGAATTGATGCCATGAGTAACATGCTGGAAATTACCCTGATAAAGAGTACCATTGGTGCTACGGAGAAACAGTGTGCAGTAGTGCGTGGCCTAGGCCTGCGTCGCCTGCACCAGACGGTTTCCTTGCAGGATTCTCCCGAAACTCGCGGGATGATCAACAAGATAAACCATATGTTGAAGGTTAAGTAAAGGATGGAGACCTCCATGGAACTGAACAGCCTGCGACCCGCCTTGGGGTCAACAAAAAATAGAAAACGTATCGGACGCGGTATTGGTTCTGGTCATGGCAAGACAGCGACCAAAGGCCATAAGGGACAAAAAGCCCGTTCTGGCGGCAGCATTAAGCCTGGCTTTGAAGGCGGTCAAATGCCTCTCCAGCGCCGTTTGCCCAAACGTGGTTTTCGCCCGCTTGATAGAAATGAATATGTTCTTATAAATCTGCAACAACTCGATGTGTTCGAGGCTGGTAGCTGTGTAGATCGTGATGCCATGAACGCGAAGGGACTGCTGAAAAAATCAAATTTGCCCATTAAGGTTCTTGCTAATGGTGATTTAACCAAGGCTTTGACTATCAAAGCTGACAAATTTAGCAAGTCTGCCATTGATAAAATCCAGGCTGCTGGTGGTAAAATCGAGGGAACCTGCGCGTGCTAGAGGCTTTCCAGAACATCTTCCGTATTCCTGAGCTAAAGAGACGGGTGCTGTTCACACTGGGGATGTTGGCTGTGTATCGTGTTGGTTGTCATATCCCAACACCTGGTATAGATTCCATTGCACTGTCACATTTCTTTAAACAGGCTCAAGGTACTCTCCTGGGCCTGTTTGATATGTTTTCCGGTGGTGCCTTGGAGCGGATGTCCGTCTTTGCATTGGGGATTATGCCCTATATCTCTTCCTCCATTATTTTTCAGCTTTTGACGGTTGTTGTGCCGGCTATTGAAAAGCTTTCCAAGGAAGGTGAGGCTGGGCGAAAAAAGATTACCCAATATACCCGTTACGGTACTATTCTGCTTAGTATTGTCCAAGGGTCTGGTATAGCGATCGGTTTGGAAAGTATGCGTGGTCCGGCAGGTGAACTTGTTGTCCCTACACCTGGATGGTCCTTCAGATTAATGACAATCATTACCCTAACTGCCGGTACTGCTTTTATTATGTGGCTTGGTGAGCAGATGACAGAGCGTGGCATTGGTAACGGTATCTCGCTGATCATTTTTGCCGGCATTGTTGTCAGGATTCCTTCAGCAATTGCCAACACTGGTAAATTGATCAATAGTGGTAACTTGTCATTATTTGCTTTGATCTTTGTTTTGGTTTTGATGGCTGCGGTTATTGCCGCTATTGTCTTTGTTGAGCGTGGTCAACGTAGACTGCCGATACACTATGCGAAGAGGGTGACCGGTTTAAAGACGTTCAGTCCTCAAACCTCCCATCTGCCTTTGAAGGTTAACATGGCAGGTGTTATCCCTCCAATCTTTGCATCTTCGATTATAATGTTTCCGGCAACGGTGGCTAATTTTATCAATATTCCTGCAGTTCAGCAGTTTGCTAAGATGCTGGCACCAGGAAATTGGTTGTATAATGTATTTTATGTTGCGTTTATTGTTTTCTTTTGCTATTTCTATACGGCTGTCACGTTTAATCCTGCCGATGTGGCTGAAAACATCAAGAAGCATGGTGGATATATACCTGGTATCCGGCCTGGAAAGGAAACCTCTGAGTATATGGACAGTATACTTACACGGTTGACTTTTGCTGGAGCTATTTATATTTCGCTTGTTTGTGTGTTGCCGTCTTTGCTTGTTGGTGGCTTTAGGTTGAATCTGCCGTTTTATTTTGGTGGAACATCGCTTTTGATTGCCGTCGGTGTCGGTATGGATACTGTGGCGCAGATAGAGTCTCACCTTATAACTCGTAACTACGAAGGGTTCTTGAAGGGTGTGCGGATCCGGGGCCGGAGGTAAGTGTGGATTTGATTTTGTTTGGTCCTCCTGGGGCTGGCAAAGGCACTCAGGCCCAGTTTTTGGTTGAGACCTATGGTGTTCCGCAGGTGTCCACTGGTGATATGTTGCGGGCTGCTGTTAAGGCTGGCACTCCTTTGGGGGTGAAGGCACAAGAAATAATGGCCCGAGGTGGGCTTGTTTCTGATGACATTGTGCTTGGTATTGTTGCTGAGCGTCTGGCCCAGGATGATTGTTCGTCTGGTTTTGTCTTGGATGGTTTTCCCCGGACAATTCCGCAAGCTGATGCGTTGGATGGTATATTGAAACAGGCAGGTCGCGCAATTGACCATGTTGTTTCGCTTGAGGTTGATAGTGAAGAGATAGTAAAGCGGCTGTCAGGGCGTCGCTCCTGTCCTTCGTGTGGTAAGGGCTATCATGTGGTTTTTGACGCCCCCGTGAAGGCGGATGTCTGTGATGTCTGCGGTACTGGTTTGGTGCAGCGTGCTGATGATCAAGAGGATACAGTGCGTAATAGGTTGCTGGTTTATGAGCAGCAGACCGCTCCCTTGAAGGAGTATTATCAGTCTAAGCAGATTTTGTGCTCGATCCCCGGTATTGGGCCAATTGCGGAAATTCAACAGCGGATTGCAGCAGCTTTGGAGAAATAATAGTGATCGTCCTGAAGTCTCCTCGTGAGATTGAGCGGATGCGTGCTTCCTGCCAAATTGTTGCTGAAGTGCTTGCTCTTTTGAAGGAAAAAACAGTACCCGGTGTTACAACGCTGGAGCTAGAGGATCTTGCGCTTAAAGAAACTAAAAAGCGTAAGGCGGTACCAGCTTTTAAAGGCTATGCTGGTTTTCCTTTTGCGCTCTGCTGTTCGCCCAATGATCGTGTCATCCACGGTATGCCGAATTCAGTTCCGCTTAAGGATGGTGATATCCTGAGTATTGATTTCGGGGTGCTGTATGATGAGTATTATGGCGATTCAGCCATTACAATCCCTGTGGCTGCGGCAAGCAAAGATGCCCTGAAGTTGCTTAGGGTGACTGAAGAGTCTCTGTATAAAGGCATTGAGCAGGCTGCAGCTGGTGGAAGGTTGTTTGATATTTCCAGTGCTGTGCAAGCTCATGTCGAGCAACATGGTTTCTCTGTTGTTCGCGATTTTGTTGGCCACGGAATAGGTAAAAAGTTGCATGAGGAGCCACAGGTACCCAACTACGGTGTGGCTGGAAGAGGTGTGCAGCTTAAGCCCGGAATGGTTCTGGCGATTGAACCAATGGTGAATAAAGGTGGTTATGCCGTAAGGGTTCTTGATGACGGCTGGACTACCGTAACGGCAGATGGAAGCTTGTCTGCACATTTTGAACATACAGTAGCAATAACAACTCAAGGACCTGATATTCTTACGCGCCTCTAAGAGGTGTAGGCAGAAAGGTGAACAGCAATGAAAGTTCGGGCATCTGTCAAAAAGATCTGCGATAAGTGCAAGATCATCAAGCGCAAAGGTGTTGTGCGCGTTATTTGTGACACACCCAAGCATTCTCAACGTCAAGGGTAACAATTAAGGGAGGACGAGCAGTGGCACGTATTGCAGGTATTGACCTACCAAAAAACAAGCGGATAGAAATCGCCTTGACGTACATCTACGGCATCGGGCGTACAACCGCCAAGAATATTCTTGCCGCCACCAGCATAGATGGCAGCACACGTACTGACAAACTCACTGAGGCTGAGATTGGTAAGCTGCGTGAAGAAATAGATAAGAACGTCAAGGTTGAGGGTGATCTTCGTCGTGAAGTGTCTATGAATATCAAGCGTCTTATGGACCTTGGTTGCTACCGCGGCTTGCGTCACCGTAAAGGCCTGCCTTGTCGTGGTCAACGTACAAAGACCAACGCACGTACTCGTAAAGGCCCTGCCCGGACTGTTGCAGGCAAGAAGAAGTAATTTAACCACAGAATACTGTCTGGAGGTAGTATGGCCGCCCCAAAAAAGGTTGTCAGAAAAAAGAAAGAGAAAAAGAATATTACTAATGGCGTTGCCCATATTCAGGCAACGTTTAACAATACCATTATTACTATCACCGATCCGGTGGGCAATGTGGTTGCTTGGTCTACAGCTGGTGCAAAAGGCTTTAAAGGTTCTCGTAAGAGTACTCCCTTTGCTGCTCAGGTTGCTGCTGAAGATTGTGCTCGTAAAGCGCAGGAACATGGACTTCGTAATATTGAAGTATATGTTAAAGGTCCAGGCTCAGGCCGTGAATCAGCTCTTCGTGCACTGCAGGCAACCGGTCTGAATGTGAGCTTCATACGTGACGTAACGCCGATTCCGCACAATGGATGCCGGCCGCCCAAGCGTAGAAGAGTTTAATACTACCGCTATTATCTATTAGCGCCTGATACTGTAAGAGGAGGTTGTTTTGGCTAGGTATATTGGACCATCCTGCCGTTTGTGCAGAAGAGAAAATATGGAGCTGTTCCTGAAAGGGGACCGTTGCTATACTGATAAATGCGCCCTGAAGCGTCGTAACTATCCTCCGGGTCAGCATGGCCAGGGACGTTCTAAAACCTCTGATTACGGTGTGCAGTTGCGTGAGAAACAGAAGGTTAAGCGTTTGTACGGTCTGCTTGAGAAGCAGTTCCGTAGTTACTTTGATCGCGCAGACCGTATGAAGGGTGTGACAGGTGAGAACCTGCTTTCACTGTTGGAGCGCCGTCTTGATAACGTTGTGTACCGACTTGGTTTTGCTTCATCACGTTCAGAGGCCCGTCAGCTGGTTCGACATGGACATTTTGTGTTGAACGGACGTAAAGCTACGATTCCCTCTATCCAGGTAAAGGCTGGCGATACGATCGTTCTTCGCGAAAAAAGCCGTAATGTAGCAGCAATCAGTGAAGCTCTTGATGCAGTAGTTCGCCGTGGTGTTCCCCAGTGGCTTGAACTTGATCGTGATGCCTTTACCGGGTCAGCTAAAACTGTACCGGTTCGTGAAGATATAACGACTCCGATTCAAGAGCAGCTTATTGTTGAACTTTATTCTAAGTAATAAGGAATTGTTCACTACTGAGTATACGCTGCAGACTATCGTTTACCCCTTGGGGGAGGAATTGAATGTATAAAAACTGGCGTGATCTGATAAAGCCGAAGCAACTTCAGATTGAAAAAGAAACGCTTACAACAACGTATGGAAAATTCGTTGCTGAACCCTTTGAGCGTGGTTTTGGTACTACGCTGGGTAATTCTCTGCGCCGGGTTCTGCTCTCTTCTTTGCAGGGAGCCGCCATCACGTCTGTTCGTATAAAGGGTGTACAGCACGAATTTTCTTCAATACCAGGTGTTACTGAAGATGTAACCGATATTATTCTTAATCTGAAAAGTGTACGTCTCCGTTTTCACGGTGCTGATCAAGCAACTATCAGGATTATTCACAAAGGTGACGGTATCATCAAGGCTGCTGATATCATGGTTCCTCATAATGTGGAGATCATGAATCCTGAAATGCATATTGCAACATGTGGTAAGGACGCTGTACTTGAAATGGAGATGACGGTAAAGATTGGCAAAGGCTATGTCTCTGCTGATCGTAACCGTGACGAGAAAGCCCCTGTCGGCACAATTCCGATTGATGCAATCTTTTCTCCGATTATTAAAGTCAACTTTGTTGTGTCAAATGCCCGCGTTGGCCAGATGACTGATTACGATAAATTGACACTAGAAGTTTGGACTGACGGCAGTGTGAAGCCTGACGATGCCATTGCTTATGCCGCAAAAATTGTCAAAGAGCAGATGTCGATATTCATAAACTTTGATGAAGAGTCTGAGCCTTTGTTCCAGGATGAAGCTGCTGAAGATGATTCCAAGATAAATGAAAATCTGTACCGCACTGTGGAAGAACTGGAGCTTTCAGTACGTTCCGCGAACTGCCTGAAAAATGCCGGTATCAAGCTGATTGGTGAATTGGTCTCAAAAACTGAAGCAGAAATGCTCAAGACACAAAACTTTGGCCGTAAGTCGCTTAACGAGATAAAGGATATTTTGAATGAGATGGGGTTGACCTTCGGTATGAAGCTTGATTCCTTCCCTGATCCTGAGGTCGTTAAACGCCTGCGTGGCGAGCAAAAAGACGAAGAGTAACACCGAATAGGTGTGGATATTTAGGTAGACAGCAGAAAGGAAGAACCGATGCGTCATAATAACTCAGGTAGAAGACTTGGCCGTACAACCAGTCATCGTATTGCCATGTTTCGAAATATGGTAACTTCACTCCTTAACCACGAGCGCATTGTTACCACAGATGCCAAGGCTAAGGAAATTCGTTCCGTTGCTGAAAAAATGATTACCCTTGGCAAGCGCGGTGACCTGCATGCACATCGTCAGGCTGCTGCCTATATCCGCGAAAAATCTGTCGTCACCAAGCTGTTCAGCACGATAGCACCGCGTTATAAGGATCGCGCTGGCGGGTATACCCGTATTATCAAGCTTGGTCAACGACTTGGTGATGCTGCATCCCTTTCGGTAATTGAATTGGTTGAAGAAGCTACACCGCAACAATCCTAATTTAGCTTACATACTCGTCGGTAATGAATAGCGTTTCAGCAATGAAACGCTATTCATGTCTGCAGCTTCAACGAAACTAAGTAACCAGATCAACTACCAGTCCTTTAATGCCTATTACTGATGCTGTAATAGACATTCTGTCCTTCTGCTCCTTTACGACAAGTTCATATAGCTTATCCGCCTCTTTATCAATCACTGTGATTATTTCATAGTATCTAGGGTTCATGGGGGTCCCCCCGATTTTTTCCAATCGGTAGGCTTCGTTTGTCACCTGCTTCGCGAGTTTACTTAAAAGTTCACGAAAACGCTTGAAGTTCTGAATGGTGGGTTCTTTCTCAAGCGTCTCACCCGCCGTATCAAGTGCAATTCGAAGATCGCTGATGGTCTGCTCATGTTGGTTCGCCTCAAGTTGTTTCGCCTGTAGCTCGGACGAAAAGAGTGAAAAAAGGCCGGATTTTTGCGGCGGGGATGCCATGGTCTGGTGCCCCTTGCGTAAGTCTTTCACGCTGCTTTTATCAGAGATTTTCATCATTTTCTCCCTAGATAGAGTCGTAATTACAGCGGAACTCAGCCTGGCAATACAAATGCTGTTTTCAACCAGTTACCTGTATGGTACTCTTGCAAAAAACTAGCTGAATTTGCTGAATAGGGACACGACGTGCTTACTGTTGTTGAACGAAAAAAAAGGGTCAGAGAGGCTCTGGTCATTGTTCTGGCCATTTTGCTGATTGTCTTGTTGACCGGTGTGGAAATACGTTTAACACAAATCAGTTCCAAGGCCCCCTTGTCAAGTAACGTGGTTATCTTTGGCATGATCAATGTCATAGTCTTACTCGTTGTCCTGCTTGTGTATCTCATAAGCCGAAATATTGTAAAGCTGTTAATTGAAAGCCGTGCCAGCGTTTTGGCAACCCGTCTTCGAACCAAGCTTGTCATATCCTTCGTCGGTTTGTCTCTCGTCCCCACGATGCTGCTGTTTTTTGCCTCTGCCAGCTTTATAACCAACAGTATACAAAACTGGTTTAACGTTCAGGTCGAGACGTCATTAAGTGAGTCTTTGGAAGTGGCTCAGACCTATTACAAAACATCTGCCAGTAATGCCTTGTTTTATGCCCGGCGATTGAGCGAAACCATCAAACGTGAGCGACTGTTGAACGATGACAGCCTTCCCCGGATGAAATCGGTTGTCCGGGATAAGCAGAAAGAATACAACCTCGGCATTGTTGAGGTCTTCTCCTCTCAACGTGAAGAGCTGATCCGTGCCTCGAATCCCGATGTGCCGCTGGGTGATTTGACAAGCCCCAACTCCGAAGATATTAACCAGGCCTTGGCCGGCCGTGAACTTACCAAGGTCAATTCGGTTGGCAAGGCCGACCTCATTCGCGGGATTGTCCCGATATATTCAACCTACAATGATCGTGATGTGGTTGGTGTTGTTGTTGTTAATTACTACGTCTCACATTCTCTTGTCAGCAAGATGCGTGAGATATCTTCTGCATATCAAGAGTTTAGACGCCTCAAAATCCTCAAAAATCCTATTACCACAGGGTATCTCCTGGTCCTTTTTCTTATTGCCTCGGTGATTGTTTTTCTCTCCTTCTGGATCGGTATTTATCTGGCTAACAGCATGACAAAGCCGATTCAGTCACTGGTTGAGGGAACGCGAGCCGTAGCTGAAGGTGACCTTGAGGTTGTCATTGATGCAGAAGGCCCCGACGAGATAGGCATGTTGGTGCGCTCATTTAACACGATGATACTTGATTTGCGGACGCAGCGGCAGGTCCTGAGCAGCACGAACGAAGAACTCAAACATATTAACCAGGAGATTGAGTCACGCCGCCGCTATATGGAGATCGTGCTGCGCAATGTGGCAGCCGGGGTCATCTCTGTTGATCGAGAGGGGTTGATTACCACAATCAACACCTCTGCAGAGCGTTTGCTACACATTAATATTGCGCATGTTCTCGGGCGCAATTTCCGCGAAGTGATGCGCGAGGCTCATCTTGAAATAGTCAGGGACGCCTTGCGGGATATGGCTCTGACCCGTCATGATACCATCAGCAGACAGATAACCCTCGAAATGCGAGGTGAGCGCAGGGTGCTGCAGATGAACCTGACTATGTTGCGGGATGAACAGGGTGAGTTTCTTGGTTCCGTTCTGGTGCTGGATGACTTGACGCAGATGGTCAAGGGGCAGAGGATGGCAGCATGGCGCGAGGTGGCCCGCAGGATTGCCCATGAAATCAAGAATCCCCTGACACCGATCCAGCTCTCTGCACAGCGCCTGAGGAAGCGATATCTTGAGCGGTTTTCCGGTGATGAGGATGGCAGGGTTTTTGATGAATGTACCTCCATGATCAGCAAGGCTGTGGATGAACTTAAAATTCTGGTGAATGAGTTTTCAAATTTTGCCCGGATGCCGGCTGTTCAGCCAACAGAGAATAACTTGAATGATTTGGTGCGTGAAACCCTGACGCTGTATCAGGAAGCGCATCGTGAAGTTCGGTTCCAGTTTGCTCCAGATCTGCACCTGCCTGCGATTAAGATTGATAGAGATCAGATCAAGCGGGTCTTGATTAACCTGCTGGAGAATGCCGTTGCTGCAATGGCAAACAAAGGAACGGTAGCTATCAGCACCACCTATGACCCTGAACTTAAGATGGTTTCATGCTGTGTGGCCGATGATGGCCCCGGAATGAGTGCTGAAGTTAAATCGCGTCTGTTTGAACCATATTTTTCTACAAAAAAGGGTGGCACAGGATTGGGACTGGCAATTGTTACCAGTATTGTGTCGGATCACAATGGTTTTGTCAGGGTTCGTGACAACTCCCCTCACGGGGCCTGTTTTGTTGTCGAACTGCCGGCCACCTAGACACTTGAATAGGAGAGATGCATGTCGAAGTTGATCCTGGTTGTTGATGATGAAGAGAGCATCAGGATTTCGTTGGGAGGGATCCTTGAAGATGAAGGCTATCAGGCTTTACCTGCTGAGAATGGTGCCGATGCCCTCGACCTGATTCGTGAGGAGGTTCCGGATCTGGTGTTGCTTGATATCTGGATGCCCGGCATGGACGGCATTCAGACCTTGGAACAGATCAGAAATCTTTTTCCTGATCTGACCGTGGTTATGATGTCGGGTCACGGCACCATTGAAACAGCAGTCAAGGCCACCAGGATGGGGGCTTTTGATTTTATAGAAAAGCCATTTTCCCTGGACAAGGTGCTGATTACCATCGCCAATGCCCTCAATTTCAAGGAGCTGCGCAAGGAAAATGAGGCGTTACGCCTGTCTGCCCTGAAGGAACATGAGATGGTCGGGGCGTCTGCTGGGGTCGAGCTTTTAAGAGGCCTGGTACAGCGTATTGCACCTGCATCAACGCCGGTTCTGATCCGTGGAGAGGAAGGAGTGGGCAAGGAGCTCGTGGCCCGCGCCATCCATCATTACAGCACGCGTCGTGATAAACCCTTTGTGGCCATTAACTGTATGGCTGTTCCTGAACCGTTGCTTGCCGATGAACTATTCGGCCATGAGCGGGGAGCCTATGTTGGCGCAAACAGCCAGAAGCGTGGACGTATTGATCTGGCAGATGGTGGTACCATTTTCCTCGACGAAGTGCATGAGTTGTCATTAAAGGCGCAAGGAGAAGTACTGCGAATACTTACCGAACATAGTTTTGAGCGGTGTGGTGGATCACGTCCAGTCCGGGTTGATGTCCGGGTAGTCGCTGCAACCTCACGTTCACTGGAACGGGCCGTTCAGGACGGACTGTTCCGTGAGGACCTCTATCAGCTTTTGCAGGTGGTGCCTCTTGAATTGGCTCCACTCAGGGAGCGTTGTGAAGATATTCCGTTGCTGGTCAAGCATTTTGTGCGCTTGTTTCATCGTCGTGAGGGCTGGGAACCCAAGACCTTTGATGATTCTGCCCTTGCCTGCCTGCAGAGCTACGACTGGCCGGGGAATATTCGTGAATTGAAAAACATCGTTGAGCGGATATTGATTATGGCAGCAGGGCCTGTGATTACGGCGGATGATTTACCTGCACTGATGCCGGGAGGCAACTGCAAGGCATCGCCACGGCTGCAGGAACCTCCTGATGTGGGAGAGGCCGCCGTTGGGTCGTTACGTTCCGCCCGTGAACGCTTTGAACGGGATTTTATCCTGCAGACCTTGCTTCAATCTGCCTGGAATCTCGACAAGGCTGCTGCATTGCTGGAGATGGAGCGGACGGTACTGCAGCGCAAGCTGCTCCAGTATGGTCTTACACCGGAAGGCGAACGATAATCCCAGGGGGGGGCGCATGTCACAGATACTGACGACAGTTGATAATCAGGTTGCCACTATCACGCTTAATCATCCGGAAACACGAAACAGTCTCAGTTGCCAGATGCTGGAGGAAATACTTCAGGCTATTGAGTCGTTTTCACATGACGAAAACGTTCGGGTTCTGGTGATTCGTGCGCCCCGGGGGACGAAGGTGTGGTCGTCAGGTTTTAATATCCATGAGTTGCCGGTGTCTGGTCGAGACCCCCTGTCATACAATGACCCGCTGGAGTGTCTGCTGCGGGCTGTGGCGCGTTTCCACTCGCCGGTGATTGCCATGATTGAAGGGTCTGTCTGGGGAGGTGCCTGCGACCTTTCCTTTGTTTGTGATATTGCCATCGGTTGCCCGACTTCATCCTTTGCAATTACCCCTGCAAAGTTAGGGGTGCCCTATAATATTTCAGGCATCATGCACTTTTTTAATATTGTCGGCCCTCGGATAGCCCGTGAGATGTTTTATACGGCTGAACCTATCTCTGCTGAACGGGCGGTGCAGGTCGGTATCCTGAATCACTTGGTACCTGTTGAAGAGCTTGAGTCGTTTACCTATGCCATGGCAGGCAGGATCGCGGACAACTCGCCTTTGGCTAACCGTGTCATGAAGGAACAGCTGCGTTTGCTGGCCGATGCCTACCCCTTGCGCCCCGAGACCTTTGAATATGTACAGGGGTTGCGTCGTATGGCCTACGATAGTAAGGACTATGAAGAAGGGAAGCGTGCCTTTCTTGAACGGCGTAAGCCGGTTTTTAGCGGTAAGTAGATCTGGACATGAGCATTGTGCTTTTGCTGTGAACGTAAAAAGGGGATGCGATATCGCATCCCCTTTTTTTTGCAGTACAGTACCAGGCGGTGATTAGTTACGGCCGCCAGCCTCAGCCCACTTCTCCAGCATTGCGGTGGTAACAGACTTCGGACGCTCAAGGGCATAGCCCAGACCACGGTCCCAAGTGATGTTAGCCATGCAGCCCAGTGCGCGGCCTACACCGAACAGTACGGTGTAGAAATCGTACTCGGTCAGACCGTAGTACATCTGGATAACGCCGGACTGTGCATCAACGTTAGGCCATGGGTTCTTGGTCTTGCCGTGCTCTGTCAGAACGCCAGGAGCAACTTCAAAGATCTTGGCGATAACTTTGAACAGCGGGTACTCGTTGAGGCCCGGGGTGTTGAGGCAGAACTCACGCTGTGAGGTATAACGTGGGTCGGTCTTACGCAGAACAGCGTGACCGTAGCCGGGGATTACCTGGCCAGCGTTGAGGGTATCCCACAGAGCTGCTTTGATCAGCTCTTCAGTTGGCTCTACATCCTTGCAGTACTTCTCCTGGAATTTCAGGGTCCAGTCCAGAACTTCCTGGTTTGCCAGGCCGTGCAGCGGGCCAGCCAGGCCGTTCAGGCCAGCGGAGTAGGCATAGTACGGATCGGACAGGGCGGAGTGTACCAGGTGAGTGGTGTGGGCAGATACGTTGCCGGACTCATGGTCGGAGTGCAGGATGAAGTACATACGTGCAACGTCCTTGTACTCCTCTTTCTGGCCGATCATGTGGGCAAAGTTGGCGCCCATATCCAGGCTCGGGTCGATAGCGATCTGCTTATCACCACGATACTTCAGGTTGTAGATGAAGGCAGCAATAATCGGGATACGGGCAACGATATCGCTGGCGTCTTCGTACACATATTCCCAAGCTGTCATCTTGTTGAATTTGCCTGAGTTGTAGAAACCGGCAAACTTGGAGTCCTTCTGCAGGGTCAGCATGGCAACGGACAGCATGACCATTGGGTGGCTGTCACGTGGCAGAGCGCGAAGTACATCAAATACGTACTGAGGAACTTCCTGACGGGTCTTCCACTCGGCAACAACTTCTGCTACCTGTGCCTCGGTCGGAACCTCACCGGTAAGCAGCATATACCAGAAAGACTCAACGGTCGGGTAGTTTGAACCCGGTGCCTTAGGAAGGGCCGCAAAGGTCTCAGGAATAGTCTTGCCACGGAAGCGGATGCCTTCCTGGGGGTCCAGGTAGGAAATGTCGGTTACCAGGCTGCGGATGTCGCGGGCGCCGCCGATGCACTGATCGATAGTTACTTCATCAATCTTCACCTTGCCGAATTCTTTTACCAGACGGGTGGTGCGGGGACGATGCTCTTCGATTTTCTGCTTCAAAGTTTCCTTCAGAGCCATTGTGTACTTCTCCTTTCGGGATAATGGTGCAACTAGTTAATTGCACAATACAATAAACGTTTTGAATATACTGTATACAAAAATTTTGGCTGTTATAACACCCTGTGGGGCCAAATACAACAGGTTTTTTGTATACTGAAACAACATTATAAAATTACTAGTGCGTCGTCAGATCTGGTCAGCTGCTTCAGTCCATCGTTGCTGAGGTAGAAGGTGTTTTCAATGCCGACGGCCCCTTCGCCGGGGAAGACCACCTTGGGTTCAAAGGCCCAGGCCATGCCAATTTCCATGACCTGATCCTTGAAACCTTTAGCAATAAACGGGTACTCATCAATTTCAATACCCAGGCCATGACCGATGAAAGAAACCTGTGAGCTGGGAGCTCCCATGAAACTGTCGGCATAGCCCAGCTCCATGGCAAGCCCATGGCAGCGGTCGTAGATTTCGCCCCAACTGATGCCGGGCACTGCAATCTCTTTCATAAGTTCCTGCACCTTCAGCATATCTTCAAAACCTTGCGTAAGCCGGGCAGACAAAGGGCCGATACTGAAGATGCGGGTCTGATCCACCAGGTAGCCGTCAATGCTGCCAGCAAAGTCCATGATAATCGGCTCATTGGGGCCGATCGGTTTGTGACCGGCTCCCTGACCAAAACAGGGAGAGGCTCCCAGGCCGCCGAAGGGGGTGTCGGTGTAGGCCGGGACAGCGCTGTCAGTGCCTGAGAAGGTATGACCGAAAAACATTTCGCCATTGAAGACCCGCATCCTGATCAGCCCCAGATGGCCATGTTTCCGTGCGGTGTATTCCAGTTCAGCCGCCAGTTCGATATCAGTCATTCCGGCCGTGATGACTTCTTTGGCCCGCTCATAGATCTTGTGTACCTGGTCTGCTGCATCCTGCATCAGATGGATCTCATAGTGGCTCTTGATCATCCGTACCTGACGGATCAGCGGGGTGGCATCGCTGAAAGCAACATTGGGCCAGACCTTGCGGTAACGTTCCAGAAAGACAACCGGCAGCACGTCAAATTCAAGTCCGATCCTTTGGGGTTCCGGGTACCCATAGCTACTGATTATGGCTGGTATATCCCTCGGGGCAGAGAACGACAGGACCTCTTTCAACCCTGATTCCATCCGTGCCCGGGCCTGATCCCGGCGAACCAGGTAGAGTGGCTGGCCGCTGGCGGGAACATAGAGACAGCCGTTCTGTACGGTGCCGGTAAAGTAATAGAGGTCGGCATTCTGCACGATCAGCACGGCATCAAGGTCAGATGCCTGCATCAGGTCCTGCAGCCTCTTGCAGCGGTATTCAAGTTCCGTGGCTGGTGTCAGTCGCATGTTTGGTGATCCTTTCTTCACAGGGGGTTGACGATATGGCATGAACCGGTTAGGTTGTCGTGCATGTCAGGACGAATCTTTACCTCATTTTCAATTGGCCTCTTTACCATTATTCCGGCTGGTGATCCAACTCCAAATCCGTGCGGCCTGCCGATTGTGCTGGGGAAAAAAGGGGCCTTTGGCTCTGGTGAACATGAAACCACTGCCTCCTGCCTTGAGCTTCTACCTGCTATTTCCGGCATCAAAGGCAGCCGTGTGCTGGATTTGGGCAGTGGTACCGGTATCCTTGCCCTGGCTGCGGCACGGCTGGGCGCTGCGGCAGTGTTGGCAGTTGATCTGGAAGAGGCGGCAGCGGTTTCCTGTCAGGAAAATGTGGTGTTAAACGATCTGGAATCTCAGGTTGTTACCGTCTGCGGTGAGCTGTCTGCGGTGGGTGAACAGTCTTTTGATCTGATATTGGCTAACATCTATGCCGATATCCTGTTGCCGCTGGCTGATCAACTGGTGGGGATGACCAGCCCCGGTGGGCAGCTGCTGCTATCAGGCATCCCGCTGCAGGATAAATTTGATATAGTACAACGCTACACCCGGTTGGGATGTAGCGTTGTTGACAGCAGGATAGGGGAGGAGTTCGCCACCTATCTGTTTGTAAGGTCGTAGCTACTTCTTCAGCACCAGCGCAATCAGTATCAGTACAATGATGCTTGCCAGCACCGTCATGGCTATCTTGGCAACCGACCAGGGGCGTTCCCCCTGAACCTCTCCGGTAGAACCGTTAATAAGGAAACGGTAGGACTTGTCACCGTATTTGTAGGCACTGATCCAGACCGGCAGCAGGATATGCTTGAAGGTGATGCCGTCAAACTGGGTCCGCACCGTATTGATCCGCTGGTGATCGCCGCCGATATCCGCCGCTATGGTTGCCCTGATTGCGCCATCCATCTCCTGTTTGGCCCGTTCAAAACCGTCCCCCAGATCAACCTGGTAGGCCTCGGCCTGGAAACCGCTCATGTAGGCATCCTGATAAGGCACAAGCGCCTTGAGGTCCCATGGTTCCAGTTCATCGACAATTTCAGGGGGTAGAGAACGGCCTGCCTGGACAATGACATCATCAAAGTTCTGCCAGACCGTGCCGCTGGCATGATACCAGCGGGTGTGACGGATCTGGCGGGTTCTGGTCACCGAGTTGCCGTCATCGTCAGTTTCACTGTAGCGTTCGGTTTCGTAGTAATCCTCGCCCCGTTCGCCGTCATACCAGGTGGTGGATTGTGCATCAAAGGTCCAGTAGGGGATATACATCCCCTTGATGCCGCCATCCTTTGCCGCCTTATCCTTTAATCCCCCCGGGGCGAACCAGAGTCCCCCCAGCCAGTCGCGGAATAGCTCCATCGCCTTGTTTTTTGGGATCTTGAACGGCAGGATCGCCCCCGGCTTGATCAGGCGGCTGGCCTTGGCCTTGGCCTGCAGCTGGGTGCCGCAGAACGGGCAGTGGCTCATGGAAATGTTGGGCTGCAGGGTGGAGGTGCCGCCGCAGGACTGGCACTTGACGGTCTGCACCTCCTGTGCATCACCCTGCTCCGTGGCCCGGGCAAAATATTCGTAGAAATCCAGTTCCCGGATCTCCTCTGCAGACTGGGGAATCCTGTTCTCGTGGCTGCAGTAGGGGCATTTCAGAGTGGCTGCACCGGGGTGAAACTCCAGTTTGGCCCCGCAGGAACTGCAGGGAAACTGCTTGGCTGCCGTATTTGGTGTCTGTTGGGTTGGGTCGCTCATACGTAATCTCCCGGTTTACGCTGGAGGCATGGGGGGGGGGACTGCACCAAAGACCTGGGCCAGTTCAGACAGGGTGCCGGCTGCTGCCCAGCTTGCCATGCCCTGTTTCCAGACCAGGGTTTCACGGGTCAGCTGACCGGCCATAACCATCTGTTGCAGAGCCGGTGCCTCAAAAGGCCCTGCCTGCTGCCCGTTCAGGGCCACATACAGATTAAGTTGGGGCAGAGGCGGTGGCCCCGGCATTGGTGGCGGCTGAGGTGCCGGTTGGCCGGTACCGGAGAATCCCGGTGTGATGCCGGGCTGCTGCACCATATTGGTAAAGGCACCCCCCATGGCATTGCCCATCTGACCGCCCATGCCAAACCCCATGCCGATCCCCACGCCGGCCGCAGCCAGCCCGCCGGGGTTGTTGGCGGCATCATTGATGGAGTTGGCGGTCTCGTACTGGGTATACATCTGCATGTTACCGATGGCCCGCATGGCACCGGCCTTGTCAATCGCCCGCTCCACCTCTTCAGGCAGACCCACGTCCTGCACCTGCACCTCGGTCAGGGCGATCCCCAACCCTTCAAAGGCCGGTGCGATCCGTTCCTTCAGCATCTCACCCATGGTAAAGACCTTGCTCTCAAGGTCAATGACCGGAATCTGCAGCTCCGGCATCACCTCTTTGATCCGCATGCCGATCTTGCCCTTCAGGTTGTCCTGAATTTCGTCCGTGCTGAATTCTCCATCGGTTCCTGCGATCTCACGAATGAATACAGCCGGATCCTTGATCTTGATCGAATAGATGCCGAAGGCCGTTACCCGCACCGCGCCGAACTCAGGGTCGCGCATGGTGCAGGGGCCGGGTGTGCCCCACTTGAGATTGGTGAACTGACGGGTTGAGACAAAGTAGACCTCGGCCTTGAAGGGGGATTCAAAGCCGTACTTCCAGCCCTTGAGGGTGGCCAGGATCGGCAGGTTCTGGGTGGTCAGGTCGTAGGTGCCCGGTTTGAAGACATCGGCAATCTGGCCTTCGTTGATGAAGACCGCTGCCTGTCCTTCACGGACCACCAGCTTGGCACCGTTCTTTATCTCGTTATTATAGCGCGGAAAACGGTAAATCAGGGTGTCATTGGTATCGTCCAGCCATTGGACAATATCAATCAGTTCGGCTTTTAATTTGTCCCATAGTGCCATGTCAGTGCCTCCTTACGGGGGGTCTTTGATGTACAACGAAAGAAGACAGTGTAAATGGTTTTAGGAATGTTGCAAGTGGTGAAAACAGGCTGAGTAGTGAAACGGGCTGTCGTGATGAATACTATGAATACAGCTGCGATTCGTTGTATGTTGTACACAGCCTATTGGCCACCCGAACCGCAACATGAAAGGGGAGTAAACCATGAAAGAGAAACTGGAACAGTTATTCTATTTTGGTCTTGGCAGTGCCTTGATGGCCAAGGAAAAGCTTGAACAGGCCGGGGAATCGGCCAAGGGACTGAAAGAAGAAAACGAACGCAAGGCCCGTGAGTTCTTTGACCAGGCCGTGGCTAAAGGCAGCGAAGAGCGGGAACAGATCAAAGGCAGTATTAAAACGTTGCTGAAGGAGGCAATCGACGAACTTGGTCTTGCCACCAAGGCCGATCTGGAAGCCCTGCGGGAGGAACTGGCAAAACAGCGTCAGGGACAGCCGTAAACCGGTGACACCGATCTCTCTCCTCATCAGGCTGTACCACCCGTTGCGGGTCTACCGGGTCTTCAGGGTGCTGCTGACCGTCTTCCTGTTGATCCGTAAGCGGGCCGGCTGGCTGGGGATACGGCCGTTGGCACCGCTGCAGCTGGTTGCGGCCATAGAACAGCTGGGGGCCAGCTTTATCAAATTGGCCCAGGTGCTGGCCACCCGGGCGGACTTTTTTGACAGCAGCTACCTGGAACCGTTACGCCATCTGCATGATCAGTTGCCTCCGATGTCAGAGACCGACTTTCAACAGGTCTTTGAGCGGGCTTTCCGTGCCGGGGCCTGCTTTCGCGGGTTTGAACAGAGCCCGCTGGCCTGTGCCTCCATCGGCCAGGTGCACCGGGCAGTGCTGCAAAGTGGTGAACAGGTGGCGGTCAAACTGCGCCGTAACCGGATCGAGCGGGTGGTGCGGGAGGATATCCGCCTCTTGGGCTGGTTTCTGGCGATCCTGCATCCGCTGTTCTCCGAATATACCCGTAACTCCATTGAGGCGGTGCTGATCGCCTTTCGCCGCACCATCCTGCAGGAAGTGGATATGCAGGCTGAACTGTCCAACCTGGAACGGTTCCGTCAGGCCTACCCCGACTCCGGTATCCGCATGCCGCTTCCCTATCCGCAGTTCAGCTCCCACGATGCCCTGGTGATGAGCTTTGAAGAGGGGATCCGTTTTGATGATCGGGAAGGGCTGGCTACGCTCCGGGTTTCTTTCGGCAAGCTGATGGAGAAGCTGGTGCTGTTCTACACCGAGCAGATGCTGGTGAAAGGATTCTTCCATGCCGATCCCCACCCCGGCAATCTGCTGGTAACCACCACTGGTGAACTGGTGCTGCTGGATTTCGGCATGGTCAGCCGGATTCCCAACGCCACCCGGCTGGCCATGATCAACACGGTCAAGGCAGCCTATGAGCGGGATTTTGAGCTATTGGTGCAGGCCACCCGCAAGCTGGGGATCATCACCGACAGTGCGCCTCAGGACGAGCTGACCGGTCTGGCTGAAGAGATCTTCCGGATCTTTGATAATGATCAGCTCAGTGCCTCCAGCATGCAGGAGCTGGCCTTCGGGGTCATGGATGCCCTCAAGGAGTACCCGTTCAAGCTGCCCCAGGAGATCATCTATGTCATGCGTGCCAGCTCGATCATCGAGGGGTTGGGCACCAGTTACATCGAGAACTACAACGGTATTAAGGATGTGCTGCCGGTACTCAGGGCCAATCTGACCCGAGCCCTGGGAGAGCGGGACAGCCTTGCGGGGATTGTGATCCATGAGTTGGCTCAGCTGCCGCTAACCCTGGTCAAGGCCCGCCATCTGGTGGATGCCCTGCAACAGGGCGATCTGGTGGTGCATCTGGCTGAGGAGGACCGCCGCGCCCTGCTGCGTCCTGCCCGGCTTTGGCTGCAACAGATGACCTGGATCGGCCTGCTGGTGGCGCTGGCCTTCTACCTGCGGGGATTTTCGCATCCGATGGCTGGCTGGTTGTCCCTGGGCTGCTTCGGGCTGGCCTTTGTCCGGCTTGTGTGGTGGAAGAAGCTGTAAAAAAAACGGCAGGGATTACTCCCTGCCGGTCCTGTAAGCGTGTACATGCTGGTGATATCAGGAAGCTGCTGCGACGTCTTCTTCCAAATGCAGTTCCTTGATCGCCATCTCCCGCAGCTTGAACTTCTGGATCTTGCCGCTGGCGGTCATCGGGTAGCCCTCCACAAACTTGACGTATTTTGGTACCTTATAGTTGGCAATCTTGCCGCGACAGAACTCCTTGACCTCTTCCTCGGTCATTTCCAGCCCCTTTTTCAGGATTACCGCTGCCATGACCTGTTCACCGTACTTTTTGTCCGGCACGCCGTAGATCTGGACATCGGAGATCTTTGGGTGGGTGTAAAGGAACTCCTCGATCTCTTTGGGATAGATGTTCTCGCCGCCCCGGATGATCATCTGTTTTATCCGGCCGGTGATCTTGCAGTAGCCGTTTTCATCCATGATCGCCAGGTCGCCGGTGTGCAGCCAGTTATCGGCGTCAATCACCTTGGCAGTCTCTTCCGGCATCTTGTAGTAGCCCTTCATGACCATATAGCCACGGGCGCAGAGCTCACCCTGTTTGCCCGGCGGCAGGGTGGCACCGGTTTCGATATCGACAATCTTGACCTCGGCACCCGGGAGAGCCCGTCCCACGGTGGAGACCCGCAGTTCAATCGCATCCTCTGTGCGGGTCTGGGTGATGCCGGGGGACGACTCGGTCTGACCGTAGACACTGGTGATTTCAGTCAGGTTCATATCCCGCACTGCCCGTTTCATGACCTCGATCGGGCAGACCGAACCGGCCATGATGCCGGTGCGCAGGCTGGAGAGATTGAATTTTGAAAATTCAGGATGTTCCAGCTCGGCAATAAACATGGTGGGGACGCCATGCACCGCAGTACATTTTTCAGCCTCAATGGTCTGCAGCACCTTGAGCGGATCAAATATCTCCACCGGTACCATGGCAGAACCGTGGGTGACACAGACCATGGTGGCCAGCACACAACCAAAGCAGTGGAAAAACGGTACCGGAATGCAAAGCCGGTCTTTGTCGGTGAACTTCATGCATTCACCGATCTGGAAACCGTTGTTGGCCAGGTTGTAGTGGGTCAGCATTACCCCTTTGGGGAAGCCGGTGGTGCCGGAGGTGTACTGCATGTTGATGGTGTCGTGGATATCGATGGTCGCCTCAACCGCTGCCAGCTCTTCGTCGGAAACATCCTTGCCCAGCTCGATGATCCGCTCGAAATTCAGCATGCCGGCCGGCGTTTCTTCGCCGATAAAGACCACGGTCTTAAGGAACGGCAGCTTCTCATGGTGCAGTTTGCCCGGTTCGGAATCGTGGATGGAGGGGACCACCTCGGCCAGGGTCTTGACATAGTCGGTATCCTTGAATGACTTGACCATGAACAGGGTGGTGGAATCGGACTGGTTTAGTACGTACTCCAACTCTGATGATTTATAGGCGGTATTGACCGTTACCAGCACCGCACCGATCTTGGGGGTGGCAAACTGCAGGATCACCCACTCCGGTACGTTGTAGGCCCAGATGGAGACGTGATCCCCCTTCTTGATTCCCAGTTTCAATAGTCCTTTGGCCACCTGGCGGCAGATTTCGTTAAACTGTTTGTAGGAATAACGCAGTCCGCGTTCCGGGTAGACCAGGGCGTCATTATCGGGAAAGCGCGCTGCAATCTCATCCAGCATGGCGCCAATCGGCTTGGTTATGGCTTGGGACATGGGTTACCTCTTATAGGTTTGTTTGGCTAAACGAAACTGCATTTTTGTTTTGTCAACTAATTTGTTTTGTAACTCGTTGAATTTTTAAGGTTTGCTCAATACCATAGCAACGGCTGGGCGTCAAGCCCCAGTGGTCAGGCTTGGCGCTTTGAGCGACCCGGACGCAGTGTAACGAGAGCCCGCAACGTTGGATGCAGCAACCCTGGCATAATCGCCGGTTTGTCAACATAAAGCTGGACTGGCTTGGTGGTGCGGGGGAGTACTGCTATCAAGGAATACATCTGTATTGCATTTGCCTATGTGTCATCCTAAACAGCAGTATAGGTGTGGCGCCATTCCTTGACAATGCCTTGATGTATGGTACCTCAGGTAGACATGAAATAGATCAAAACAGCTGTGTGAGGTTGCCGATGCTATCTGCGCTCTTAGGCTCTTGTAACTGCTTTAAAAATAATTGTTTGTCTGCGTTAGGCATGATTGCACTCGGTATGCTGGCTGCTCTGGCCGGCTGTAACAGACAGGAACCGGCCAAATCTGCCCAGCTGCCGGCCGAGGTGGTGGTGGTAACGGTGCAGCCCCGCACAGTGCCGGCTGTCTTTCCGTTTGTGGGGCAGGTCCAGAGTTCCCATCAGGTGGATATCATGGCGCGGGTGAGCGGATTCCTGGAAAAGATCAGCTACCAGGAAGGTGGACCGGTCAAGCATGGGCAGGTGCTGTTCCAGATCGACAAGAAGCCGTTTGTGGCTGCCGCCGATGCGGCCAAGGCCGAGGTAGATACGCGCAAATCCCAGCTTTTCACTGCCAAGGCCAACCTGGAGCGGGTCAGGCCGCTGGCGGAGCAGAACGCTGCCAGCAAGAGCGATCTGGACAATGCCATCGGCAACTTCAAAGGGGCCGAGGCAGGCCTGCAACAGGCCCAGGCCAACTATGCCAAGGCCCTGCTGGATGTGGGCTACACCACCATCACCTCGCCGATCAGCGGGGTGTCCGGCCAGGCCCTGATGCGGGAGGGAGCTTACATCTCGGCCGGTAGCAGTTCGGCCAAGCTGACCTACGTTGCCAAGCTCGATCCGGTCTGGGTCGATTTCAGTATTTCGCAGAATCAGCAGGCCACCGTGCGCCAGCAGGTGGAAAGCGGTCAGTTGATCCGGCCCAAGGATGGCCGCTTCACCACCGAGCTGGAGCTGTCAGACGGCAGCCGCTATCCCCAGACCGGGGTGGTCAACTTTGCCGATCCCTCTTACAGCAAGGATACCGGCACCTACCTGGTGCGGGCAGAGATCGCCAACCCCAAGGGGGGGTTGCGTCCCGGCATGTACGTCAAGGTCTGGCTGAAGGGGGCCAGTCGCCCCAATGCCCTGGTGGTGCCGCAGCGGGCGGTGCAGCAGAGCGGTAACGGCAACGTGCTGTACGTGGTGAACGACAAGCAGCAGGCTGAGCTGCGTCCGGTCACGGTGGGGGACTGGCTCGGCAATGACTGGATCATCACCCAGGGGCTGCGGCCTGGCGAGCGGGTGGTGGTGGACGGTTTCATGCGGCTGGCGCCTGGGGCGCCGGTCAAGGTAGTGGCCGCGGATGAGCCGCAGCAGGCCGGTCCTGTGGCTCAGGCCGCCAGGTAGGGGGCGGTATGGGCAGCTACTTTATCGACCGGCCGGTCTTTGCTGCTGTGATCGCCATTCTGATCACCCTGGGGGGGCTGGTGGCGCTCAAGGTGACCCCGGTGGCCCAGTATCCCAATATCGCCCCGCCCACGGTGCAGGTCTCGGCCTTCTACCCCGGTGCCACGGCCGAGGTGGTGGCCAACACGGTGGCAGCGCCGATCGAACAGCAGGTCAACGGCGTGGATGGCATGACCTATATGGCCTCCACCAGCTCTTCTTCAGGTAACATGTCGCTGACCATCTCCTTTGAGCCCGGCACCGATCCCGACATGGCCCAGGTCAACGTGCAGAACCGGGTCAGCCAGGCTGCCTCCCTGTTGCCGGATGTGGTCAGTCAACAGGGGGTCACGGTCCAGAAGCGTTCCCAGTCGTTCATGATGGTGATCAGCGTCTATTCTCCCGATGATCGCTACGATCCGGTCTACCTGGGCAACTACGCCAACCTGTATATCCTGGATGCCATCAAGCGGATTCCCGGTGCCAACCTTTCATCCATGTTTCCGTTGCCGGACGTGGCCATGCGGATCTGGCTCAAGCCTGACCGTCTGGCGCAATTGGGGCTGACGGCCCAGGATGTGTCCGACGCCATCCAGCAGCAGAACAAGGCCTTCGGGATCGGCTCCATCGGCCAATCCCCTGCGCCCAAGGGGACCCAGCAGACCTTTGTGGTGACCACCAAGGGGATGCTGAGCGAACCGGCCGAGTTTGAGAACATCATTATCCGGGCCGCCTCGGAAGGTTCCGCCCTGGTGCGGCTGAAGGATGTGGCCAGGGCCGAGTTGGGGGGCAAGGACTACTCGGTCACCACCAAGGTGAACGGCAGGAAATCAGTGGCGATCGTGGTCTACCAGCAGCCGGGGGCCAATGCCATTGAGACCTCCCGTCAGGTGCACGAACTGCTGAGCGGCCTGAAGAAGAACTTCCCCCAGGGGCTGGACTACAAGGTGGTGCTGGACACCAGTGAGTTTACGGCCGCCTCGATTGAAAAGGTGGTGCATACCTTCTTCGAGGCGGTGGTGTTGGTGGTGCTGGTAGTGTTCCTGTTCCTGCAGAGTTTCCGGGCCACCCTGATCCCGATTCTGGCAGTGCCGATCGCCATTATAGGTACCTATATGGGGATTCTGGCTCTGGGTTTTTCCACCAATATGCTGACCCTGTTCGGCATGATCCTGGCCATCGGCCTGGTGGTGGACGATGCCATTATCGTGGTGGAAAACGTGGAGCACAACATGGCCGCGTACGGTATGTCGCCGATGGAGGCGGCCAAGAAGGCCATGTCCGAGCTGACCGGCGCCCTGATCGCGATTGTGCTGGTGCTGGGCTCGGTCTTCCTGCCGGTGGCCTTTCTTGGAGGCATGACCGGCACGCTCTACAAGCAGTTTGCCGTCACCATTGCGATCTCGATGGTCCTGTCCGGTGTGGTGGCACTGACCCTCTCGCCTGCCCTGGCAGCCAGGATTCTGCAGCCGACTCATGGCGAGAAAAAAGGTTTTTTCAGGTGGTTCGAGGAACGTTTCAAGGCCTTGACCGAACAGTATGCCGTTGGGGTGCGTTGGTTGATCCTGCACAAGGGGATCGGCTTGGCCCTGTTTGCCGGGGTGCTGGTGGCGGTGCTGCTGCTGTTCAAGCTGGTGCCGGGCAGCTTTGTGCCGGAGGAGGACCAGGGCTACCTGTTTGTGGGGGCGAGCCTGCCGGATGCGGCCAGCCTGGAACGGACCACGGCGGTCTGCGACCGGGCCGTTGCAACAATCCAGAGCAACAAGGCCATGGGGGATATCACCCAGATCAATGGCTACAGCCTGATCGACGGCAGCGTCAAGGATAATGCCGGTCTGCTGTTTGCGGCGCTCAAGCCGTACCAGCAGCGCAACCAGAAAGGGAGCGATGCCTTCAGCGTACTGAAGGATCTGGGGCACAAGCTGCAGGGGACCAGGGAGGGACTGGTCTTTCCGATCAACCCGCCCTCCATCCCCGGTCTGGGCAGCACTGGCGGGTTCGAGTTCGCGATTCAGAACAAAGGGGGCACTTCTCCCCAGGAACTGGAGAAGGTCACCAAACAGTTTGTGGCCGAGGCCCGTAAACACAAGGAACTGACCGGGGTCTCCAGCACCTTCTCGGCCAGCCAGCAGCAGCTCTATCTGGATGTGGATCGGGCCCAGGCCGAACTGCTGGGGGTGCCGGTCTCGACGGTTTTCAACACCCTGCAGTCCTACTTCGGCTCGGCCTATGTTGGGCAGTTCCTGCAGTATGGCCGGCTCTGGCAGGTGATCCAACAGTCTGAGCCCAGTTATCGCGACAAACCGGATGACCTGACCCAGGTCTTTGTCCGCTCCAACAGCGGCAGCATGATCCCGCTCTCTGCCATGGCCACCATTCGCTATGTGGCAGGCCCCAGCCTGCTGCTCCGTTTTAACGGTTTTCCGGCTTCCAAGGTTACCGGCAGCCAGGCGCCCGGCTACAGCTCCGGTCAAGCCATTGCTGCCATGGAAGCGGTGGCCAAACAGGTGCTGCCCGAGGGGTACGGTTATGCTTGGTCCGGCCAGGCCTTTGAGGAGAAAAAGGCCGGCAACACCTCCATCCTGGCCTTTGCCTTTGGTCTGGTGATGGTCTTTCTGATCCTGGCAGCCCAGTATGAAAAATGGTCATTACCGATCGGGGTGGTACTGTCGGTGCCGTTTGCCCTGTGCGGTGCCCTGCTGTTGACCTGGTCAAGGGGGCTTGAAAACGACGTCTATTTCCAGGTGGGGCTGGTGACCCTGGTGGGGCTCTCGGCCAAGAACGCCATCCTGATCATCGAGTTTGCCGCTGAAAACCTCAAAAAGGGGATGACACCGGTCGATGCCGCGGTGGAGGCAGCTCGTCTGCGTCTGCGTCCGATTGTAATGACCTCGCTGGCCTTTATTCTGGGCTGTGTGCCGATGGCCATTGCCCACGGTGCCGGTGCCAACAGCCTGCGGGCCATCGGTACCGGGGTGATCGGTGGTATGCTGGCTTCTACTCTGGTGGCCTCCTTCTTTGTGCCGCTTTTCTTTGTGCTGCTGGAATCGGCCAGTGGTATCTTCAGCCGAAAAAAGGGTAGTAAGGCCCTGCAGGAAGGGGGCAAGGACCATGCGTAGTTTTGTTCTTGTCATTATGGTGCTGCTGTTGTGCGGCTGTAGTGTTGGGCCTGATTATGTCCGGCCTGAGGTAAAGGCGCCTGACCAGTGGAATGTGGAGTACAAGGCTGCCGCTGATCTGGCCAATACCCAATGGTGGAAGCTGTTTGGTGACAAGGTGCTGGATGACCTGATTGAGACCGCAGTGAGAGGGAACCTGGACCTGAAGAGTGCCACCGCAAAGGTGGATCAGTATCTGGGGGTACTGGACACCACCCGTTCGCAATACTTTCCGCAGATATCGGCAGGTTTCAATCCTGGGGCTACCCATAGCGGCAGCAGTACCACCCAGAGTTACCAGGCCACGGTGAATGCCACCTGGGAGCTTGACCTGTGGGGCAAGATCAGGCGTTCCAGCGAGGCTGCTCAGGCCCAGATTGTGGGCAGTGAGGCTGGCCGTCGGGCGGTGATCATGACGGTGGTCTCCAATGTGGCCAGCGGCTACATCACCCTGCGGGGCATGGACCGCCAGCTGGAGATAGCCAGAGACACGGAAAAGGCCTATGCCGAGAGCTTGAAGCTGTTTCAGCTGCGTTTCAAGCACGGGACCATTTCTCAACTTGAACTCGCCCAGGCTGAATCCAACTATGAAGCTGCCCGTCAGGCCATACCCAGCTACGAATCACTGGTGCGCCAGCAGGAAAACCTGATCTCGCTGCTGTTGGGGCGTGCACCGGGCCCGATCCCGCGGGGCAAAACCATTGATGAACTGATCCCGCCCGGCATCCCGGCCGGTCTGCCGTCGCTGTTGCTGGAGCGGCGTCCGGATATCATCCAGGCTGAGCAGAACCTGATTGCCGCCAATGCCGAGATCGGCGTTGCCAAGGCGGCCTACTTTCCCAAGATTTCACTGACCGGGGCATTGGGGGTGTCCAGTGGCGATATCAGCAGGTTGTTTGTGCCAGGGGCCGGCATCTGGTCTGCCGGTGCCCAGTTGGCTCAGCCACTCTTCAATTTCGGTCAGACCGCCGGACAGGTCAAACAGGCTGAGGCCCAGCAGCAGCAGGCCTTGTACCAATACCAACAGACGATTCTGACGGCCTTCAGGGAAGTTGAAGATGCCCTGATCAAGACCACCAAGGGCAGGGAACAGCTGGAGGCCCAGAGACGGCAGGTTGCCTCGTTGAGCGACTATGACCGTCTGGCACGGCTGCAGTTTGAGGCCGGTACCTCAAGCTATCTGCAGGTCCTGGATGCCGACCGGTCACTGTTTACCGGCAAGCTGGACAAGACCAAGACCCATTATGACCTGCTGGTGTCGTTGATCTCGGTTTACAAGGCGATGGGTGGCGGCTGGGTGGCCGAGGCTGATAAACTCGGGGAGCCGGCGAAGAAGTGAATTATATCCGCAACAGGTCCAACTGAAAGGTATCCTTGAGGATCTGCAGCATCAGATTGACGGTTTTCAGGGCTGAGCGAAGCTGTTCCTGCTCCCGGTTGCTCAGCCGGTTCGGGTCGCAATGATTTCCGGGTGGCTTTCCGGCTGCAACCGCATCGAGCTGGAGCATCAGACGCAGCCGTATCAACAGGCTGAACGCCTCTTCAATGCTGTTCAGGTCATCTCCTGAAATCTGGCTGTCCTGTCGTAACCAGCCCAGTTTGTCCCAGGTGGTACCTCCCATGCTGCAGTGTAGCAGCGCCAACAGACTGACCCCCTGGGTCAGGGCGAAGATCCCTCCCTTTTTCAGATCAAAACTGCCTTGGTGTTCACCTTTCTGCTCAAGTTTGATCCGGCCGAACAGCCCCAGCGGCGGGCTGAACTGCACAATATTATGGGCCATGTAGGAGAAGAACAGGGAATGGTGGTGGCTGGTGGTGATAATATGTTCCCGCAGTTTTTTCTCCAGCGACAGATTGCCGTGGATGACCCGCAGGTCCTGGAACATGCCGAATTTAACCATGTTCTTCAGGCTTGGCGTACTGATCCAGCGTGTAACTATCCGTTGCCAGGTGGAGAGGCTGTGGCACCATTGGCGATTGCTGGCCATGATCCCCCCCGGGCAACGGGGAACGCCGATAAATTCCAGACGGTCCACAATCCGGCTGGCAAACTGTTTGATCTGTTTCAGCTCTTCTGCTGTGGTTGCGTCGCTGTAGACAATGGCGTTATCCTGGTCAGTCCGCAGGGTCTGTTCTTCCCGTCCCTCACTTCCCATTACCAGAAAGGCTGCTGAACGGGGCAGTCTGACCGCCTCAAGCCGCTCCAGTAATGTGATTACCTGTAGTGTCATCAGATCGTTAAAATGCGATATCAGTGAAATCAGACTTTGGGTGTCGGCCCCGGACTTGACCACAAACTGTAGCAGTTCAATGAGCCGTGTGCTGATCGCCCGCAGTTGTTCGAAGTTTTCAGCCGCCTCGATTTCCTGCGAAAGATACAGGGGGCAACGGCTTTGGATCCTCAGCAGATCGCTGTTGGTGATGACACCCGCCAGGCTGCCATCGTCATTTACAACCACCAGACGGTGGATGTTGAAACGGGCCATCTTGAAGATTGCCTTGAAAAGGTAATCATGGCGTCTGATGGTGATCAGGTTGGTTTGCATCAGGTCCTGCACGGTGAGTGATGCCAGGGCATGGTGATTTGTTGCAACGCAATTTCGCAGGTCCCGCAGAGATACGATTCCCACCGGTTTGTCATCTTCAACCACTACCACCCCGGATATGTTGTGCTGTTGCATCAGGCCGGCCATCTCGATCAGTCCGGTCTGTGGCAGGCAGGTGATCGGCGTACGGTTGCAGAGCAGATCTACCTCAATGAAATAGAACGAATCCTGGCTGATCAGATTGTCAGACATATGATCTCCCGTTGCCTAAACACTGGTTTGTCGTTCGAGGAGCTTGTACGGCGTTGTCCTTGAAAACAAGAGTGTAACGTTTGTTTATCACAAAATTTAAACGGCATTATATTTTTTTTGTATCAAACGGCCAAATGGCGATACACGGGGACATTTTTGATGTCTGTTTGTTTTTTTAACATAACGTAATTATTTGATAAAATAAGATTAAGATATTTTGAAAAAAATACTATTGACAATTTTAGAACATAATATTAAATGGCTGTATATGCTGTTTGTAGAACGAATTAGAACAAAATTTGATTAATCCGTTTGGAGACAGTATGGATCGGGATAAGGGAGCATATTCAGCACAGGTGGTTGTCAAGGCAATAGACTTGCTGGAGGCCCTTGCATCCAATGAGCGGGCAACGACAGTACCCCAGCTGGCAAAGGTCTTGAAAATGCATCGCAAGAAGGTGCTGTCCCTGTTGGATACCCTGGAGGAAAAGGGGTTGGTGGACCGGGATGAGCAGTTGGGGACCTATAGTCTGGGGTTGCACTCATTCAGCATGGCCCAGCGTATCCTGAAAAATGCAAACATGATCAGGATCGTGCATCCGGTAATGGAATCGCTGGCCCGCAAGCATGAGGCTGCCGTCTGCTTTACCGTGCTTGATCGTGATGAGGTGTTTTTTCTGGATGTGGTTGATTCGTTTCAGCAGGTCAAGGCGACTGAGATGGTGGGGCGCCGCTTTCCTTTTTTTACCAATGCTGCCGGCAAGGTGATCAAGTCGCTCAGTTCTCTTGATCTGTTGGAGCGGATTAACGGGCGGCGCCGAAAAAACCCGGTGGTGCCCAACCCGGAGCTGTTGCAGCAGGAGCTGGATGAGATCCGCAAAAAAGGTGTTGCCATTGATGTGGGTGGTTTTGGTGAAGGGGTCTGCGCCGTGGCAGTAGCTATTCGTGATTATGGCGGCAAGGTGGTCGGCGCCTTGACCATGCTGGTGCCTGCCATCCGGATGGTACATGAACGACTTGAGCAGGAGGTGATCCCTTCAATGCTGGAGGGGGCTGAATTGCTTTCCATGAAATTCGGGTATGTCAAGATGCCCGCCTGATGTTGCACTACTATAACTGGATTCGAAAGGGGGAATGCGGAAACGGTCGTTTGGTAGGTTATCTGTATATCTAAGAAATATTTAGAGAAAGGAGTAACACTCATGGCGGAACAAACGTACAACTGGTCAGCGATAGCTAAAAATCCCAAGTTTATCGAACTGCACCACAAGAAAACAGCCTTCCTTTTCGGCTGGTGGATCTTCTCAACGATCTACTACTTCCTGCTTCCTATCGGAGCGGCCTATGCCCCGGGTCTGTTCAAGATCCAGATCCTGGGCAGGATCAACTTTGGTTATCTGTTCGCTTTGTCGCAGTTTTTTGTGTCCTGGGGCCTGGCAATGTACTATGCCCATGTTGCCAACAAGGACTTCGACCGTCTGACCAAAGAACTGGTCAGTGAACTTCAATAGGAGGTGATTCCATGAAGAGACTGTTAGTTGCTATCGGTTGCGTCCTCTCCCTGAGCTTCGCCGCCTATGCCGAGCCTGCCAAGGCACCGGCTGCCCCTGATGCCAAGCCTGCGGTTGCTGCTCCGGCTGCCGCACCTGTTGCTGCGCCGGCTGCAGTTGCCCCCGCTGGCCCTGCAGATGCTGCCAAGCCTGCGGCTGCTGCTCCCGCGCCGGCTCCTGCAAAGGATGCCAAGGCCGGTCTGAAGGCCAACCCCAAGGTTACCATTCCGATCTTCCTGATGATCATCGCTGCCACCATGGCGGTTGTGGTCTGGTCAGCCAAGCAGACCAAGTCGGCTGCCGACTTCTATACTGCCGGTGGTGGTATTACCGGTACCCAGAACGGTTGGGCGATTGCCGGTGACTACATGTCGGCTGCCTCATTCCTGGGTATTTCCGGTATGATCTCCCTCTACGGCTATGACGGCTTCATGTACTCGGTGGGCTGGCTGGTGGCCTACATCACCGTGCTGCTGATCGTTGCCGAGCCTTGCCGGAACGCCGGTAAGTACACCCTGGGGGATATCCTTTCCTTCCGTACCTCACCCAAGCCGGTCCGCGCTGTTGCTGCCATCTCCACGGTATCGGTTTCCACCTTCTACCTGACTGCTCAGATGGTTGGTGCCGGTAAGCTGATGCAGCTGTTGCTGGGGGTGCCGTACAAGACTGCCATCATCGGGGTTGGTATCCTGATGGTTGGTTATGTGGTGTTCGGTGGTATGACCGCCACCACCTGGGTTCAGATCATCAAGGCCGGCCTGCTGATGACCGGCGCTGCCATTCTGTCGGTCATGGTTTCAATCAAGTCCGGCTTTAACCCGTTCCAGTTTTTCAGTGATATCGCCACCAGCCAGAACATCATCGACCATGTCAAGCTGCTGCCGATCTACCTGAAAGAGGTGAAAGCCGGTACGGCCACGGTAGATGCCGGTCAACGCTTCCTTGAGCCGGGCCTGTTCCTGACCAACCCGCTGGATCAGATCTCCCTGGGTATGGCGCTGGTGCTGGGTACTGCCGGTATGCCGCACATCCTGATGCGTTTCTTCACCGTTCCCACCGCACAGGCTGCCCGTAAATCGGTTATCGTGGCCATGTTCATCATCGGTTCCTTCTACATCCTGACCACCCTGCTGGGCTTTGGCGCTGCCATCCATGTTACTCCGCAAGGTATCAAGTCTGTTGACGCAGGCGGCAACATGGCTGCCATGATGCTGGCAAAACAGCTGGGTTCAGAGTTCTCTCCATTCATTGGCGACCTGTTGCTGGCCTTCCTCTGTGCCGTTGCCTTTGCCACCATCCTGGCGGTGGTTTCCGGTCTGGTTCTGGCGGCCTCCGCTGCGATCGCTCACGACATCTATGTTAACGTGATCAAGGACGGCCATGCCGACCAGAAGGAGCAGGTCTTTGCTGCACGTGTTACTTCCTTTGTGGTTGGTGCGGTTGGTATCGTGATCGGTATTGCTGCAGAGAAGCAGAACGTTGCCCACCTGGTGGCCCTGGCCTTTGCCGTGGCCTCCTCCGGTAACCTGCCGGTTGTGGTGATGTCGCTGTTCTGGAAGAAGTTCAACACCGCCGGTGTTATTGCCGGTCTGGTGGTGGGTACCGTTGCTTCAATCGGTCTGGTGATGATCTCCCCCAACATGACCTATCCCGAGGTTGTTGCCAACAACGCTAAATTGGCCTACAGCAAGCTTGAGAAAGAGATTGCAGACGGCAAGGTCAAGCCTGAGGCAATGGAGAAGACCCTCAAGACCATCGAGACCAAGAAGGCTGAAGAGGCCAAAAACCGTGGTGGCAAGTCCATGCTGGGACTGGAGAAGCCGCTCTTTACCCTCAAGAACCCCGGCATCGTATCCATCCCGCTGGGCTTCATCGCCGCCATCCTGGCAACCCTGGCATTCCCGAGCAAGAAGGCCGAGGAGATGTGGGACGAGATCTATGTCCGCCAGAACACCGGCCTGGGTATGGCCAAGGCGATCGACCACTAATCGTTGTTCATCAGGTATCGTGATGTTATGCAATCAGGGAGGCTTCGGCCTCCCTTTTTTTTGTCTGGATTGCATGCGAATGGCGGATGGCTGGCGTGCTGACGGTGGAAGGGCGTAGAATGATTACAGCTTTTTAAAACATGGGTATACAAAATTGTTTTTGTGAAAATAAAAAAATAATTTAAAATGAAAATCGATGGGCAAAGTATTAAGATTACATGATAAATTTATATCTGTATTGTTTTGAATAAAATAATATTGACTATTTTAAAACGTCGTACTAATTATATGAAAACAAACGATGATTCTGCTGTTTCATTTTTGTTTTCACTGTCCTTGGATCGAATGTAATTTGTTGTTATTTTTATGTTATGTCGGATATTTCGATTTTATTACTACCACTTGCGACGTGAAAGGAGGCGGTCTGCAGTACCTTGGCAGTTTGTAGTTTCCAATTCCCACACTTTTGGAAAGGAGTAACACTCATGGCGGAACAAACGTACAACTGGTCAGCGATAGCTAAAAATCCCAAGTTTATCGAACTGCACCACAAGAAAACAGCCTTCCTTTTCGGCTGGTGGATCTTTTCAACGATCTACTACTTCCTGCTTCCTATCGGAGCGGCCTATGCACCGGGTCTGTTCAAGATCCAGATCCTGGGCAGGATCAACTTTGGTTATCTGTTTGCTTTGTCGCAGTTTTTTGTGTCCTGGGGCCTGGCAATGTACTATGCCCATGTTGCCAACAAGGACTTCGACCGTCTGACCAGAGAACTGGTCAACGAACTTCAATAGGAGGTGAACCCATGAAGAGATTATTAGTTGCTATCGGTTGCGTCCTCTCCCTGAGCTTCGCCGCCTATGCCGAGCCTGCCAAGGCACCGGCCGCCCCTGATGCCAAACCTGCGGTTGCTGCTCCGGCTACAGCCCCTGCTGCCACTGTTGCTCCGGCTACAGATGCTGCCAAGGTTGCTGCGCCTGCTCCGGCCAAGCCTGCTGAAGAGAAAAAGGCAACCCTGAAGGCCAACCCCAAGGTCACCATTCCGATCTTCCTGGCTATCATCGGCGCCACCATGGCGGTTGTGGTCTGGTCAGCCAAGCAGACCAAGTCGGCTGCCGACTTCTATACTGCCGGTGGTGGTATCACCGGTACCCAGAACGGTTGGGCGATTGCCGGTGACTACATGTCGGCTGCTTCATTCCTGGGTATTTCCGGTATGATCTCCCTCTACGGGTATGACGGTTTCATGTACTCGGTGGGCTGGCTGGTGGCCTACATCACCGTGCTGCTGATCGTTGCCGAGCCTTGCCGGAACGCCGGTAAGTACACCCTGGGGGATATCCTCTCCTTCCGTACCTCACCCAAGCCGGTCCGCGCTGTTGCTGCCATCTCCACCGTAGCGGTTTCCACCTTCTACCTGACCGCTCAGATGGTTGGTGCCGGTAAACTGATGCAACTGTTGCTGGGGGTGCCGTACAAGACTGCCATCATCGGGGTTGGTATCCTGATGGTTGGTTACGTGGTGTTCGGTGGCATGACCGCCACCACCTGGGTTCAGATCATCAAGGCCGGCCTGCTGATGACCGGAGCTTTTCTTCTGTCCGTGCTGGTTTCAATCAAGTCCGGTTTCAGCCCGCTGCAGTTCTTTACTGATATCGCTACCAACCAGAACATCATTGACCATGTCAAGCTGCTGCCGATCTACCTGAAGGAATCCGCTGCCGGTACGGCCACGGCCGATGCCGGTCAACGCTTCCTTGAGCCCGGTCTGTTCCTGACCAACCCGCTGGATCAGATCTCCCTGGGTATGGCGCTGGTGCTGGGTACTGCCGGTATGCCGCACATCCTGATGCGTTTCTTCACCGTCCCCACCGCGCAGGCTGCCCGTAAATCGGTTATCGTGGCCATGTTCATCATCGGTTCCTTCTACATCCTGACCACCCTGCTGGGTTTTGGTGCTGCTATTCACCTCTCCCCGCAAGGCATCAAGCAGGTTGACGCAGGCGGCAACATGGCTGCCATGATGCTGGCAAAGCAGATGGGTGGCGAGTTCTCTCCGTTCCTGGGTGACCTGCTGCTGGCCTTCCTCTGCGCCGTTGCCTTTGCCACCATCCTGGCGGTGGTTTCCGGTCTGGTTCTGGCTGCCTCCGCTGCGATTGCCCACGACATCTATGTTAACGTGATCAAGGATGGCCATGCCGACCAGAAGGAGCAGGTTTTTGCTGCTCGCGCCACTTCTTTCATCGTTGGCGCTTGCGGTATCCTCATCGGTATTGCTGCAGAGAAGCAGAACGTTGCCCACCTGGTGGCCCTGGCCTTTGCCGTGGCCTCCTCCGGTAACCTGCCGGTTGTGGTTATGTCCCTGTTCTGGAAGAAGTTCAACACCGCCGGTGTTATTGCCGGTCTGGTGGTGGGTACCATTGCATCGGTTGGTCTGGTTATGGTTTCCCCCAACATGACCTACCCGGACAAGGTTGCCGATAACGCCAAGATGGCTTATACCAAGCTTGAGAAGGAAATTGCAGAGGGCAAGGTCAAGCCTGAGGCAATGGAGAAGACCCTCAAGACTATCGAAGCCAAGAAGGCTGAAGAAGTCAAGAATCGTGGTGGCAAGTCCATGCTGGGTCTGTCCAAGCCGCTCTTTACCCTGAAAAACCCCGGTATCCTCTCGATCCCGCTGGGCTTCATCGCTGCCATCCTGGCAACCTTGATGTTCCCCTGCAAAAAGGCCGAGGAGATGTGGGACGAGATCTATGTCCGCCAGAACACCGGCCTGGGCATGGCCAAGGCGATCGACCACTAAGTCATCATCTTTGCATTCCTTTGAATTGTGGTATAGTTGGGGAGGCTTCGGCCTCCCCATTTTTTTAATCAGAGGGTTCCGTGGAAACTGTTCTGCATGATGACATGAGCAATCTGCTTGATCTGCTGCCGCCGCTTACGCAGTTAACCCGCTATTGTACGGTTGGTGAAATTGCTGAAGTGCTGCAGCAGCTCAAGGCGGATCTCGCTACTGTCAGGCGCAAGTTTGAGGTTTGGGATGCCCAGTCTGCCCTGCAACAGGGGTTGATAGGGACTACTGACGCAATGGCGCTGAAGCAGCTGCATGATGAGTTAAACCGGATCGAACTTGAACGCTTTATTGCCGCCGGGTCAGTCAGTAATCTGCATCGTTCCTGTACTCATTACCGTGATCTGCTTGCTGAACGGGCGCTGCAGATTGTCACTGAAGAGATGGCAGCTGCGGGGCACGGTGCGCCGCCTGTTTCCTACGCCCTGATCAGCATGGGGAGTGACGGCCGGGAAGAACAGACCCTGATTACGGATCAGGATTATCTGATCGTCTATGATGACGGGGGAGCAGAGGCGGCAGACAGCTGGTTCGTGGAGTTTGGCAACCGGCTGGTTGACTGCCTTGAAAATGCCGGGTTCAAGCGCTGTACCGGCGACATCATGACCAGCAACCCCACCTGGCGAGGATCGTATAAGCAGTGGCGCAAGCGTCTGTTTGCCATTGTGCGCTACGAAGTGGAAGATTTTGCCAAGAACATGATGGATCTGATTGTCCTTTCGGATGCCCGTTTTGTCGGCGGTGACCGTGTGCTGGGAGAAAAACTGATCGAGCTGATCCGTGATATGGAAAAAGAGCATTTTCAGGTGCTCTGGAGCATGGCCCGGGCAGCCACTGAAATGAAGCTTGCCCTGGGGTTCATGCGCCGGCTCTGGACCGAGCCCAGTGGTGAACACCGGGGAGAACTGAACATCAAGCTGCTGGCTTGGGCCCCCTTGGTCATGAACGTCCGTATTCTGGCCATCAGCCAGGGGATGTCAGCCACCAACACTGTCCAGCGGATCAACTTCCTTGAACAGGAAGGCAGCTTTTCTGAAGAAATGGCCCGTGGTCTGCGGGACTCCTACAACATCCTGACCCGCCACCGGATACTGCTGCAGATCAAGCAGATCAAGGGGATACAGAAAGATTCCTACTACCTTGATCCGCTGCTGCTGGACAGCGAGGAACGTGAACAGCTTCGTCATGCCGTGATCAGGGTTGAAGAGCTGCAGAAGATGATTCACACCAACTTCAACATTGTCTAAAACCTTGACAGGTGCAGGTCGCTTCGTCTATAAAACCACCTCTCATGCGCGCTTAGCTCAGCGGGAGAGCACTGCCTTCACACGGCAGGGGTCACTGGTTCAATCCCAGTAGCGCGCACCAAATACACCGCAGATGGGCCGACTGATCTTGTTTCAGTCGGCCTTTTTTGTGTCTCTGCCGGTTGAAAACTGGACGAAGAACGTTATAACAGGTATAAATTTAGAACTTATCTGGAATGTTGCCGGAAATCCAAACGGTTGAGTTGTGAGTGCATGCCATGTCTGCCAGAGCAGCATCCTTTCATAATCAGCAGGGATTTACCTACTTGATTGCGCTGCTCGCCGTGATGCTGATCGGCATCCTGCTGGGGGCTGTCGGTACCAGCTGGAAAAACGTCATGCAACGCGAACGGGAGGAAGAACTGTTGTTTCGCGGGATGCAAATTCAGGATGCCATCAGCCGCTGGCACCAGCCTAAGGGTACTATCCAGCAACATGTGGCCACGCCGTTGAACGATCTGAAAGACCTTTTAAGGGATCCTCGTACCCCTGCAACGGTCCGGTATCTGAGAAAACTGTATCGCGATCCCATGACCAACCAGGACTGGGTCCTGATTCGTGAGACCAGCCGTGGTATCATCGGTGTCAGCAGCAGCAGTACTGAACGGGTCATCAAGAAGGATAACTTTCCTGATCAGCTACAGGATCTGGTCAACAAAGAACGTTATGATCAGTGGCAGTTTGTCTATAAGTCGGGCCAGAAGACGGTGCCGACGGTACAGACGGTTCAGACGCCTAAGTAAGGTTTGCGGGGGGCGTTAAGGAAGGGAAGGGTAGAATTATGACTATTCAATCTATAACATCGCGGTTGACCATGGTTCTGACGTTATTGCTGTTTCTTTGCTTGACAGCAGCTCATGCCTCTGCAGCAACAACATTGGACGCCAGCTTTAAGCCGGTACTGTCAAGAGCTGGCCAGATTACCGGCATTGTCCCGCTGGCAAACAGTAAAGTGTTGGTGATCGGGAGTTTTACGTCCATCAGCGGTACTGCATGCAAGAATATTGCACGACTTAATGCCGACGGTTCCGTGGATACGTCGTTTCAGCTGGATGCAAGAATACCTGCTGACATGATTTTTGCCATAGCCGTTCAGGCAGACGGCAAGATTCTGATCGGTGGTCAAATATCGGTTATAGGTGCAACTGAATCGCATAACTATCTGTTCCGCGTGAGCGACACAGGTGTTTGGGACGAAACGTTTCAACCGGGGCGGTATGTCTACACGCCAGGCATTAGCTACGGTCTTGATGGTGCTGTCAGGGCTATTGCCGTGGATGGCAGCGGTGCAATTCTGGTGGGCGGGGATTTTACCGCACCAAAGAACCATATTGTTCGGCTTAACCCCCTGGATGGCTCGGAAGATACCACGTTTAATCCAGGGACTGGGGCAGATGGGACTGTTACCCATATTGCCCGGCAATCAAGCGGTCATATTATTATTGGTGGTTCATTTGCTACGGTAAACGGTACTGCCAAGGCGGGAATAGCGCGTCTTACCGCAGCCGGTGCTCTGGACAGCGCCTTTGGTAGCGGGCTTTACGGGGGGACTCTGCAGGCCCTGGCAGTGCAGGCGGATGACAAGGTGTTGTTGGGCGGTGATTTTTTTGGACTGAATGGCACCTACGATCTTCCCAAGCTGCTGCGGACCTCTGCCGAGGGCGTGCGGGATGAAACCTTTACGCAGTTAACTCCGAACTCGAGTGGCGGCTATAGTCCAGCCGCCGATTATTTCCAGGCAATTACCAGTCTTTTGGTTTTGCCGGATAAGATAGTGGTGGGTGGATGGTACAGCTCCATCATCATGAGCGGAAATCCGCTTTACCATGATGCCAGGATGTTTATCCTTGAAGCGGGCAATGGAGCCTATGCGAGTTCAGTGACTTTTAAAAGCGGGCCGAAAAATACCGATGGTTCTACCCGCTCGGATGTCTTTGCCCTGGGAAAACGCAGTGACGGCCAACCGTTGGCTGGTGGCAGCTTTACTCAGGAGGATTACACTGATACCTATTATTACGGCCTTTGTTTGATCTCCAGTACCACCTGGCAGCCTGTCACTACCTTTAAGCCCGTTGTTGGTGGCCAGGCTGATGTCAAATCACTGGCGCTTCAAACTGATGGCAAACTGCTGGCGGCTGGTGACTTTTATCTGGTCAACAACACCGCTGAAAATGGTGTGGCCCGTTTTGCTACCGCTGGCACCCTTGATACAACCTTCAGCTCTCCCGTTGTACAGGGGGGGAGCGTCAATGCCGTGATAGTTCGTTCAGATGACAAGCCCGTTATTGGCGGCTATTTTTATGAGGCCGTTGTCGGGGCCTCCTATCAAACCATGGATGTGATCCGCCTCAGCTCAAGCGGCACCGTTGAGGTCGGTACTTCAGCCGGTATGGTGAATGGGCTGGCGTTAGCATCGGAGAATAAAGTGCTGACCGCCCTGTACCATGCCCCAGGTGTCCGGCGCCTGAATAGCGACCTCACCCTGGAAAGTACAGCCACATTCAACCCCGGCAGCGGTATTTCCAATCAGCAGGTCCTGCCTTTTTATGATTTTGACCGGGTAAATGCCGTGGCGGTCCAACCGGATGGCAAGGTTCTGGTGGGTGGTTCCTTCTTTTCATTCAGTGGCATCTCGGTCCAGAATATTCTGCGCCTGAACAGTGATGGCAGCATTGATGATAGCTTTGTGTCGCCAAGTTTTACCGTTTTCAACGGTCGTAGTGAAGTCTTTGCCCTTGCAGTGCAGCCCGACGGCAAAATTTTGCTGGGTGGCCGTTTCTCAACTGTGGGGGGCATTACAAGCCCTTCGCTGGTACGCCTTAATGCCAATGGCAGTGTGGATGCAAGCTTTCTTGTCCCCTTTGGAGACCAGGGGTCAACAGCCTATGCACTGGCGTTGCAGTCTGACGGAAGAATAGTTGTTGGCGGCAACATGCAGATCATTGAGGGGGATTCTGTCTATAACAGTCTGGTTCGTCTGCATCCCAATGGCAGCCGCGACAGCACCTTCAGCAGCTCGGTAACCGGGACCGTAAAGTCTATCCTTGTTAGTGGCACGCAGTTGGTGGTTGGCGGTACGATTGAGGCGGTGGATGGGGCGGCCCGTCAGGCCCTGGCCCGGTTCCAGATGACCCCGGAGTACCTGTTGACCGTGACAAAATCAACGGCAGCAGGTGGAAGCGTCTCTTCCAATAGCGGTACCCTGGGATGGAGCGGTGCCGTCGGTATGGCGGCATATAACAGCGGTACCAGTGTTGTCCTGACTGCTGAGGCCGCTTCCGGTTATGTTTTCAGTGGCTGGTCCGGAGAAGGCTGCAGCGGTACCGGTACCTGTACGGTTGCCATGTCTGCAGCACGTACTGTTACCGCCACCTTTACTGCGGTACCGCAGGTCACCTTGACGGTTTCTTTTAGTGGTACAGGCGGCGGTTCTGTAATCAGCACCCCCAGCGGCATCGACTGTCCTGCTGCCAGCTGTTCCAGCCAGTTTGCTACAGGCAGTACGGTCACGCTCACCGCAGTCCCCAACGCCAGCTCAGCCCTTTCCGGCTGGATTGGTTGTCAAACAACGAATGGTACGGTCTGTGGCGCTATCATGAATGTTGCTAGAGAGGTAATAGCCGTTTTTGACTCGGCAAAAGCTCAAGTCGGGGGTGTTAACTATACCACCCTGGCAGAGGCGTTTGCTACCAACTTTGGTGCGACACCGATACTCCTGCTTGACGGTAACCTTGGTGAGTCGTTGGTTGTCAGCAAGTCTGTAACCCTGAAAGGTGGCTATAACGCTACGTTTACGGCATTAACCGGACTTTTCAGCAACCTGACAGCTCCCCTGACCATCACGAGCGGCAGCCTGACTGCCTCAATGCTGGTAATCAAGTAGCCATGCCGCTCTTTACCTGCAAACTGGGCAGTCCCGATGGTGCCATTCTGCAACGTGAGTTGGAGGCCGTCGACGAAGCCCAGCTGCGGGCAGGACTGGAGGCGCAGGGCTATCACGTCTTCACGCTGAAGCGGTCCGGCCTGAAACTGTCGTTCAACCTTTTAAAACCAGGTGGCGGACGGATTGATAACCGGGAGCTGCTGGCCTTTAACCAGGAACTGGTGGTGCTGCTTAAATCCGGTATGCCGATTGTGCCGGTACTGGATGCAATCCTTGAACATCGCCTGAAAACCGGTGGCACCTTTGCCCAGGTGCTGGGACAGGTGCGGGAGGATGTCAAAGGAGGGGCTGCGCTCTCCACTGCCCTGGAGCGGCACGGTAAGCTGTTCCCGCCGCTGTACCTTGCCTCTATCCGGGCCGGAGAGCGGACCGGAGAGGTGCCCCAGACCATCCGTCGCTATATCCTGTTCCTGAAAAGGTCTGAGGAGCTGCGTAAAAAGCTGATTTCGGCACTGATCTATCCAAGTATTCTCGTGGTGGTGGCGGTGCTGGCAATCATGTTGCTGCTGATCTATGTGGTTCCCACCTTCAGCCATGTCTACGCTGAGTCTGGATCGCAACTGCCCCTGCTGACCCGTCTGCTGATCAGCTTTACCAATACCTTGCAGTCTACCATTGTGGTCTGGCTGCCGGGACTGGTTGCAGCTGTTGTGGCCCTGCGCAGCTGGAGCCGCTCTGACGGGGGACGTCAGCGGATAGATCGCTGGAAACTGGCACTGCCGGTATTGGGTGAGCTGTTCTTCGGGTATTCCATTTCGGTCTTTTCCCGCACCCTGGCCACGCTGCTGGGCAGCGGCATACCGATTGTCGAATCATTACGGATGTCCCTGGGCACCTTGAATAACCGTCTGCTGGAGCAGGGCATGGTCACAGCCATTCATCAGGTAGAAGAGGGCGGACGGCTCTCGGTAGCCCTTGAACAACAGCATTTGATGCCGCCGCTGGCACTGCGGATGCTGGGGGTAGGGGAGGCCACCGGGGCGATGGAGGAGATGTTGTCCGATGTTGCCGAACACCTTGAGGCACAGGTTGAAGAGCGATTACAGCTCTTGGCCACTGCCATAGAACCGGCAGTCATGCTGGTTATGGGGCTGGTGATCGGTATCATCATCGTGGCCATGTATCTACCGATCTTTAAACTCGCCGGAACAGTGGGATAGTTAACCCTGCGGCGCTGATGCTCTTAAAAGTCTTGAAACAGCCTGTGACTGCGGTGATTACTCCTGGGGAAAACATTCGTAACTCCGCGAGAGTGACTGCCGTTTTAAGGATAATTTCGTGTATATCTGAAACATTCAGAATGGCCAGAATCACATTCCAATGAGGAGTAGTATGATGTTTACATGGTTAAAGATGTTCTTACTCTGCTTGTTTGTCGTCGCGATGTCCGCTGTCAGCTATGCCGTTGATGGTCCGTTTACGATCAAAAACGACCGGCTTGAATTTCCTGATGGCTCAAGCGTTGCAACCGCACCACGGGATGGTAAGAGCATTTTAAACGGTAGCGGTGCTCCCGGGATCTTAACCGCTCAACCGGGAGATTTCTATCTTGATACCCAGAATAGCAGGCTGTATGGTCCGTACAGCGGCTCGTGGGGGGCAGGTGTGTCTCTGGTTGGTCCACAAGGGCCGCAGGGATCACAGGGGGATATCGGCCCGCAGGGGCCGGCAGGTAGCTGTACGGGTGTTGTCTGTAGTGGAACTGTGCCGTCAATAATGAACAATATGACATACTCTGCTTCAAGCGTTATACCGACTGAGGTAACAACAGACCTGAATCGGATTTTGACATATTATCCCTATACCGAAGATGGTTCCGGGAATATAAAAGGCTTTGGCAACGATATCGGGATGCAGTTCGAGTCAAGTGGTCTTGCTATTTTCTATGTCCTTAAATACCTTTCTACAGGGTATATCGATACTACATTTAAACCGGTGAAAGTCGGTGCGGGCAGGTGGTCAATGACCACTATAAATGGAGCTTCTGCATTATTTGTAGATACCTCTGCAGTACGATATGCGTTGCCAGATATGTATTTTACTGCTCTTAATGGTAACTTGACTCGTGGTGAAATTGTTTCAGGACCTGTCAACAGTCTCGGGCAAACCGCATTGTTTACCAACGCAATGGTTTCTGGCAAGACGATCAAAGTACGGTTGCCACTGGGCCTTTATACGATGGTTTTTGCAGCAGATGGATCGGTAACAATAACTAAGCCCGGTAGTAGTACTAAAATATTTACCTGGTCAATAACAACTGATGGGAGGTTATCTGTCGCGAACACCATTACCTTTAAAATTGTAGGGGGGGCAGCAAATTTGTGGTCGGTGAGTTGGACAGATGCAAGCTATACCGCTCCTGCGACAGAGCTTGGTCCAACAACGCTTACGATTTATTGACACGGTCAGGAACAGAATGAACAGTACACAACACAAGAAGCTCAGCCAGATCATGACGGAACTGGATGCCCTGACCTCTGAGGAGATAGATTTGGTCCTGGCACATCAGGCTGCACAGGGGGGCCGTTTTGGAGAGGCTGCCCGGGAGCTTGGCCTGGTGGATGAGACAATGATTGCCAAGGCACTTGCCGCCCAGTTTAGCCTGCCATTTGTTGATCTTGGCAGTTTCAAGGTTGACCAGGCGCTATTCGATACCCTCCCGCCGGATCTGATCTACCGCTATCACTTTGTGCCTCTTGCCCTGGATGACGGTGTGTTGAACATCGCCATTGCCGATCCGACCGATGTCCTGATGCTGGATGAGCTTGAGCTGGTCCTTGACCGTCCGGTCAGTTTTTCTGTTGCCGCCACGCCGGCCATCAATAAACTGCTTAAAGGGGGAGAGGGGACCCGCCGGGTCTTGCGGGATGTCTCTGAGGATTTTTTACTGCAGCTAGTGAAAGAGACCGATAGCGGCGAAGAGGTCCTTTCTCTGGAGAGCCTGTCGTCAGATACCGCCTCCAGCCCGATCGTCAAGTTGATCAATACCACCCTGCTGGATGCCCTGGGCCGCCGTGCCAGCGATATTCATATAGAAACCGGTCATGACGGGGTCACCATCAAATACCGGATTGACGGGGTGCTCTATCAGGCCAATGACCCGATTGACCTCCACTTCCAAAGCCCGATCATCTCCCGTCTCAAGATCATGAGCGAGCTTGATATTTCTGAAAAGCGTATCCCCCAGGATGGCCGTTTCAAGATCCGTTTGGGGGATAAGTCGATTGACTTCCGGGTTTCGATCATGCCCAGCGCCCATGGCGAGGACGCGGTTATCAGGATTCTGGACAAAGAGAGCATTGCCGCAGAGATGAAAGGCCTCAGTCTTGAACATCTCGGCATCCATCCCCGCGAACTGACCCGCATCAGACGCAAGATTCGCGAACCGTACGGCATGGTGCTGGTGACCGGCCCCACCGGTTCAGGTAAGACCACCACCCTGTATGCAGCCTTAACCGAGATCCACACCGGCCTGGACAAGATCATTACCATTGAAGACCCGGTTGAATATCTGCTGAAAGGGGTGCTGCAGATCCCGGTCAATGAGAAAAAGGGACTGACCTTTGCCCGCGGTCTGCGCTCCATCCTGCGTCATGACCCTGACAAGATCATGGTGGGGGAGATCCGCGATCCTGAAACGGCCCAGATTGCGGTACAGTCTGCTCTGACCGGGCACCTGGTCTTTACCACGGTCCATGCCAACAACGTGCTGGATGTAATCGGCCGTTTTACCCACATGGGGCTCGATCCCTACAACTTTGTCTCTTCGCTGAACTGTGTCATTGCGCAACGGCTGGTCCGCAAGGTCTGTAAAGAGTGCCGCCGTCCCGTTGATCTGACGGATCAACAACTACGTGAGGCGGCCATTGATCCTGCCTGGCGTGCCACTGCCACCTTCTATGAGGCAGTCGGCTGTGATGCCTGCAACGGTACCGGCTACCGAGGGCGTTCAGCCATTATTGAGATGCTGGAGATGAACGATGAATTGCGGGATATGATCGTATCCAAGACACCGGCGGTGCGGCTGAAACAGGTTGCCCGCGAGCAGGGTACGGTCTTTCTGCGGGAGGCCGCAGTGGAAAAACTGTGTGCCGGAGATACCACCCTGCAGGAAATCAACCGCGTGACATTTGTGGAATAGGTGGTACACTTTTTTTACCGAATAAGCTTTTTATCTGCAGGATACATGTGACATCTGCCTGACTGCTGGCCGGTAACACCTTCCTCCACCCCTCCTGGCCAGCCTGGGCCGCTGTTAATCAGGAGGTGGTTTATGAACCTTCAGTCCGGCCTGATACCGTTTGCTTCCGGAGTACGTGCCTGCCTCTCAAACTTCCGTTTTTTGTTCCTGCCTCATGTTTTTGTTCTTACCCTGCTGTTTGCCGCTGTCTTGCCGGCATCATCACTTGCCGATGATACCTGCGGCTGGGCCACGGTCCAGAAGTGGAAGGTCAGGATGCATTTGACCCAGATCCTGGATCGCACCGGTCCCTTTGAACAAGGTTCAACGTGCAATTATGATTACACCCTGGGGTTGAACCACATCTCCGATGTTACGGGAGAGTTCATCAACACTGGATCAGGGGGAGCCTATCTGGGCTCCCTGGCAAGCCAGGAAACGGTAAATAACCATCTGGATTTACCGGCATATGGTGACCCGAACTGTCCAATTGGAAGTGTTTATTTTATTCAGACATGTAGTGGTGCCGGTTCTGAGCAGGATGTAAACTTTACCGTTGACCCGGGGATGGGAAAGTACACCATTGCCTTCCCCCATACAGGCATTGACTGCGTTACCCAGTATGTAACAAGTCAAGGCACCTATCCAATAGCTTTTCAGGCTGAAATCAATAGCGTTTTTCTCCCCGCCTGGCCAGGGATGCAGGGCAGGATCCTGGCCGAAATCCCGTCCGATCCGGTTACCACCCTTGAATTTCCGCTGGCCAGCAGTTCGCCGGCGACGATCATCGGTGAGACCAGCTTTCCCCACCAACAGTACCCTGAAATCCCGGTTACCTGGTCCTGGGAACTGACGCCCGACACTGGTGGGGCAGAAAAGGAACTGGGGGCACCCGACGGCATGGGGAAGGGGAGCGGTGGCGATATGGCTCCGGGTACGGGGTACGGTTCTCCAACCTGGACCGTCAATATGGCAAACCTCAATATCTTTGTCACCGACACCCCGCTTTGGTACAAAAGCCCGGTCGGCCCGGCGGTGGAGGTTTCTTTCAGTTATAACTCCAGGGCGGTGACAAACCGGTTTGAACCGGCCGGTCGTAACTGGCAGCTGAACTACGAGAGCTACCTCTCCGCTGATCCGGTGAGCGGCGATGTGACCATCTACATGCCGGACGGACGCCGCGATGTCTATACCTACGATGCAGCCACCGCGAAGTTCACCCCGCCCTACCGGGTGTTCAACGAGTTGAGCATCCTGGCAGGCGACTACCTGCTTACCTTTCCCGACGGCACGGTCTACCTCTACAAGATCCCGTCCGGCCAGTTTATCTGGGCCTTTCTGACCGAGATCCGCGATCCTCACTACCCGACCGACAGCAGAAACAAGCTTACGCTCTATTGGGATCCGCTTCCAAACTCGCCGTGGGGGGGGAAGCTTAACCGGATCACCGATGCCCTGGGACGCTCGACCACCTTCTTCCAGAATGCCGACAACCGGATCTACTCGATACTCGACCCGTTCGGCCGCACTGTTTCACTTACCTACGACAGCTCCGGCAATCTGACCCGCATAACCGACATGGGAGGGTATTCAACGACCTTTACCTACGACGGGTGCGGCACCATCCAGACCCTGACCACCGGGAATAACAAGGTCACGTTTACCTCCGGCTTTAACAGCTTGACCGTCAGTGACTACATGGGTATCGAGACCTTTACGCTCAATCCGGTGACCGGAGCCGCAACGTACCAGGGGGCCAACGCATCCGTCGGTTCCACCTATGGCTACACCAAGACCGCTACACCGGACGGTAACAGTGATATCACCGGCTTCCAGACACCGGAAGGGGTCGGGTTTAACTACAGCTACGACGCCAAGGGGAACCTGCTTACCCAGACCCTGCAGGGGGCCAGTGGTGCCGAGACCTCCACCTTTACCTATAATGCCAAGGGGAAGGTCCTGTCGGTTGTTCCTCCCATCGGTGCCCGTACTGATCTCACCTATGCCGCCAACGGTATTGATCTGTTGACCGTGACCCAGGCCGGGCTCGGTAGCATCACTGCCACCTACAACAGCACCCATGACATCCTGTCGCTCACCGACCGGATGGGGCTCGCGAAGACCTTCACCTTCAATACCTCCGGCCAGGTGACCAGCTCACTCGGAGCCGGTATCCTGACCAGCTTCAGCTACGATGGCAATAACCAGCTGAGTGGCGTTACACGGGCCGGGACAGCAGTTGGCAGCTACGGTTACGACACCATCGGTAGGCTCACCACATATACCGACCAGAACGGCTTTACCCTGCAGCGCAGCTACAACAACCTTGACGACCTGGTCAGCATCAGCTATCCCGACAGTTCATCAGCGGCCTTCATCCGCTCAACAACGGTACCGCACCTGCTCGACAGCATGACTGACCAGGCCGGGCGTACCACCTCCTATTTCTACAACCCCCACAGCCAGCTGCGGGAAATACTCGACCCGATTGGAGGGCGTACCCGCTTCACCTACGATGGGGCTGGCCATGCCAGCCAGCTGACCGACCCCAACGACAACGTTACCTATTTCAGCTACAACAAGGACAACCGGCTCACCCGCAAGCAGTACGCCGATGGCAGCAGCGTGCAGTTTGCCTATCCCTATGGCCGGATGACCTGGTCGAAAAATGCCCGTGGGGCTGAGGCCACCTATACCTACGACCGGAACGGAAACCTGTTGACGGTGTCGTACTCCGACGGTACACCGGGAGTCAGCACTGTCTATGACAGTTACAACCGGCCCGTCACGGTTACCGATGCCCTGGGAAGCCGCACCATCAGCTACGACGCCTCCTCTAGGGTGACCGCCATTGACGGCCCTTGGGCCAATGACACCCTGAGCTTCGGCTATGACAGCCTGGGGCGTAAGACCTCGATAGCACTCCAGCAAGGGCTGACCGCAAGCTACAGCTATGACTCCCTTGACCGGCTGACAGCGGTAACCGGTAACGGCACGACCTACACCTACAGCTATCAGGGGGGAGGAACGCTGCTGCAGCGGCTGGCCCGTTCCGATACCAGCAAGACCGACTACAGCTACGATCCGGTCATGAAACGGCTGCAACAGCTGATTAACTATCTCCCGGCCGGCACCATTCTGAACGGCTACAGCTACAGCTTTGACTCCCTCGGACAGCCAACCGGGGAGACCGTCACCAACGGACCGGCCCTGCAGTTTACGGCCGCAGGAACGGTGGATGCCAGCTATAACAATCTGAATCAGGTTGTGACCTGGGGCGGATCAGCGACAGCAATCAGCTATGATGCCGACGGAAACATGACCAAAGGGCTCACCCCCGATGGCCGGGCGTTCACCGCCACCTACGATGCCGAAAACAGGATGAGCTCGATCCAGTACACCGACGCCGGTGGTGTGGTCAGGCGGCAGGAGCTCACCTACGGCTCCGACGGCTACCTGGGGATTCAGAAGAGTTATGCCAATGGTGCACTGACCGCTGAGCGGCGTTTTGTCTGGGATGCCGGAAAGCTGCTGCAGGAACGTGACGGCAGCAACGCAGTGCTGCGCGACTATCTCTGGGGGATCAATCAGCCGGGTGGTGTGGGGGCACTGCTCTCACTCAAGCAGGGCGGGGCGGCGTATCAGGTGTTTTCCAACCCCCGGGGGGACATCACCACCATCCTGAACAGTTCCGGATCGGTTGTCGCCTCATATGCCTACGATCCGTTTGGTGGAACGCTTGCAACGAGCGGTACCCTCAGCCAGCCGATCCGCTATTCGACCAAGCTGTATGATGAAGGGACCGGGCTCTACTACTACGGTCACCGTTTCTACTCGCCGCAGATGGGGCGTTGGCTCTCTCGCGACCCGCTGGCTGAAATGGCCTCCATCAACCTGTACCGTTTTGCAGCCAACAACCCGCTCACCCACTTTGATCCCTTCGGCGCCGCCGACAACGGCGGTTTCTGGGATCGACCTGAGATTCAGGCTCAACTTCAGGCACAGCGCGAGGCGCAGCAGGCAAAACGTGCGTCTGAAGTTACCACCTTTGAGAAGGTCAAAAGCAGTATTGGATCAGCCTTCAAGTGGATTGGCGACAAGTTCAAAGAACAGCCTGAGATGGCCAGGTCGATCGAGGAGAAGGTGGCCAATACCGCCCTTGAAGCCAACAAATACACCAAGGCAGGCAAGGAGTGGAACGAGCGGATCAACACCGGAATTCAGATGGCTGAGGATTATGGCACCGTAAAGGCCGCCCTCAAGGATGACGATCCCGCCTCAGGCCTGACCCTGATCAAGGTGGGAACGAAATACACCGTTGGCCGTATACCGGGTGTTGGATCGGCATATTCGGAGGTCATAACCAAGGCGGTGGAGACGGTTGAGAACGCGCCGGGCGGGGTTGAGGCAGCCCGCAGGATGCGGGCGACCGGCGGCACCAACAACAGCAACGAAGCAGTCCAGTTGGGGCAGGTTGGTAACGGAGGCGGGCAATGAGTCCGGGAAAGGAGCGCCCTATGAAAAGACTACAACCCACGGCGTTCGTTCTGGTTCTTGCCGGACTGCTTGCGGTGCCGGCTGCCACTCATGCCGTTAACGCCAGCTACCGGTATGACCGCCTGAACCGCCTGACCAGCGTGACCTATGACAACGGCATGTCGATCGCCTACAGCTATGACAAGGCCGGTAACCTGACCAAAATTGCCCGGGGTGTAAGCGGCGCGGATGTCATACCTCCCACGATTACAGCCTTTAGCCTGCCTGCTGAAAACAGCAGCCTTGTCGTGCCGGTCAGCAACTTCAGCGCAACCGATAATGTGGCAGTAACCGGGTACTGCGTCATGGCGACTGATAGCGCTGCCGGATGTTCCTGGAGCTCCAGTCCGCCCGCCAGTTACACCTTTGCCCCTGGAACGGCAAACGGCAGTTATTCCCTCTATGCCTTTGCCAGGGATGCAGCAGGCAACAGCTCTACGTCAATTGCTGTAACAACGCAATTAACCGTGCTCCAACAGCAGTTGTCAGTGACCATTCTGGGGCTGTACGGTGGTGGAGGTTCAGTGACCAGTAGTCCCGCCGGTATCGCCTGCACCAGCGGTACCTGTACCGCAGAGTACGCCAACGGAACTGCCGTTACGCTGATACCTGCAGCGGATACGAGTTCTGCCTTTACTGCCTGGTCAGGTAACTGCACCGGCAGCAGCAACTGTACGGTCAGCATGACTGTGGACCGTAGTGCAACAGCCAGTTTCAGTCTGATTCCGCGGGCCAGGGTGGCAGGTATACCCTACGGCAGTCTTACCAGCGCCTATGCAGCTGTTCCTGCCAGCGGAGTGCTGGAGGCCCAAGCACTGATTTTTGTGGAAGACCTTAGCCTGAACCGTGGCATTCTGTTCTCTCTTACGGGTGGATTTTCCAGTGACTACAGCACGCGCAACGGCTATACCACCCTGCAGGGCAGGCTGACGATCAGTACAGGGACTGCCACTGTCGACCGGTTGATCATTAAGTAGCAGCCGGCACTACAGCCGCTGCTGATACACCAAGCCCCCTTCCGGACTAACCGGAAGGGGGCTTGGTGCTGCTGTGCAAGTAGTAACGTTTTACTTGATGATGATCTGATCCAGGACCAGGGTGCCGTTTTTGATGGTCAGTGGATAGGTGACTGAGGTGAAGTCTGTTGGTAAACGGGTGCTGAAGCCGCTGTCGGTGTAGCCGCCACGCAGTGTCACGGTGGTAGTGGTGCTATCAAAGGTAGCGTCGTTAGTCAGGTCGGGCAGCAGCATCATCCGGGCCAGGATAACGTCGCCGGAGACCGCACTTGTCAGTGCCGATTTAAGGGTGCCGTAGTAGGTATAGCTCGGGTCAGTCCCTTTCCTCAGGTTTTGCTGCAGGGTAAATGCTGCGCTAACGGAACTGTTTCCGGTAATAGTAAGCTTGCAGTAGGATGCGTCGGTCTGAGGAGTACATCCGGTCCAGCTTGCAAAGTTAGAACCGAGGTTTGGCTGTTCGTGCAAGGTAACTTCAGTGTTGTAGGCAACATCTACCGATGGGCAGCTCAATCCACTGTTGCAACTGAGGGTTGTCCCCGCAGTTGCATTGACGGCGCCACTGCCGGTGCCAGTCAGGCTGAGGGTCAGCGGATACAGGGGGGTGAATGGTGATGAGTAGCAAATAGGTCCTCCACCGGCAGCAGTGACACATACGTTACCGGTGGTGGCTCCTGGCGGGACGGTGACATACAGCGTCGTGCTGTTTCCGCCGGTAATGGTGGCAGGATTTCCGTTAAAGGTCACGGTGTTCGTGGCATAACTGTCGTTAAAGTAGGCGCCTGAGATCGTAACTGTGGAACCGATTGCCGCACTCAGCGGGGAAATGTTGGTTACTTGGGGTGCAGGTGGTGGTGTCCCGAAGAGGGCCATTTCCACTACGGAACTGCTGGGTACCTGAACACTTTGCGAGTAGAAGGTCCAGCCTGTTTTGGTGGGCTGGAGGGTAATCAGGGTGCTTTGCTCAACATTGGGAACGGCAATCAGGCCACTGGCGTCGGTGGCTGTGCCGGTAAAGGTCTGGAGTCCGGAGTCATAATACAGCACTGAACCGCCGGGCAGCGCGGTTGCGGTCGCTCCAGAGACCGGTGTAAGGTCGTTCATATTTCTGATGGTGGCCAGAATGATGCCATAGGTGGGTAGTAGCCCCGGCAAATCGGCAGTACTGAACAGGGTGTAAGGGAAGCCGCTCAGATCCATACTGGAACTTAGGCTGAGCGGTGCGTAGACCGGCAGATAGCCGGCCTTGGAGATCTTCAAGCGGAACGGGATGTTACTGCCGGGCAGGCCGGTCAGGGTGAAGCTGCCGTTGGCAGCGGTCGATACGGCAACCGCCGGGTTGCCTTCCAATTCCACTAAGGCACTGCTTACTGCTGTTCCTTGCGCATTAGTGACCATTCCGGTGACGGCAATGGCCTGGACAAGGTTAAATGACATGCTGCTGAGATCAGAGGTGCCGGCCGCGTTGCTTACAGTGATCGAGCCGTTCATGACCCCGGAAGAGGGGACGGTAATGGTCAGCGAGGTCGAACTGCTGGCCACGGCACTGGTCGAGACACCACCGCTAAAGGTGACCGTGTTGACACCGCTGGTGCTGAAGTTAACCCCTTTTAGTGTGATCTGCTGTCCGCCAAGGGCACTGGCGGGGGTAAAGCCGGTTATGGCTGGTTTGTTAGTGGGGATGAATGTAGCCTGGTACTGGGCTGAGTTGCCGTAACGATCCATGACGGAGAGACCCCAATAGTAGGTGGTGTTTGCAGTTAGCGATGTTGCTGACGCATTACCGTCCGCGTTGAACAGGACCGATGTCTGGGTGGACGGGAAGTCGTCAGGGTTCCAGTTTAGCCCATCAGTATTGCCGTTTAGCCAGAGGTTGTAGCTGTACGGGCTGGGGGGCGAACTTGGGGCGGTCCAGCTGAAGGTGGGGGCTGGCGTATAGGCAATATAGCCTTCCGGGGTTACCGGTGTGGGAAAGCTGTTCAGGATGGTGCTGATCGAGGCGGTCAGGCCGGTGTCGCTGCTGCCATCAGCGTAATAGATCGCAAAGGTGTAGGTATTCCCTATTGCTGGCAGGCTGGTCAGGGACCAAGGCCATAACTTAAATTCTCCCCATTGAGTCAGGCCGACATCAGTGTTGTCCGCTATGCCGGGGCCGGATACCTTGACGTTGACCGGACGCTTGAGTTGCCCCTCAACCTTGAACCCGACCCCCAGACTTTCGCCATAGCTGTTCTTGTTGTGACTGGTGTTGACCAATCGAAAGGCGTTCTGGCTGGTGATGGTGATGCCTGTGGGGCCGGACACGGTACCGCTGGCCGGTACGGTGACGGTTGGTGTGGAATACTCGTCGGGTTGATAACTGAGGTCGCCTGCCGAGAAGGTGCCGTCGTTGTTCATGTCGATAAACGTAAAGAAGTTGTAGGTACCGGCAGGGATGTTGCTGAAGGAGTAGCTGTTGGATGCCGTGGGGGAGGGCACCACGGCTACATAAAACTGAGGAATCGCTCCAGCGTAACTGACTAACACAACAGCCAAAGGGCCGGTTGGTGTCACTCCGGAGAGGGCTACGCTACCGCTGACGGTTGCGCCGCCTGTGCGTGGGGTGGGCTGAATCCAGACGGTACTGGGAGCAGGGGTCGTTCCCACATAGGCGGTTACCTTGTAGTAGGTGCTGGCTGTACCGCCGGCATGAAAGAACATGGCACGGTCGCCGGCCTTGACGGTGTGTAGGGTGGCGCCGCTATCGGAGGCGCTGGAGTTGGTCGAGATAACGTAGTAATCGGCAATCGTCAGGCTGGTTGCGTTGTCTTGAGCCCCGTTCCAGAGCAGCATGTTGCCGTTGCTGCCCGGGTAGGCAATGACTTCCATGTTACTGGGAGATACTGGTGGGACGTAGGTAGGGTTTGTGAGGGTAAAGTCTGCGGTCCCGGTGGTTTCGTAGGTTACAGTGGTGACGCTAGCACGCGGGTCGTTGGCATGGGGGTAGCCCATGTCCTGAGTATCCATGAAGGCATGCACGGTGTAGCTCGAGTAGGCTGCCACGCCGTTAATGGTGTAGGTAAGGGTCTGTGCAGGATCAATACTGACCCCGTAGCCGTTATCACTACCGCCATTGTTGGAAAACGCAGTGATAAAGATGCGTTTTGTTTTGCCAGTGGAGTTGGTAATGGTGCCGGTGATGGTTGCTGCCTGGCAGACCACAGTGATACTCAGCAGTACCGTTAGCACGGTTGTTAACAACAGGCTGAACTTTTTCATGACAGGCTCCCTTTTGTCTACTGTATACAATGATACAATAAATACTGAATCGCAGTCAGCCTGTCAACTGCGGGAGCGTGTGATTGTCCTGCATTAGGCTTCTTTTGATAAATAACACCTCTCTCTCTCCCGGAATGCCCCGGAAGAGGGAGAGGCTACAGCTGGGGAGACTACTTTACGATGATCTGATCCAGGATCAGGGTGCCGGCTTGAATAGTCAGTGGCGACGTTATATCAGTGTAGGTCGTGCTTGGTAAGTTGCGTGACGTAAACGCATTATCGTACCCTCCGGCAATTTTAACGGTAACATTGGCCCGATTGTAAGAAAGGCTGGGGGCCTGCAGGCTGTCGTGAGCGCGAACCTCGTTGCCGCTGTTGGCGTCAGTCAATGCCTCAAGAAGGGTGTCGTAATAGCGCGTTAAGGAGTAGTTTAAAAGCGGCTTCAGCGTGAAGGTAGCTATGGCGGTGAGGTTGTCCGTCATGCTGAAGGTGCAGGGTACACTAGTGCAGGCACCGCTCCAGCCGCCGAATGATGACGTTGCACTGGGGGTTGCCAGGAGTGTCACAGAAGCACCATAAGCCACATCTGCAGTGCAGGAAACGCCGGGGCAGTTGAGCGCAGGGCTGATGCCTGCGGTTGACGTTACGGTGCCGCTGCCAACCCCTGAAAGGCTGACGGTCAGGGTTCTGGTTGGCGGCACCACGGTGAAGGTTGGTTGGTTGGTCGCGGTGCCTGCCGCAGTCGTAACCGTGACCGGTCCGGTGCTGGCACCGCCAGGCACGGTCACGCGGATTTCAGCGCTGCTGACAAAGGTGATGCTGGTACTGATGGTGCCGTTAAAGGAGACCGTGGTGGCACCGTTGACAAAGTAGGCGCCAGTGATCGTTACCTCGCTGCCAACTGAACCGCTGGATGTGCTGAGTGAGCTGACAGTCGGTGCATTCGATGGTAGGCTTGCAGGCGTAATAAACCGGCCATAGGTGCCCTCCACCGAGGTAATGCCGCCATTTACCATCGAGACACCATTGTTGATCAGGGCCAGGAATTTTCCGTTGGCAAAGCCTACTCCGCCTACTTGGTTCGTAGAGGCCGTGCTGATGGCAAACTTGCTGCCAGAAAGCGCGCCGCTGGTGGTAATGTACTGACCAAACAGGTTCCAATCTATCGGGTTGGACATATCCACCCAGGTAGCTAGGTAGTTAACGCCGTCAAAGGCCACACTTGTCGGCATCTGCGGGTTAGCCTCGTTAGTGATGGTGATCACCCCGCCAACCTTGTTACCTGATTTGTCTATGCGTTGGCCGAATACGTCCCAGGTATATGTCCCAGCACCACTTACCTCATCATTCCAGACCACCAGGTAGTTGGTGCCATCAAAGGCCACCGTTTTGGGGTTGTCGCTAGGGGCTGTGCTGGCATTTACCGATATCTCTGTCCCCGGTACCCCGCTGGTGCTGACGAATTTCCCTCGAATTTCGGTATCAGCTGAATCTTCGGTCCAAACCACAAAGAAATTGGTACCATCAAAGGCCACGTCACTGGCGTCGCCGTTGCCGGTGCTGATCCTGAATTCTGATCCTACAGTACCGTCCGGGGCGACCAGCCGTCCGGCGATATAGCGATTGTTTGGGTCTCCGCCCACCAGCCGGGTGTAGGTAACCAGGTAGTTGCCGCCACCGAAGGCCATGGTCTTCATGCCGTCAAACCAGACACTCGAACCGCTGATGTCAAAGGGAACGCCGACCTTCGTCCCGGCCTTGCTGATAAACTGGCCGTAGATGCTGAAACGCGCGTCAGAGCTTCCGCCGGGGTCGTCTTCCCAGATCAGCAGGTGGTTGGTGCCATCAAAGGCGCTGTTGGTGGCGATGCCGTTACGACCGGTGGTTATCAAACCGCCTACCTTCTCGCCAGTGGGTGAGATCAGCTGTGCTGCAATGCTGGTGGGTGTGGTGGCATGGTTTTCGACACCCACTAGGTAGTTGCTGCCGTCGTAGGAAAAGAGCATAGCAGCACCGGCCACGGCAATCGGGAACTGATCCGTCATGCGCACAGAGGTTTGCCCCATCTCGTTAGCAAAACCGGCATACATCCGAGATTTTGTGAGGCTGTAGGCCGCCTTGCTGGCGGTGATCATGACATGATCACCTGGCTCGACGTCTTTGACGCAGAACATGCCGGTATCATCAGTGGTCGAACCCGTTGAACAGGTGAGACCGTAGCTGACGGTCAGCGGTGTCTTGTAGAGATAGCTATAGGCGCTGACCACGGCACCGGTTACGTAAGCGCCGGTGGACTCGTTGATCACCCGTGAGCGGATCAGGCCTTTACCAGAAGTGTTCCCATAGAGGCTCTGGATCTGCCCCGTGGTTGGCAACGAGAAGCGATTGAGGTTGCTGGCAGCAATCGAGTCGGCGTAGTTCAGATAAAAGGCCGAGTCCACGGTATCATAACCGCTTGCGGTAATGCGCAGGGCATAGGGAATACCGGTAGGGATGCCGGCCAGATCAAAGTAGCCGCTGGCATTAGTCGTGGTCGCTGGAATCTCAGGTCTGCCGATCACGGATACGCTGGCCCCTGACAGGTAGACCGGTGTAGTGCTCATGTCGCTTACATAAAATTTGTAATCAACTGTAGGAACGAATTCAGTCGTAGAGGCTGCCGAATTGCCACCTGCCACCACCTTAAGTGGACCTGGGTTAGGCATGTTCGTTGAGCATTCCGGTAAATCTACAATTAATTGATCGCTGTTTTGATACGTTGCTGCAACTGCTGATCCATTATTAAAGTAAATCATGTTACTTGATTCGCCATCAATGAACCCGGAGCCATTGATAGTTATGGTACGGCTTACAGCACTACACGCAATGCTGCTGGGACTGACGCTACTGATACTCAGACTACCGGCACTATTGGGGGTGAACTGGCTCCAGCGTGAGGCACGGTTGCCAAAGGCATCAACCATGTAGAGCCCCCACAGATAGGTGGTCCCGTTGGAAAGTGCGCTACCGGTGTAGGCTACCGAGAGGCGGTCAGCCGATTGGCCGGTTTCCCAGAGAGGATCGCCATAGGGACTGCTGGCCAGCTTCAGCTGGAGGTAATAACCGTAGGGTCCGGCCGGCATGCTGCTCAGGTCCGGATTCCAGGCAAAACGGGGGCTGGTGCTGTTGGCCCCGGAGGTGGCACCCACCGGGTAGTTTTGGCTGGGTGGGGTTGGCACTACGCCGCTGACCGCAAGACTGATCGGATCGCTGGTGGTGTTGTCAGTGTAGGTGACCGTGGCCATGTAGCTGTTGCCTACCTGTGGCTGGGTGGCGACAGACTGTGTCAGGTTGAAGTTGCCCCAGGTGGTGAGTCCCATGTCGATGGTTTCAGCAATGCCGGGGCCCGGCTCGATCACGATATGGGCCGGACGCTTGATCTGCTGGTCGGCCCTGAACTGCAGAAAGTAGTTGGTGTTTGGCTCAATCCGCTGGACCTCGGTGGTTACATCGCCCCGCAGGTCGCTACTGGGCTTGATCAGCACCGTCGGAGCTGTCACGTTGGCGCCGTTTACCGTCACCATGGTGGTATGGAAGTCACCGTCATCGGCGTTGACGTCCCCCAGGCTGAAGCGCTTGTCGTTGTTGAGGTCAAGCAAGGCAAACAAGCGGTAGGTGCCGTTTTGCACGTGATTGATCTGCAGTTCTATGCTTCGTTGGGTGGTGTCGGTAATGGCGTACAGGTAGCCATAACCGCCGGTGTCGCTCATCAGGCCCACCAGCATCCCTGCTGCAGGCGGGTTAGAAGGGAAGACAACCCTGGCGGTGACGGTGTAGCCACCGGCCGGAGCGGCAATGGTGGTAAGGGCGCTTACCTGGTTGGCGGTGGTCGCCCCGAGCGTGGCAATCACGTTAAAGTAATAGCTGGTGCCTTGCACCAGACCAGACACTACCTGATGGCCGTCATCCACCGAAGGAATGAGAGGGGTACAGGCGCCGCCGGTATGGGTGGTTGGTGTCGGTACGCTGTTGGTGCCCCAGCAGAGCGTATAACTCTCGGCAATCTCGGTATAGGTGGAGGGATCGCCGCCGACCACATTGAACTTGGGGAGATCCCAGAACACCATGGCAGCCTGATAGATCGTTGGGCTACCAGCGGTAATCGGCACCGCGTTGACGTTTTTGCCGGTCCACCAATCGCCGGCAGCAGGGACCGTGGTTGGTGTAGCAACAGAGAAGAGTGGGACGGTGTAGTTTGAGGTGGTGATTACAAAGGAGTTGCTGCTGCCGAACGGGCTAGCGCCGTAGGGGTGGCCAGCAGCAGCCGTATTGTCACGGGGATCAAGGAAAGCCCGTACCTTGTAGGTCCCGGGAGTTACCCCTCTGATGGAGTAGGGGATGTTGGCCTGGCTGGCGGTAATCCCAGCTATGCTGGTACCAAAGCCGGTCGAGTTGCCGTCGCTGTTTACCAGCATCACGTAGAGGCGGCCGGTTTGGCTGGTGCCGTTGGTGATGGTGCCGGATACCGTGTAGGCTTGGGCAATGCTGGTTAGGCCGAAAAGTAATAGGACCACAAAAGGTAAGACAATTCGTGTCAAGCTGTTCATGGTAATCCCCCCCTTGCAGCTATTGTGCATATAGGTATTAGCCTAGCACTAACAGGGGGCGTGTCAAGCTTCTCACCCTGCGTGCCAGGTGTAGAATCCCTCCTCCTACTTAATCACAATCCGGTCCAGCACCAGGCTGCCAGAAACGATGGTGAACGGCCCCGTAAGGTAGGTGTAGCCGTTTGGGGTTGCCTCTCTGAAGTCAGTATAGCCTCCCAGTAGTTTTACCGACTGGCCGGTATTAAAGGCAATCCCGTTATCCGGCAGCGGGATCGTCCCCAGGGTGACGGCTCGTAGCGTGGGCTGGCTGTTGGTGGCGAAGAAGAGCGCCCGCCAGACCGGGTTGGCTTCGTCATTCAGGTACACGGCTTCGCTTTCCATGTTCTTGAGCAGTCCCAGCAGCCCCAGGTTGGCATCTACTGTTTTAGCGCCGTCCATCAGCACGGCAAAGCCGGTTGGGTTGGTGCTGGTGGTAGCGCCCAGCGTCCATTGCACAAAGCTGGAGTAGGCGTCCGGCGTGGCAGATAGGGTGACGGTGCTGTTGTAGGGGGCGGTAGCATCGCACTTTGCGTCAAAGGAGGCGGCGCAGCTGAAGCTGGCACCACCGCTGCCGGTGATGGTGCCGCGCCCCTGTCCCGGCAGATTGATTGACAAGCCTAGCAGCAGGATGAAGTTGGTTGGACTAGTGGCTGTGCCACCGGCAGTGGTGACCGTAATCGGTCCGCTGGTGACGCCTGTGGGCACCAAGGTGGTTATGCTGGTGTTGTTAACCACCCGTGTGTTTTGGAGAATCCCGTTAAAGTAAACCTTGGTGGTGTTATCCGGGTTGAAGTTGGTGCCATAGATGCTAACAACCGCTCCCACCTCCGCGCTGGCGGGTGTAAATGAGGTAATGGTGGGAGGCAAAACCCAGCCGTAGATCTCGCCATAGCTCAAAGATTCGGCTGCACCTACGGCTATCATGGTTGTATATGCCCAGCTTGGCTTGGTGGCGGTGATGGTCAGCCGGTCGCCGTGGTTGACATTGGGAATCAGGACCATCCCATTGCCATCGGTGGTGGTCCCGCTGGTGCCGGTGTAGTTGTTGGGTGCAACGGCATAGCGAGGTGTGTAGACTGTGCCGCTACTGCTGGTGACATTGATAATGGCGTCAGCTAGTGGAATTTCACTCGCATTTTTTACTTTTAGTAGCACCGCCGCCTTGCCGGGGAGCATACCACTGGCCAGGCTGTTGAGCTGGGTGTAGGTCAGCAGCGGATAGGGTGATGGGGCGGTAAAGTTATCGGTCAGAGTGAGCTGCGCGGTATAGGTGGGTTGGTAGCCGGTCTTGCTGATTCTCAGGCTGAATGGTGTGTTGTTTGGCAGTAGACTTATTGTGAAGGAACCAAGATCCTTTGATGCGTCTCTTGTGGCGCTGTTTATTGGCGGATTGCCTACCATGGCAACCAGTGCTTCAGCAAGTTTGGTGCCTGCTGCATCCTGTACATAACCTTCGACTTTTACGGCAGCTCCATTACCCAGTGGGGCACCATAGTAAAGGCCCCAGTTAAATGAGCCGTTGTCTGTAGTGACGACGGGGTAGAGGTAGCTATTAGTTTCGTTAAACGGGGTTGGCACCGTGGCGGTAATCTGGGTGGCACTGGAAACAGTCACTGTCAGATCAGTGCTGCCAATTCTGACGTTGGTGGGACTGGCCAGGTTGAAGCCGTTGATATTCAGGGTTGTGCCAGCCACCACCGAGGCCGGCCATATCCCGGTGATCACCGGTGCGCTGGGGTGGGCAGCAAAGATGGCCTGGTAGCTGATGGTATCGCCGGAGCTGTTCTGGGCCTCGGCGTTCCAGAGGTAATAGGTGCTGGCACTGGTGAGTGACCAGCCGTCAGTATGCAGCGGGTCACTGTAAAAGCTTACGCTTAAGCCCTGCACCTCCAACAATGGGCTATGGGTGAAGTAGGGGTAAGCCTGCAGATTGTATGACCAGCTGGCTCCGCTCGGGGACTTGGGGACTGCCCAGGTGAAGGTGGGTTCTCCAGAGGCTGGATAGGTTACACCAAACAGCGGTGCAGAGGGGGAGGGCGGACTCTGCAGCGGGGAGCTGGTGCCCGTAAGCGTAATGTCGTCATAACCGGAGGCATAGTAGACTCGCACAGTATAGCTGTCACTGGTAGCCAGCGTCAGTAGATTGCCGATGTCCAGCTGGTAGGCACCGTTTTCGTACCACAGCCCCATATCGGCCGGTACGTCCATACGGGAACCGGCAAGAACCTGGGCGTTAATCGGCGCCAGCAGGTTGGGGGAGATACTCAGGAGGTAGCCGTAGTTTTCACCGGAACCGGTTGAGCCGGGTTCTCCATACAGGCCATGGGTGGTCGCCACACTGAAGGCGGCGTTGCCGGTGCGCAAGGGCTGGGTGCCGGCGTCAGGCGAGTTGTTGTTGACGGTTACGGTCACTACACTTTCGTTGGCCATTCGCAGGTCGCCGGCATCATCTATACCATTGGGGGCGCTGACATAGTTATCACCGGACAGGATCTTGTTGATATCCATGAAGGCATAGATGCGGTAGCTGGAGTAGTCGGCCACATCACGGATAGTAAAAGCCTGTGAGTTGGCGGCCGGGTTGGTGATAGCCACAAAGTGGGGAGATAGATTGGGGTCGACCGGCATGGCCATCACGTAGAGTGTGCCAAGCGGTTCCTGGCTGGTGTCATCGCCATAGCCGCTATAGCTGATGGTACCGGTTATGCTGCGTGTGTTGCTTAGGCTTTGAGCCTGCACCCAGTCAGAGGGTGGTGCCGTGCTGCCGCTTAGTTGGGCGGTGATGCGGTACCAGAACGTGCTGGTAGTGGCGTGCAGCCAGCGGCCGGCATCGCTGGCCGGGATGGTCGTGCTGCCCGCGATAGCTCCATTATTGTCCGCGCTCCACTCAATCAGGTAGCTGGTGGGTACGATCAGACCAGCCAGCGATGTCTGGATGTTCCACCTAAGCAGGGTGACATTGTTGTCGGTGGCGCCACGCAGTGCCGGATTAAGCGTTATAAAGCTGGGGGGCGCAAGACCGGCCAGGACCGGGTCGCTAATGGTGAGGGTCGTGCCGCCGGGGTAGCTGGCCGTGCCGTCAGAGGAGATATCTACCCGTAGCCCGCCGGTGCTGCTGGTGTAGTTGGCCGAGACCGGGTCGTTGGCATGGCGGATGCCGGTGCTGCTAACATCGCGGAAGGCCCGCAGGTAGTAGGCGCCAGGCTGCAGTCCCCGCAGCGTGAAGCTGCCCGGCGCAGCGATACTGACCCCCAGGTTTTGCAGGTTGGGTCGGTTGCTACTACTACCGCCCTGGGCCTGGATGTAGATGCGGCCAGTCTGACTGCCGCTGTAGCTGATGGTGCCGGTAGCGGCATAGGGGGTTGGTGGAGTGATCGATGCCTGTGCATAGGTACCAGTCAGTAGCAGGCCGAATGAGACTAGCATCACCGTGATAATCGTCACGTTTGTGAAATAGCGAGACATGGCCGCCTCCTCTTGCCAAGAAGTGGCACCGGTAGGCTAAGGTGTTGATGCTGTATTAATGTTTTTTAATTTTATCGTTAGTATAACGCTGGTAAGTGGTTTGTCAAGCGGCACCGGCTAGTTTTTGGCTGACATCTAACATGTTGGAAGAAGAAAGGTTTTGAGGCGTTGGTGACATTTGGGCACCAACGCCTCAGGTTGTCCAGGCAGGAACGGTGGATTATTTTATGATCAGATTTTCCACGGTCAGGCTACCGGTTGTTCCGCCAATGGTGAGGATACCGCTTAGCGTGCTGTAAATACCGGAATTACTGCTGAACCCGGCATTGTAGCCACCCTTTAAGGTCACCGGTTTGGTTACGGTCAGGTCTTCTACAAACGGTTCAACAGCCAGGGTGGTTGCATTATGGAGTTCACGGGCCAGAATGATGGCATTGTCACCAGCGTTGGCGTGGGCAAGGGTTAAGGTGTCATAACCGCTGCCACCGCTGATTTTGGCCTTATAGGCACCGGCAAAGCTGCCGGTTACCGTGGTGTCGGCGGTGATGCTGAAGCTGCAACCGCCAGCTGTGGTACAACCGGCTGGTCCACTGAATGTGGTGAAGGTTGAGTTTGCATCAGCCGCTGCAGCCAGGGTCACCGTGCTGCCTGAGCTGAATGAAGCGGAGCAGGTTCCGGTCTTGGTGCCGCCATTGACGGAGCTGCAGGAGATGCCGGAGCCGCTGATGCTGCCGCCTCCATTGACAACGCCGGCTGCGGTGGAGACAAGGTTAATCGTGAGGGTTGGCTGGATAGCAGGTACTCCTAAAACACTGATATCGTCAATATGAATATTGTTACCATAGCCGCTGATACCTTTGAAAATAAGATAATTGGTTGTGCCGGCAAAAGTGCCGGGAATGGCAAAAGAGTAATTATACCAGCCGGCAGTGGCAACAGTGGGTGACAGTGTTGTTAAACGATTAACGGTTCCCAGTAATGTTGCACCGGTCAGATTGTTAGCTGTGTTGATGTAGACTTCTACGCGATCATCATTTGTTACTCCTGCATCTGAATATTCCGTAGGATCCCGATACATCCAGAAAGAAGCGGTATTGTTGGATGTTCCTGATAGAGAAAAGACAGGTGATGATAGAGCCGCAGAATACCCTGAATATACATCAAATGAATTGAAGAATACCAGATTGGCGCCGCTGTGGGCAGCTATACCGGTGGGATGAACGGTCCCTGCATTGGTTGCCCATGTTCCGTCTAGTGTTACGATGCTGGAGGTCCATCCAGCTGGCAAGGTTGGCGCTGAAACAGCATCGAAAGTCTGGTTGAAAAGAGTCGTAGCTGTGGCAAAGCTTGCCGTCACGGTCGTGTCGTTGGCCAGGCTGACTACGCAGGTTCCCGTTCCGCTGCAGCCGCCGCCAGACCATCCGCTAAAGACCGAGCCGGTGTCGCCAACAGCAGTCAGGGTCACGGAGGTACCCTGGGTAAAGCTGTTACTGCAGGTGCTGCCACAGGAAATCCCGGCTGGCGCTGAGGTGACGCTACCACTGCCGGTGCCGTTTTTGGTAACAGCCAGGGTGTACGTGGGAGTTGCAACGGTTGTCCAGCCAAGATCCTCCAACAGGCCAATCGTAACAACACCAGGATCATGAATAGCCCGGCCGTAGGACACGGCATAGACCATCATGGCGTTGGAGGTGTTGACGAACGTCGTATAGTCCAGGTGGGAATAACTGCTGCCGGAAGCCCAGGTGGTCGGTGCATACAGTTTGACATCGGTATTGTTGTTGGCAATGTTGGCTTTGGTGCCGCTGAACCAGACATTGTTGCTGGTAAGCACTGTTCCGAGCGCTGTTGAAGGGTTCGGGAAGATGGTGGTGTTCAGGAGTGCCTGGCTGCTGCCATTGTAGGCAAAACGGTCATAGGCGTATATTGTCGAATAGCTGCCCGTACCGCTTGATACCGTCATCCCGCCGGCAAACCCCAGCCCGTGTGCAACCTCATGAGCAACAACCGTGATAAAATCAATTTTGTCGGCAGGAGTGTTGCCATCCGCACTATAGTACCAGTTAAACGTACTGCTGTAGGCGATATACATATCACTCTGACCAACATTAAGTTTTGATCCTGCCAGTGCATTTGCCAGCGCAACCTTATAAAAGGTGTTGGGAAGCGGGGCGTTGGTAAAGTTTTGATATGCAGACAGTGAGGCTGCGTGCCCCAAGACACCGGTTGCAAGGTTGGTTGCCCAGCAGGCGTCAATGGTAATCGGTACAGAGGAAATGACTCGTGTTGACCAGACGCTTACCGCTGTTTCAAAGGAGGTCTTTGCCTCATCGGGCCATGTCGTGCAGGTGTCGCCTACACCGTAGGGGTCAGAGCCTGCAGGCAGGTAATTGATGACAAAAGTACTGGCCATCACGGCGGCCTTACTCAGCTCTGAAACCGGTTTTGCTGGGAGCACGTGGTTGTAGTTTGGAACCGGGTCAACCACCAAGGGCACGACGAGCCTGTTGGTACTGACAGAATCTTTGTCAAGGGCCAGCACCGGAGACAGAAGGAACAAGCACAGCAGCAATGAGCTGGTCACCGTTACCAATAAGCGAGTAATTCTTTTAGGCTGCATGTCTGTCTCCTTGCTGTTCATCTGTATACCTTAAAAGATGATGGTCTCAGGTCACTTAATGACAAGATTTTCTACGGTCAGGCTGCCGCTGCCAATTGTGAGCTGTCCCTGCAACGAGGTATACGCGCCGACAAGCGGTGAGAAGTTTGCATCCATGCCGCCCTTCAGGGTGACGGCAATGCTGCGGTTAAGGTTGAGGTTTTCAGCAAAGGTGATATCCCGCGCCTTAATGACCGGGTCGCTGGTCACTCCGGCATAGGCCAGCGTGAGGGTTTCAAAGCCAAGGATGCCGACTTTAGTTTTCGGGGCGGCGCTGAAGCTGGCAGTAACTGATTTGTCGGAGGTTCCCATGGAAACGCTGCACCCTGCTGTGCCGCTGCATACACCGCCCCAGCCGGCAAAGGATGAGTCACTGGCGGGGGCGGCTGCCAGCGTGACGGTTGTATTCTGATCGAACTGGGCAGCGCAGGTGCCGGGGCAGCTGATACCGCTTGGCGAACTGGTGACACTGCCGCTGCCACTGCCGGACAGGGCAACGGTCAGGGTTGGTTGAATCGCCGTAAAGGTTGCCGTTACCGATGCATTGGAGTTGGCCTGTACCGTGCAACTGCCGGTGCCGCTGCAGGTACCGGACCAGCCGGTGAACAGGGAACCATCCACAGGAGTGGCCTGCAGGGTGATCCAGGCGGCTGCAGGGTAACTGCCGCTGCAACTGCCTGAGCTGCAGGTCATGCCGGTGGGGGTGGAGGCGATACTGCCGCTGCCGGTACCGGCCAGGGTGACAGAGACGGTGACGGAGGGCAGGTAGTGCAGCAGTACCTGATTCTCTCCGGCGGCAACGACCGTCACGGTCTCGGCATTGGCACTGTCAGCGGCATTGGGATACCAGACCGGCGTGCTTTCGCCAAACGGTGGCGTATATTTTAGCTTGTAAGAGGCGGGTGAGATTCCCCCCAGGGTGATCAGGTTACTGTCAAGGGTCGGGTCGCCTTGTCCGTATTTACTAAAAAGCTTGGTACCGGAGCTGTCGCAGAAATCCAGATCAATCCAGGGCTCACTGCCAAAACCGCCGGGATCGAGGGATCTGGCCGCTACCTTGACCAGGCCGTAGCTTGGATCGTTAACTACAATAAGTGGTAATTCTTGGAATGCTAAAGTAGAAAAACCCAGATCAAAACTACCGACTAACAGGTCCGCATTGACTCCAATTGTGCCAGGGGTGGGCGGCTGTCCATCAAGTTCATTCTTAACCTGGAACGTGCCAGTAAAATTATAGACTCCATCTGCTGAGGCACATGTAGAATTAAGTCCTAGTTCAAACTCAAACATGCCCAAAACACCGTACCCACATCCATAAGACATATTTTCAGGGGGGGCAGATGCAGGCGGAATAAGTGTTGCTGTTACAGTAACTGTTTTAGGTAAGTTTTTGTTGGTGATACTGGAGGGGGAAAGAACCATATTTGTGACCTTGGGACTGCCTGCCAGTAAAATAGGAACGGTCAGGGTTGCGCTGGTGCCATCCATGGTGCTGGCAACAATATTTGCACTGCCGTTGTCCAGTGCAAATACGCTGGGGCCATAAAAGTAGATCTGGTATACCCCCAGAATGGCGGAGTTGGATGAGCTGTAGCTGATTTGGGTATCCAGTACCTGTCCGGTACTGTCCTGGGCTTCAGCTCTGAACCCGCTGACGGCCCCCTGTGTGGTGACGGTAGGCAGGCTGGTAATTTCCTCTGCAGCGTTATTGTAGAACTTGATAGCAGCAACGCCGATGGTGGTCAGGCTAAAGGGGGCAGCGACCGTGCCTGAGGGGGTGGTCGTGCGTACCTCGGCACTGTAGGTCTGCCCTTTGGTCAGTCCGGAGGTGTTGATGCGGATTGAAAAGCCGCCGCTGTTTTTTAGTGAGGCCGGGGTAAGCTGGACCGTGCCGTTAGGGAAGGGTGAGGCGCTGCCGTCGGGGCCGGTCACGCTGAAGGCTAATCCGGTTGAGGTAAAGCCGTTCAGAAAGTCGCCGCGTACCACGAACTCGGCAATCTCGCCGCTGACTACCGTCTGCTGCGGTTTCATCACCATCAGGGCCAGGTGGGGTGAGGTCACCAGGAAAGGGAAGATTCCGTCGCTTTCGACATAGCCGCTGGTTGCCCGGATCAGTCCGCTGCGGCCGCTGGATTGTACGGTGGCGTTGATGGTGGTGCTGTTCCAGCTGGTAGCCGCCAGTCCTGAGCTTGAGCCGGCCAGGGTCAGGCTTCCGGAACTGCCCAGATCCGTGCCGCTGATGGTCAGGGCTGTTCCGAACGGTCCTGTGGAGGCGGACAGTCCGGTGATAACCGGCACTGCCCCGACAATAACATCAACGGGGGCTGTTACAGCAATAGTGGCAATCTGGAAGTCACCGCTGCCTTCCTTGTGTATCGACAGTCGGACAACCTTCTGGGCACCGGCCGGTACGACCACACTTCCCGTTACGGTGGTGCTGTCTGAGATCGTGCTGTTATCAGGATTGGCCAGCTTCAGTTGCTGGCGGTTGTTGGATGCATCAATGTATTCAAGGTACACGGCAACGGTTTTGCCGTCAGGGGCGGATAGCTTGGTTAGTGCACAGGAGAATACAAAGGTTTTATTGGCCACATTGGTGACGTTCAGGTTCTGATACAAGACCTGTCCCAGGTAGCCGTAGCTGGGGTGCAGGTCAACCTTGCCGCTGCTGAGCGGATTCCAGCCGTAGGGGATGGCTGGGTCCAGGTTCCAGGAGGTTAAGCCGGAGCTGAAATTGCCGTTGCGGGTGACCGTTACTGCTGAAACAGCATAGCTTGCTGAAGCACAGGTCAGAGAAATGGCTGTAAACACAAGCAGGATATTGAAAAATCTTGAGAGGGTTCTGAGCATGGCAGCCTCCTTGAAGAACCTTTAACATTTCTTAACACAGTACCATACTTTAGGCCGCGGTCAAGCCATGCCGTCGGTTTCCGGACAGAGATGGTGACATTTTGACCAGACGTGTTCGCCAGCTTTTTGATGCAGAAAACGGCTGTAAAAGCTGTGCGACACTGAAACTCACGCAGCTTTTGCAACCGTTTCCCAGGAGCAGCAGGTCAGGAGTTCAATCCTGACCGCTGCTTTCCAGTCCGGTGCCTATGCTGGGTCTTACTGTATGATCAGATTTTCCACTGTCAGTGACCCGCTGGTGCCCCCTATGGTGAGGATGCCGCTTAGTGTGCTGTAGATCCCTGTATTACTGCTGAACCCGGCATTGTAGCCACCTTTAAGGGTGATTGCCTTGGTTATGGTCAGGTCTTCTACAAACGGCTCAACAGCCAGGGTGGTTGCATTATGGAGCTCGCGGGCCAGGATGGTCGCACCGGAACCCGCGTTGGCATGGGCAAGGGTTAAGGTGTCATAACCGCTACTACCGCTGATTTTGGCCTTGTAGGCACCGGCAAAGGTGCCGGTTACCGTGGTGTCGGCGGTGATGCTGAAGCTGCAACCACCGGTGCTGCAGCCGCCGCCGGACCAACCGCTAAAGGTAGAGTTTGCATCAGCAGCTGCAGCAAGGGTCACCGTGCTGCCTGAGCTGAATGAAGCGGAGCAGGTTCCGGTCTTGGTGGCGCCATTGACGGAGCTGCAGGAGATGCCCGAGCCGCTGATGCTGCCGCCGCCTTTGATAACCCCGGCAGCGGTGTAGGCGTGGTTGACGGTAAGGGTGGGCTGGGAAACAGGAATAATCCCTGTCACCACCACATCATCAATATCCCAATCATTATCGTAATTGGCATTATAGTATCTGAAACGCACCATGACATTCGATCTGCCTGCTGCAAGCGATGAAATATCGATCTATTCTGACCCGATATAATCAGCAAGGCTCTTGCTCCAGACAGTGGTCCAGGGGCCTGCAGCCCCATTACTGCTGATGTCAACATTCGCAATTTCTGACGAATAACGATCGAAAAACGTTTTGAACTTCAAGAATACGATGCTATATGCGGCCAGATTCAAGACTGGTGTCCGTAGCTCCGTATCCATATTGACGGTACCGGCATAGTCGCTGTCAGCAATGGCAAAATTACCGGTGCCGCCGGTGTCGTTAGGATAGCCCTGCGGGTTGTCGAAACGCCAGACCGCTCCCGTACCGGCATTGTCTGTAATGCTCCAGCCTGTTGGTGTGGTGCTGGCATCAAAGCTCTCTGACAGTACGGTGGTTGTGGTGGCCGGGACAAAGGATGCGCTTACCGTGGTGTCTGTGGCCAGGTTGACCACGCAGGTGCCAGTGCCGGAGCAGCCGCCGCCGGACCAGCCGCTGAACATGGCATTGCTGTCAGCGGTTGCCGTCAGGATTACTGAAGAGTTCTGGACAAAACTGCCACTGCAACTGCTGCCGCACGAAATACCGGCCGGTGATGAGCTGATGGTGCCGCTGCCGCTGCCGGTTTTGGCAACGGTCAGGGTTTTGGTGACGGCCGGTGCAACGCTGAATGTCATGGTTGCTGACGATGTGCTGAAGCTGTTGAAGGTCAGTGCAGATCCGGTCCCATCCCACCAAGTGGCACTGGGGAGGCTTGAGGCATGGAAGGCGTTGGAGTAAGCCGTTGCCGTGTTAGCCGGATAGTAGAGGTCATTGACATCGCCGCTGTTCTGGTTGTTTTCAAAATGCCACAGGTTGTCCGCCTGGACAAGGGTCAGCTCATAGTTGGCATGGCTTGTATTGGGAGCCAGACTCTGGTTGTCCCGGTCACCCAGTTCATCAACATGCCAGATGGCGATGCCTGCAGCAGGCAGGCCGCTGTCTCTGCCGGTTTTTTGCCGGTTTTCAAAGAGATAATATTCTGTGGAAACGCCGGGTTTCTGGTAGCGGTAGAAGGTGTTGTAGCCGCTGGTTGGCGCTGCGGTCAGGGTGGCGGTGCTGTTTGATATGCTGGTCAGATCGATGGTGGTGGCCCAGCCCGCCGCCCGCTTGAGGTAGGCATCAACCTGGCTCGGGTTTGTTCCGCCGCCGCCATAGCCCATCAGGCTGAATACTCCGGCACCGCCTTTTGAATCATAATCATAATCGTACAGGTCCGGGAAGTCACAGAGCATATGGCCGTTTTCATGGCAGAAGGTTCCCAGCTCCAGCGCTGTCCCGACATTGGTGATTTGGTAATAGTACAGGTATTTCCCATTGCCTAATGCCACCGGGCTTGCCAGAACCCAGGAGTGGGGCCAGAGGCCGTTTGACCAGACGCCGCTGTTATCACCGGCAAAATAGACGTTAAAAGCGGCAACATTGTTGCTGGCATCGGTCGTGAGCGTGCTTAGGGTTGGCAGGATGGTGCTGGTGTAATCAGGTCTGGCCTTCAGGATCGTTAGGGCATCGTTGATCAGCAGTCGCCCCTGGGTGCCGCAGTTGTCAGCGACGGATGTGTCGTTGTAGTAACTTTTGGGCTGCGCCATCCGTACATAGGCAATGACCACGTTGGTGTAGGTCAGCTGGCCATTGGAGACATCGCTGAAATACTTTTTGACCGAACCGTTGTTGCTGTAGCCGGAATAGGAGTCGCTATTAAGAAATGAATCGATCTCGCTGCTGGCAATGGTGGCCGGGGCATCTGAAAAGTCGATCAGCAGAGTCAGGCCCTGCTTCACACCAAGCGTTGTTGAGGATGGTGGGGCAAATACAATAGAACTTCCATTGCCGGTTGCGGATGCTTCCGGAGCAGCTGCAAGCGTGGGGCTGGCTGATTTCCTGAGGTCCCCCAGTTTTTTGGCCTTCAACTGTTTCCAGCGTTCTGACAGTCCGACCTCTTGATCCCACTTCACCCTTTTGGCACGGGCAGCAGCTGCAGCAGCTGCGGCATCAATGCGGATATGCTGATTCAGCCCCCGGGGGGGCTTGTCGTGCGCAAGCACACCGGTGGAAACGAGACTCTTTCCGTCAGCCGCACGTGTGGCGTAATAGTACGCCTTTGTTTTTGGATCAAAGAGCACTGTATATCCGGCTTTGGTTTCAAAAACAGCACGGAATTCGTCACCATGCCCCTGCAGAGTGACCCTGGAGTTGTCCGGTTGGGTAAACTGAAAATCCTTTGCAAACGGCGCTGCCCACACCAGTGCGGATGAAGCCAGTACCAGCAGTAATGCAGACAGGATGTAGACAGAAAGGATCTTGGAGAAAGAGGAGGGGACCACCGCTGCTGCTGTTTTGTCTCGCCTGATCATACCTGAAATGCTGAACACGGTTGTTTCCTCCAGTCTGTCCGGGAGTCTGCCCTATTTATCCAAGGGGTTAGGGTGCGGTTACCAGCACGGTCCGGCTGGTGGCGCCACCCGGGTTTACCACTTGTATGCGCAATTCTTTGGGGGATGACGAGTAGGGGTGCCGCTCGTAGATCATCCTGGTGCAGTCCTGGTAGATCAGGCGGTCCCGTTGCTGATTGTTGTTGCCTTCCACCCTGACTCCGTCAACCAGAACGGAGCTGGTCTGTAGGAAATTGTCACCCTCAATGATCAGTTCATAACTGTTGACGTGGTCGTTGCCGGTGGTGATCGAGGTTATATCTGGGGCGGTGACAATGGAAAGCCCGAGTGGCGTGCTGCTGATATCGCCGTTTTTGACCGCGACCTGATGCAGGCCATCGCGAACATTGGGGGCTGTGAATTTAATGGTGTCGGGTGCGCTGACCCGGCTGCGGATAATGGCGCCGTCAAACAGTAGTTGTGACGAGGCGTTGAAGTTGCGCCCCTGTATGGTTACGTCGCGGGCTGAACCGCTGGTGCAGGAGGTGACACGGTCAGGATCTATGCTGATTGCCACCGGTTTGAGCGGTAGCACCGTAAAGGCGTAGGAGCGGGAAGCACCATCCGGGGCGGTCACGGTCAGTGAATACTGTCCCGGTGCGGCATCACGGGGGATATCAAAGGCGATCCGGCGGTCATTCAGCACCCGCCAGGCAAGCTCATCGCCTCCCAGTGCCAGCCTTAAGCCGTCACTGAGGCCGCTTATGGCCAGCAGCACCTGAGTGCCCGGTTCCGCTTGTGCCGGCACGATGCTGAATACCACCAGCGATCCTGATTGTTTTGCGGAACGGGGGACGGTAGCCTGTCCGGGAGGAGGCGCTGCGTGCGCTGTCGCAAGCAGCAGGACAGTAGTCAGTATCAGCAAGAAGTGTAAGGTGTAGCGCCGCATACAGTCACCTCGGGTTTACCTGTCAATGTTGCATGGTACATTCTGAATGTTGGATGATGCCCATTCAGCATCCAACATTCAAAATTGCCTTTCCAACTTACCATTCTTTGTACGGAACGCCGTTTCTCCCCACTAGTTCCGAGCCGCTCTGCACATCATAGACATTACCCTTGGGCAGCGGGATAGTCCCCACCGGCTGGGGATTGCTGCCGCTGTCTTCCGGCGGTTTTTCTGCAGGTGGAGGGATCGTGATCCAGGTGTCATTCTTTCTGGTAAAGGGATCGGTGGGAATGCCGTGCAGGTATTTACGCTCGGTAAGGTCTTCAAGCTTGTCCGGATACTTGCCCTGGTCAGCATAGTACTGGTCAATGGCCGAGCGGATACCGTAGAGGTTCTCCTGCAGGACCGCCTCGCGGGCCCGGATCAGGGCCCACTGGTAATTAGGCACGGCAATGGCTGTCAGAATGCCGATGATGGTCATGACGATCATCAGCTCAATCAGGGTGAAGCCGTTTCTGCCCTTAATGGAGTTATTCCGATTCCAGTTCAAGGATGATGGCAAGGAGCCAATGACGAGCCAACGAAGCTTGCGCCTTGAAATGGAATCGGAATTACCAGTCTTTATAGTTGCTGCCGTCAATGGCAACTCCTTCACTGAGTGAATAGACGTCAAACACATCTTCCTTGCCCCAATTGGTTGCATCCGGTTGATCCGTGTAGGAGCGCATGCCCCACTGCGGCGGCTGGCCCGGTTTGGGCGGGTTCATCGGATCAGGCGGAATGCGGCGCAGAAACTTGCGCTTTGCCCCGTACAGCCCGCCGAAATCTTCTCCTTCAACCAGCAGTTCCAAGGTTTTGGGGTAGCCTGAGGCCTGCAGGGTTGCCACTATCTTTTTCTGCTCAACTGCCTTGTCATAGGCCTTTTTGTAGTCATCAATCGCCGTGCGGATGGTGCGCAGGTTGCGGTGCAGCTCAATCTCGCGGGTCCGTTTGGCGGTCATGCGGCTAAACGGCAGTATCGCCGATGCCAGCAGTGCCAGCAGGGTAACCGCGATAATCAGCTCAACCAGGGTAACCCCTTTGGTGCTGCGATTCATCATTGATCAGTCGCCCCGGTAGCGGGCTCCGGAGGTTGTGTTATTCCTTGGCCCGGGTCCGGCTCTGCTGTGACCGGTGCCGGCGCGGATTCTACTGCAACCGGAGGTTGAGGTGCAGGTTGTGTCACCACCGGTGTTGTAACCGGAGCCATCTTAAAGACGCTGTTCGGTTTTCTGACAGGCGGTAGCATAGCCGGCTGATTCTGTGCCGAGGGCTTAGCCGCTGGTAGTGCGGTTGGCACCGCTGGTGCAGATTGCTGCTGTGCTGCTGTTGCCGGCTTGGCCGGAACTGCAGGTGGCTGCAGCGGCTTGATTGGTGCTTGCGCAGGTGTAGCCAGTGCCGGTTTCGGCTGTATTGCCGGAACTGTCGGATGAGCTGCCGCTGCCGGCAGCGCTGCGGCGTATTCCGGCTCCTGCTCAAATGAGGCATAGGGAGGGGTCACCGACGGGTCATCCTCTTTGCCGGAGATGAAAGAGGTTACCTTGCGGGGCTGCACGGTCACGCCCCTGACCAGCCGTGGTGTGATGGCCAGGATCAGCTCGGTCTTGTCATTGTCGGTCTTGCTGTTTGACAAGAGCGGTCCGATAAGCGGGATGTCACCCAGCAGGAAGATCTTCTGCTTGCTGTCGCTGTTGCTGTGGGAGATCAGACCGCCGATCACGCTGGTCTCTCCGTCTTTGAGGCTTAGAACCGTATCCAGATTGCGGGTGCCGATGGTGACCACCGTGGTGGCACTGTCCTTGCCGCCCACGGTCTCGCGGGAGATGATGGAGCTGACCTCAAGCCCCAGCTTGATGGAGACCTCGTTGTTGAGCTGGATGGTGGGCTCGGCATTGACCTTGACCCCCACATCCACGTACTGCACGTTGACCTGCGAGGTGGTGCCGGTGGTGGCCATGGTTGTGGTGGTGATCGGTACCCTGGTGCCGACGTTGAACTTGGCCTTTTCCTTGTTCTTGACCCTGATCTTGGGATTGGAGAGCACCTCGCCGTTGGTCAGGGTCTTGCCGAAGTTGTACTGGGCATTGGGCACGGTGACATAGCCGCCGAAGCTGTTGATGCTGAAGGCCTTGACCAGGTTCTTGATGGTGGCGTCGGTGGTGACCGTGGTCGATGTCGTGGAGGTGGTATCCTTGAGCGTTGTTGCCAGCAGTTCGTTGCTGGGTGAAAACGCCCCCAGCTGCACATCGTAGTTGCTTAACAGCAGGCCGACGTTGTGGGCGTTCTTGTCGCTGATCTCGATTACCTCGACATCCAGCACCACCTCTGCCTCCGGCAGGTCATGGGCCTCCAGGATCTTTTCAATCACATCGGTAACATCACTGGTATCCCGCACCACCAGGGCGTTGGCATCTTCGTTGATATACAACCGCCTGACCTGCAGCATGGTCCTGATCAGGTTGGCCGCCTTCTTGGCATCCAGGTGGTTCAGGTTGAAGGTGCGCAGCTGCATGTCCTGATACTGCTTGGTCTTCTCTGCGCTGTGCGGGTAAATCAATACCGTGGTCTCGTTCAGTACCTTGTGTCCCAGTTTGTACATGCCGGTCAGGAGATCGGTTGACTGGCGGAAGGTGGCGTTTTCCAGGGTAATGGTGACGCTCTGGTCTTTGACGTCCGGGTCAAAGATGAAGTTGATGCCTGACAGTTGCGAGATGACCGAGAATATGTCCTTCAGGCGTGTCTCACGGAAACGCAGGGTGATCGGCTGTTTTGACTTCAGCTGCAGCTCAAAGCCGTCAAGCTTGGATTTGCGCAGCGTGGCAATGCGCTGGGCTGCGCTGCGGTACTCCGGGGTCTCCGCTGCCAGGTCCAGGGCCCGTCCAAAGGCGGTGGCCGCGTCCCGAAGTTTATTGCCCTTTTCCAGGGCCAGGCCTTCCTGGTAGGCGGCGGCAGCATCCCGCAATCGGATGGCATCGGCTGCCTTTTGTACAAGCCGGGGCTGACTGCCGTCAAGACCTGCAGCGGTTTGGTAGGCGGTCACGGCGCCGGCATAATTGCCTGTCTTTACCAGGGTATCACCCTCCTGCTCACGCCCCCTGGCCGCAGCCATGCGTGTGTTCAGGAATTTTACCCGGTATTCCGACTCCTCCGGGGCATTCTTGACCGCCTCGGCGTAGCGGTACATCGCCTCTTCCAGCTTGCCCTGTTCTTCCAGGTCCTGGCCTTCGTTGTAGTTTTTGCGGGCGGCAGAACAGCCGGAAAGCGCCACAAGGGTGGCAACTATAACAACTATGTACAGTGGTCTGGTCATATCATCTCCACAGATCAAGACTTCATAGTACTACCGTATCCCGATATTCAACATTCAAAATTCAACATTGTCTTTACCGCATTCCCAGCGACATCTCGTCACCGTCATCCGCATGCAGCACCAGCCTGTCGTCAGTGATGGCGGTCACCTTGTAACCGTTGATCAGGCTGTCCCCCACGCGGACCAGTTTGATCTGCCCTCCCTTGGCCAGGAATGCCACCTGTTTGCCCTGCTTTTTTAACAGTCCCAACGACTTGTACTGTGCCAGTTCTTTGCGGGCCAGCTCCTGAGGTGTTGGCGGTGGCGGCGGTGGGGGGGGCGGGGGTGGTTTAATCGCTGCCGCTTTTTTGGCGGCGATCTTGGCCTCGACAACCTGTAGCGGGATAAAGAGATCCCGTTTGATCCGTATCCCGGCCTGTTCCTGCTCCGGTAACGCCAGTGGCTGGTACGCCGTTGCTGCAGGGGCAGCTGCACCTGGCGGTGCCTGAGCAGGAGCGGCAGTCTGGGCAGGACCTGGAGCAGGACCTGGAGCAGGACGTCGGGCCGGCAGGTTGCTGCCGGCCGGCCGGGGGGCGGCAACCTGTTGCCGGGGGGTCCGCAGCCAGGCATAGGCGAGAGAGAGCATGAAGATGACCAGGAGTGCGATCAGCAGCTGTTTCTGGCGGTTCATGGCTGCTTCTCCCGCAGGTAAATGGTGAGTTGTAGGTCAAGCGCGACCTTTTCAAGACCGGGGTCCGGACTGGAGAATGAGACGCTGTCAAGGGTTGAGATACCGTCAAGACGTTCCAGGTCGCCGATCAGGCGCTTCAGTCCGGGGTAACTGCCGCTGGCAGAACAGCTCATGCTGTAGGCCAACAGGCCGTCAAGGTCGGTCTTGCGAATTTTGTAACTCATCGCACCGGGGGTGACATTGTGCAGTGCCATGAAGTCGAGGATCTCGCTGATCACACGGGGAAATTCATGGCGATAGGGGATGGTTGCGTAGAGCTCACGGATCTGCTCCCTGTCGCGCTGGTAGCTGTCGGCACGTTGGGCTTCAGCCCGGGGAGCTGTCAGACGCCGCTTGTTGTTCCAGTCCGACTGTTGCTGAGCCAACCGGGCTGTCTGGTGAAAACCGGCGTACCAGAGCGATCCACACAGCAGCAGTGCCAGCAGCAGTGCCGTTAACAGCAACCGGTTTTCATGCAGGATCTGTAGCAGCAGGGCCTTTCTCATGGACCATCCCATCTCAGGCTGATCACAAACCTGATGCCGGCTGGGGCCCCCGGCATGCCACGCTGCGCACTGTCTTCGGTTGAGACCAGGGTGGGGGTCTTGATGCCGCCGGTGTCGCCAAGCCGCTCCAGCAGATCGGAAAGCAGCGCCAGGCTGCGGACCCGTCCTTCAAGCTTGACGGTTTTGTCTTTCTGATCAGGGAGTATGGCCGTGTAGGCAACGCCGTTGGGGGTGGCCTGTTCAAGTGCATCCAGCAGCACCCGCCGGGAATTGCGCCGTTGGGCCAGAATATTGTTGAGGGAGGCCACCTGGCGGCTGTGCAGGTTGAACTCTTTTTCAGCCACCCCGGAAGGCGGTGCGGCCAGCCGTTTGTCAAGCACGCTGATCGCCGTTGCCAGCTTTTGCGATTCAGCACGGTATCCGATCAGTTGTCTGGCGCCAAGGATGCTGAGCAGCAGCAGCAGGGCCAGCAGACAGAACAGCCATCCCCTGAGCCGGGAACGGTTGTAATAGCGGCGGGTGGCAAGGTTGATGGTTATTTGCATCAGGCAGCCCCCAGGGCGGCACCGATAGCGGCGCTGGTCTGAAACAGCTGTTGTGCTGTAAGGCTGAGCTCTGCTCCCTGTTCGACCAGTGCGGCAAGGGTAATCATGCCGGGCGGAGTACCACGTGTTTCTGCCAGCAGCGTTGCAAGCGAAGAATCGTGTGGAGCTGTCAGGGCATGGCAGGTGCCGGGTAAGGTGCCGCCGTAACTGTGCCGGGCAGCAGACAGAGATGTTGCCAGTTCCCGACGCAGCAGGGTGGCCTGCCCAGGTCCGGACGGCAGAGGCTTGACCCGGTAGAAAATCGGCTTGGCATCAGACAACGCAATGGCGCCAAGGACATTGTCATACAGGGTGATGATCTGCCCGGTCTCTATCGCCAGATGGTCAAGCAGCCGCACCAGGTGCAGCGTATGGAAACTGATCCGTGCCGGCTGCAGTCCTGCTTCCTGAGCCAGCTCTTCGTACTGCTGGATCACCGTGCGATGCGCCAGGGCCACCAGCAGATCAGTGCTGCCGTCCGGCTTGCGTTCCAGCAGCTGAAAATCAAGCTGCAGGAGTTCCGGGTCCATGCCCAGCCGCTTGGCTAGCTTCCAGCGGAGCATGACGGCTGCCTCGTCACGGGTTTTCCAAGGGTCATCAAGGCTTGTCAACAGCAGGAGTCCGGCATTGTCCGGCAATGAAAGTGCTATCCGGCGCGTGGGCAGGTTGAGGCTGCCCCATGCTTCACGCAGTGAGCTGACAAAGGCCGCCGGTTGTAGCACCTGGGCCTCTTTCAAGCTGTGTTTGAGGGTGTGGGGGGGGAGTGTGGTACGGGTTGCGCGTTGCAGTACGGTTTTGCCGGCCGAGCAGGAGAGCATGACAGCTGCAATACCGCCGTAACTGACTTCAATACCAACCGCTTTTCGCTGCAACAGTCCCATAGTGCTCCAGATAGCCTGTTTGACCGTATAGTGTAAGCACTATCAGTACCATTCAAGCCAGCCGGTGTCAATCCGGCGGCCATGAAAAATGAGTGGAAATAGAAAGCCCGCCGGGGAATCGGCGGGCTGGTAAATAGATAGTGCGCTTCAGTTATTATTTGGTGGTTTTTAAACCCCGCTCGGCTGCACGGCTGAAGTTGTGGCAGAAGGAGCAGTCGATCTTCTCGCTGGTGACGTGCTTGCTGTGCAGCGAGGTGAAGCTCGGCAGGCTCTCATTGCCGTGGCACTGGGTACAGACCACGGACTGGGCAGCCTTCAGGGCATAGCCCATCGACTTCAGGTTCATCTGGGTTGCCGGTACGCTGGTGGTGCCGTGGCAGGCAGCGCACTGCAGGGCGTTGGCCTTGGGTGCCACGGTGTGGTTCAGCATCTGGTACTCGTCAGCCTTGACCATGCTGTAGGCATCACCAGGGTTCAGACCCATGTTGGTCATGCCGGACTGGATGGCACCGGCCACATCGGCGGTCTTGAAGTAGACCGAGGTGTTCAGGGCGATCAGCTTGCCGCTGGCAGTATGCATCGGCTGGGTCGAGGTCTTGTACTTGAACGGATACAGCTTGGTGTTGGCGGTGTTGATGCCGCCGTTGGGACGGCTGATCTTGTAGTTGCCGGTGGCCGGATCGATGACCGCCACGTCATGCAGGTCATAAACCCAGGAGGTGCCGTCAAAGAAGGCGTAGACCGGCTTCAGGTTGTTGGCACGGACAACGGTCGGCTCCCAGCGGTTGTTGGCCACTGACCATTCGGGGGTTACCCAGGTGCGGTCGGTTTCAGTGGACTGGTCGCCAAAGCCGGTTACGGTATCCAGTACGGCATCGGCAGCCTTTCTGCCGTAGGAGGGGATATGGCAGGTCTGGCAGGCCACACGCTTCAGGTGGGTGTTGATGGCGGTCGTGGCATGACCGCCATTCAGGGCAGCCTTGTTGCTGTGGCAGCTGCTGGTTGCACAGCTGACGGTTACGGTACTGTCGGTGGGACGCAGGTCTGAGCCGCGACCGGCCACATGGTGGTTGGTGTAGGTGTGGCACTGCTGACAGGTCAGGTTGGCGCCGGTTGAGGCCATATGGACATCGTAGTTGCGGTCGGTGGTGGTGCCGTTGATCAGGGCCAGGTCGCCACGCTTGAGGGCATCGCCGCCGCCGCCTTTGGCATGGCACTGCAGACAGTTTGATTTAACCGGCTTGTGCAGGGTCTGTACGGCCTGATCCATGGAGATGGTCATCTTGACGGTGTCCGGTTCAAACAGGCCGGTGGTGGCATTACGCACCCGCTTGTAGGCAACCTGGTGACAGACCAGACAGTCGATGTTCTGGGTGGCGTCGGCCACGGTGCCCGGCTTGGCACCGGCACCGATATGGCAGCCGCCGCAGCCGTTAAAGTTGCCCAGGGTGTTGATGCAGTAGGCGTTGACGGCGGTGTTCAGCTTGCCGCCGGTTACCCCCGGCTTGTTGCTGATGGCAGCATAGGGGGTCTCCCACTTGTAGTGGGCCGAGGTGGCCAGGTCGGTGGCCTGCTTGGTGTGGCACTGCAGGCACATGGTGGTGCCGGTATAGGTCAGGCTGGTGTGGTTGGCCGTGGGATCTCCCGATGGGTTAATGGTAAAGATGGCGGTCTTGGCGGTTTCACTGTTCCCGGCGCTGTCTTTGGCAAAATAGGTGAGCGTTGTACTGCTGCTGACAGGAATCATGCCGGTATAGACGGCAGAGGCGGTGGTGGGGGTACTGCCGTCGGTGGTGTAGTAGATGGTGGCTGCCTCATTGGCTGTCAGCTGGACATTGATCGCTGCTGTAAAACTGCCGCCGGATGGGTTTGCCGTGGTCACCGGTGGGGTTATGTCGCCAGGAGGCGGCGTTGTCGTTGATCCACCAATGGTAAGGTTATCAATAATCAGGGTGCCCTGGCGGATGGTCAGGTCGCTGCCTAATACGGTTGTGCCGACCTGGGCATTGAAGGCGTCATTAAAGCCGCCCTGTATGGTCAGGGTGACACCGGGGCGGTTAAAGACAACCGATGCCGTGTCCGGCAAAGGGGTGGCGGCCAACATGATGTTGGTCAACGAATCTGTCAGTGCGGTTGTCAGAAACTGGTTGTAATAATAGGTTGTATTATAAAAGGCGTTTGGCGCGGAAACAACTGCTGAGGAAGCAGTGGTAAGGAACGTTGAACACAGTGCAGCACCAGCCAAAAATGATAGTAGCCAACGATGCATGGATTTTGTACGCATTGCCTCTGCTCCTTGTGGTTAGGGCGAATGTGATAAATGCTAACTGGGGTTTGGTCTGATTAAACACACTGATATTGTTTTAAAATACCATAAAGCATACTTGTTGAGTCAAATAAAAAATAATCAATAGTGTATTTATTTGATAGTGAATGCGATGGTGCAAAAGCCCCCCGCATTTCTACGGGAGGCTTTTGTCTTGCCTGCTGCCTGGTTAGTGTTTGATACCGATGGTCAGGCCGCGCTCGGCTGCCCGGCTGAAGGTATGACACATGGAGCAGTCGATCTTCTCGCTGGTGACGTGCTTGCTGTGCAGCGAGGTGAAGCTCGGCAGGCTCTCATTGCCGTGGCACTGGGTACAGACCACGGACTGGGCAGCCTTCAGGGCATAGCCCATCGACTTCAGGTTCATCTGGGTTGCCGGTACGCTGGTGGTGCCGTGGCAGGCAGCGCACTGCAGGGCGTTGGCCTTGGGTGCCACGGTGTGGTTCAGCATCTGGTACTCGTCTGCCTTGACCATGCTGTAGGCATCACCAGGGTTGAGACCCATGTTGGTCATGCCGGACTGGATGGCACCGGCCACATCGGCGGTCTTGAAGTAGACCGAGGTGTTCAGGGCGATCAGTTTGCCGCTGGCAGTATGCATCGGCTGGGTCGAAGTCTTGTACTTGAACGGATACAGCTTGGTGTTGGCGGTGTTGATGCCGCCGTTGGGACGGCTGATCTTGTAGTTGCCGGTGGCCGGATCTTTGACTGCCACATCATGCAGGTCATAAACCCAGGAGGTGCCGTCAAAGAAGGCGTAGACCGGCTTCAGGTTGTTGGCACGGACAACGGTCGGCTCCCAGCGGTTGTTGGCCACTGACCATTCGGGGGTTACCCAGGTGCGGTCGGTTTCAGTGGATTGATCGCCAAAGCCGGTTACGGTATCCAGTACGGCATCGGCAGCCTTTCTGCCGTAGGAGGGGATATGGCAGGTCTGGCAGGCCACACGCTTCAGGTGGGTGTTGATGGCGGTCGTGGCATGACCGGCATTCAGGGCAGCCTTGTTGCTGTGGCAGCTGCTGGTTGCACAGCTGACGGTTACGGTGCTGTCGGTGGGACGCAGGTCTGAGCCGCGGCCGGCCACATGGTGGTTGGTGTAGGTGTGGCATTGCTGACAGGTCAGGTTGGCGCCGGTGGAGGCCATATGGACATCGTAGTTGCGGTCGGTGGTGGTGCCGTTGATCAGGGCCAGGTCGCCACGCTTGAGGGCATCGCCGCCGCCGCCTTTGGCATGGCACTGCAGGCAGTTTGATTTAACCGGCTTGTGCAGGGTCTGTACGGCCTGATCCATGGAGATGGTCATCTTGACGGTGTCGGGCTCAAACAGGCCGGTGGTGGCATTGCGCACCCGCTTGTAGGCAACCTGGTGACAGACCAGACAGTCGATGTTCTGGGTGGCGTCGGCCACGGTACCCGGCTTGGCACCGGCACCGATATGGCAGCCGCCGCAGCCGTTAAAGTTGCCCAGGGTGTTGATGCAGTAGGCGTTGACGGCGGTGTTCAGCTTGCCGCCGGTTACCCCCGGTTTGTTGCTGATGGCAGCATAGGGGGTCTCCCACTTGTAGTGGGCCGAGGTGGCCAGGTCGGTGGCCTGCTTGGTGTGGCACTGCAGGCACATGGTGGTGCCGGTGTAGGTCAGACCGGCATGGGGGCCACTGCCACCGGCAGTACTGATGGTATAGGTTGCTGTCTTCACGGCCTCGACGTTACCGGCTGTGTCGCGGGCGAAATACTTCAGGGTGGTGGTGGCGCTGATGGTCAGCGGTGCACTGTAGACGGCAGAGACGGTGGTGGGGGTGCTGCCGTTGGTGGTGTAGTAGATGGTGGCTGCCTCATTGGCCGTCAGCTTGACCGATTGTGCTGTGGTGTAGGTGCCGCCTGCCGGAGAGACCGAGGTGACCGGAGCCGTTGTGTCGGCGGTGCTGGTTGCGATCTGCGGGTAGCTGTAGCTCTTAACTTCATTACTGCCAGAGATAAAGTCGCCGCGTACTTCATACTTACCGGTTTTGGCAGAGCTGGAAAGTTTGTAGGCATAGGTGTATTTTCCGCTGCCTGCATTGCTCATGCTGGTCTGCACGAGGGTGGAACCGGATGAATCCTTGATTCTGACTTCACGTTTGCTGGGGGAGGTGATGCCGGTACTGTCTTTTTTGAAGATCGCAGTGATGTTCATGGTCTGACCAGGGCTATAGCTGGTCTTGTCGGTGCTGATGCTCAGGGTGTAGCTGGCTGCTGAGGCCATTGATGTGACGGCAAGGGTCACGACAAAACAGACCAGGCCGGACAGATTCTTCATACATGTGCTCCTTTGCGGTGCTTCCGCGTAGATCGAATACCTTGTTGTTCAGGTTCGCTTTCGGCGGTGTTTGACTGCACAGTGCAGGAGGATCGTTGTCAAAACCAGGCCAGATGTGGTGCTTATGTGTGCTGCAGAAAACTCCCTTTTCACCCCTTTCGTTTTGTGATGGCGGTGACCAGGCACAAAAAAACCAGATCACCTGTATCAATTGCTTGATATTTCGGCGACCTGGCTGTCTCTGAGAGACCCTGTAGGCTTTCCGTCCTATCCTCGCGGATAGTTTAGTAGTATCGATATCTGCTGATTATTAAATTTTTTGCCGATTTATTGCGTCAAGATTATGTTTACATTAGATGATCTGTACTTCGGCTGTCAAGAAAAAATATGTGCTGCTGGCGATGTGATTAACTTACTGTATTTCAAGGGTTTTGCTCGTGCTCTTGAAAGGTATCGGCTGGTTGTAGACGGTGGACAGGCTGGTCTGTCTGATCTCAAGAGTGGCTTTGCCCTTGTTTCTGGCCCGAAAGAGAAGCGTTGCCAGATTGCCGCCGCCTGCAGCACCGGAGCTGGAGTTCGTTTGTGACAGTGTGATGGTTATAATGCCATGAGAACTGTCAGGGGTTGTGGTGAAGCTGGTTGGGTCGCCGTTTTGCCTTAACATCGTCCCTTCGCTGGCAGAAAGCAGATGCAGCAGATCCGGGCTGTAGGAGATCGTGATGGAGCCGCCCTTCAGGTGTTCAAGTTTATCAGCCATAACCTGTACGGGAAACTGCTGGCCAACTGCCACCAGTGAGGGGGCGGTAAACGACAGTGCTCCCGGTTTGACAGGTGGCACTCCTGTCGTTGGTGGTGCTGGCTGTGCCGCAGGTGCTGATGGCACCCCTTGGTTGCCGGCAGGTGGTGCGGCTGCCGGAACAGACTGCTGTACTAAAGCTGCCGGCTGCAATGCGGGGCGGTCTTCCTTGCCGCTTGAGAAGGAGGTCAGGTCGCCTTGCGGTACGGTTACCCCCCTGACCAGCCGTGGTGTGATGGCCAGGATCAGCTCGGTCTTGTCATTGTCGGTCTTGCTGTTTGACAGGAGCGGTCCGATCAGCGGGATGTCACCCAACAGGAAGATCTTCTGCTTGCTGTCGCTGTTGCTGTGGGAGATCAGACCGCCGATCACGCTGGTCTCACCGTCTTTGAGGCTTAGGACCGTATCCAGGTTGCGGGTGCCGATGGTAACCACCGTGGTGGCACTGTCCTTGCCACCCACGGTCTCGCGGGAGATGATGGAGCTGACCTCAAGCCCCAGCTTGATGGAGACCTCGTTGTTGAGCTGGATGGTGGGCTCGGCATTGACCTTGACCCCCACATCCACGTACTGCACGTTGACCTGTGAGGTGGTGCCGGTGGTGGCCATGGTGGTGGTGGTGATCGGTACCCTGGTGCCGACGTTGAACTTGGCCTTTTCCTTGTTCTTGACCCTGATCTTGGGATTGGAGAGAACCTCGCCGTTGGTCAGGGTCTTGCCGAAGTTGTACTGGGCATTGGGTACGGTGACATAGCCGCCGAAGCTGTTGATGCTGAAGGCCTTGACCAGGTTGTTGATGGTGGCGTCGGTGGTGACCGTGGTCGATGTCGTGGAGGTGGTATCTTTGAGTGTTGTTGCCAGCAGCTGGTTGCTGGGTGAAAACGCCCCCAGTTCTACGGCGTAGTTGCTTAACAGCAGACCGACGTTGTGGGCGTTCTTGTCGCTGATCTCGATTACCTCGACATCCAGCACCACCTCTGCCTCCGGCAGGTCATGGGCCTCCAGGATCTTTTCAATCACATCGGTGACATCACTGGTATCCCGCACCACCAGGGCGTTGGCATCCTCGTTGATGTACAACCGCCTGACCTGTAGCATGGTCCTGATCAGGTTGGCCGCCTTCTTGGCATCCAGGTGGTTCAGGTTGAAGGTGCGCAGCTGCATGTCCTGATACTGCTTGGTCTTCTCTGCACTGTACGGGTAAATCAATACCGTGGTCTCGTTGATAACGGCATAGTCAATCCTGTGCAGGGAGGCCAGCAGGTCGAGTGCCTGGTGGAAACCGGCGTTTTCCAGGGTCAGGGTTGCGGGTTGGTCCTTGAAGTCCGGGTCAAAGACGAAGTTGATGCCGGAATGCCGGGTGATGGTGGCAAACAGCTCTTTCAGTCTGGTGCCGCTGGCCTTGAGCGTCAACGGTCTCACCGATTTAAGTTGCAGGTCCCGTCCGGCCAGACTGGTCGAGGGGCTGCCTGCTACCCGCTTTAATGCCTCCTGATACCGTTGAAGCCCCGGCTGGAGCTCCAGAGCCCGCTGGAAGGCGGTGCGGGCATACTGCGGCTTGTTGGCCTTTTCAAAATCAAGCCCCTCAAGATAGCTCTTGTCTGCCTGGTCGAGACGTGCGGCCTGGTCAGCCCACTGCCGAAACCGCGCCTGGGTCGGATCAAGGCTTGCTGCTGCCTGGAACTGCTCCTCAGCAGCGGCATACAGCGCTTTGGACATCAGCTCGGTACCGGCCTTGAAGCGTTGTTTGGCTGCGGCCTCACGGGCCCTGAAAAAACTGAGGCGATAGCTGCTTTCAGCGCTGTTTTTGCTGAAGGCCTCGGCGTAGCGATACATGGCAGCCTCAAAGTTGCCTTCCTGTTCCAGCTCCTCCCCCTTGCTAAACGCCTTCTGGGCTGCAGAACAGCCCGACAGGCAGAGCGCAGCCGCAAGCAGTATCCCGCTCAGGAGCCGGAGAGTGTGCTGTGTTGTAGGCATCATTCTGGGCATGGGGCTATCTATAGCGTTTCCTGTTGCCAAGTAACAAGCGAAAGATTTTTCAAAGCCCTGTTAACCGCCCAGCCTGAAATTGGCGGTCAGCATGCGGTAAGAGACCAGGGCGGTGAACAGCAGGTAGCAGGTCAGCGACAGCAGAATCAGCCGTTGTTGCAGGCGCGGCAGGTAGGGGGCCAGGCTGGGGCTTGCCCTGAACGGCATCAGCAGGCCGATGCTGCTGCCGGCGATCATGCCGCCCAACAGCGTGGCGTAGAGCAGGTAGCCGATATAGCCGTACTCTTGCTGCAGGATGCAGAAAGGGCAGTGATGGGTGGGCAGTTCATAGTAGTAGAGCCCGATGAATGAGATCAGTGCGGCCAGGGAGACCACAAAGGCAAACGAGGAAAGCGCAGCATAGAGGTAGCCGCCGCTCCCTTTCAGGTAGAGCCGGATGCCGCAGCAGGCGAGTACCGCCATGGTGCAGAAAAAGAGCGGACGCATGATCCGGTACGGCAGGCCGGCCAGCTCTCCGGCGATGCTTGGCTTGTCGCTGCCAAACAGGCTGCCGCAGCAGGAGGTGATCATGTCCCCTTTCAGGTGCATGAAATAGTTGAACTGCAGCACGGTTTCAGCCAGTACCAGCAGCACCAGGCCCAGCAACAGAACGTATTTGGGCTTGATCAGCGGGTAGTCATAGCCTCTGGTGTCGGCGTGGTTGACAATCAACCAGCTGCCTGCCAGCAGACAGTTGATCAGCTTCATGATCAGGGTCGGATAGCCGTAGCTGTTGACCTGCAGGGTGCCGGCCGCGCACATGGCGCCGGTAAACAGGATATGCAGGCCGTCGGCGGTGTAGAGGTAGAGGAAGAGGGAGATTGTCTGAAACAGCAGGGCGTAGCTCACGATCGTGGCGATCAGGTAGGTTCGCCGTTCCAGGTTCAGCTGCAGTTCACTGCCGCTGGTAAGGTCCCAGTTCTTCAGGATCCGGATGCCAAACCAGCCGGCGTAGAGCAGCAGCCCGCTGACAATCAGAGAGGCGGTCATCAGCGCCAGTATGGCCGGGTGCTGGATCATGCCGACGGCTCCAGCCCGACAATCCGGCCATCACGCATCTCCACCACCTGGTCCGCCAGTGACGAATTGTAGGCAATCGGATCATGACTGGCGATCAGGACTGTTTTGCCGCTTTTTTTGAGCTGGCCGATGCTCTCCATAAAGGCCCGGGAAAGCTGGCTGTCCAGGTGAGCGGTCGGCTCATCGGCAATAATGGCGATCGGGTCGTTGATCAGGGCACGGGCAATGGCAACCCGCTGCAGTTCGCCGCCGGAGAGCCATTCCACCGGCGAGTTGCGATGACGCAGCAGGTCAAACTGTTCCATCAGCTCCAGTGCCCGCTGCTTGACAACGGGCTGCTGCTCGCCGCCGGGGTAGGCCGGCAGCATGATGTTCTGCAGGGCACTGATCCCCTTGATCAGGTTGAACTGTTGGAAAATGAAGCCGAAGGTGGAACGGCGGATCTCGGTCAGAAAACGCTCCGGCAGGCTGGAGGTGTCAAACCCCTCAGCTGCCTCGCTTGTCTGAAAGAAGCTGGTCCCGACTCCCTGCAGCATGATCCGTCCCGAACTTGGTCTGGTCATGCAGCCGATCAAGGCGAGCAGGGTGGTCTTGCCTGACCCGCTGGGGCCTTTCAGGATCGTCATGGTGCCGCGTTCAATGGTCAGGCTCACGTTATCCACCGCGGTAAAGCTGGTGGTTGGGCCGATGGAAAAGTTTTTGGTGACCTGGTTCAGTGCAATCATGGTTATGACCTCATGGCTGCATCAGGGGCAATGGTGGCTGCCAGCCAGGCAGGGATAATGGTGGCCGCGGTGTAGGGCAGCACCGCAAGCACAAACAGCACCGAAAGCTGATAACCGTCAACAGCCGGCACCAGTTTGAACTGCGGGTACAGGATGGCCCAGCCTTTCAGGGCATGGGAGAACAGGGCGGCTGATGAAAAGAAGACATGCAGGTAGGCCAACAGGACACCGGCAAGAAAGGCGGTCAGCGAAATCACGGCCCCTTCCCAGAACTTCAGCAGCAGGACATCACCGGTCTCCCAGCCGATCGACTTGAGGATGCCGATCTCCTTGCGCTCTTCTGCCGAGAGGCCGCTGGCCTTGTCCCAGGCAAAGATCACAAAGGAGAGCACTGCCACTGCCAGCATCACCACCATCATCCCGCCACGCCAGTCAAACAGCGAGTCGTAGGTCCGCAACAGTTCACTCTTCAGAATCGGACGGGTGTCGGGAAACTGCTCGACGATCTTGTTGGCTACGGTCACCAGCTCGCGGGGGTTGGCGACGGTTATTGCCAGGTCGGTGGCAACATCCTTGGGCATCCTGAACATGGCCTGAAAATCCTCAGCTGCCATCAGTACCAGATCGGCTGCCACCAGCTCCGAATGCTGCGGCAGGATAGCAGTAACGGTCAAGAGCAGCGGCATGCCGCTGTAGGAGCGGAAGGTCACCAGGTCATCGGTCTTGATCCGCAGGTTTCTGGCCACACCGCTGCCGATCATGATCGAACCGGGTGGTGGCGGTTCCGTATCCGGCACCAGCAGGGTGTAGTTTGCCTGAAAGACCGGGTCGTAATAGTAGCCCCACAGGCGCGGCACCACCGCCGATACCCCGCGGATGGCGCCGATTTTCTCTGCATAGCGCGTAGGTATCAGGTCGTGACGGCCGGCAATCATCCGTTGCACCACCATGTCCGGCGCCTCGGTAAGCAGCAGGGCGGCTTCCCGTTTCAGGGCCTGGACAAAAAAGATCAGCGACGCAATCACAAAGATGATCAGGGTGTAGACCAAAAACAGGGAGATGTTTTTGGCCTTCCGTCTCATGAGTGAGGAGAGGGCAAAATCGAGGATGTTGCGATGGCGGTTAAGGGCGCGGTGCATAAGACCTCTGCAGGGTTACGGGTGGTGTCACCAGTGAGCCGGATGGAAAATGCTCCAGGGCGGTCGGGTGATCCTGAAATGGCGCGTGCAGATCAGCCATGGCGGGATGGCGGGTATAGCGGGCCTCGGTAAACAGACAGAGGTCGGTCAGCCGTAACCGGTGCACCAGTCGGGCCCGTTCCTGCAGCTCGGCTTTACGGGCGGTCCGGCTGCTGCGGGCGTGGCCCCCCATCAGCAGCAAGAGTGCCGTGCCGGTTGTGATCAGCAGTATGAAGCCGGTGGAAGGGCGCATGGCAGCTCCGGTTACTCCAGTGTCTTCAACAGGGCAGGGGTGATCTCATGATATCTGACAATCCGGCGGCCTGCGTGGTCTTTCAAAAACTCCTGCGCCTCGTCCTGCCTTGCCAGGGGGATCAGTTCATGTCCCATCGGTCCGTACACGTTACTGCCGATCACATAGAAGGCGGTCCTGGCGTCAATCAGCTTCAGGGAGTAGTAGTCCCTGACCTGGATTGCGGCTACCATGGCCGCTGTTTTGCCCGGCGCAAATCTGGGCAGGTTGTTCAGATAGTTGAACAGGTCCTTGGTTCCATCAAACCAGGCCCGGCTGCCATCGTTAAAACTGATTACGGTGGTCCAGGCAGGGTACTTGTGGACAAACATGCCGCAGACCGGGCACTTGTCCTTGGGCCCCGGTACGGGGGTGACCGGCGCTGCCAGGGCCGTCAAGCCCTGCAGCCAGAAACCGGCAATAACGGCAAACAGTATGAAATAGCGGGTCATGGTAGCTCCCTCTCTATTCCCATGGGATAGTTTGTGACCTTATCCCTTCTCCCCGGGGGAGAAGGTGGCCGAAGGCCGGATGAGGGTGAGCCTTTGGTACTCAGAGGTGTGTCTGCAGGAATATATGAATATAGTTTATTCAGTACATCTTCCATGGAGTTAAGTACCTCATTGTTCCAGAATCTGATCACGCGTATGCCTGCACAATTAAGGATTTTTGTCCGTTCATGATCGTACATGCGTTGCTCGTCAGAGGTGTGGCCACCACCGTCAAGCTCAATAGCCAGACTCGCATCATGACAGTAAAAATCAAGGATATAGCCCTCAAAAGGACACTGGCGTCGAAACTTAAGACCACAGAACCGGCGGCCTCTCAAGAAATGCCATAACCGCTTTTCCGCGTCTGTCTGATCCTTGCGAAGCTGTCGTGCATAGTTAAGTAACGTTGATGGTAATGACAAAACTCCCCCTCACCCTGGCCCTCTCCCTCAGGGAGAGGGGAATGTTCGTTATTTGTGCCCGCTGTGCTTCATCTTCATCATTTGGCGGCGTTCACGGATCATTTTGGTGTCTTTGTACATATCTTCATAGGCTGCCTTGATGGCGTCGTCGAAGCTGCCCAGGTTGCCCTTGTGCAGCTTTATGAACGCCTCGGCATCGGCCTTGTTGGCAAAGGCCCACTTGGCCCGGGAGGTCATGACCCCCATCTTGTCGCCACCGATCACCCAGTAGGCGGTCTCTGCGTCAATCAGCTTTTGGGTGGTGAAGTCCCCCACCTTGATGGAGGTCGGCATTTTGTCAATGTTGTTGGCCAGCTCAACGGCTGCACAATGCAGACTGCAGGTGCCTGCCGAGCTGCCGTCCTGATAGGTTACCAGCATCCGGCTGTGGCTGAATCTGGTGCGGTCCATGCCGCAGTACTTGCAGCTGTCCGGGTCTTCAACCTTGTCAGTGGCAGTCACCAGAGCAGCCGTAGTCAGCAAAAGGGTCAGGGTAACCAGGAATTTCAGTAGGTTTTTCATTGTTTGTTCTCCTGTCTGGATTATTTGTAGCGCGGTTTTCGAGTGCTGTCCATTGCAGCCCACTAGAATTTATAGGCCATGGTCAGGTAGACGTTCCGTCCGTTTTCCGGGACCCGGTAGCCGACACCACTGACAAAGGGGTCGCGGAGATAGGACAGGTGGCTGTAGTACTGGGTATCCAATAGGTTGTTGATGCCGCCGGTCACGGAGAACCCTTTGTACTGATAGCCTGCCTTCAGGTCGGTGGTTGCCCACCCGGCAGTCTTTTGCTCGTTCAGGCTGCTGTCAATACGGTCCTGCTCACGGCTCAGGGTCTCAAGCAGTTCGGCAAAGAAACTGCCGTTGTCATAGCGGATGGAAATGGTGCCTTTCAGGGGCGGCATCTCGGAGAGCGGGCGGTTGCCGCTGATGTTGCGGCCTTCCGTGTACGACAGACTGCCCCTCAGAAACAGGTCGGCCGGCAATGAAACCTGACTGCCCAGTTCGGCACCCCAGATGCTGGCATGGATATTCTGATAGCTCTTCAGGGTGGTTGAGGCCTGGTAGAAATTCACGTAGTCCTGCAGGTCGCTGTAAAAGACCGAGGCGTTGACATAAAAACGCTCTGTTGCGTACTTGGCCCCCAGGTCAGCCTGATGGTTGACGGTTGCCTTGAGGCCCTGATTACCGCGCCAGGCCGGGTTGCCAGGTACATCAAGAAACAGTTCCTGCTGGTCGGGGGTGCGGCTGCCACGCCCCAGCCCGGTGAAGATAACCAGCTCTTTGATCGGTGTGTAGTTCAACTGCAGGTTTGCACTGATCGTGCTGAATTCCTTCGAGGTCCCTGCAGTCACCATGGTGTTGGCCCGGTCGGCCTTGGCCCGGGTCAGATCACCGCGTACCCCGCCGGTCAGACTCAGGTTGCTGGCAAGCGGCAGGGTGTATTCACTGAACAGACCGAAGTTTTCAATCGTCACATCCGGGATCATGGCAAGGTCACGGTAGTTGAAATACATGGCCCGGCGGTTGGTGGCGTCCCAGTTGCGGTTGTAGTAGTCCAGCCCGCTCTTCAAGGTCCCCGGGCCGATCTGCAGCTCAGCCTGCAGCTTTGCGCCGTAGGTCTGGGTGGAGGCATCGGTCTGCATGGAATAGAACCGGGGAGAGGTGCTGGAACTGAAGCGATTGCGGTCATCCATCAGGTGTTCAATCTGATCCCAGTAGACCTGCAGCTTCAGATCCTGTAGCAGTGCCGAGATGTTCTGAATCCGGTAGCTCCAGTTCATACGGTGGGTCTTGTCGTAGTCGGCATCCATCTTCAGGTAGGGGTAAAGGACATGATCCGCATCCTGATAGGTATAGCTGAGTTCTGTGCGCGAATTGGTCGTCGGGTTAAGCCCCAGCTTGCCCCAGCCGGTGTTGATCTCGTAGGCCTTTGAGTCAACGGCAGCGTTCTTGTAGCGGTTCGGGCTGGTGGACGGATAAATCTGGGTCAGCAGCTTGCCGTCGCCAGACTGGGGGATGTCGGAATATTTGTAGGCGTAGCCCAGCAGGCCATCATAGCGTTCCGTGCCATAGGAGGCGGTGGCTGAGGCGTTGGTGCCGTGCCAGTCGCCGTACCCCAGGCTGAGTTCGCCGCCAAACCCCTTGCCCGGCCTTTTGGTCTGGGCGTCAATCACCCCGCCCAGACCGCCGGGGTTGGAGAGGTCATAGGGGCCCTTGATGATCCTGACCTGTTCGATCTCGGCAAAATCATAGTGGAATGACGGCGGGTCCATCCGGGAGGGGCAGGCGCCATGCAGGCGGACGCCATCCACCAGGACGTTGATGTTGTCCTTCTGAAAACCGCGCAGTACCACGTCATTGGCAATAGCCCCTTTGTGGACCGTGCTGATTCCTTCCACCTGTTTCAGGGCCTCGCCCACATCCCTGGCGGGGCTTTCACGGACTTCCCGGACGGAAAGACTCTCCTCCTTCGGTGACTCCTTGTCGGCACGAACAATGATTTCATCAAGCAGCAGGTGTTCGGCATGGGCTGTCTGGGCTGTCAGTGCCAGCAGCAGCGCCAGCAGCGAAAGCTGTTGTACGGTCATGGCAATAGTCCTCCATAGCGTTGTCAGTCGTAAGGGTCAAGTGTCGATTACGGCGCTGATTGTCTGAATCAGACAGGCTTTGGAGGGGGGAGCAACGGTTTTGTCGACAGCGTATGCAGCGTGCTGCCAGGGGAGCGTGGGTAGGGTGATTCTTCAGGCGGTACAATGACCACCCGGTAGATAAACGGCATGCCTTCATTGCTCAGGCTGTTAAGCAGTGCGGACTGGCTGCTGTCATCGCAGGGGCAACCACAGCGAAGAACGGTCTCTGCTGTCTGCGGTTCGGGCAGCTCGGCCTGGCGGGTGGCGATGGTCTCTTCCAGTACGGTGCGGACCGCCTCGGCAGGCAGCGTTGTGTGGCAACAGTCCGCCCTGTTCGAGGCAGGTTCCGGAGGGTAGCTCACCTGTTGTTTTTTCTTCCAGCAACAGCAGGTGTGGTTCAACTGGCTCTGCAAGGAGCACCCATCACGTTTACAGTCACCGCTGCAGGCGGCCTGGCCGCCGTGGGCATGCTGATGGGACGGCAGTGCCAATGAGGGCAACGGTCCAACTGCAATCAGCAGGTAGACGACTGCCAGCAGGGTGGCAATGCCTCGCCGTAGCGGTCTCAGAGAGGTATGTGCGGGTGTCAGTGGCATGAGGGCTCCTGATTGCTTGCCTCCCTATATCAAGAACCGTGCCGCTCATACTAACTGCTCGATATTAAACGCTTGTTTAAATGTTGTTGAGCTGATTGGTTTTTTGTTGTCTTATTTTGAGACAGGCGTTATGGTTCCTTCATACGTAGCATATCCTTACCTTTCATGACTGGTCAGTAACGATGGCTCCTCACCGGAAAAAGCTTTGCGCCCTGCTGGATGACTCGGGGAAAACTGTTGGCAGGGCAGAGATTATTCAGCAGTTCCCGGCCCTGATCTGGCACTCGGGCTTTGACGCCCGTTGTGATTACTTTAACCATACCTGGCTGGAGTTTACCGGCCGGACCCTTGCACAGGAACTGGGGGACGGCTGGGCCGAGGGGGTCCACCCCGATGATCAGGCGGATTGTCTCAAGACCTACCGGGAGGCTTTTGCAGCCCGGCAGCCGTTTACCATGGAGTACCGCCTGCGGTACCATGACGGTTCCTATCGCTGGCTCATTGACCACGGTGCCCCCCACTACGCCATTGACGGCTGTTTCTGCGGTTATATCGGCAGTTGTTATGACATTACCCTCCAAAAAGAGTCCGAACTATCGCTGCAGAGTTCCCGGGTGGAGCTTGAACAGCGGGTTGAACAGTGCACCAGCGATCTGCAGAAAAGCCACGATCTGCTGAACAGCCTCTCCCAGCAGGTCCCCGGCGGTATTTACCAGTTCCAGATGTTTCCCGATGGCCGCTACTATGTCCCCTATGCCAGTCAGTCCATGCTTGAGCTTTTCGAGATCTCCCCTGAAGATATCCAGTACGATGCGAGCTGTCTCTTTGACCGGGTGCTGCCGGATGAGCTGCCCGGTGTGCTCGACTCGATTCAACGCTCCGCCGATACCCAGACACCCTGGCACCGTGAGTTCCGAGCGGGCATTCCGTCAAAGGGACTGCGCTGGTTCCAGGCAGACTCACGCCCCCAGCGGCAGCCGGATAACAGTGTGATCTGGTGCGGTTTTGTCACCGACATTACCGAACGCAAAGAACTTGAACATCAGCTGGTTGAGGCGCAGCGTCTGGAGTACATCGGCCAGCTGGCAGCCGGGGTGGCACATGAGGTCAGGAATCCTCTGAATGCCATTCTGACCGTCACCGAGGCGCTTTTCAGGGAAGAAGGGGTTGAGGGCAACCAGACCTTGACCCCCTATATTGAACATATCCGTTCCCAGGTCGTCCGGCTTGCCCGGTTGATGAACGACCTGCTCAGCCTGGGGCGCCGTCAGCAGGAAGATCAGATTGTAGTGTTGGCGCTGGCTGAGTTCTGCCGTCAGACCGTGCAGCTCTGGCAGGAGAGCAGCCCGGCTGGCCATCGCCGACTGGTGCTGGAGATCCCCCCTGAGGCAGAAACGGTGCTGGTTCGCGCAGACAGAGACCGTTTGCAGCAGGTGCTTTTCAATCTTCTGGATAACGCCGGACAGCACAGCCCTCCGGAAAGTTGCATCAGCCTGGTGCTTGACCTGCCGCAATCCTCTGCCCGGGAGAGACAACTGCGGTTGCGGGTGGTCGATCAGGGTAGCGGGGTGGCGCCGGGCCTGTATGAGCGGGTTTTTGAACCGTTTTTTACCACCCGCAAAGGGGGCACCGGGTTGGGGCTTGCCTTGGTGAAGCAGTTCATTGAACAGATGGGAGGGATGGTGCAGATCTGTAATAATTATCCTGAACCGGGCTGTACGGTCGCGCTGCAGTTACAGCTGGCGACGGAGGAACGCCTGTCATGAAACCGCAGATTTTGCTGATTGAAGACTGTGCTGTGACCCGCTTCGGGGTGGTGCGTTATTTTTCAAAGGACGGCTATCAGATCAGTGAAGCCGGATCGCTGGCCGAGGCCACCAGGCTAATGGCAGACCGGCGTTTTGACTTGATAATCATTGATATCAACCTGCCTGACGGTAACGGACTTGACCTGATCAGTGCTGAACGGGAGGCCCAGAATCTGGTGCCGATTATCGTGGTCACCGGCGCCGGAGATATCCCCCTGGCGGTTGAGGCGATGCAACGCGGCGCCGATAACTTTCTGACCAAACCGCTTGATATGCCGACCCTTGCGATCTCATTGGCCAAATCACTTGAACTGGGAACGCTCAAACGCCAGTCGGTGGCCCGTAAGCGTATGGAAAAACAGCCGGGGATCTTCTTTGGCAGTTCACCGGCCATGCTGGAGGTACAACAGATTGCCCGGATGGCGGTTGACAACGGCCATCCGGTGCTGATCACCGGCGAAACCGGTACCGGCAAGGGGATGCTGGCCAGGTGGATTCACCAGCAGGGCAGCCGTGCCCAGTATGAGTTTGTTGAGCTGAACTGCTCAAGCTTGCGGGGGGAGATGCTCTCCCGCGAACTGTTCGGTGCCCAGCGGGGGGCCTATACCTCGGCTGACCAGGACCGTCGCGGGCTGGTTGATATTGCGGACCGCGGCAGCCTGTTTCTGGACGAGATCGGCGATATGAGCAGTGAAGTGCAGGCCCAGTTTCTCAAACTGCTTGAAGACAAGACCTACCGTCGGCTGGGGGATGTCAAACTGCTGAAAAGCGACTTCCGGCTGATCTGCGCCACCCACCGCGACCTGAACAGCCTCTGTGCTGATGGCCAGTTCCGCCAGGACCTGTTCTACCGGATCAATCTGATTCATATCCATCTCCCCCCGCTCAGGGAACGCCGGGAGGACGTGCCGGCCATCACCTCCTACCTGCTTAACCTGCTGGGGGCAACTGATCAGGTGCTGACCGACGAGGTGCGGGGCATGCTGTTCTCCTACGACTGGCCCGGCAATGTCCGTGAAATGCGTAATGTTCTGGAACGGGCCCTGCTGCTTACCCCGCCGGGCGGTACTTTGCGACAGTCTCTGTTTTCCTGCATAAACGGCGGACAACGCCCCTGTCCAATCCATCTGCCTGCAGAACCGCAGACCGTACAACAGGTTGAGACGGCCCATATTCAGGCCGTACTGGCCCAGCATGGCGGCAATGTCGACAAGGCCGCCAAGGCATTAAACCTTTCCCGTGCCACCCTCTATCGCCGCCTCAAACGCCTGAACGAACAATCCCCCTGATTTCCCCGGCTTCCTGTCTCACGTTGAGACAGGAAGTCTCACTCTGCTTACCCCGCAGGTCGCTCAAAGAAGGCGTCTTTCCATCTATCTTGCCTGTATTGTTTATTATTTTCTGGGGTGTGTCTGCGGCACGCTTCTTGATTAGTCTTTCTGCATGTCACTCTCTGCTTCACATAGCTGCTGCCAGCATGGCTGCAAATGCAACCGGGTACTGATCGTCGACGACGAGCCGGGTATCCTGTTTGCCTATCGCAAATTGCTGGAACAGAAGGGGTTGGTGGTTGATAGCTGTGACTGCCTTTGCGAGGCGCTCGACTATTTGGAAAAGCACCATTACCTGGCCGTGGTCGCTGACATGCGCCTGCAGGGCACCGACACCGTGGATGGTTTGGACCTGGTCCGTGAGGTGCGCCGACGCCAGCCGGCCGCAGGGATCATTGTCGCATCCGGCACCAGTGACCAGAAAACGCGCCAATCCGCATCCGAGCTGGGGGTTGATCACTACCTTGAAAAGCCGATCCATCCCTCTCTGATCCTTGATCTGTTGATTCAGCTACGGAACTCCTTGAGTGGTCCGCTTCCCGCAGTGAACAGCTAGCGGGAGGGACATGAACCTTATCACGTTACTGAAAGGATGGTCTGGTATGAAACTGTTGTTTGCCATGTGTCTGTTGCTTGTTGCCACCCCTGTCTTTGCCGTTGATCCGCCGGCAACCGAAGAACAGAAGACCCTGTATGCCATCGGACAAACCGTATCCCGCCAACTGGCAGTCTTCGGCCTCAGCCCGGATGAATTCCAGTATGTCCTGTTGGGGCTGACCGATGCCCAGTCCGGGAAAAAGGCAGCCATCGATGCATCCGCCTATGCGCTCAAGGTGCAGGAACTGGCCCGGGATCGTCGTAAGGCATTGGGAATCCGGCTGGCTCCACTGGGCGACCAAGCCCTGGCAAAAGCGGCAAAAGAGCCCGGAGCCGTCAAGACAGCCTCCGGTATGGTGTACCAGCCGCTGAAGGAAGGCACAGGAGCCAGTCCGCTTGAATCCGACACGGTCAGAGTGCACTACCGTGGCACCCTCGTGGACGGTAAGGAGTTTGACAGCTCCTACAAAAGAGGCAAACCGTTGGATCTGAAACTATCCGGTGTCATCAAGTGCTGGACTGAAGGGGTGCAGAAGATGAAGGTGGGCGGTAAGGCTAGGCTGCTCTGCCCTCCAGCCCTGGCCTATGCTGAGTCAGGGGCCGGCGAGGCGATACCGCCCCAATCAACGCTTCTGTTCGAGATTGAACTGCTTGAAATAGTCAAAAAGTAATCCACAAGGAGCCACCACCATGAACCGACTGCTTCAATGGATCCTGCCCGCCCTGTTGCTGACCGTCTGCTGCGGTCTGCCGAACCAGGCCTCAGCCGCTGCCAAGACCTACCAGCGTAGCCAGCAACAGTATCAGCTGCCTGATGTGACGTTGGTTAACCAGGACGGCAAGCGGGTCCGCCTGAAAAACATCATCGATACCAATAAGCCGGTGGTTGTTGATTTCATCTTTGGTACCTGCACCACCATCTGCCCGGTACTTTCGGCCGGTTTCATCAACCTGCAGAACCGCCTGGGAGCTGATGCCGCCAAGGTGCATCTGGTGTCGATTACCATTGACCCGGAAAATGATAATCCCAAGGTGCTGAAAGAGTATCTGAAGCGCTATCGTGCCAAGCCCGGCTGGGATTTTTTTACCGGCTCCCGCAAGGATATTGATCTGGTGATGAACTCCTTCGGCGCCTACATCCCCAACAAGATGTCCCACTATGCCGTCACCTTTATTCATGCTCCCAAAAGCACCCACTGGATCAAGCTGTACGGCATCATGAGCAGCACTGAATTTATGGAAGAAGTGCGGAAGGTGGGATTATGAGACAGATACGTGCTATTGCCTGTTTAATGGTCCTTCTCCTTGTAGGGGCTTTTACCGCTGCGCTGGCGGCTGAGCAGCCAGCGAACAGTACGACGGCTGATCTGACTCCGGCCGAACTGCACCGCCTCGGAGAGCGGATCTACCGTGAGGGGATTCTGTCAGATGGGACCCCGCTGCGTGGTTTCATCAGGGGCGATGTGCCGGTGGACAGTACCGTCTTTTCCTGTGCCAACTGCCATACCCGTAGCGGTCTCGGCTCCCTTGAGGGGCAGGTGGCTTCACCGCCGGTTAACGGTCCCAACCTGTTTAAACCACGCTACCTGTACGCGGATTTTGTCAAGAATACCATCTCTGCCAGCAGGGGTAAGAGCCGTCCGGCTACCGCTATCCGTCCGGCCTACACCGACGAAACCCTGGCAGCTGCCCTGCTGGCCGGTGTAAGCGCAACCGGTCGCGATTTTGCACCCATTATGCCCCGTTATGACCTGGGGAATCGGGATATGCAGATCCTGATCAGCTACCTGAAAAACCTCTCGTCCCAGGTCTCTCCCGGTATCACCGATACCACCATGCATCTGGCCACCATTGTTACCGATGATGTCAGCGCCACTGACCGTGCAGCCCTGCTGGCTCCGTTGCAAACCCTGGTCAGCATCAACGAACAGCGCAAGACCCAGCGCAAGGACCAGCGTTTTGCCAAGATGTTCCGGATGCTTGATAACGCCTATTATCGCGATCTTTCAATCAGCACCTGGGAGCTGAAAGGCGAACCGGAAACCTGGCCGGCCCAGCTTGAGGCCTATTACCGGAAAGAGCCGGTTTTTGCGATCCTGAGCGGTATCTCACACCGTTCCTGGCAGCCGATCCACGAGTTCTGTGAACGTCACCAACTGCCGGACCTCTTTCCGGTCACCGATCTGCCGGTGATTAGTGATACTGACTGGTACACCATGTATGCCTCACGGGGGTACTACGGTGAGGGTGAGACTGCCGCCCGCTATGTTGCCTCCCAGGATGAACCGGTCAAAAAACGGCGTCTGCTGCAGATTGTGCTGCAAAGCGAGCAGGGTAAGGCCTTGGCCGCAGGCTTTGATGCCGCCTGGAAGGAATCCGGCAGCCCCGGCAGTGTCAAGACGATCATGTTTGCCGCTTCAACCCCACCGGATGCCAAGCAGCTGAAGGCGCTCTTTGCCGCCCATAAGCCGACAACGGTCTTGATCTGGGGTGGGGAACAGCTGCTGACGTCGCTCCGCCAGTTGTCCGGAATGAAAAAACTACCCCGCATCTACCTCTCAGGCCGTGCCCTTGAAAAGAATCTCAGTGAGATCCCGGAGAACCTGCGTGAAAAAGTTCTGCTGACCTATCCCTTCCGGTTACCTGAGGATGAAAAAGCCTATCGCGGCTTTGCCGATGTCCTGCTGATGAGCAGGCAGAAGATAAAAGATGACCAGCGGATTACCTCACGGACCTTCTCGGCGGTACATATGTTTTTGCAAGGCTTGAAGGAGCTGAAACTCGATTTTTACCGGGACACGCTGCTGGACCAGATCAGTATGCGCCCGGATCAGTATCTGCCTGATTTTGAACGCTACAGTTTTGGTCCGGGCCAGCGTTATGCCTCCAAGGGCTGTTATCTGGTCCAGTTGGGCTCAGGTCCTAAACCACGCCTGATCAAACGTAGTGACTGGGTGGTGTTTTAACCCCGGACCTTTCCTTGGGACACGAGGTGTTGCTGAGTCGATTTCCGGGCAGATTGACAACCGGATAACGAATCAATAGCCGGGATCCACTTGCGTGGAATGCTGAGACAAAGGTCTGTCTCAGCATTCTGCAAGCTGAAACAATCCGTCTCAATCTGATACCAAGAGGCTGAGCGGTGGTGAGACAGAACAGATTAAATTGCAGTGGTTTAGCGATGTTAATAAAAAAGATGCTTTTGGTATCAACTGTGCACATTAGAGGTTGTGTAGTGATGTAGTCAATAAAAGGCACATGTTTAGCCGTGGTACTCAGGCTAACTAACATCTGCGTATCAAAAAGGAGAGAGCATATGGGATACCGTGGCGTTTCAACCAGCATTCTTCTGTTTCTGATGGTTCTGTTGACCCTGCCGGTGGCAGCGTTGGCCCGTCAGGAGGGGCCTAATCCCCACAAGGCCGCCCCCAAAAAACGTATCACTGATGAAATGAGACAGGAAGCTGCCGATGCCCGCAAGGGGATCTCTCCCGAGGCTCGCAAGGCCGCCAAGGCTGCCAAGGCGAAAAAAGTTAAACATCCGGTTGCCGGTCAATCCGCCGGATCGCCGGTTCAATAACGTGCGTCGGACATGAACACCTATCAAGGAGGTCTGGTATGAAACGAAGATACGGCAGTTTGTATGCAATGGTAGCGCTGGCCATTGCGCTGCTGGTGGGGATGGCAGGCATGGGATACGCCACGCCGGCCTATGTGCCCCCGGGCAAGAATCCAGCGAATTATCCGGGGGCAGCTGCGACGCCTTTCTTTGATAACGGCTATCTGGTTCCGGATCTCTTTGGCAGTACGCCAAACTGGAACCTGAGCCCATCGCTGACCAAGTTTGTCAATGAGCTGGCCCCGCTGGGCTGCTCGACAACCAATAACATCGGTCAGTGCCTGCCGGTTGCGGTGCCGGATATTGTGACCTATCCCGGTTCAGACTATTATGAGATCGAGCTGAACCAGTACACGGAAAAGCTGCATACTGAGCTTGGGGCAACGACCCTGCGCGGGTATCGCCAGACCAACAACGGTACCGCCAGCGGTTGTACCGATCCGTCGCTCAATCAGCCCAACCCCTGTACGGTGTCAAACAACACGGTTGTTCCAACCGCGGCCTTCCATTTTCTGGGGCCGGTCATTGTTGCCCAAAAGGACCGCCCGGTACGGATCAAGCTGACCAATAACCTGCCCACCGGCGATGCCGGTAAATTGTTTATACCAACGGATACAACCCTGATGGGATCGGGACGCGGCCCGCTTAAATCAGACGGTACGGCCTGCTCCTTTGTTGATGTCCCCGGTGTCACCACCCCCTTTAAGGAAAACGGGCCTGATTGTGCCAGTTATCCCCAGAACCGTGCTGAAATCCACCTGCACGGCGGTTTGAACCCCTGGATCAGTGATGGAACACCGCACCAGTGGATCACTCCCGCTGCTGAGGTCACCCCTTACAAACGTGGTGCCAGTACCCAGAACGTGCCGGATATGCCTGATCCTGGCGCCGGCGCCGTTACCTACTACTATACCAACCAGCAGAGCGCACGTTTGCTGTTTTACCATGACCATGCCGTTGGCCTTACCCGCTTGAACGTCTATGCTGGTGAGGTGGCTGGTTACCTGATCCGCGATGCCGCTGAAAAGGATCTGATTGATCGTGGTCTCATTCCGGGCACCAAAACGGATGGCACGACTGTGGCCGGTGGTGAGATCCCGCTGATCATCATGGATAAAAACTTTGTTGATCCTGCCACCATTGCCCAGCTGGATCCGACCTGGGCCTGGGGAACCGGTGCAGACAACGGTAACGGTACCAGGGCGCCGGTCAGTGGTGACCTCTGGTGGCCCCATGTCTACATGCCGGCAGAAAACCCGGCTGATATCACCGGTGTCAACCCGATGGGGCGCTGGGTTTACGGCCTCTGGTTCTGGCCCCCCACAACCGGCATACCATATCAGCTGACTCCCAACCCGTACTATGATCCGGCCTGCGAGGCCGGCCCCACGGCCCCCGGCTGTGTGACTGAACATGCCTTTGAACCGCCTACTATGCCCAAGACTCCCAACCCGTCCTGGGTAGCAGAGGCATTTATGGACACCATGCTGGTCAACGGCACCGCCTATCCCACCTTGACCGTTGATCCCAAGGCCTACCGCTTCAGAATCCTGAACGGCGCCCATGACCGTTTTCTTAACCTGCAGTTGTATGAGGCAACCACGACGGTCAAGCAGTGCAGTATTACGGCTGCCGGCAGCGGGTTTGCCGTGGGTGATCTGATCACCTTCCAGGGGGGCCACCGTGCGATTGACAGTACCCACAAGTATCCCCAGGATGCCGAGGCCTCGGTTATGGCAGTCGATGCCGGCGGCGGCATCACGGAAATCAGGATGGATAACTATGGTTCACACTATCAGACAGCACCGGCAAGCATACTGACCGACGGTACCGGCGTAGGCGCAACCTTTGCCTGCACCCTGCAGTCTGACACTGAAGTCGCCATGGTGCCGGCAGTTAATTACCGGGAGTATGGCCGGCTTAACAAACAGTATCTTCCCAATGACAGCCGTGACGGCGGGGTGCCTGACCCAACCACCGTCGGTCCTGACTGGATCCAGATCGGTAGCGAAAGCGGCTTCCTGGCCAAGCCGGTGGTGTTGCCCAACTTCCCGGTTACCTTCCTGCTGGACCCGACCATGTTCAACGTCGGTAACGTGGTTGATGGCACCCTGCGGATGGGGCCGGCTGAACGTGCTGACGTCATCATTGATTTCTGCCAGTACGCCGGTAAGACCCTGATCATGTATAACGATGCACCGGCAGCCTATCCGGCTGCAGTGGCAAATAACGATTATTACACCGGTTCCCCTGACTTACGGGACGCCGGCGGACATGCCGGTGTTGTGCCGGGCATGAGCCCCAACACACGTACCGTGATGCAGATCAAGGTTAACGCAGGTTCCTGCAGCAATTATAACCTGGTTGCCCTGCAGGATGAATTCAAGTCAACGGCCCCGGGTGGCAGTGTCTTCGCCAGATCCCAAGAGCCGATCATCGTTGGCCAAACCTACTACGATGACGTCTATGGCGTTACCTTCCCCTGGAAGGCCCCCAACTGGGGCGTTTCAGAGATCGGTGACAACTATCTGAACTATTATGATCCTACCACTATCCTGGCCAATCCGGCGGTCAGCGCCACCACGACCCATATGGAGCCCAAAGCAATCCATGACGAGATGGGGGCTGTCTATGATGAATATGGCCGGATGAGTGCCCGCTTGGGGGTAGAGGTTCCTCTGTCCAACAACCTGAACCAGACCTTTGTCATGCAGGGGTATATTGATCCACCCACCGAAATCGTGGATGATGGCCAAGTTCAGCTTTGGAAAATCACCCACAACGGTGTAGATACGCACCCGATGCACTTCCACCTCTTTGATGTGCAGGTCATCAACCGGGTTGGTTGGGATGGCTTCAAGCGTCTGCCTGACGACAACGAGCGGGGCTGGAAAGAGACCTTGAGGGTCAGCCCGCTGGAAGACACCATTGTTGCCTTTAGGCCCCGTGCCCCTAAAACTCCCTTTGGTCAGCCCAACAGCATCCGCAAACTGGCCCCTGGTCTGCCCGACGGTACCACCCAGGGCTTTACCAACCTGCAGACAACCGGCCCACAGACCGGTCAGGCCAAGAACCCGCTGGACACCAACGTGGCCTATAACTTTGGTGACGAGTACGTCTGGCACTGCCATATCCTTTCCCACGAAGAGCAGGATATGATGCGGCCGATGCGTTTCAATACCACCAAGACGGTGCCGGATCCGCCGACCGGTGTTGCGGTCAATCCGAGCTTTGAAAATACGTCGAATAATATCACCGTAACCTGGATTGACCCGACCCCGCTGTCTGCCTACAGTGTGGCAGTGCCCGGCAATCCCAAAAATGAGATCGGGTTTGTGATTGAACGTTGTGCCGGCCTCAACTGCTTTGACTTTGCCCCGGTCGGTACGGCCCTGGCCAATGCCACCAGCTACACTGAAACCGCCCTTTCCAGTGACCGTTTCAGTTACCGGGTCCGGGCCTACAATGCAGCCGGTGAGTCAGACGCCCCGTTTGTTGTTAGTACGCATTCGTCGAGTGTTATTGATGGCATCTGCGGTAGCGCCAACAACACCAATGTCTCTGCAATACCTGTCGGGGCAGCACTCTGCTCAGCCGGTAGTGCCACCACGGTAACGGTTAACGGGATCAACCTTAGCTGGGGCTGCAACGGTATCAATTCAACCGTCAATGTGACCTGTTCTGCTGCCATACCGGTCTACACCGTGACCTTTGCTGCAACCCCCGGTGGTGGCGTAGTACAGGGGGCAAACCCGCAGAGCGTTACCTACAACCTCAGCTCAAGTGCGGTGACGGCCGTGCCTAATACCGGCTACCACTTTGTTAACTGGACCGAAGGAGCAACGGTAGTCAGTGCCGTACCGATCCTGACCCTGTTTAATGTGGTCGCTCCCCATACCATAACCGCCAACTTTGCAATTGACACCTTTGTCCTTAACTATGTGGCAGGTGCCGGGGGGATCATTACCGGTACCACTCCGCAGACGATAGACTACTTTGCCAATGCCACAACGGTAACGGCAACGGCTAATGCCGGGTACCTGTTTGTCAACTGGACCGATGAAAACGGCGTCGTGGTGAGTATGCTTCCTGATCTGACGGTGAACAACGTAACCGCAGCTCACACCTATACCGCCAATTTTGTCGGTACCTACACCGTTGCACTAGATCGTTGCGTGACCGGCCCGACCATCGTGGCTGCAGGCTCGGTACCAACCTACAGCTTTGGTGCAGCAGGCTTTGATGTTGCCAGTGTACTGATGAACGGTGTACCGGTCACCGTGACAAATGGTAGCTACACCTTCACAAGCGGTATAGCAGCCAACCAGATCATCACGGCCAGCTATACTCTGAACCCGGCTGCTACCCCCAACTACCTGAAGCTGAGTACGCAGCCGGCTAACGCAACCGGTTATACCACACTACAGGCAGCCTATGCTGCCGCTGCAAACGGCAATGCCATCCAGATGAAGGCAGTTGATATCGCATCCGGTGCATTAACGGCAGACCGTAATATTACGGTTACCCTGCAAGGCGGTTACAATAACGCCTATACCGCCAGCTGCGGCGTAACCAGTGCACAAGGTGGGCTGACCATCGGATCCGGTACGGTCATTGCCGACTATCTGGTCATCAAGTAGAAGTCGCCCCGGCAGGGCTGCTGCATAGGGCCCTGCCGGGGTGATCAAAATGTCGGTAACAGGCAAAGATGTAAGGTGTATGTAAGGTGTACTGATCTACTGTGTGATGCAGCATGTAAAGGGACTCAACATTCAGCATTTAAAATTCAGCATTCATAAATTGCCTTCCCAAGGAGGTGTCTGACCACAAATTTAAGCAAGCAGCTTGACAACATGACATCCTGCGGTATACGTTTATAAGAAATTAATTGCACTTAATCCTAAGGTGCTGAAAAAACAGTTTATTACTCAAACGGGAGGAATAAAAAATGAGAAGCTCAAAATCAATCATGACAGGCGTAGCAGTTTTGGCAGCCTTGGCGTTGCCGATGGTAGCAGGTGCAGCGAATAAACTGGTGGTTAGAAATGCTGGCGATACTTCTGATGCGATGGTGGTGACAGATACAGGTGTGATTGGGATAGGTACATCAACACCAAATGGTGGGGCAATTCATGTGAAAGCTTCTACTTTGCCAGGAAACGTCATAAAAGTGGAAGGGAACGAAGTTACAAATGGTGCTGGTTTTTTAGCGTATCACATTAAGTCCGATGCAACTTTGCCGGGATATTTAAATCGGCTTGGTTTTATGTATTTTGGATCACAAGTGGGCTTTACAACTGTAAACGCGGGCGGGCTGTCTACAGTCGCTGATACACAATGGACTACAACATCAGCACCAGCTTCATTTTTAATTGAGACTACTGGACCTACAGGATTTAGTCGTGAACCAAGAATGCGGATTTCTTCAAACGGAAATGTTGGTATTGGCAATTTTACTTCAGCCATGCCAACTCAGAAATTAGAAGTTCAAGGCGGGCTCAGGCTTGCTACAACCAGTGCCAAGCCAAATTGTTCAATTGCGACTCGAGGTACAATGTGGTTTAGTCAAGGAGGGACTGGTGTTGCTGATACTTTAGGTGTTTGTGCGAAAGATTCATCTGGAAACTACGCTTGGAGAGTTCTTTATTAGGCATTTTCTATATAAGCCTCTTTTCCACAAAGGGCAAGTTAGGCTGACTAGGGTTTGAAAATTGCATCCAAATAAAAATATACCCTATCAATGAGCTAACCATTTTATTAATGTGTTGACTTGGAATTACAAAGCCCTAGATTCTGCTAGGGCTTTGTAATTTGTGGGGAATGTTCTATCGCTTAAATCTGACTAACTCCATGCTTGCTCACTTACATAGACAAGGAACTATTTTGATTCATGACTATTTCTCATATTAAAGTACTAAACGTTTTTGGCACTCGACCTGAAGCAATTAAAATGGCTCCGTTAGTTAAAGCTATGGTAGCGGACCCAATCTTTGAAGTAAAAGTTTGTGTTACTGCTCAACATCGGCAAATGCTTGATCAGGTGCTGAATCTGTTCGGGATTGTTCCTGATTTTGACCTTAATTTGATGCAGCCTGATCAGGATTTAACTGACATTACAGTGGGGGTGTTGCTGGGAGTGGGGGATGTATTAAAGGTATGGCGGCCTGATATAATTTTAGTGCATGGCGATACAACCACCACCATGGCAGCTAGTCTGGCTGCCTTTTACCAAAAAGTAGCTGTCGGGCATGTTGAGGCTGGCTTGCGGACTGGTAATATTTATTCCCCATGGCCGGAGGAAATGAACCGTAAAATCGCCGGCGCAATAGCCACTGTCCATTTTGCCCCAACCAAATCAGCGCACGAGAGTCTAATAAAGGAAGGTGTGTCAGAGCAGTCCATCCATATCACCGGAAACACGGTGGTAGACGCCTTGTTTCATGTGGTTGAACAAATTCACCAAAAAACGACACTCCAGCAAACTCTGGCTAACCAATTTCCTTTCCTTGATCCTAGAAAAAAGCTATTGCTTGTTACCGGTCATCGTAGAGAGAATTTTGGCAACGGTTTTGATAATATCTGTCTGGCTCTCAAAGAACTTGCCCAGCGTAGTGATCTGCAGATTGTCTATCCGGTGCATTTAAATCCTAACGTACAGGAACCTGTACATCGAATATTGGTTGGTTGCTCTGGCGTACATCTGATTGAACCACTTGATTACCTCCCCTTTGTGTACCTGATGTCGCAGGCCTATCTGATTATAACCGACTCAGGGGGGGTGCAGGAGGAAGCTCCCTCACTTGGTAAGCCGGTATTGGTCATGCGAGGCACCACTGAGCGGCCAGAGGCAGTTGTGGCCGGCACGGTCAAGCTGGTAGGGACGGATTCAGCGAGGATTGTAGCAGAAGCGAAGGAGCTGCTGGATAATCATGAGGCGTATAGTCGTATGGCAGAGGCCCATAATCCGTATGGTGATGGCCAGGCTGCTCAAAGAATCATTCAATGGCTTAAAAAGTTGTACCCGAAAACGAACACTGATGAATATAGCGCATGATTGAATACATATAAGGGTGGGTAGCTTGTCCCAAGATGCTGCCCTAGATAAATGGATTTCGTCTAAAATATTTGCTCTTTCGATGAGAAACCAAACGTAAGGAACTCGCGATATGTCCAGTGAAACAATTTCCGTAATTGGCCTTGGCTACATCGGTCTGCCCACTGCTGCTGTCTTTGCCTCACGTAAAAAAAAAGTCATAGGTGTTGATATCAACCCAAAAACTGTTGATACCATCAACCAAGGTAAAATACACATCATTGAACCTGATTTGGACATGGTCGTTCAAGCAGCGGTTGCCCAAGGTTACCTCCGCGCCACTTCAATGCCTGAACCAGCTGACGCCTTTCTCATCGCTGTCCCAACACCTTTTAGAGACGATCACCAGCCGGATCTTAAATATATTGAGTCTGCCAGCAAGGCCATTGCGCCAGTGCTTAAAAAGGGAGATCTGGTCATTCTTGAATCGACCTCACCGGTGTGTGCTACCGAACAGATGGCGGCATGGCTTGCCGAAGTTCGTCCTGATCTTACCTTTCCACAACAATGTGGCGAAGATTCAGACATTCGCGTAGCACACTGCCCGGAAAGAGTACTGCCCGGTAATGTATTACGAGAGTTGGTGCAGAATGACCGCGTCATCGGCGGTATGACAACTAAATGTTCTCAGGCTGCGGTGGACCTCTACAAAATTTTTGTGCAAGGTGAATGTATCATCACCAACGCCCGTACCGCTGAAATGTGCAAACTGACTGAAAATAGCTTTCGTGATGTCAACATCGCCTTTGCCAATGAACTCTCCATGATCTGCGATGATGCGTGTATCAATGTATGGGAGCTGATCTCCCTGGCCAACCGCCATCCCCGTGTCAATATTCTGCAGCCCGGTCCTGGTGTTGGTGGCCACTGCATTGCGGTTGATCCTTGGTTTATTGTCAGCCAAAATCTGGAAGTGGCACGTTTAATAAGGACTGCTCGCGAGGTGAATGATGCCAAGCCACATTGGGTAATAGAAAAGATAAAAGTCAAGGCAGAGCGATTTAAAAAACCGGTTATTGGCTGTTTAGGCATAACCTTCAAAGCAAATATTGATGATATTCGCGAATCACCGGCATTGGAGATTGTGCGCGAGTTGATGACGGCCAGTGTTGGTGAGATTATGGTTTGTGATCCCTATTGTGCTGATGTTGAGATGGAATTTAAACTGTATGGTTTGCAGGAGCTTTTGGCAAAAGCAGATATTCTGGTAGTGCTTGTAGATCATGATGAATTTAAGAGGATTGATGTAGGGATGTTGAAGGAAAAGGTGGTTATAGATACGAGGGGTGTGTGGCAGTAGATTAAGTCACCAATGACTAATGGATAATACAACGAAAGCAATTAAATCAGTGTCATTGCTCTGGCTAGGGTCATTATTGGGGAGCGGTAGTACTTTTGTTATATATATGGTCCTAGCCAGAAAGCTTGGTCCTGAACATTTTGGTCTTTTCTCTTCAAGTCTTGCCTTGGCAACAGTCTTTACTCTTCTAGCTGGCTTTGGTATTTCACAATTTTGGCTTAAAGTATTTGGAAAAGATGGTTGGAATGGTTTGTGCTGGGTTTCTGCATCTTTAAAATTTGTATATATAACTGTTATTATAGTTTTTTTATTGATGTTAATTTGGAGTTATTTCGGGCCACATGATAAGCTGAACCGCTATATAATTATAATTTTATTTTTTTACATACTTGGTCAATTGAGTGTAGATCTTGTCAGTTCTAAGCTGCAACTAGAGGAAAACTATATTGCTTTGGCCTTGTGGCAACTACTGCCAAACTTAACTCGCCTATTGATTGTGGCGTATGTAGCTTATTTAACAGCCTACACATTGAATCCAATTGATGTAGCAATTATATATTCTTTTGTCGGTGTAGTTTTTTTAGTAGTTGGACTATTTCATATATCAAATTTTAAAAAAGGTGCTTTTAAGCTCAAAGGTCATGGTGCGATAAGCTGGAATCGTGACTGCACATACAGGGTTAAAAATGTCTTTCAAGAGTGTTGGCCATTTGGAATGGCGTCATTTTTAGCATTTATTTACGTTCAAAGTACTATTATTATGGTTAAGTATCTATGTAATGATACAGAGGCCGGATATTACAATATAGCATTTGTGATATTGACTTCAGTTATGATTTTGCCAACTGTTCTCTATCAAAAATATTTTTTGCCAAAATATCATCGTTGGGCAATTCATGATAGAGATAAATTTTATATCGCATATAGAAAAGGCAACTTTGCAATGTTGCTGTCAGGCTCTATTCTTACAGTCGTTTTACTGATAATTGCAGATTGGTTGATAGTATTTTTGTTTGGTGGTGGTTATGGACCATCATTGGCACCTACAAAAATATTGGCCTTTGCTGTTCCTATTTATTTCCTGTCGTACAGTATTGGTGCGACTTTAGTCACACAAGAGCATATGCGAGTGAAGGTTAAATTGATGTGTGTTGTTGCTATGGTTAATATAATTTTAAATTTAAGCCTGATACCATTGTATTTGTCTATAGGTGCGGCTATTTCTACGCTTTTTAGTAATATATTATTGTTAATTTTGTACTATATGACAGCGCAAAACAAAGTTTTTGTCAGAAGGGAATGTTCAAAATGTGGAATTTAATAAGGCCCTATATAAGAAGAGGTTATAGGGTTTATGATGGCCTTTTCGGATTCATCTATGATTCGTTGCGTTTTGTAAGGTTTGGTGGTTGGCCTGAAGATATGACTGACCCTGACCAAAGAATGTACAACATAATAATGATTTATCACGGTTTAGAAAAAAGCTTAAGCTATAAGCAGCGCAACATCACCTCTGGTTGGCGGCAAGCGAGTTTGCTTATGCAATTGTTAAAAATATCGAACGATGCCGGACAAGTCACCTGCCATGATAAAGCCGCAAAGCAAGTTCTTGAAAAGTTTATTAGTCTTCCAGAGAATGTGGATATCGAGAAATCGTTAAAAATTAAACTGCAATTAAAAGAATTAAATTTCTTTGACGAGGCGAATCATGGTGTTAAGGAGTTGACGGTTGCAGATTTTAGAAAAGGGGTGTTGGAATCACCTGAAGATTTTTTTTGTTCCAGATATTCATTAAGGGAGTTTAAGGAGGAAGTCGTTTCTGAATCACTTATAATGAGGGCGGTTAAACTAGCACTTAAAACCCCTTCAGTTTGTAATCGCCAAGCCTGGTGTATTTATCATACTTCAGATAGTGAAGTAAAAAACATGGTTCTCAAATATCAAACAGGTAACAGGCCTTTTGGTGAAAGGGCGCCAAATCTATTGCTCATCACTACCGACCTTAAAGCTTTTTTTGCAGGTAGTGAGCACTACCAACATTGGATAGATGGTGGTTTGTTGGCGATGTCTCTTATGTATGCCTTACATTCACTCGGTTTGGCTAGTTGTGCATTGAATTGGAGTCAGAAGCCGGTTGTGGATATGAAATTCAGAAAGCATTTAAGCATCAAACCAAATCATACAGTAATTTTGGTTTTGCTTGTGGGGTTTCCGGATGAAAATAATAAAGTTTGTGTGTCTTTAAGGCGCTCTATTGAAGAAGTTTTTACTACTTTAGAGATAAAGTCATGAAAATCGCACTCATTACCATACACCGCACCGCTAACTACGGTGCAGTCCTACAGGCCTATGCTACTAAACTAGTGCTATCCAGATATGGCGAAGTTAGTACTATCGATTACGACAATAGACATTTGGCTCATCACCTCGACCTGATACGCTTTGACGTATCTTTGCGGGGAATAATGATGCTGGCTCACGATATTTTACGATTTCCCTACCGTATTAATGCCGTTTCAAAGTTCCGTAAATTTATACGCGAAAACATGAACTTAACACTTAAACTAACAAGCAAAGAGTTACTTGAGGGCAAAGCGGGAGACTTTGATGCTTACGTATGTGGCAGCGACCAGATATGGAACCCAGAAATTGTCAGTAGTGATACAAAAATAGATCCTATTTATTTCCTATCCTTTGCTCCAAAATGTCGAAAAAAAATATCCTATGCATCTAGTATTGGCCACCATCACTACAGCGATGATGAAAAACAGGAGGTTCGAAAGCTACTTGATGACTTCGAAATGATCTCAACTCGTGAAAACGACGGAGTGAAAAAACTCGCTGAAGTTTTTCCTGGGAGAGAGATACACCACGTGCTTGATCCAACCCTTATTCTCTCAAAAGAGGAATGGCTCGAGGCCTTTAATTTTAAGTCCCAAAAACAAAAAGAGAAATATATTTTAGTCTACTCAGTACCACGAACTGAATTAATTATAAAGGCAGTAGATTTTTTTGCAAAAAAATTAGGGTTTAAAGTTGTCGCTATCGACCCCATGCTTTTTCCACTTACAAACGTTGACAAACATATAAGAACCGCCGGTCCAAAAGAATTTATAGAGCTCTATGCCAATGCCGAGTTTGTAATCACTGACTCATTCCATGGCACCTGCTTTGCGGTAAATTTAGGAAAGCCGTTTGTTGCGGTTTCTCCAGGGAGTAGAGCAAATAGAATAATTAGTCTGCTCACCCTGTTGGGTATCAACGAGAGACTTGTTACAACTGAAAGCGAGTTTGAATCTATCAGTCTGATTTTAGATATCGAAAGTGTTTCGACAAAGCTAGGCCATGCTCGAAATAAATCAAAAAACATCTTGGCGGGTTACATAAGTAAGTCGTAGAAAGGAAGAGATTTATGCTGAAGTATTTATTAAAAATCATAGTGAAGATTCATATCGCGCTAGCATTGTTTTTGTTCTTTCCATATATTACCTCAGTGCAAGCTGCTGATCTAGCTTGGCATCGTTTTCAAGTTGGTTTTAATCTGGGTTATCCTGACCGCGTGCATTATTTTGATCCGGCTTTGAAGGAAATTGAACGCCTTGGTGTTAGAAATGTACGTATATATGAAGTGTTCGATGGTCAGCGCGGCAACGAGTATCAGGTGCGGTTAAAAAAAGCATTAGACATTGTCTTAAAATATAATATGCACCCATTGATCAATATTTCTAATTTTCATGCCCGTCTGCAACCACATGGTGCAGATAGAGAGCAACTGACTGAAAAGATACCACTGGGGGTTCGAAAACAACTTGAAAAAAATCTGACTTATACTAACCGATTCCCCCCCAGTGACTTAGATGGATATCGATCTAGTATTAACGAATTTATTAGCTTTTTGTTTAACACATATGGCAAAGAAAAGGTTCAGACGTGGTTGTTTGAGATTGGCAACGAGCCAGATGCAGCTTTGTATTTCTGGGGGAGTAGTGACCAATTTGCCAAACTTTACAGTGTTGCAGTAGAGGTGCTTAAGGGCAGAGGTATTCACAATGTTGGGGGCGCTGGGACAACTCAACACCCAGTATTTATGGATGACAATCGGGAAGCCACTGCATCGTACAATATTTTTATGAAAAAACTATCGCAAAGTACTGCATCAAATGGCTTTCTGTCTTTCCACTGCTATGAACGATTAAACGTAACACAAACACCGCTTGAAGGGCTTCCACGTTGGCTTTCTAACAGTGCTACTCAAGTATTTATTACAGAATGGAATGTTTCCTCTCGGAGTGAGGTCGCAGCGAAAACGTTTGCTAAACCAGGTGCTTGGGGAGCTTCGTTCATTTATTTACTTGCCGACTGTGCAAACTATGGAGTTGATAGGTTGTATTTATTTGATTTAATGGACTATGCACCACAAACTTCCAAACAAGCAGGATTGGGCATTTTTGATCGAGATGGTAAAGCTAAATCTTGGTATCGAGATTTTACAGCGATATTTGATGTTGTTCGGGATGGGTATCGGTTAGTTAAAAAGGAAGGAATTATCATTTTGGAGGGAAGGAATGGACAACGTATCTTCTTGCCATATGATCATGAGTTGGTGATTGCTTCACCAGTTGTATATGCCCCCGATGGACAATCCTTTGCAACAAAAAAAATCCAGCAAGGCGGATGGATAATTGTGTCAGATAAACTAAAATGAGTGCGCTAGCAGTATCAACTTCGGTATTTAAATGGCAAAAGAAGTGGCTGTGGCTCGCTACTTTACTACCTCTACTTTTTATTTCCGATATCTTGTATGGCGGTTTGGAATATTATGGCATTCAATTCCAGGTTACGCCTGGAGTTGTGTTGCGTGGTATGGTCGTGTTAATAGCGATTTATATGACTATGCATTATTGGCATCTTGTAGATAAGCCTCTTCTTATATGGATAACGTTTATGAGCTTGTCCGTACTGCCAAGCATTTTAGTGGGAATATTCCGTGGGGGAAATTTCTTTTATGATGTTTCAGCACTTTCTAAAGTGCTTTACTTACCACTTGTTACAGGTCTTTTTGTTGCTCTCGTTAAAGTATATGATCTCCGTATGGACGATATTCTAAGATTCATAGAGTACGGGGCTTATGTTCTGGGTGTTAGCTTACTAATTTCGCAGAAACTAGGCATTCAGAAACAAACCTATGGTGATTATGCGTTCGGTAGTACCGGTATTTTCTATGCCCAAAATGACATGACGCTGGCATTGGGCTTGGGACTATTGTCGGGTGGCTATCTTTTCGTTATGATGAGATTTTCCTGGCTGCGTTTATGGCTGTTAGCAATGAGTTCCTTTGCGTGTGTGCAGATAGGAACTCGCGCCTCGTTAGCAGCTGTAGTTGGTACTGCGCTCACTGCTATTCTCTGTGTGATTTGGGGAAAAACGGAAGGAAGAGGAATCGGAGCTGCGGATCGCATAAAGAAGTGGCTGGCTGGTTTTTTCATGCTCGTTATAATGTCAGGCATTTTGGTGTATGGACTAACTAAACAACAAGAGTTTAGTTATCAACAGCAAAAGCTGGAAGAGGTCGCATCAGGAGATTTTCCTCGTTTACTATTGGTTTTAGCGGGTGCTGAGCAAATCTCCAATCGTGCAGCTATTTTTGATTTTGTGGGAGAAGGAGCAGATGCGTTTCAGCGTGGTGTAGCACGATATTTTCCAAAAGCTGAAAAAAAGCGCATGGTCGAGGTTGATTGGATGGATATCTTTGGCGGATACGGCATTGGTTTTACAATATTGATTCATTTGTTCGTCGTGTTGGTATTGTTAAAATCCTCTCTCCGTTTTGTTATTAAGCGTGGTTCTTGTTATGGTCTTATTGCTGCAGCTACTTTGTTTTACTTAGGTCATTCGGCTATAGCTGGCCATGCATTGACAAGCCCAATTCCATCCACGCTTATGGCAGGGTATTTATCTATCTTTTTTACGAATAAAGTGTTTTCAAGTTCACATGATTTTAATGTAAATACATCTGAATGATTGACAAACTGCATGTGATAGTAGTTGGGACTTGTGTGACATCGAAAAGTGGTGGGATTGCAAATGCTTTGCCAGGGTATTTCCATGCACTTCATCAGGGAGGCATTTCGTTTGAGTTTTTGCCGACACATCACCCAACGGCTTGGGGTGGTAAGTGGCGTTTCTTGCTCGCTTCTATTCTGAAAATTTTGCAACACATTCGATGTGCACGTTATACTGGCAAAAAAATAATTATTTATGCGCACGTTGGAGGTGGTATGCCATCATTTGTGCGCAAAGCCATACTATCATTAATTGTCAAATTTTTGGGCGTTCCGGTTGTTATGCAATTGCATGGAGTCACGATAATAAGATATTTAGCTTCCCCATTTGGGCGTTTTTTTTTCCAGACAGCCGTAAGTTTGTCTTCCGTACTTTGCGTGTTAACGCCATGGTGGGAAAATTTACTTCTTTCTGCCGGTATTGACAGACCCTTGTTTGTCGTGCCTAATCCACTGGAAGAGGGGTTGGAACAAATTGCATATTCACCAATTTCCAGTGAGTCCAATAAAAACGTATCGATACTTTCAATGACTCGACTTGAAGCGGGCAAAGGAGTGGATGTAGTTATAGAATCTTTGTCTTTCCTGCCCGATTCTGTGCGACTTATTATTGCCGGAACTGGTAGTTTGTTGCCCACTCTAAAAAAGAGTGTGGTTGAGCTTGGACTCGAAGAACGTGTGACTTTTGTTGGGTGGGTGGGGGGCGCTGACAAGTTGCGCCTGTTGCGTGAGGCAGATATTTTTTGTTTACCAAGCAGTTATGATTCTTTCGGTATGGTCTTTGTTGAGGCGATGGCTCATGGACTACCTGTTATTGCACTTGATTGGGGGCCGATCAATGATATTGTGTCAGATGGTGTGTGTGGTATTTTAATCAAGCAGGCCGAACCGGAATATTTTGCAAGAGCCGCTATCAAACTGGTCTGTGATAATAAATTACGTACTCGAATGGGGATTAACGGACAAATTTGGGTGCGCGAGCAATTAGGGGCAAAGGTGATTGGCGAAAAGTTACGTAAAATAATGTTTTTTGTGTTTGATAAAACTTATTAATTGGGGCTGTCCACTGCTGTCCCGTCGCCATAGTGCGAATGGCTGCATCAGTCCTGAAGCATTTGAGATGCAACAAGCCGCTTAACTACATGTCCGCTTTTCGCGGGCAGGATCACCTTAAAAACTGCAATCACTTCAATACGAGGAGGTCTACCTATGAGTTATGAACCAAATTTAAAAGATGTAGAAAAGTTCTGGTCTGCAAACCCTTGTGGTTCTGATAACAGTATATTAGCCGAACGCAAGGCATATTTTAATGAAATAGAGCGGAAACGCTATGATTTTATTCGCCATATTCCCATTATCGCGAGATTTAACGAGTTCACAAATAAAAAAGTTCTTGAGGTTGGTTGTGGAGTTGGCACAGATGGGCGACAGTTTGCTAAAAATGGTGCGATTTATACAGGTATCAATCTGGATGAAGGTTCAGTATCGCTTGCAAAAGAGGCGTTTTTAGTATTTGGTCTTTCCGGGGAAATAAGGAAGATGAATGCAGAACAAATGGAGTTTGAAAATGCAATCTTTGATCATATTTATTCTTGTGGAGTAATTCATCATAGCCCGAATACAGAAAAAATCGTATCTGAAATGTTTCGTGTGCTCAAACCCGGGGGCACCATTCATGTCATGATATATAACCGTACGTCAATAAACTACTATTTTGAGATTATGTTTTTAAGGAAAATTTTCAGATATTTGCTTCTGCCTCCCACTGCACCTAAAATAATATCGACAATCACTGGCTTCAGCGAATACAAGTTACGCCGACATCAAGAAATACTCACAGGAGAGCATATGAACAAACAGAAGTGGTTGTCAATTAACACTGATGGACCAGACTGTCCGCTCGCCAAAGTATATTCAAAACAGGAGGCTCAAAAACTTTTTGAAAATAGCGGATTTAAAGATATTGTCAACTATGTGAGGTTTTTTGATAAATCACATTATAGTCATCTCGGTAAATTGATACCTGATTCTTTTGCGGAACAAATTGGAAAACTGTTTGGTTGGTGTCGCTGGATAGAAGCCCGCAAACCACCAGCCTGTTGAATTTGAGTCAGCGGATACGACAATGAACCTCCATCTGATTAAAAATATTTGCATTCAAAAAGATCTAACTACCTACGACCCGTATGACATCTGGAAATCTCATCTCGGACTCGAAGTTAAGGCACTATTTAATCGTAGTCGTATGATCGGCATTCTTCCGGCAGCATTTTTGATGATGTTTGATCATTTTATCAACAATTCTTTGCGAATTGGGTATAGGAAGCAGGAATACCCAATGGTTCGCGCATTGGCCGCACTTGCTCTTCTCGCGAGCTACAAAAAAGAGAATAACCGGATTCTCTTGGATGCAGCAAAGTACCATATTGATAGCCTTGTATCCATTTCTTCGCACGGCTATAGCGGTTTTTGCTGTGGCATGAATGCTCCCTGGTCGTCAAAAAATGGACGATATCCTGAAGCGATGCCGTATTCCACTAACACCCCCTATGCCTTAGAAGCGCTCATCCGATACAGTGAGCTGGCTAAGTCCAACGAATATGATACACTAATTTCCAGTGTGTTTTGTTTTTTGGAGAAAGACCTGCTTGTAATGCATGAGGACGCTATATCTCTGGCCTTAAGTTATGCGCCGGTTTACGAACCACGAATTGTTATAAATGCTAACAGTTATTCCATGTTCATGTATGCACTGCTTTTGGTCTATCTGCCACAGCACCGAGACTACATTGTTGATAAAATTAAAAAACTTTACTGCTATATCATTGATAGGCAGGCTGATGACGGTAGTTGGGAATATTATGCCGACTCACTACCGGGTAATTTTACTGATTGCTTTCACAGCTGTTTCATACTAAAAAATATAATTAAGACTAGCAGGATTGTACCGCTGAATGCTGCCAATGACATAGTCAAGAGAGGGTATACTTTTCTTACTAATAAACTATATGACCCTGCAACCCGTCTATACAAGCGTTTCGCTAAGACTGATAAACTTGGTCTGGTAAAATATGATCTGTACGATAATGCGGAGATGCTGGCTCTGGCGGTTATGCTGGGTGACATGAAAACCGCTGCTGATCTAATCGATCAGATTGAGCGTAACTTCATCAAGGATAATAAAATTTATTCTGTGATTGATCGATTCGGTTTCAGGCGTAACAGTAATATGCTGCGTTGGGCAGTTATGCCTTATGTAAATGCGCTTTCGGAGTATTGCGCTCATGAATAGATTAAAACTTGTTTTGTATTATTTGATAATTTCCAGACTACCACATTCACGATTATTGCCGGTGTGCAACAAAATCAGAGTTTGGTATGTTTCGAAAATACTCGGCATCGTATCGTCCGGAAAGATTGATTATTTTGAACCCTGTATTTATATCGGTAATGGCTCTAACGTGACAATCGGTAAAGACTGTCAAGTAAATGAAAATGTGTTTATTCAAGGCGCCATAATCGGAGACTATGTCATGATTGCACCAAATGTTGCGATCTTGACTGCAACTCACAATTACACTGATATTGCCAAGCCAATGGTATATCAAGGTGAAGAAAAAGGCGTTACACCTGTTATTGAAAATGATGTCTGGATTGGCAGGAATGTGATAATTATGCCTGGTGTGCGATTAGGTATGGGAAGTATTATTGGTTCTGGTGCCGTAGTTACAAAGGACGTAGAACCATATTCAATAATGGGCGGAGTTCCAGCTCGGTTGATAAGGAAGAGAACATAAACGTGAAAAAATCAAATATAATTCAATGCAAATGCTTTGTTTTCTGCTTTGATGGTTATCCGTCATGTGTGGCATAGCCGGCTATGCTGGACTCTTCTATCAGCTAGGCAATACCTCCGATGTTTTAGAAAAATTACAACACCGTGGTCCGGATGATCGTGGGTCGGTTGAGTTATCAATTGCAGGAAAAAAGGTGTGGCTTGGACAAACACGCCTTTCCATTCTTGACTTAAGCCCAGCAGGGCATCAACCAATGACCAGTAAAGACGGACGCTGGTGGGTGACATATAACGGTGAAATTTACAATCACCTCGATATCAGGAAAACTCTCGATGGCCCATTTAGCGGACACTCCGACACTGAAACCTTGGTGGAGGGACTCAGCCAATGGGGGATTGATCGGCTTTTATCAAAGTTGAATGGCATGTTTGCCTTTTGTGCGGTTGATATACAGGCAGAAAAAATGTATCTCGTCAGAGATCCATTCGGTATCAAGCCCCTGTACTATATCGATACCGGTACAGCATTTTTCTTCGCCTCTGAAGTCAGAGCGCTTCGTAGTATGCCTAACGCACCTATAGCAATTGATAATGAATCGCTCCAGACGTTTCTTACTCTTCGATATGTTCCTTCTCCACGCACACTTTGGGAAAACATTCAACGCCTTCCGGCGGGTCACTGTCTTGTTCATGACCTAGCAACCGCTTCAACAAGACTGAACTGCTACATACAGCCAACCTGCGACAAATTTCAAGGTACTATTGATGAGGCTGTTATAGCATACCACGAGCAGCTGAGTTTTGCTGTGCAGAGACAACTTCTTTCCGATGTCCCTGTTGGAATACTGCTTTCAGGTGGAATAGATTCTGCCCTTGTTGCGGCTTTGGCCAAGGAGCGAGGCCTTATGCTCCCCTGCTTTTCAGTCGGATTTGGCAGTACGCATAAAGAATGTGAACTTAATGATGCTGCAGAAACTGCATCTGTGTTGGGTTTTTCTCACATACCGGTTACTGTCTCGGCGGATGAACTGTGGGATGCTGTCCCAAGGATTGTTGCATCAGTAGAAGAACCTTTAGGTACGACATCCATATTACCTATGTGGTATCTGGTTCGTAAAGCCCGTGAAAATGTTACGGTGGTGCTGACCGGACAAGGAAGTGATGAGCCGTGGGGAGGTTACACACGATATCAATCTGAAATAGTCAGAAATCTGTTGCCATTTCAAGGTATTTGGGCTGGAGTAACCTCTTTTGCTGCAAAATTTCCGAACTTGCCAGAATTTGCCGAACGAGCTTTTCGTAGTATGCCTTTGTCTGATATTGCAACTCGTTTTGAAGAGGCATACGCTTTATTTTCATCGGTTGAACGACAAATGCTTATCGGTGATTCAGGCGATGGCAATGCCAACAAAGATATCGGCAGGTGGCTGAAATGGCTGGAACCGACTAAGTGTCAACCGGTTGAGCAAATGATGCGAATTGACAGCAGAATGAATCTTTCAGATGACCTACTTATTTATGGTGATAAAATTTCAATGGCCACTGCGCTTGAAACGCGTGTGCCAATGCTTGATATTGAGCTTGTGAGGTTTATTGAATCGTTACCGATTGAATATCGTGTCGGTTTGGGAACCAGAAAAATTGTTCACAAAAAGATGGCTCAATCATTTCTACCACATTCGATTGTGCATCGAAAAAAGAAAGGATTTCAGGTCCCTTTTGGCACTTGGATTCGTGGGGAGTGGCAAGATCGAGTAAGTGCTGTTCTTTTCGAAGCCAATTCTCCCTACTCTACGATAATAAATATCAATGCAGTCAAAAAACTTTGGGATGGTCATCTGCGTGGCGCTTACGATAACAGTAGAAAGTTGTATGCGCTGTTTATATTAGCAATCTGGTGGAAGCAACAGTGAAAGATATAGTTTCTGATAAAAAAGAAGTTGTTTTTTTTGGCGTGGGAATTAATCCATGGACAATGAATAAGACGGTGGATTTTATTGAACATGGGATTGATAATAATAAATTTATTCAACATGTCGTTGTAAATGTTGCGAAAATTGTCAACGCGCAGTGTGATCCTGAACTAAAATCTTCGATTGAAGCTTGCAATATAGTGAACGTTGACGGCATGGGAGTGGTCTGGGGGGCACGTTTTATTGGCTTAAAAGTGCCTGAACGAGTTGCTGGTGTGGACCTTTTCTGTCGCCTGATTGAACTGTCTCAGTATAAAGCCTATCCAGTATTCCTGCTTGGAGCAACTCAGGAGGTTATTGAAAAAACGGTTGTCAATCTGAAAATGCAATTTCCTGGCTTAAATATTGCCGGTTGCCATCACGGCTATTTTTGGGGCTACGAAGAAAATGTGGTTGGTATTATTAAGAATTCAGGAGCTAAGCTGCTTTTTGTAGCTATAACGTCCCCCAAAAAAGAAAATTTCATCAATCGATGGCGAGACCACCTCGGTGTTAACTTTGTTATGGGAGTTGGCGGTACGTTTGATGTGGTGGCAGGGAAGATCAAACGTGCCCCACTTTGGATGCAGAAAGCTGGCTTGGAATGGTTTTATCGGGTAATTCAGGAGCCAAATCGTATGTGGAAACGCTATCTATTAACAAACACCAAATTTCTTTTTATGCTGTTACATGAAAAATTTGTAAAATGGCCGAAGATGCACCCTAGAAAATGACCCACTGTCAGGTGAATACTATCTCAGAACAGTCAGCAGATGAGGAGTTATTCCGCCCTCATAGCCCTATGCTTGTTCTCCGCCGGTTTGCCAACGTACATACTCTGTGGTATGTTAAGTTTCATTAAGCCCCCTGTGTACTGATTTTACAGATAGGAACCTATTCTATGCTTCGTCAGCAAGCCCGGCTGATTACTGCCCTTTCAATTGCGCTGGATCAGTTTAGTCTGTTGGTGGCATTTACCTGTGCCTATATTACCCGAAAAGGGTGGACAGGCTTTGAAGTCTATAATGACCGGTTATGGTTACTGTTGGTGATATTGCCCTGCTGGTACCTATTGTATCAGCAGGCGGGTATTTATAACTCGCTACGTACCGTATCGTTTTGGGGGTTGGTCGGTAAACTTGTTAAGGCTCATCTGTGGGGTGGGCTCTTTGTTGCCAGCGTATTGTACCTGACAAAAACTTCTGAGTTCAGCCGCGCAGTACTATTGCTCTTCCTGTTGTATTCAACGCTATTCTCACTGCTTACTAAGTTGTCTGTTTCGTGGATACTCCGTTTTTTCCGACGTAAAGGCCAAAACGTGCGTTACCTGTTGGTAATTGGTACAGGCGACGTTGCCAGACAATTTGTTGATTTGCTGGCTGCACATGAAGACTGGGGGCTTTGTATAGTGGGACTGATTAAGGTTGCCGGTGAGGATGATCAGTCAGCAGCCATGCAGGGATATACTATCATCGGAGGCTTGGATCAGGTGCCGGCAATCTGCAAGCAACAACCGGTGGATGAGGTAATCTTTTGTGTTCCCCGCCGGGTAGTGGTAGATGTTGATGGATTTTTGCTTGGCCTTGGTGAATTGGGGATTACCGTCAGGATGGTTATTTCTGCCGGGTTTGGCTTTAATGCTCAGCGTGAAATTGGTTTGTTTCACAATGCCTTGCCAATTTTGACATTTCATGCCTATGCCTTTGATGTGGCGCAGTTGTTTGCCAAGCGTTGCCTGGATATTATCGGGGCTGTTGTCGGTTTGGGGATAACAGCCTGTTTTTTTCCTTTTGTGGCCTTGGCAATTCGACTTGAATCATCGGGGCCGCTTTTTTTTGGCCAGGAACGGGTTGGACGTCATGGACGGATTTTCCGTTGCTGGAAATTTCGCAGCATGTTTATTGATGCTGAGGAGCGTAAGCAGGATCTGATGGCACAAAATGAAATGAACGGCGCCATGTTCAAGATTAAGGATGATCCTCGTGTTACCAAAGTAGGTAAATTTATCCGCAAGACAAGCATTGACGAGTTGCCCCAATTCTGGAATGTGTTGTGCGGCGAGATGAGTCTGGTCGGTACACGTCCGCCAACCCCTGCTGAGGTTGCAACCTACGAAAATTGGCATCGTAAAAGAATTTGTATCAAACCCGGTATTACTGGATTATGGCAGGTGTCGGGACGGAACCAGATTACAGACTTTGATGAGGTGGTACGCCTGGATATCCAGTATATTGACAACTGGAATATCTGGGTTGATGTCAGGATTCTTCTTAGGACGATCTGGGTGGTGCTGGCGGGGAGCGGAGCGAGGTAGATTAAAGGCAATTTTGAATTCTGAATGCTGGATTTTGAATGCTGGATTAAAAACATGATTGAATTTAAGGTGTTATATTTAAAATCTCTAATTCGAAATTTAACATTGCCATAAAGCAATTTTGAATGGTGGATTTTGGTTTTTGAATGAAACATGGTTAAATTATTGGTTTTACATTTAAAATCTATAATTCAAAATCCAATATCGCCTTTTAGTGTTTCTTGTTGTTGACAATCGTCATGTTTTGTTTAAAATGAGAAGCGTTATGCCGGCAAAGTCTCCCGATAGTACCGTCGAAGTTGCTGACAAGCTTTGCACTCTGGGCAAGCAGATCCGTGCACAACGCAAGGCTCTGCGTATCAGTGCGACTGTAACAGCTGAAGCTGCAGGTATGTCGCGGGTGACCTTGCACCGGATCGAGAACGGTGAACCCTCGGTTACCATTGGCGCATATCTCAATGCCATGGCGGCCTTGGACTTGGATTTCGGTATCTTCAAGCCTTCCGAAGCAACAATTGAAAAACCTGAAGTTGACCGGGAGGGGTGGATTCCTGCCCGTATTCAGCTGGCGGATTATCCACAACTCAGGCAGCTTGCCTGGCAACTACAGGGTATTGATGCATTGACACCTGCAGAGGCGCTGAGTATCTACGAACGTAACTGGCGTCACATGGATCTGCAGGCGCTGGATAATCGTGAGCGACAGTTGGTTAACGCACTGCGTTTGGGGTTTAGTGAGCGTCATAGCGATGTTTGAACGACTGCACCACCAGATGATTGCACAGGTTCTTGATGCCCTTAATGGCCCTCTGTTACGGCAGAACAACTGCCTGTTCGGGGGAGGCACAGCCATCACGCTTCGATATGGCGAATATCGCGAGTCGGTTGATATTGATTTTCTGATATCGGACCTGTCGAGCTACTGTCACCTGCGCCAGTTGCTCACTGGTCCACGTGGCATAGCTGGTATAGTCCGAATAGATGCACAACCCTTGGCACTCGCCCGTGAAATACGGGCGGATCAGTATGGTATCCGGACGATGCTGCGGATGGCAGATCAGCTGATCAAATTTGAGATTGTATTGGAGGGTCGCATTGAGCTGGCAGCGCCGACAGTTCATGATGTAGTGTGCGGTATTGCGACTCTCACTCAGCTGGACTTGGCTACCAGTAAGCTATTGGCTAATTCTGATCGCTGGAGTGATGACGGTGTATTCAACCGTGATCTGATTGATCTTGCTATGATGGCTCCCTCCCTGACGCTACTGAGACAGGCAGTGGCAAAAGCAGAAGTCGCCTATGGCCAATCTATTGGGCTGGATCTTGATAAAGCTCTTGAACGGCTGCAAAAACGCCATGGCTGGCTTGAGCGATGTATGCAGGCAATGGCTATGAATGTGCCGAAAGCCGTTGTCTGGCAACGACTTCGCGTGCTACGCAAGGTGCTGCAATAAGGTAATTGAAAAGCAATTTGAAAAGCAATTTTAAATTCTAGATTTTGGATTTTGGATTAAATACATGGTTAAATTATTGGTTTTACATTTAAAATATATAATTCAAAATTCAACATTGCCATAAAGCAATTTTGAATGGCCTGAGAAAGCAATTTTGAATGACGAATTTTGAATTCTGGATTAGAAACTTGATTGAATTTAGGGTGTTACATTTAAAATTCATAATTCAAAATTCAACATTGCCTTTTCTTGAGTGGTGAGTATGCAATGAAGGAAAATGTGATCAGGGACAAGAGTTATTCTTTTGCTCTGCAAGTTGTTGCCCTTTATAGGCAGCTTTGCAAAAATGGCGAGTATGTGCTGTCAAAGCAACTACTACGCTCGGCTACCAGCATCGGAGCCAATGTTGAAGAGGCGCAGGCTGCACAAAGCAAGGCTGACTTTGTTGCCAAGATGTCAATTGCCTCTAAAGAAGCGAGGGAGACAAACTATTGGTTACGATTACTCCGAGACAGCGAGATTTGCACGATTGATGTTGAGAAGCTGCTTAGTGATTCGGAATCAATTATTAATATTCTAACAGCCATTATCAAATCATCGTCATTAAAATACTCAAAATCCAGAATCCAACATTGAGAATACAACATTCAGAATTCAGAATCTAAAATTCAACATTCAAAATTCAGCAATGTCCCGTGAGGATCTGATGTATATACGTCGTATAGTACTAACTTTATGCATACTGTTACTTGCTATTCTGCCGGGGCATGCGGAACCACTCTCATCCTCCAACATTCCATTGGACAGTCCGCTCTACCTGTATCTTGAAAAATTGACCGGTATGGGGTTAATAACCTCTGATATCAAAGGGCTTAAACCGTTTGCCAGGGCTGAGGCTGCCCGGCTGACCCTGGAGGCTGAACAACACTTACGGGAACAGGGGGAGGCGGCTTCACCGGTAGGGCGTGCCTTTGTCAAACAGTTGAAGAAACAGCTCGCACGGGAGATTGCACTACGAAACCCCGAACATAAGGCAAAGTTGTTTGATGCAACGCCGGTGGTTTCTACCCGTTTGAGGTATGTTTATCTGGATGGTGTGGCACGCAACTATAACCGTACTGCCATTGATCCGGGGCATCAGTCAGCCTTTGGATTCATCGGTGGAGATCTGCGTCCCTTCGGGCCGCAGCAGGTGCATGTCACCGGCACGGAAGGGACCCCGCTGCTGGAAAATAATAACGGCACCATCCACTCCAGAGGGCATAGTGGTGAGCTGCGTGTGGCATCAGAAGGATATCTCTCCCGTTATGTCACCCTGTTTGTTGAACCCAAACTGCTGGCCAGCAAGGATAAACAGCATGGATTTATAGAGAAGGGCTACCTGACCATTGGCCGCGGCGGTCTGGCCCTTGAAGCCGGCCGGGATGAAAACTGGTTCGGCCCCGGTTATCGCGGCACAACCACGCTCACTAATAATGCCCAGAACTTCGATCAGATCAAGCTCTGGAGTCCTGAGCCGATTGATGTCGGCTGGCTGAAGCACTATCTGGGGGACGTCAAGTATGCATTGCTTGTTTCCCGTTTCGACAAGACCGGCAGCGGTACAACAGCACGCCAGCCCTATCTGGTGGGTGCCAAGTTGGCAATCAAGCCGGCGGCATGGTGGGAGATCGGGGCTAATTTTGTACGCCAGGTGGATGGTATCGGCGATTCAATCTGGGGAGGCGGCAACAATGATCATTCCAACACCATAGCTGGTCTTGATCTTCGTTTCCGTATCCCCTGGCTCCGCAATACTGAACTGTACGGTGAATTTTCCGGTGAAGATAATGCCGGTGGTGTCTGGCCGATTGTGGAGAGCTATGTCGGCGGTATCTTTATCCCCTGCCTGACCGGTTCATGTCAGGATGATCTCAGATTTGAGTATTTCTTTGGCAGCGTGATGCTGTATGGTGACTGGCAGTTTCCTGCCGGGTATGTCTACCACAACATGACGCCGGGGCACTCGCAAGGCGGGGCAGGGGTGCAGGAGTTCTATGGGCGTTACAGCCATTGGTTCGGTGTGCATACTAACCTGGCCTTTGAATATTTCTACACGGAACGTGGCCGTTCCTACCGGATGCCGGGGCAGGAAATGGAATCAAAACACAGTGGACGCATCTCCTGGACCGTGCCGCTTGTTGATGACCTTGATGCGCAACTGATGTATGGTGTTGAAGGAATCAGAAATGTCAATTTGAGTGCGGGACAGCACCGCACCAATCAGATTATGAAACTTGAACTACGCTATCGTTATTGAATCAAAGGGGCTACAGATGAAGCAGCTGTTTCGTGGGGTTGTATCGGCAGTTTTGATTGCTGTTGTTTGTTCTCAACAGGTTTTTGCAGCCCAGTTTATGGATCTGCCCTCTTCGCAGGGAGTAAATCAGAACAGTACAGCTGTGTCTGGCACCTCATCTTTACCAGCTGGAGTTGCATCGGACCAACAGGGGGTAACTATTCAGGCTCCACTGCAGGGTTCAGGTGTTTCGGCACCAATGACGCCTCAGCAGTTTCAACAGTTACCCGTCGGCATTCGTGAAAAAATGTTAGCGGATACTCTTGGTAAAAAAAATAGTATTCCGCAGGCGAACCCACCGCTGCAGTTTGATAAGAGTGATGCTAAAGTGCCACCTGCTCCCAGTACACCCAACACAATAGATAATGCACCGACATCCCGAATAGAATCAGCATTTTCAAAGAAAACAACAACCTTGCTTGACAAGATGGATACCGTACCGCTTGGACGTGAGTTGAAGCAGTTCGGCTATGATTTTTTTGCCAATACAGCTCAAATTTCTGCGGTAGATACCCTGCCAGATATAAGCGATTACCAAGTTGGCCCCGGCGATGTACTGAACCTGAATGTCTGGGGCAGTGCCGATATCAGGCTGGACCTGACGATTGACCGCAACGGTGAAGTGATGATTCCCAAGGTCGGCACGGTACGTCTGTGGGGGATGTCCTTTGATCAGGCCCGCTCTGCCATCAATGCTGCGCTGTCAAATTACTACCGTGATTTTGGCATGAACCTGACCCTGGGGCGTCTGCGCTCGATTCAGGTCTATGTGGTGGGTGAAGTGGTTAACCCGGGCCGTTATGCAGTCAGTTCCCTGGGGACTGTCATCAATGCCCTGGCAGCTGCCGGCGGACCTTCTCGCAATGGATCATTGCGTATGATCAAGGTCAGTCGTGGCAGTAAGGCCGTTGGTCAGATTGATCTGTATGAAATGCTCTTGAACGGGGATCGCAGCAAGGATGTGCGGCTGCAGAACGGTGACACCATTTTTGTACCGGTCATTGGTCCGGTGGTGGCGGTGGCTGGTGAGGTCCGGCGTCCGGCCATTTACGAGCTGCAGGGACAGACCAGTCTGAAAGAGGTGTTGCGGATGGCTGGCGGGGTTGCTGCCAGCGGCTATACCGGCCGTATCCAGGTTGAACGGATTGTTGCCAACCAGAGCCGGATTGCCCTTGACTATGAGCCCAAAGGAAGTGATGCGGAGAGCGTGCTGTCGTCAGTAACGCTGCAGGACCGTGATATGGTGAAGGTCTTTCCTGTGGAAGAGGCGATCCGCCAGGTGGTTACCCTGAAAGGGAATGTTGTCCGGCCAGGTGAGTACCAGCTCCGTAAAGGGATGCGGCTGACCGATCTATTGCCTTCAACCAAGGCGTTGCAGCCGGAATCCTATCTTGATTCCGTTGAAATCACGCGGCTTTCTCCCCCTGATTGGCGGCGTGAGCTGGTAACCGTCAGTCTGCGCAGGGCCTTGGAGGGGAGTGAGGCAGATAATATCCTGCTGCAGGAACAGGATGCCGTGCGGGTATTCTCCCGCTGGGAGATGGAAGAAAAACCCAGGGTTGCCATTAACGGTGCAGTGATGAATCCCGGTACCTACCCCTTCTATCCCGGTATGACCGTCCGCGATCTGGTAACTGCTGCCGGAAGTCCCCGCCGTTTTGCCTACTTAGATCAGGCAGAACTGAGCAGGATCATTATCGGCAGGGACAAGGCCTCCTGGACGCGTCTTCCCCTTAACCTTGCCCAGGCCCTGGCTGGTGATGTCACCCAGAATCTGGCACTGCAGTCCGATGATGTCCTGATCGTCAGGAGTATCTCTGAGTGGCAGGATGCTACAGATCGCCTGGTGACCCTGAAGGGGGAGGTGCGCTATCCCGGGGTCTATACCATTTCACGGGGCGAAAAACTGGCGTCAGTGCTGGCCAGGGCTGGGGGCTATACTGACAAGGCCTATCTGCGCGGCGCCAAGTTTACCCGGCAGTCGGTGCGCGAACAGCAGCAAAAACATATGGATGAGATGATTGCCAGAACTGAGCAGCAGGTTGCCCGCAAACAGTCTGAGCTGGCTAGCGTTGCCACCTCTAAAGATGAGCTGGCAGCAACCCAGGCCTCGCTGGAAGCACTGAGTAAAAGTCTGGCAAAGCTGAAGACACTCAAGGCTGAAGGCCGTGTGGTGATAGAGCTGGCCCAACCAAAGGAGTTTCTGGCCAGTTCCAGCAATATTGAACTGGAGGCCGGTGACATGCTTGAAGTTCCTGAACGCCCAGGTACGGTCTCTGTAATGGGCCAGGTCTACAACCAGACCGCCTTTATCTATCACCCGGAAGAGGGTGAAGTGGGTACCTATCTTGAAAAGGCCGGTGGTCCGACCTCGGATGCTGAAAGCTCGGAGATGTATGTGGTCAAGGCCGATGGTACCGTGTTCAGCCGCCAGCAGTCCTCGATCTGGAGCTTTGGCGGGTTTGGTTCAAGCCCGCTCCTGCCGGGTGATACTTTGGTGGTGCCCCAGAAGCTCGAACGGATTGCCTGGATGCGTGAGATCAAGGATATCACCCAGATTCTGGCCAATATAGCAGTGGCTGCCGGTACTATCTGGATCGGTTTGAAATAGGAGCAATGATGAGCGAATCTCAAGAGACCGTAGCAACGTCATCTCACCAGCACCCTGATGACGAGATCAACCTGCTGGATTACCTTGAAATATTGGCCCGCAATTGGCGCATGATTGTAAAGACCATAATTATTGCAGCTTTTGTATCAGTGATCTACAGCTTGCTGCTCAGAAATATTTACAGTGCAACCACCCGCATCCTGCCACCCCAGCAGGAGTCATCCGGCCTGATGGGGATGCTGATGGGGGCCAGTGGCGGTATGGGTAGTCTGGCATCAGACCTGTTGGGAAAAGGATCAGCAGCTGAGATGTATATCAGCATTCTCAATAGCGAGGAGATCAGTGACCGGATCATTGATCGTTTCAATCTGATGGAAGTCTATAAGACCAAATACCGTTTGGATGCATACAAAAAGCTTGATAAGAAAGTTGCTATTTCTTCCGGTAAAAAAGATGGCATCATTGTCATTACAGTGAACGACAAGGACCCCAAACGGGCTGCTGCGATTGCCAATGCCTATGTTGATGAGTTGAGTAAGCTGTTAATAAAGCTAAATATTGTTGGTGCTGGTAAGAATCGAGGCTATCTTGAAACCCGTCTGATAAAGGCCCGGACTGATCTGGCAGCTGCCGAGGATGCGCTGAAGGCATTTCAGGCAAAGAGTAAGATCTTTTCGGTCTCAGACCAGGCCCAGGCCAGTATCGGTGGCATTGCCCAGTTACAAGGTCAGTTGGCAGTGCAGGAGGTGCAGCTCGCTACTCTGCAACGACAGTTCACTGAAAATAGCCAAGAGGTAAAAACAGCCAAGGCTTCGATTGCCAACCTGCGGGGCCAAATCGCCCGCCTGGAGGGCCAGGGCGGCGGCGGGGTAGTGCCGGGGGTGGGGACCATGCCGGAGCTTGGCCAACAGTACCTGCGCCTGATGCGGGAATTCAAGATCCAGGAAACCATTGTCGAGCTGCTGACCAAACAGTATGAAATGGCCAAGCTCAGTGAGGCCAAGGATGTGGTGAACGTCCAGGTTATCCAGACAGCCAGGGTGCCGGACAAAAAGAGCAAACCCAAGCGTAGCATAATTGTACTGTCAGCAACCTTTGCCGCAGGCTTTATAGCTATCCTGTACGCCTTTATCCGTGAGGCAGCCATTCGGATGCCGCCGGAAGACCGTGCGCGTTGGCAAAAGATTCGCAGCCTGCTGCCTGATCTTTCCGGCCTGAACAGTCGCCTGCGGCGTCTTAGGCCGGGCAAGTCCGCCTGAGATCTCAGGAACGCACATCGACCGTATCAATGCTATCCATTCAACTGGTGTGGCGTCTGGCACTTGCCGTTGTTACGTTGGTGATTCTGTACCTAGCTCTGATCCCCGCCCCACCGTCAGAAGGGCTGGGGTGGGATAAGCTGAATCACGCCATAGCTATGGCTGTTGTCACCGTTATTGCTTTTCGTACGCTCCGGCCCGTTTCACTGCGGGCCGTTTTATTGGCTGGGCTGTATGCCCTGTTGCTGGGAGCGCTGATCGAGCTGTTGCAAGGTACGCTGACCACAGCCCGCTCGGCTGAATGGGGTGACCTGCTGGCTGATGCTGTTGGTGTGGCGCTTGCCATGCCGGGTCTGTACCTGTGGAAGCGAAAGACAATTACAAGGGAATGTTGAATTTTGAATGCTGAATTTTGAATGGAACATGAAAGGCAATTTGAAAGGCAATTTGAAAGGCAATGGTGAATTTTAAATGATGAATTTTAAATGGAGGGTTCTACATTCAAAATCTAAAATTCAAAATTCAACATTGCTTTTGCTTTTGCTTTTGCTTGCGACGTTATGCCAGCCTGTCCTGGCAGAGGAGCTGACTGTGCGTGGCGAGCTGAAAGGTTTCAGCAGTCGCCTGCTGGATGAGTCTAGCGATTTTGTCAGTACCCCCTTTACGCTGCAGGATGGGCATCTGTTCTGGACGCTGGGGGTTGTCGGTGCGATCGGCCTGACCTATGCCTACGATGCTGATATCCGTGACAAACTCAGCGGAACCCATAGCAGGTCACTTGGCAAGTTAACCGACGCAGGGGAGTTGATCGGTAATCCGTACCTGCATCTGGGTGTGGCTGCGTTGGTGTACGGTGGTGGCCTTGCGGCCGGTTCTCCAAAGTGGAGGGAGACAGGCGAGATGCTGGGTGAGGCGTTGATCCTGGCTGATGCCGCCACTCTGTTGATCAAAGAGGGGACTGGTCGTGGGCGTCCGGTGGCAACGGCACGTAAGGATGACTTCAGACCGTTCCAGTTCAGGAATGACTACGATTCCTTTCCTTCCATGCATACAGCCAGCTCATTCGCCCTGGCTTCGGTGCTGGCCCACAGCTCGGAGAGTGTCCCGGTTGCGCTTGTATCCTACTCGACCGCTGCCTTTGTGGGCTTCTCCCGTATGTATCAGAACAAGCACTGGGCCAGTGATGTCCTGCTCGGGGCGGCGATTGGTGAACTGGCTGGTCGTGTGGTAACGTCCTTCCATGCGGACAGGGGGAACAAGCTGGTGCTGCTGCCGGCAGTCAGTGGAGACGCAGTGAGTATGAACCTGCTGTACCGCTTCTGATATGAAGCGTTTTCTGGTCTCACTCGGCTATGCGCTGGAGGGCATCAGGTTTGGCATCACAACCCAGCGGCATCTCAGATTTCATCTGGTTGCCGCCTGCCTGGCCCTGGCCGCTGGTGCCTGGAAAGGGCTGCAGCCTGTTGCATGGGGCCTGCTTGTACTGTTGATTGCTGCGGTGGTTGCCGCCGAGTTGATGAATACCGCCCTGGAGGCGGTGGTTGATCTGGTTTCCCCCGGGCAGCATCCCCTGGCCAAGGCGGCCAAGGATGCTGCTGCCGGGGCAGTGCTGGTGCTGGCAGGTGCTGCCCTGGTGATTGCTGTTTTGTTATTCTGCTACTGATACTCTCCTGATATCTGCTACCGGTCTTTTCTCGGTACCACCACAATGCCTGATTCGGTGATGGTATAGCCGTTCTTGAGGTCATCTTCATGATTGCAGCCAATCTCGGCTCCATCAGGAATGACTACCCCCTTGTCGATAATCGCCTTTTTGATCTTGACGTGCCGGCCTACGGTAACCCCCTCAAACAGGATGGAGTCTTCCACCAGGCTATAGCTGTTGATCTTGCACATCGGCCCCAGGATTGAGCGGCGAACGGTGCTGCCGCTGGTGATGCAGCCGCCGGTGACGTAGGAGTCGATATTGACGCCGCGACGGCCTTCTTCGTCAAAGACGGTTTTGGCCGGCGGCAGGTTGCCCTGGTTGGTCAGGATCGGCCACTTGTAGTTGTAAAGGTTCAGCTGGGGTGAAACATGGATCAGGTCCATGTTGGCCTCGTAGTAGGAGTCCAGCGTACCGACATCCTTCCAGTAGCCCCGCTCTTCCGATTTCATCCCCGGTACCAGGTTGTCGTTAAAATTGTAGGCGAAGACCCGATCACCCTTTTCCAGCATCATCGGAATGACGTGCTTGCCGAAGTCAAGGTCTTCATGGAGTTTTTTACCTTCCAGCAGGACTTCGATCAGCTTGCGGGTGGGAAAGATGTAGTTGCCCATGGAGGCAAAGCAGGTTTCACGACCCGGTATGGTTTCAGGATCTTTCGGTTTTTCTGTAAAGGCGGTGACGCGGTTGTCGTCATCAACTGAGAAGACCCCGAAGCGGCTGGCCTCTTCTTTCGGCACCTCCAGGGAGGCGATGGTGAGGTCGGCACGGTTCATGCGGTGGAACTGGATCATCTGGGTCACATCCATCTTGTAGATATGATCACCTCCAAAGACCGCCACGTAGTCCGCATCGGCGGTTTCCACAAAGCGCAGGTATTGCAGAATGGCATCTGCAGTGCCCTTGAACCACTGTTCGCTGTCGCTGCTGGTCTCCGGTGAGATGGCCACGCAGAACTCTCCCAGACCGGTCCATTTACCCCATGATTCACGAATATGCTTGTTGAGTGAGTAGGCCCGGTACTGGGTCAGGATGTACATTCGCCTGATACCGGAGTTGAACAGGTTACTCAAGACAAAGTCAATGATCTTGTACTTGCCGCCAAAGGTGACGCTGGGCTTGGCGCGGCGCAGGGTCAAAGGCATCAGCCGTTCTCCTTTGCCGCCTGCCAGAACCATGGCAATGGTATTCCTGCCAAGATTTGATCCGTCGAACATGGGAAGCTCCTTCTTGCAGTCTCTGATTGCTCTTAGCTTATCCTTTAGCCGTAAGCTGTCAAGCATGCAAGCCTGATTTTTCCGGAAGGAGCGCTGCGGGAAGGGCAAGGGCAGGAGAATCCTGCCCTTGCATCATGGGAAGTGCTGCTACTGATTACGTGGTGCTGGGAAGAGAGACCTGATGCGTACCTGGGTACGGATATGCGAGACCAGCAGTTCTGTCTGCAGTTCTGACTGAAGCTTTGCCAGTGCCGTAATTGCGGCCTCATCAAACGGCTCCCGGTCTGCTGCCTGCTGCAAGGTATGCCGGTTTTCTTCCATTTTCTGCATAATCCCCGCAGTGTGGTCCCGTTCTTTTTTAAGTAACTGGTCCAGTTGCGCCTGCTGCTCGCTGGTCAATTGCGGCAACCCCCTCATCCTGTGATGCCCGGGGCCCGGCAAGGGAGGATGAGGCCGGCAATCAGGTGGCGGTGGAGGTGGTGGCAACAGTGCCTCGGGGCATTCCTCTGCCTGTACGGTTGAACCTCCCAGTAGTAATCCTGCTAACAGTAGTGCTGACAACAGCCGCATTACCATGGTGCTGCTCCTTTCCTCTCAGAGTAGGTGATGTTAGACAATGTTATTAAAAGTCTAACAAAATTGGACCTGTCCTGGTGGTAAAGAGATGTGCACGAATGGTAAAGAACAGCGTGGCTACCAGGTCAGGACAGTACGTTCACCGATTGTGAACTGCTGCTTGAGCTGGCACTGCTCTTCAGCATTTTCAGCAGGGTGGCAAGGCTGTTCTGGTCGGCATTCTGGAGGAACGAGGCCAGGGCATCCTGCTGGGAACTGCTGTCCTGGTCAGAGCTGCTGTCTGACTGGGCCATCTGTGGCGGCGGTGGTGGCGGTCCCATGCTTTTCATCATGCTGTCCATCTCAGCGCTGTTGAGAGAACCGTCACTGTCGCTGTCATACTGGGTAATGAGAGCAGAAGCATCCTGTGACTGACCGGTCATTTCCGCCATTTTGTCCAGCATGGTCTGCAGTTCATCAGAGGAAACGGCGCCGCTACTGTCGCTATCCACCTTCTTGAACATCTCTTCCGGACTTGGTGGCGGCGGAGGTGGCCCCTGTTTGCTGCCTATGGCCGAACTGCTGCCGCTTGAGCTGTCTTCGTCAGCGGATGATGAGCTTTGCATCTGTTGCAGCATGCTGATCAGGCTTGCAACCAGATCCTGGCCGGAGTTTGACAGATACGAGGCCAGCGAACTGGTGTCAAGGCCGCTGGTCTGACTGCTGGACTCTTCGTCACTGCTTAGCATGGCGTCACGCTCATGCTTCGGCTTGATGCTTTCCATCAGGCTGTCCATCTCATCGCTGTTGAGAGAACCATCACTGTTGCTGTCATACTGGGAAAGCAGTGATGAGGCATCCAGTGTTTTGCCGCTGTCCTGAGCGATCTTGTCTGTCAGAGCCGTTAACTCGGTCTGAGAAATGCCGCCGTTGCCGTCACTGTCAACTTTGGTAAAAAGATCCTGCTTTCTCTTTTGCTGCTCAATACTGAACATGCTGCTCACGCTGCTGCTGATACTGCTGATGCTGCTCATGGCGGGCCTCCTTTGATCCGGCGTGGATAGTGAACCTGTTACTTGAACGTATCGGGTGGAGGAACCCTGCTCTTCGTTAAGTGAACAGCTGGTTGGGTAAAGATTTGTAACGTCTTCCGGCCCCGCCAAGCCGTCTCTAGGGTAATCACCCCATTGTCGCCTGTTGTGGCGAGTGGTAATAAGGTGCGGATCGTGTAAAATAGGTGGCGGTTTGCAGGATACCGGCAGTGATTGAAACGTGGCAGCGGCTATCCGGCTTGACAGAGGCAGGAGGAGACGATGTTTGACGATATAAAGATTCTGGCTGTTGATGATGACAACTTTAACCTGCAGATGATTCAGACCATGCTGGAAGGGGTTTCAGCCACCATCTATACTGCCTTGAACGGCCAGGAAGCCCTCGATCTGCTGGAGGCGACACCGGGTATCGATATTGTGCTGCTTGACCTGCAGATGCCGGTCATGGACGGTTTTGAGGCCCTGCAGCGAATCAAGCTCAACTTCAGATTGATGAAAATACCGGTCATTGTGGTTACCGCCGATCCGCAGGAAGTGACCAGGGTCCTGGGATTGGGGGCCAACGATTTTCTTGCAAAGCCGTACAACCCCGAGGAAATGCGACTGCGGGTGATGAACCATGTCCGCAACAAACGCTACCAGGATCTGATCAGCAACATGAATGTGGTGCTTGAGCAGAAGGTAGCTGAAAAAACTGCTGCCTTGCAAGAGGCCCTGTCGCTGTCCCAGGAAGCTGAATACGAGATCTGCCTGCGTCTGGGACGTGCTGCTGAATTTCGGGATATGGAAACCGGCATGCATACCCGTCGTATCAGCGAGATGTCAAAAAATCTGGCGCTCTTGGCCGGGCTTCCGGATGAACAGGCAGAACTGCTCCGCTTCGCTTCGCCGCTGCACGATGTGGGCAAGATCGGCATACCGGACCGGATACTGCTCAAACCGGGTAAGCTGGATGATACCGAGATGCAGATCATGAAGCTGCATACCACCATCGGCGGGAGGATCCTGTCGGAAGGTGAACGTTATCATTCTCTGGAAGCAGGCCGGATTGTGGCGCTGCAGCATCATGAAAAATGGGATGGCAGCGGTTATCCGTGTGGCTTGCAGGGTGAGGCAATCCATATCTTTGCGCGGATTGTGATGATCAGCGACATCTTTGATGCGCTTGCCTCTGACCGCCCTTACAAGAAGGCCTTCCCGATTGAGAAAATCCTGGTCATCATGGAAGAGGGCAGGGGTACATTCTTTGAACCCCGACTGCTGAAGCTCTTTCTGGATAACCTGCCACAGTTTGTGGAGATCCGTGACCGGCTGAAGGATCAGCAGGATGAGACTGATCCGTTCCTTGAATTGCTTACCATTACCTAGATCCCGGAGGTCTGTATGCCGATCCGAACCTGCCGTCTCCGTTCCGTGTCATTGCTGCTGTTTACGCTGCTGCTTACGCCTGCGATGGTCTTTGCCGCCCCGTCAGGGAACAGCCTGTTGATCTATTGCGGCATCACCATGGTGCGTCCGATTACCGACATTGCACGCCTGTTTGAGAAACAGGAAAAGGTCAGCATTACCATTGCCCAGGGAGGATCGGAAGATCTATACCAAAGTGCAAAAAAGAGTCAGCAGGGAGACCTGTATCTTCCGGGTGAACCGGTTTTCCGGACCAGGCATCTGCCGGAGGGGCTGCTTGGTGAGTATCGCGGACTGGGTTTTAATCAGATGGCATTAATGGTTCAGAAAGGCAATCCCAAGAAGGTCAAGCCGGATCTGAAAGAGTTGCTGCGCAAGGATCTGAGCGTGGTGCTGGGCAGCAGTGAAAGCGGCAGCGTCGGTGTTGAGGCGCGACGTATTTTGACACAGACGGGGCTCTATCCCAAAGTTGCAGCCAAGGTGGTGCAGATGTTGCCGGACTCCCGTTCGATCATGGCAGCCATGCGCCGGGGGGGTGCTGACATAACCATGAGCTGGCGTGCCACCGGATACTTTCCGGATAATGCCGCTTCCGTTGATGTGCTGGATCTGCCGCCAACAGTTGCCCCACCTCAAGAGTTACAGTTGACCCTGTTGACCTTCTCAAAGAATCCGGTTATGGCACGCAAATTCATGGCATTTGCCGCAGGTCCGCAGGGACAGGCGGTCTTCCGCCGCTATGGTTTTATTACCACTGCCAAATCAGGGCAATAAGACGTTATGAAATCAATCACAACGCAATTCAGGCAGCTGATGCAGGCAACGTCAGGGGCTGCACGGGCCTCCCGCCTGCTGTTTTTGCTGTTGGGGCTGTTTGTGATCGGCTTTGTAGCGCTGGCTACAGTTAACTTTGTCATCGGCAGTCTGATGGAAGAGCTGGAACAGCGTGGACGGAATGAGCGGACCCGGTTGTTCATCGGCGCCGTGCTGGTTGATGACATCAAGGGGATGGAGCTTGATTTCAACCGGATGATGGCCTCAGTCAGCATGGTGGAACAGGGCCGCCTGCGGTCCGGTATCAGGGAAAAAAGCCTGAAACTTGAACATGACCTGCTGGTGCTCAAGGACGGAGGCCGGGTTGAGCGAACCATTGACCTGAATATTGAGGGGGTAGATGTCCTGAACGAACAGGTTACCTATACCCCTCACTCCGGTGATCCCCACAACCTGCTGGAGCTGATCGAAATAGGGCCGCAGCTGGACAAGGTCAGGCTCAAGGCTGATGAATTGGCCTTGCTGCTTGCCAGGCGCGAACAGGCGCGTGAAGCCCGCAATGCCGCACGTCTGTTGAGCCTTGAAGATGAACTGAATATGTTCTACAAGCATCTCCCCTCACTCTTTGTCCGTCTGAACGAAAATGCAAACCGGCTCTACTATGAAAGCAATAACCGGATCACCAGTCTGAACAAAGAGCTGTCGGCCCGTCGGGAACTTTATAAAAACCTGCAGATGGGGCTTGGCGGTGTCATTGTGCTGTTGGTTATGGGGAGCGGTATCCTGCTGGCGCGACAGCTGGCGGCTGTCAACGTGCAACTGACGCAGTCCGGTGAAGAGATGCGGATTGCCAAGGAACAGGCTGAGGCCAGCAGTCAGGCCAAGAGCGAGTTTCTGGCAAATATGAGCCATGAGATCAGGACGCCGATGAACGGCATTCTGGGGATGACTGAGCTCTTGATGGACACGGAGCTGAACCCGCAGCAGTTTGACTATCTACGCTCGGTCAAGATCTCGGCAGAAAATCTGATGAATATCATCAACGACATCCTTGATTTCTCAAAGATCGAGGTCGGCAGGCTTGAGACCGAGGCAATCCCGTTCATGTTGCGCAGCATGCTGGGCCAGAGCCTGCGGACACTGTCGGCGCGGGCCGGTCAGAAGGGGCTGGAGCTGGTTTTCATGGTGGATCAGGACCTGCCTGATACCCTGATCGGTGACCCGGGGCGGCTACGGCAGATAGTGCTTAATCTTGTCGGCAATGCGGTCAAGTTTGCCGATCAGGGCGAGGTTGAACTGCTGGTGTCAAAACAACAGGAACTGTCCGACAAGGAGCTGCTGCTACGCTTTGAAGTACGGGACAAGGGGATCGGTATCAGTCCTGAACAGCAACAGCGGATTTTTGCCCCCTTTGAGCAGGCTGATCTCTCAACAACCAAAAAGTATGGCGGCACCGGTTTGGGACTGGCCATCAGCAGCCGTCTGGTGCAGTTGCTGGGGGGCGAGATCGGGGTGGAAAGTGTAACAGGGCAGGGCAGCACCTTCTGGTTTACCCTGCGCTGCAGGGTGCAGGAACAGCCGCAGCATGAGGCACAGCAGTCCGGCACCTTGTCCGGTTATCTGGCGCTGGTGGTGGATGATATTGCCCTCAATTGCCAGTTACTGGAGCAGTTTCTGACCCGCTGGGGGATGGATGTACTCACCGCGGCTAGTGCTGCAGAGGCGTTGTCGCTGCTGGAGTACGCCCAGCCTGGACGACCTGTCCAATTGTTGTTGACCGATCTCCAGATGCCCGGCTGTGACGGTTGGGGGCTGATGGAGCAGATCAGGAGTGACCGGCGCTACGATGAACTGAAACTGGTGCTGTTGCCCAGCGCCGGAAAACGGGGCGATGCCCGGCGTTGCCGTGAGCTGAAGGTAAACGGTTATCTGACCAAGCCGGTTATTCACAGTGAGCTGTATGAGGCGATCAAGGCGATCATGCATGGCAAGGAACAGCCCGGTAACAGCCCGGTAACCAGTCATCAGGTCAGGGAGGCGCAGGGCAGCTGTTCAATTCTGTTGGTTGATGATGTTGAAATCAACCGTGAGCTGGCCCGGATCATCCTTGAAAAACTGGGGCATCGGGTCGTCCTGGCAGCGAACGGGCTGGAGGCGGTTGAGGCTGCCCGCAAAGAGCACTTTGATCTGGTCTTTATGGATATTCAGATGCCGGTTATGGACGGCTTTGAAGCCACAAACGAGATTCGTTCCTTTGAACTGTCCCAGGGACTGCAGCCGGTGCCGGTTATCGCCATGACCGCTTATGCCCTGCAGGGGGACCGGGATCGTTGTCTGGCAGCAGGTCTGGATGGCTACATCGCCAAGCCGATCAAAGAGGATGATCTCTGCAGGGTGATTGCGCAGATGGTGTTTGGCCGCTTAGAACAGGAGACGCTGCAGGTTGTTGAACCACCTGAAACCATGCCGGAACAGGAACAGGAACGCCCCCCCGTCTTCGACCGTCAGGCCCTGTTGACCAGGCTGGGCGGAAATGAGGTGCTGATACAGAAGTTTGTGGTCATGTTTTTTGAGAGCGCCGATGAACATATGGCCCAGTTGCGGCAGGCGGCCAAAGCAGATGATGCCGAACAGGTACGGGCCAAGGCGCATGCCCTCAAAGGCTCGGCCGGCAATGTGGGGGCTGCTGCCCTGTCCCTGGCGGCAGCCGAGCTAGAAACGGCTGCCCGGGAGCTGCAGCTGACGGAACAGCCCGAGTTGCTGACCCAGCTGGAGGAACAGTTTGTCCTGTTTAAGCAGGCGACTGGTAAAAGGATGATAACTCCGGGTACAGAAGCGGTGCTTGAAGGTTGATTGCCTGTTCGGGTCAACCGCCACCATGCCGGCAGTGCAGCGATTGGAATTGCTGCCGAGTTTGACGCTCATCTGACCAAATCTCCCACTCTGTAAAAGTTAGTGATGAAGTTGAAACTGATCTCGAACCTTAAGGTAGCGGAGTTTTAGGGAGGATCTGCTTATTTTTTCAGGATCTCTTCAGGCACAGGAAAAATAGTGACGGGCTAGGTGAATCTCCCTATTGCAATTGGACAAAAATCTGTTACAAGCGGTGCATCATTCTGTATACGAAGCATTTTGCTGATTTCAGACCAAATCCATTCACCGAAGATGGGAGGCCGCCTGAACATGTCAGAGACCACGCCCGCAACAGCTCTTTCCGATCCCCGTTTTGCCCTGCAGGAGACCATGGTCTTTCTGGGGGCCATTGCCAGCGGTATGGAGGAGGCAATTGGCGAGTCTGCCAACAGTATTTCCTACCTGGCAGGAAAAAATCTGGGTAAAAACCTCTCCAGCAGCATCCCCAAAACCAAAGACCTTGAACAGGCTCTGCAGGCAACCCGTGACGTGCTGGTCAAAAACGGCTTCCTCTGGCTGTTCGAGACCTTCAAAATGCATGATCAGCCCACCCTGGTACAGCAGACAGACGAGGGGCAGGAAGTCAGTCTTGTCTTCCGTGACTGCATGATCCGCCAGTCCCTGTTCCGGTTCGGTCACTGCCAGAAGGGGTCGCTTTGCACCATGATGAACGGTTTCTTTGCCGGTGCCCTGCAGACCATCATGGGGGCTGATTCTGCGCTGGAAATCATTCATGCCGGTGAGAATGCCTGCATGAAGAAGTTGACCATCCGCAGGGCAGGGGGTGCCGCATGAGTGCCGAACTGGTAACCATCAACACCGAGTGGCTGTCCGACTGTTCCGGCTGTCATATCGCCATTGTTGACCTGCACGAAAAAATCCTGTCGGTGCTGGAGTCAGTCAAGATTCAGCGCTGCCCGGTGCTGACAGATGTCAAGGACTACCCGCCCGCCAAGATCGGTCTGGTGTCCGGCGCCATCCGCAATGAGCATGACCGCCATGCCGCCATTGAGATGCGCAAAAGCTGCGATCTGATCATCGCCTGGGGCTCATGCGCCGTATTTGGCGGCCCGGCCGGGGCTGGCAACGTGCATACCCGTGAAGAGATTGCTGATGCGGTCTACCTGCAGAACAAGACCACCAGCACCAGCAGTCTGCCCAGCCGTGAGATCTCGCCGCTGGAGGTGTCGGTAACCCCGATTGACAAGGTGATCGAGGTTGATCTGTACCTGGCCGGCTGTCCCCCCCATCCCACCTATATCTTTGATGCCCTGGTCTCGCTGCTGGAAGGGCGGCAGCCCAAGGCCACCAAGGAATCGGTCTGCGCCAAGTGCAAGCGCCAGATGAAAAAGAGTGATCTGGACACCATCAAACAGCATACCGATGGTATCCCTGACCCGGAACTCTGCTTTCTTTCACAGGGCTACATCTGTATGGGGTCGGCCACCATAGACCGCTGCCTTTCCCCCTGTCCAACCAACGGCATCCCCTGTACCGGTTGTGCCGGTGCCACCATGCAGATCCTGAGCGAGCCCAACCGTGATATCCGCACCGAGATTGCAGAGCGGATGGCGCGGCTGACCAAGATCCCCAGAGAGGATATCATCAAGGAGATCGAGAAGAGCTCAAAGTCCCACTATTCCTACACCATGGCCAGTTCCATGATCAGTGAGAAGCCAACCTTCCTGATCAATAAGTGGATTCACGAGGCCAATGAAGATTATGAAGCCGCACACGGCTAGGAGGCACGGTCATGTCTGCCCAAACTGAAACACCCAATTCCAGAACCATCCGGATTGATCCGGTGACCCGTATCGAAGGGCATGCCAAGGTCTTTGTCAATCTGGCTGAGGATGGGTCTCTTGATAATGCCGGACTGGTGGTGAACGAGCTGCGCGGTTTTGAGAAGATCCTGGTGGGGATGGAGGCCAACCGGATGCCCCACATCACGGCCCGGATCTGCGGAGTCTGCCCTACGGCCCACCATATTGCCGCCTCCAACGCCCTTGACCATGCCTGTGGCGTGGTGGCCCCGCCGGCTGCCATGCTGCTGCGGGAACTGATGTACATGGGGCATATCATCCACTCCCATGCCCTGTCCCTGTTTGTGTTGCAGGGGCCTGACCTGGTGCTGGGGCTGGATGCCGATCCGGCCATCCGGAATGTGGTGGGGATTGTGCAGGCCAACCCTGAGGTGGCAAAAAAGGCGCTGCGGATCAGGACCGTCGGGCAACGCCTGAATGAGATTGTCGGGGGACGCGGCACCCATCCGGTCACCTCGGTGGCCGGCGGTATTACCTTTGTGCTGGACAGTGAGAAGCGTGCAATGCTGCAGAGCCTGGTTGATGAAGGCAAGCAGCTTGCCAGAGAACTGGCGCCGGTGGTCAAGCAGCTGGTGGTAAGCATGCTGGAAAAACATCCGGCCATGCTGACTGACTGGGTTGCCCCGTCCTGGAGTGTGGGCACGGTGCTGGACAACCGGGTCTCGCTGATTCAGGGCAATCTCCGTGCGGTTGATGAAAACGGCAGTACCCAGGTTGAGTTCCCGGTGCAGGATTACGACAAGTACATGGTTGAGTCGGTGGTTGACTTCTCCTACATGAAGCGGGTCAGCTTCAAGAAGGATGGCCTGCTGCATGACTACCGGGTTGGTCCCCTGGCAAGAATCAACGCCATGCAGCAGTTTAACACTGAGTGGGCCAACCGGGAAATGGAGGAGATGCTCAGTCTGGGCGGTTATCCCTGCCACATTACCCTGTTCCAGGCCTATGCCAAGCTGGTCGAGATGATCTGGGCCATTGAACGGGCAGACGATATCCTGCGTGACCCGGCGGTGAACGGCGAGACGCGGGTGCCGGTCAAGTTCAAGGGAGGACGCGGAGTCGGCCATTCCGAGGCACCCCGCGGCACCCTGATCCATGACTATGAGATTGATGAAGACGGCATTGTCAGGGCAGCCAACCTGATTGTTGCCACCCAGCAGAACTACGCCATCATCAATCGCTCAATTGAGCACGCAGCAACGTCCCACGTTATCGGCAAGCCGGATGACCAGGCCCTGTTAAATGCTGTTGAGTTCAGCATCCGCTGTTATGACCCCTGTCTCTCCTGCGCCACCCATGCCGTGGGGGCCATGCCGATGGAGATCAGCATCAACCGTGGCGGCCGGACCGTCAAGACCATCAGGAGGTAGCCATGTCGACAGGCTCTACGGTTGAAATCACGGTACATGAGCAGGCCTGCCGGGGGTGCGAGATGTGCGTTGATATCTGCCCCACCAAGGTGTTCACTTTTGATGAAGAGAAACGGCTTTGTACGGTGGGGCATGCAGAGGACTGCATCGCCTGTCTCTCCTGTGCCTTTATCTGCCCATCCGGTGCCATCACCCATGCCAACTATCACCAGGTAAAGAACTTCTACCGCGACCTTGAGTTCAGCAAGCGGATGGGGAAATTCCTATGACCAACGATAACGCCCTGCAGATGACCCCTGAAGACCACCAGAAGGCCTTTACCGAGGTGGCCTTTCTGATTGAGAGCTTTGCCAACACCATTGACAACATCATGGGTGGCGCCACGGCACCGGTGGGCAGGATTGCCGGTCGCTCCATTGCCCGCAAGCTGCCGCTTAATCTGCACCAGCCAACACTTGCGTCGGTGCTTGATCTGCTTGCCAAACGGATGCAGGCCGGTTTTCAGATGACCGCCAGCGCCACCAGCGAGACCTCGTCAGAGATCACCTTTGAACATTGCGCCCTGCGTGATGTCTGCGCCTTACGTTCCATCGAGACTGGCAGCGCCGTCTGCAAGCTGTTTCATGCCTACTTTGACGGTATGGTCAACGAGCTGCTGCACCGGCCGGTCAAGTCAGAGATCATTACCACCGGTCAGGTATGCAGAATAACCACCTGCAGCCAGTGACAGCCACCCGGGCCCTGGTGGTCTGTATCGGTAATGAACTGGTGGCTGATGACGCCGTGGGGCATGCTGTTTTTACCCGGCTGACCGAACAAGGACTGCCGGAAACGGTCCGGCTGGAGTACTGCGGTGTCGGCGGTATCGCCCTGCTGGAACTGCTGAGCGGGCAGGAAGAGCTGATGATGGTGGTTGATGCGGTCCAGCTTGGGAGCCCCATCGGCACGGTGCGGCTCTGGCCCTGGGATGAACTGCCGGCGTTAGAGGGGGGCAGTGCTATCTCTGCCCACGGCATCGGCCTGAAAGATACGCTGGCCATCGGCCGGACCCTGTACCCCGAGCGGATGCCCCGACGGATCCTGCTGGTGGGGGTTGAGGGCTGTTGCTTTGATCAACTGGGGGCAGCCATGACCCCGGAAGTTGCTGCTGCCGTACCGCGTGCGGTAGCGGCCGTCTATAATGAATTGCATCTGTCGCCAGTATCTAATCAGGCAGGAGACCAGCCATGAGTGACCACCAACTGACCGTCTATAACGCCATCCATGCCGTTGCAGAAGCAATGGTGGCAGGCAGGCTTGACCAACGCTGCGATACCACCGGGCACACGACCCAGGATGCTGAACTTTTGCATCTGGTGAATGGCATGCTGGACGCGCTGATTGCGCCGATGCGGTTAGCCGGCCACGCCCTGGACGAGATTGCCCACGGGCGGATTCCTGCCTTTGTGATTGATGACTATCAGGGGGAGTACAATACCATCAAGCAGAACATCAACACCCTGCTGGCCATCCTGTACGGCATGCACAAAGAGACCACCAACCTGACCGATTCGGTGCGTGAGGGGAACCTGAAGACCCGTGGCAATGACTGGGATTACGACGGCATCTGGAAAGAACTGATTCAGGGGATGAACGGCACGCTGGATGCGGTGCTTGACCCGGTTAGCGAGGCCAGCAGTGTACTGGGCCGGTTGGCCGGCTATGACCTGAGCGCCAGGATGCGGGGCCGCTACCACGGCGATCATGCCGTAATCCGTAAGGCCATGAACACCACCGCAGAGGCGCTGCACAGCGCCATCTCGCAGGTGGCGGAAACCGTGGAGCTGGTTTCAGAGGCGGGCCAGCAGATCAGTGAAGGCAATGCGGTCGTGTCTGATGGCGCTGCAGAGCAGAGTAATCAGCTGGCTGAGACATCCAGCAACCTGGAACGGATTGCCGTCGGTGCGGCAACCAGTACCAGCAAGACCAGCGAGGCCAGGGAAAAGGTTCACGAGGCAGCCCAGACCATGGAACAGGCCCAGGAGTCAATGGAGCAGATGCTGGGGGCGATGGTCAAGGTGCGTGAGGCCGCGGAAAATACCACCGCTATTGTCAATGAGATCGACGGGATTGCCAAGGAGACCGGCACCCTTTCCACCAGCGCCATGGACAAGGCGATCAGGATCAGGACCTCGGCAGGCGGATTCGGCGTGGTTGCCCACGAGATCAGGAAACTGGGACAGCGCTGTACCGAAACGGCAAAGGGGATGAAACAGTTCAGCAAACAGGTCGCATTGGGCGATGGTGAAGAGGCTGACAAGCTGCGGGATGACTTCCAGTTGCTGATCGATGATCTGGAAGATGTGGCCATGTTCTCAAACCTGCTGGGGGTGAATGCCGCCATTGAGGCCGCCCATGTGGAGGGGGCCGGTAACGACTTCAAGCTGTTGACCGACGAGATTCACAGCCTGGCCAGCCGTTCTGCCGATGCAGCCAAGCGGACCGAACAGATGACCCGTACCTCGCTGCAGCTTTCCCGCAACGGTGAAGAGCTTTCACGGGATATCAACCGGCAGCTGCGCGGTGCCGTAGAAGGGGCCAGGACCATCAGTCTGCTGACCGACGAGATCTCCAGAGCTACGGCAGAACAGGCTGACGGCATTGACCAGATCAATCAGGCTGTTGCCCAGATCAACCAGGTCACCCAGAAGAACGCCGACAGTGCGGCACACTCATCTGAAGCAGCCCAGGGGCTCGAGCGTCAGGTGGATAAGCTCTCCAGCATGGTACAGAAGTTCAGGTTGGAGACAGCGCCTGCCCAGGCGTGACCAAGCAGCAGCTGCTGCTGAACTATCCCCTCTGTCCTGGATACAGGATGCAACCCGGCATGGGTGGATCACCTTGTAGATAAAGCTGTTATCAGCGTGATCATGATCTGTCTGTTTTAGATTGCGCGTTTACCTCTTCCGTCGTATTCATTTCTCCTCGTTGCCGGCCCATTGCGGCAGGACCGGCAGCATCATGTTTCTGAGGCGCCTGGTTGTATCCGGTGTGGAGTGCACTGCCACTGTTTCTGGCGGGCACGCTCTACTGTGCGGGCCATGCCCTGCGGTTGGAAAGAAGGTTCAGGGGTGAACAGACACGATGATTGATCCGTTATTGAAATCCTACACCAGTGATCTTGCCGTGCTTTGTGTGGAGGATGATCCGGTTGGGGCAGCCCTCATCCGTAAAATGCTGGAGCCGCTCTTTGGTCATGTTTACAGCGCCCCGAACGGGGCTGAGGGGTTGCGGCAGTTTCATCAGCAACAGCCTGACCTGATTGTCAGTGACCTGATGATGCCGATCATGGATGGCATCGATATGCTCAGGGAGATTCGCAAAAGCAACCAGAAGACGCCGGTACTGTTGATGACCGCTTCGCTGGAGCATGTCCATCTGGTTGAGGCGATCAATCTGGGGGTCTCCAAGTTTCTGGCAAAACCGTTGCGGGTCGATGCCTTGCAACGGGCGCTGTTTGCTGTTACCAGAGAGCTGTATCTGGAAAGGGTGGCTGAGCAGGCCCGGCAGCAGGAGGTGGAACTGCTGCAGTACCGCAACCGCTACCACTCCCTGCAGCAGGAACTGGCGCAGGCCAAGGAACGTCATATTGTCAGCAACCTGCTTGAGACACAGTATCTCCAGCATGCTGAGCAGGGTGGCTGGCTGGTTGATCTGGTGCAGCAACCCCGTGATATCATGTCGGGTGACAGCTATTCGGTTGTCAGGACGAGCGACAATACCCTGTTGCTGTTTCTGGCAGATGCCATGGGCCATGGTCTGTCCGCCTCGGTTACCTCCATGCTGGCCACTGCGTTCTTCAACTATGCGGTACAGGGCTACAGCCGCGGGGAGCCTGAATTCGCGGCCCTGGCCACCAGCGTGATGAGCTTTGCCGCCCAGAATCTGCTGGAAGATGAGGTGTTCAGCGGGCTGGTGCTTGAGCTGGACCCACAGCGGAAATCAGTGCAGCTTGCCAGCTGCGGCATGCCGGCTCTGCTGCTGGCGCGTAACGGCAGGGTTGAACGGATACGGGGGGCAAACCCGCCGGTTTCCGCTTTTCTGCCGCCACTGCAACTGCAGCGGATCGACCTGGAGGGGGTCAGCGATATCCTGCTTGCAACCGATGGGCTGGGTGATGCGTCGACCCGGGAAGGCGGGGCGTATCGTGAGCGTCTGAGCACGGATCTGCTCGGCACTGCCACCACCCGTGAACTGTTTGCCCAGTATCGTTCTCAGAGCGATGACAGCCAGAACGATGACGATATCACGATCGTCAGGCTGACTGCCGTGGCTACCGAAGGACAGCGCTATTGCTTTACAGCACCACCGACCCTGGCCGGCCTCTCTTACCTGCAAAGTCAGGCAAGTCAGCAGCTGCAAGCAGCAGGGGCTGCCGGTGAGCGCCTGGACAACCTGGAACTGGCGTTGAGTGAGGCGCTATTGAATGCCTTTGAACATGGTTTTCTGCGTCTTGGGGCGGACAAGCAACGTCTGATGCAGGATGATGCGTACGATGAACTGGTGATGGCGGCAGCACCGGAGCAAGGGGTGGAAATCAGCCTGGAGCTGATACTTGTGCCACGGATGGGCCGTTTGCAGGTGTGGGTCGAGGTGGCGGACCCCGGTCCCGGTTTTGAGGTGCCGCAGCGGCCTGACCGGAAGCCGGTTGCCACGGCAACTGCGGGGCGGGGATTCATGATAATGCAACGTTCGGTTGATCTGGTCAGGTACAATCCGGCCGGAAACCGGCTGCTGCTGATGCAGATGTTCGAAGGTGAAAATACGCTGACCTAAAGGAGCTGGTTATGGAGATCAGGACCGTTGGAAGTCATGAACTGGTTGTCAGTGGCACGATCAAGACCATTAATGACAGCATTTCCGTGCGTGAGGCCTTGCAAAAGCTGCATGATGGCGGAGTAACGGCCATTACCCTGCGGATTGAGGATTCTTTTGCGTTGCCGTCGGCAGTAATCGGCTATCTGATGAAACTGGTCAATCGTGAAAAAGTCAAACTGACCCTGCTGGCAGGAGACAAACGTTTGTGTGAGCTGCTGGAAGAACTGCAACTGACCGATCTCTTCGGTGTGTCCTGTACGGCCTGTTAACAGCCGGCTTGACCTGCTGCCTTATTTTACGCTGTCCCGTTTTTACGCTAGCAGGAGTGCCTGCCGGAACGGCTGAAGGTTGTATCCGTCCGGATCGACTTGTTGCAGCCGGCCGGTGATTCCGCTAATGTCAGTGATCAATGCCAGCTCGAGCTTTTCCGGGCCGCCCTTGCCGGAGGCGCTCTGGTGATTAAATCTCCTGCCGGGCAGGGGATACGAATTTTTATGGAGTTGCCATGTCATTGATCCGATTGGTCATTGCTGATGATCATGCCATGTTTCGTCAGGGGTTATGCTCCCTGATCGCCATGACAGAAGATTGTGAGCTGGTTGGCGCATGCAGCCGGGGTGATGAGGCCCTGGAGCTGATCCGGCAACTGCGGCCAACCGTTGCGGTTCTGGATATCTCAATGCCCGGCCTGGATGGGCTTTCAGTCGTGGCAACCCTGCGGCGCGAAGGTGATACCACGCCGGTGATTATTCTGACTGCCCACGATGATCCGCTGATGCTGGAGCGGGCCAGGTGTTTCGGGGTAAACGGCTACGTCAACAAGGAGTTTGCCTTTGAGCAGCTGCTGGTGATCCTGCGGAAGGTGGCAGATGGCAGTACCCTGCTGAAAGAACATGAACCCGTGACCTCCTCAACGGCATTAACGGAGCGGGAGCGTGAGGTGGTCAGGCTGGTGGCCAGCGGGATGAACAGCCGCATGATCGGTGAATTGCTGGGTATCAGCAACAAGACCGTGGATAACCATCGTACCAATATCATGCACAAGCTGCATATCCATACCACGGCCGAGCTGGTGCGCTATGCCGTTAAGCTGGGGTTGGGGTAAGTGGCCGTGTCTGCCACAGGCAAAAAGATCGAGGCGTTGATCCGTACCGCAGGTGCTACCGCACTGGATCTGAAGTTGGCCCGTGTCTGCGAGCTGTGTCCGGTCTGCCGTCATGCCCGCAAGCAGCAGCAGGGGCTTGCCTTCAGGTTGGTGAAGGGGATTGAGCAGGATATCTGTCCCTTCTGTCGGGCCTATGAACGGGTGCATGGCAGAAAAGCCCATCAACAGAAGCAATAACTGCTGGACGGGTCTCAGGAGATGAGGCTGCTCAGCGCACATGCCGTGTCAATGAACCGGTTGCTTGCACTGGTATCCGCCATGATTATTACCTCTGCATACGGTGCAGAACTGCCTCCCTGTCCGGCATCACCCAACTGTGTCTGCAGCCAGGCAAAAGACAGCCACCGGATCGCTCCGTTTTCAATCAAGGGGGACCCTGACCAGGCCTTGAGACGCCTGCATGCTCTGTTGCTGGAACGCTCAGATACCACTGTGATTGCCGTTGATCAGGATCTGATCAAGGTTGAATTCAGAACCCTGCTGGGATTTGTGGATGACGGCGTGTTTCTGCTGGATCGGGAGCTGGCAGTGATCCATCTCCGTTCGGCTGCACGCCTGGGCTATTGGGATCTGGGTAAAAACCGGCGGCGTATGGAAGAAATCAGGCGGCAGTTTGAACAGCCGTAAGGGGGTGGTTTGACTGAAGACAGGTGGATGTAAAACTGCCATGATAGACAGCCTGCCACCATCCGCCATAGTTACCCGTCCCCGTCTGTTGTTTGTTGATGATGATCCGGGGGTACTGGCTGCCGTGACCCGTTTTATGCGGCGTTACCGGTTTGAGGTGAAAACCGCTCTGCATGGCCAGGTGGGCTTGCAGGAGTTGCAACAAAACGGGCCGTTTCATGTGGTAATTTCAGATTTTCGTATGCCCGGCATGACCGGAGAGATGTTTCTCGGTAAGGTTGCCGAGCTGGCTCCGAATACCCGTAGGATGATCCTTTCGGCATATGCGGATAGTGACCTGCTGCTGGCAGCCATCAATGCCGGACGGGTTCACCGCTACCTGACAAAGCCGTGGGATTCTCAGGAACTGTTGACGATCATTCGTGAGCTGATTGACGAATACCAGCAGGTCGTACTACGGAATGACCAGGTTCAGCTGCTTTCGGATACCAACCAACAACTGGAAACCAGCCTCCATCAGCATACCTCGGAAATGGAGGCCCAGGGCCGCCGGCTCCAGGAGTCAAATCGTCGACTTTCCCTGCTTTCCGCCCATCTTGAAAAAGTACGAGAGGATGAGCGCCGATCAATTGCCCGTGATATTCATGACGATCTGGGACAAACCTTAACAGCTATGCATCTTGAAATAACAGCCATGCTGCACGCTGACAACGTAATTGACCTGACGCCTCGCCTGTGTGATCTGAAAAAACAGGTTGACGCAGCTATTGGCACGGTGCAACGGATCATCTCGACAATGCGTCCTCAAGTACTGGAGGAACTTGGCCTTGAAGCGGCATTGGAAAGTTTAGCCCAAGAGGTGCGAAAGCGTACCAACATTACGTGCGTGACCTCCTGCACGTTGGCAGGAGAGCCTATTTCCCAAGAGGTCGCCTCTTGTCTGTACCGTGTGGCACAGGAGTCTCTCACCAATGTATTCCGCCACTCCAAGGCAACTAAGGTGCTATTGACAGTGCGGCGTCGGGATGGATGGTTGCAGCTACAGATCAGGGACAACGGGGTGGGCGTTTCAGAAGCACAAACCGCTGCCTCAAATGCTTTTGGAGTGATGGGAATGAGAGAGCGTGTTGCCCGCTGTGGAGGTAGCTTCAGTATCAGTCCCCGGGTTGGCGGTGGAACCATTGTGGAGGCGCAGGTGCCTGAAAAAGTAGAGGAGGCAGGTCTGTGAAGCGGCTGTTACTCGTTGACGATCATGCCATGGTGCGCAAAGGACTGGTGAGTATTCTTTCCGTACTCCAGGAAGATGGCATGCTGCTGAGCTGCGATGAGGCCGGATCCGGAGAGGACGCCTTGGGGCTGCTCAAACAGTATAGGTACGACCTCGTTGTCCTTGATATAGCAATGCCGGAGCTTGGAGGGCTGGAGTTGCTGTCAATTATTCATGAGAACTGGCCAACACTACCGGTGCTTATGCTCTCCATGTTTCCTGAAGAACAATTTGCCCTGCGTTCCTTAAAGCTGGGAGCTTCGGGGTATCTGACCAAAAAGGAGGCTGCTGATGAGTTGTTACTGGCGGTGGGTCAGCTTTTAAAAGGTAAGCGCTACCTGAGTCAGAGTCTTTCCACTAGTCTCATCAACCAGGCCCTTGCCAGCGGTGATAACAGCCGCCCCTCCCATGCGACACTCTCTAACCGCGAATTTCAGATCCTGCGTAGCCTGGCAACAGGCAAAAGCCTTAAGGCAATTGCGCTTGACCTGGAACTGAGTATCAAGACAGTCAGTACCTATAAAGCCCGTCTTTTCGCAAAACTGGGTTTTCATAACGATGTTGACTTGATCGCATACGCCAACAATCATCAGCTTACTTGAAGCGCAGCTATCCTGGCTCCTCAATATTCCCTCCTGCTCTTCCTTCCTGCTGCATCTGACAGCAATCCTTTATTGTAGGATCATTCTTACGGTCATTTTGTCAGTGTCTGTTGTACTCCGACAGCTATTTTCCGAATTGTTTCCTGTTCTTTCCCGAGGCATGCTGATAACGACAGCAGACCGTTCTATCCTGCGAAAGGGGCAGTCTCATGGTGAAGATACTGCTGATTGATGATGACAGGCGTTTCAATAGCCAACTGAAGTCACATGTGGCTGAGTACTACCCCTGCCTCAGTATGGTTGCCTGTGCAGATCCTCTGGAAGCCCTGTTACTGCTCAGAATAGAAAAGTATGACCTGCTTTTGATTGATTATGAAGTGCCTCCTTTTGATGGGCAAAAGTTGTTGCAGTATGCCATTCAGGCCGGTGTTGAACGCAACAGAATTGTGCTGCTTTCAGGTCATGATGCAGCATTTCTGCATAAGGTCTGTCCTTCCGGTCGTTGTCTGGCTGTATTGAATAAATTTGAAGCGGCCCAACGTGAAGTGCTGGATATGATTTTGTCATCTCTTAATGACAAAGCAGAAAAGGCCATGTCTCACGACAGTATTGTACCGCAGATATAGTGCTTGTCCTGTTTTGCGACGAAGTGTTGTGACCGCCGAACCGTTTTATCTGTCTCAGAGTACGCACAGGCTGTGATTGAATCGTGTCATTTTCAATCAGAAACCATGGAGGTTGCTCTTGTGAACAGTTCTGAAAAATGTGGCGCAACATCTGCAGGGGAACCGCCCTGCTGGGAACAGTTGCAGGAACTGCGAGATCTCTTTCAGGAAGAAGTGCTACGCGGCCTTGAAAAGGATCGTATTCTACTCCAGCAGGATAAAATGGCCTGTATCGGCCAGCTTGCAGCTGGCGTAGCCCATGAGATAAACAACCCGATGGGGTTCATTATGAGCAACCTGGGTAGTCTTAAAGAGTACGTTGAGAATTTGACCCAGTATATTCAGGTGCTTGAAGTGATGCTTGATCGTTTTTGTCCCCCTGAGCAGAAGGGGCATGTAGGGGTTTTGCGTGAGCGGCTCGACATTGCCTTTATCTGTGATGATGTAGGCTCTCTAGTACGGGAGTCACAGGACGGGGCCAACCGAGTCAAGCAGATTGTGCTTGATTTGAAAGACTTTGCCCGGATTGATGAAAACATGGTGAGAGAGTCTGATCTTAACCAGTGCATTCGCCGTACCACCAATATCGTAAAAAATGAACTCAAGTACGTTGCACAACTTGATCTGCAGTTGGGAGATCTGCCACCAGTGTACTGTAACAGTCAGCAGATTAATCAGGTTGTCACCAACCTGCTGGTAAATGCAGCTCAGTCAATCACAGGAACAGGCACCATTACAGTAAAAACATGGCACGAACAAAGCGAGGTGCTGATTCAGATCGCAGATACCGGATCCGGCATTTCCCCTGAAATTGTTAAACGTATCTTTGAACCGTTCTTTACTACCAAGCCGGTCGGCAAGGGAACCGGTCTGGGGCTCACCATTACCTATGACATTATCAGGAAACATAACGGATCAATTACCGTTGAAAGTGAGCTAGGAAGGGGAACAACCTTTACGGTGCGTCTACCGATTAATCAGGGAGAGGAGGATGTATGAAAGCTGATACCCGGATCCTGCTGGTTGATGACGAACAGTCTGTTCTGAATGCCCTGCATCGATTTTTCAGGCGTTCCGGCTACCAGGTGATCAGCTGTACATCCGGTCGTGATGGATTGACTTTACTTGAATCATCAGAACCGTTTCAATTGGTCATTTCTGACTACCGCATGCCGGAAATGAACGGTGTTGAATTTTTGAAGGCGGTGCGAATCCGTTGGCCAGACACGGTGCGCATGGTCCTGTCAGGCTTTGCCGACACCAGTGCCATTATTTCTGCCACCAATGAGGGGAATATCTACAAGTTCATTCCAAAACCCTGGGATGAGGAGTTTCTTTTGCAATCAGTACAGGAGGCCATCGAGATTCACGCCGCAAACAGGCGTTCAAAGGAACAACTACAGGCTCTGAGCGAGTCAATAGACTGCCTTGATCTGCTGCACACAAAAAATCTGAATAATCAGACTATTACTATCTCTGCGTATCATACACTGCTGGATCAGATGCCGGTGGGGCTGATCGGTATTGACCGGAACTCTGAAGTTGTCAGCATGAATGAACGTGCCAGGCTGATACTGGGATTATCCGTTGCTCCGCTGGGTGAATCGGCTACCTCTGTATTGAACGGCATTTACGATGCAGTACTGCGTCACTATATCCCGAAGCAGGAGAACTGCATTATTACGGTTAATGAAAAGCAGATCAGGGTGCTGACCAAATTCCTGCAGGAAGGGAAGTCGGATGGCGTAATGCTGATACTGGTTCTGCTGGAAGAGGGGGGCTGACCATGGAGGTTGTGGCAGACAGCGTAGACCGCATTGAGACAACGGTCTTACTGGTTGATGATGAACTCAATATCCTCCAGGCACTTCAGCGCCTGTTACGGCGGGAAACCTTCAGGATTGTTACGGCAGCATCTGGAACAGAGGCTTTGCAACTACTTTCTCAGCTACGTGGTGTTGCGGTGATTCTTTCTGATATGCGGATGCCAGCTATGAATGGTGCAGAATTTCTGAAACGATCCCGTGAGTTTGCGCCGGAATCGGTCAGGATGCTCTTGACCGGTTATTCTGACATAAGTGACGCCGTTGATGCCGTTAACCAGGGGGGGATTTCCCGTTACCTGAGCAAACCCTGGAATGATACGGATCTGCTCCAGGCAGTGCGCATTGCTGTGGAAAGCTACTCGTTGAGCTATGAAAACAAGCGGCTGCAAGAACTGGTCAGCAGGCAGAACAAAGAACTGCAAGACTGGAATCAGAACCTGAAAGAGCGTGTCCTGCAGCAGACCGCCGCTATACGCCAGAAGAATGAAGAACTGCATAATTTCATTAAACAGCAGAAAGAGGCCTTTCAGAGTTTGATCAGTTCGTTTGGTTCGCTGGTTGAGATGCGCGGAGCCAGGAGCAGGCAACACGCAGCCAATGTGGCAAAACTCTCGGTGCTGGTTGCAGGCGAGATGGGGCTTGCTAAGGATGATCAGGAGATTATCCGTACTGCCGCTATGCTGCATGATATTGGGGAGATAGGGCTTTCAGAACGGATTACACTGGTTAGCCCCGAGTCACTTTCGCAGGATGATTTTGTTGAATACTCTCAACACCCGATCCGGGCCCAGCTGCTGATAGATCCGATTGAAGAATTGCGGCCGGCAGGTGTTCTGATCAGGCATCATCACGAGATGTTTAATGGTAACGGTTTTCCGGATCATCTGGCAGGCGATGAGATTCCGCTCGGAGCGAGAATCATTGCGTATGCAGATCTGATGGATCGTGCTGCCCGCCAATGTTCGGGCAATGTGGCTGAGCAGGCGCTCCAGTGGACTGATATCCATGTCGGAAAGGCGCTTGACCCTGCACTGCGTACGCTGTTTCGCAAGTTTACCAAGTATGTCTACCTACCTCCTCCCAGGTTCAGTGGCGGTCTGGAATCCGGGGAGCGGGATGTCAAACTGGACGACCTGGAACCTGGCATGACGCTGGCGAGGAGTATCTACAGCGGCAGCGGAATACTGCTGTTGCATGTTGGCGTTACCCTTGGTGCCAAACATATTGGTGCCTTACGGCGCTATTTTGAGCTCGATCCAACGGATGAACCGATCTGTATCCTGCGGAAGGGGCGGACAACAGCCGGAGTAATGGTCTGAGAGGTGGAGGCTATGTCTGACACAATTTTACTGGTAGATGATGAACCTTCGGTGCTTTCTGCCATAACCAGGGCGCTGCGGGGCGAACCATATGAGGTGGTGAGTGAGTTGAGTGGTGAGCTGGCATTGGAGCGGATGGCGGCACAGCCATTTAAAGTGGTGCTCTCTGATGAACGGATGGCCAGGATGCAAGGCTCAGAGTTTCTTGCCATTGCACGAAGCAGGTACCCGGGTACGGTGCGGATTCTGTTGACTGGTCATGCCACGCTGGACGCGGCCATACGGGCTGTTAATGACGGCGGAATTTACAAGTTTCTGACCAAGCCTTGGCAGGATAATGATCTGAAACAGGCTATTCGTGATGCCCTGCTGAAACATGATACCGAGCAGGAGGCCTGGCGTCTTTTCGGGCTACTCCAGCAGCAGCATGACATGGATGACCTGGAGAAGCTGCATCCAGGGATCAGCCGACTGGAGCGGGATCAGGAGGGTAACCTGATGCTGCCGGAACTTTCCGATGATGCGCTTAATGATCTGCGCAGGCAGTGCGAGAAGGCCTTTCTGGATCTTGATCCTGCCTCAGATTCTGCCTCAGATCCTGCTGATATGGTGCGTGGTATGTTCCTGCATGGAATTAGAAACTAACAGCAAGAAAACAATGAAAACGATACTGATTATAGATGATCACACCATGTTCCGTCAGGCGTTACGTTCGATGTTGATGGAGCGGATGCCTGCCGGCACGATCACCTGTGATGATGCTGGCAGTGCTGCTGCAGCCCGGGACAAGCTTGCTCATCAGGACTTTGATCTCATTGTTCTCGATATCGGCATGCTTCACACCAATGGTATGGAGTTACTGCCTGAGCTGAAATCCTGCTACCCGGCGCTGCCCGTGCTTATGTTGAGCATGTATCCTGAAGAACAGTTTGCCTTGCAGACTTTGAAACTTGGCGCAAGCGGTTACTTGACCAAACAGGAGGCTGCTGATGAATTGTTGACGGCCATTGAAAAGTGCCTGGCAGGAGAACGGTATCTGAGTAGCTCTTTTTCATCTTTGCTGATCAGCCAGGTCTTACAGCACTGTAAAGCTGAGGAGCTACCCCATACACGGCTATCTCGAAGAGAAATGGAAATATTCAGGCTGCTTGCCAGGGGATATATGTTGAAACGGATTGCCAACGACCTCGGCTTGAGCATCAAAACAGTCAGTACTTACAAGGTCCGGCTCAGCGCCAAGATGGGCTTCAAGGATAACGCGGCTCTGATCCGTTATGCTGTGGCTTATCAACTGAACTGATATAGCGTCGATATTCATTGATAGATATGAGTAAAATACCCACCGGGTCCAAACTGTCTTAAAGAGAAGAGTGTCCTGATGTCCCAGAAACCTGACCGGTTATTTGATGTCGTACAGTGGCAGCAGGTCTTTGAAAGTGCAGATTTTTGCCTTGCCCTTTCTGATGTGGCTACAGAGCGGTTTGTTTCGGTAAATTCCGCTTTTGCCACCCAACTGGGATATCAACCTGAAGAGCTGGCAGATGCTTCAATTTTCACGATATACGCGCCTGAAGTCCATGATCAAGTCCGTGAGCTGCTTGTTGACCTTGATAGGAAAGGCCATATTGTTTACGAGTCAATTCATATCCGTAAGGATGGTAGTCGCTTTCCTGTACGAGTTGAGGCGACAATCTTCAGAGACAGCCACGGTTGTACTGCTTTTCGAGTTTCAACAAGTACTGATATATCTATTCAGCGTATGCAGGCGGAGCGTTTTATTAGATATATGCGTTGCCAAAATGCTCAACTGAAACTGTATGCTGCTGGCTATAGCTGCTGTAACGAGCTGCTTGATTCTGCGCTCGAAGAAGCTGTTGCACTGACAGAAAGTTGTGTCGGCTACATATTTATCTATGAAGAGGATTCCCGTCTCCTGACTTTGTATGCCTGGTCGCATGCTGTGGCATCATCCTTCACAGCGCAGGTGGAGCGAGGGGTCTGGGAGCTGGATGGGATCGGGCTGTGGGGCGAGGCAATCCGGCAGCGTAAGCCGATTATCACCAATGACTATGTTGCTGACAATCCGTTAAAAAAGAACTTCCCGGAGTGTTCTCTGCTGCTTGAGCGATATGTTAGTTTGCCGATCATGCGCAGCAACAGAATTGTCGCCCTGGTCGGAGTTGGCAACAAGGAACAACCCTATACTGAAGATGACGTCCGGCAGTTGCAGCTGTTCATGGGCGGTTGCTGGAATGTACTGGAACGGCTAAAGGCCAGAGATGAGTTAATGGCGGTTAAAGAGCTTGCCGAGTCGTCAGCCAGAGTCAAAGGCGAGTTGCTTGCCAACATCAGCCATGAGTTACGTACGCCGTTAAACGGTATTTTGGGTGGTACACAGCTGATGGCACTTACCGATCTGACACCAGAACAGCAGACATATCTTGAGATGATTGAGGTCTCTTCTGCCCATGAATTGAGTTTGATTACATCGTTACTTGATCTGGTTAGTTTGGAGTCAGAAGGGATACAGGTGGCAGAACAACTGTTTTCCCTAGTAGTTGCAGTAGAGGACGTAATCAAGCATTACCGGTCGGTAGCCTCTGAAAAGGGGTTGCGATTGTTACTTGATATCGCCCCGTTGACACCCGAGCAAGTGATTGGTGATAGCGTACGTATCAGGCAGATACTGCATAGCCTTGTCGGCAACGCAATCAAGTTTACTGATCAAGGCGACGTTATTGTTAATCTCTCCGTTGTGGTAGAAGAAAACGGCGCGGCGTTAGTCCGGTTGACTGTTAGTGACACAGGCGTTGGCATTGCTGCAGAGCAGCAAAAACTGATCTTTGATATTTTAACTCAGTCAGATATGTCAAATACCCGCCAGCATGGAGGGCTTGGTTTAGGGCTTGCTATTTGCAATCGATTGGTAGCGGCATTAGGTGGGAGGATCTGGGTTGAAAGCACACTATCTTTGGGTAGCACGTTTAAGGTGGAGTTGCCGATTATTGTCGTTACTAACGAACGGCAGTGGACGCAGGATTTTTCGGTGCTGTTAGTTGAGAATGATCATTTGAGCGCCCTGACCGCAACCGGGCTGTTACGCAAGATGGGGCTTGCAGTGACAGTGGCTGTAGATGCATACGAAGGGCTTTCAATCTGGCAACGGCAGAGTTTTGATCTGGTCTTGATGGATATCCAGATGCCGAAGTTGAGCGGTTTTGAAGCTGTTCAAAAGATTCGGCAGGTTGAAAATGAACAGGGCAGAAAACGGACACCAGTCGTTGCCCAGGCCGTCTATGCCCGTCGTAACTTTCATGAATCATTTCTAGGGGCGGGCTTTGATGGTTTGATTTCCAAGCCACTGATGCGTGCCGACTTGGAAGAAACGATAAAGCTTTTCTGTAGGTGATTTGTTTTCTTACCCACCCTGAGCCAAAACATGGTGATTGTAGGTCTGGTCTTACATCTGCTCTGCTGTTTCCAGCCTTCTTCTGACGGAGGTTTTCCTAATTGCTTCAAGCCTGTAAACGGTCCATGCTGCAATTACAGCCAGTTCATTTCCATGGACAGGAGACTCATGTGTTAGAAACGCACATTCTGATAGTTGATGATGAACAACATGTGCTGCAGTCTTTGAGCCGGGCACTGCATGCTGAACCATACATTCTGCATTTGGCATCTGGAGCTGAGCAAGGGCTTGACCTGCTGAAACAACAGCCGTGTAAAGTGGTGCTATCCGATCAGCAGATGCCCGGTAGGCAGGGACTTGAATTTATTAGAGAGGTAAAAGAAATACAGCCAAAAGCAGTCTGTATTTTGCTGACCGGAAAAGGCAGTCTTGAACTGTATGAGGAGGCTTTCTTCGAGACTGACGTCTTTAATCTGCTCCTGAAACCATGGGACACTAGACAGTTAAAAGCTGCTGTACGTAGCGCAGTACTGCAGTTTGGTCAGCAGTCAGAACAGAAAGCGACAGACTGGCGGCATTTGCGGTTTCTTAAATGATGTAACGTAAGATTTCCGGGTAACCGAAGAGGAGGTATCTATGAAGAGTATAGTCATATTTGTAACGGTCTGTGCCATGCTGTTGCTACAGTTTGTGCAGGCAACGGCAGCAGATATCCTGGTTATTGGCGTGGCGCCCCATACCAGCGCCCGGATCATTCTTGAGATGTATCAGCCGTTACGTTTACATCTGGAAAAGTCATTGGGGATGCCGGTGGATATTGTCACCGCTACTGATTTCAATGCCTTTGCCAGGCGTGGACTGGCGCAGGAGTTTGATGTTGCAATAACCACAGGGCAGCAGGCCCGACTGTTGCAGGTTGATGCCGGTTATCAGCCCCTGGTGACCTATAAGGCGGACTTCAAGGCGGTCGCCTTGGTGCCGTCAACTGCGCACTACCGCTCAGCAGCGGACCTGAAAGGAAAAACGGCTCTGGGGTTGAGTCCCACATCGCAAGTGACCGTATGGGGGCAGCATTGGCTTGCCGATAATAGCCTGCAGGGGATGCCGATTAAGTATGTCAGCGCCTCTGACAGTGTTGCCCACCTACTGGTGGCTGGTGAGGCTGCAGTCGGTTTTACTTCTCTGGCAAATTATCAGAAACTGCCGCTGGATTTGCGGGGCAAACTACATCTGTTTGCCCAGAGCAAGTCAATGCCCGGACGTGTCTATATGTTGAATAAACGCCGGGCTGCACTGAAGAAGAAGATTGAAGTGGCTTTGCGCGGGTTTGCTGCCAGTGCTGAAGGGAAACAGTATTTCAACTCAAACAAGCTGGAAGGCTACCGTCTGCTCAAACGTGATGAATTGAAAAGCATGGATCATTTTGCTGAAGAAGTGCGCAAAGTGCTGGCCAGCGAAAAATGAAACAGTCGATGCTCTGGCAGACCGTTAGAGGGCGGCTTTTACTGCTTGCCATTGGGGTCGAGCTACTAATGCTGACTCTGCTGGTACTTAACAGCGCCCGCCTCTTGCATGGGGCCATGACCAAGCAGGCGGCATGGCATGCCAAGCAGATTGCACCGGTTCTTAATGCAGCATTGACGGCTCCCTTGGCGCAGCGTGATTTTGCGACCTTGCAGGCTGTACTGGATGAAAGCAGAGCCACAGAGGAGCTGGTCTATCTGGCCGTTAGTGACCGTTATGGTGCGCGGGTTGCCTCCAGCGGTCGGATTGATACTGTTCAACCATCAGTTCAGGCAGGCAGTACGGTGAAGATGGCGCTGCATCCCTTGTTGCCGCAGTATGTGGTTGCGGTGCCGATCAGTCAGAGCGGTCAGCAACTGGGGGTGCTCCACTTTGGTCTCGACCTTTCCAGAATTTATGAAGCACGCAGCAAACTGATCATGCAGGGGGTCGGCATCGCTGCTGTCGAGCTGGTACTTTCTTCGATCGTACTTTTGCTGATCGGTCTCTGGATGACCCGCCATCTGAGTACACTGACAAAAGTCAGCCTGGAGGTGGCTGCCGGTAACCTGAGCCCAACGGTTCTACCGGAGGGGAGGGATGAACTCGGACAACTGGGAGCTGCCTTCAATACCATGTCTAGCGCCATTTTCGAGCGGGTGCAGGAACTTGACCGTCAGAAGGCGTTGCTGTCTGCCACAATTAATTCAACCACTGATATCATGTTTTTTAAGAATTTACAGGGGGTCTATCTCGGATGCAACCCGGCCTTTATGGAGTTTGTAGGCAGGTCGCGTGAAGATATTGTCGGCTCAACCGATTACGATCTTATGCCCAATGATCAGGCGGAATTTTTCAGGGAGCAGGATCGCCAGATGCTGGCAATCGGCATGCCCCGCAGCAATGAAGAATGGATCAGCTATCCTGACGGGCGCAAGGTGCTGGTAGAGACGAAAAAATCCCCTTTGCGTGATCAACAGGGACAGATTATCGGCTTGATAGGGATCAGCCGTGACATGACTGAGCGCAAGAAGTTGGAAGATGAACTACATCAACAGGCGGCACAGCTGGAACTGGAAATGGCAGAACGTCAGAAGGCGCAGGAAGCATTGCAACTGCGTGCCGGAGGTCTGGAAAGCCTTAATCTGACGCTTGAAAGCCGGGTCCAGGATGAACTCCGTAAAAACCGGGAAAAAGATGCGATTATGCTGCAGCAGGATAAGCTGGCCTCCATAGGGCAGTTGGCTGCAGGAGTTGCCCACGAGATCAACAACCCGATGGGGTTCATCATGAGTAATCTGTCCACGTTGCGGGAATATAGTGCCATCCTGATCCGCTATCATCGCTTTCTTGAACAGCAGCAGATGACCGGAGCCGGATCTTCTGCCGAACAGCAGGCAATTTTAAAAGAGCTGGATATTGCTTACATACTTGAGGATATGCAACCGCTGGTTGACGAATCGCTTGAAGGGGCCGAGCGGGTCAAGCGGATCGTGCAGGATTTAAAGAATTTTGCGCGTGCCGATGAGAATCGCTTTGTGAAGGCCGACCTGAATCAACTTGTTCAGAGCACCATCAATATCGTGCGTAATGAGATCAAGTATGTTGCTGATCTTGAGCTTCACTTGGGCGAAATCCCCGAGATCGTCTGTATCCCACAGCAGATCAATCAGGTTATTACCAATCTGTTGGTAAATGCGGCCCAGGCAATGGATAAACAGGGACAGATTACTATTACTACTCGGCAGGATGGCGACAGGGTGCTGCTGAAGGTACGCGACACAGGTTGTGGTATGACCGATGAGGTCCGCCGCAAGATTTTTGATCCCTTTTTTACTACCAAAGAAGTCGGCAAGGGGACAGGTTTGGGGTTGGCAATCTGTTACGACATCATCCAGAAACACCAGGGAGAGATAGAGGTGGAAAGTAAGTCGGGTGTCGGTACCCTTTTCTGGGTCTGGCTGCCGACGGCAGGCCTGTCGGTAACTGAAGAGTCATTACAGCCCTGATCATGCAGATAACATTGAACGTGCGGTTTGTGGTGACTCCACCAGCAGTGGAACCTGACTGGCAGTATTTTAAAAATGGCTGAGAAGTCCGTCTACAACATTGCACCATAGCGCAACTCCGTGTACCCTGTAACAAGTACATAGAGGGAGCGATCATGTCGTTGGTGCATGTTTTTATGCTATCGGGTGGGCTGCTGCTGGGGGCGGCAGCGGGATTTGTAATGCACCGGTCCGGCTACTGTGTGGCCGGTATGTTCCGTGACCTGTTTATGTTTCGTAGTACGCTGTTGCTGAAAAGCCTGATTCTTCTGCTTGCCGTTTCCCTTCCACTGTTTGAACTGATCCATTTAAGCGGGTTTGTTGCTTTGCCGTTTCCCTTCTTTGGTCCTCCTTCGCTGGCTAACCTGCTGGGGGGGCTGCTGTTCGGGATCGGTATGGTGCTGGCAGGCGGTTGTGTGGTGGGTACCCTGTATAAACTGGGCAGTGGCAGTTTTCCTGCTCTGCTTGCCCTGGCCGGCCTGGTCGGAGGAAGCACACTCTACGCCTTTTTTCATCCCACCTGGGCGGTCTTTGCCAAGGCGGTTGCCTTTCCTACCAGAGCAGTAACCTTGTCGCAACTGTTGCTGCAGCCACCCTGGCTGCTGGTTGTGGTGCTGGAGGTGCTGCTGATACCGCTGCTGTTTGTCTGGTTTCGGCAGCGCCGGATGGAGCGGCCTGCCGTGGTGGCGAGCTACCTGCAACCCTGGAAGGCAGCACTGTTGCTGGCATTGATTGGGACGGCCTCAGTGCTGTTGGTGGGGATGCCGTTGGGGATCACGACATCGTACAGCAAGATGGGGGCCTTTTTGCTGCAACTGGTTATGCCTGATGTCGCTGCAGGAGTGTCCTATTTTAAGCTACTGCCACTTAACTATACCCCGCCATTGGGAGGCGGGGTGCTGGTTGGCGGGCCTGGGGCGGCATTCGATGGTGTTGCTCTGGTGCAGTATCCGCTGATTATCGGGATTATTGTCGGTTCAGCTCTTTCCGCGTTATTGCTGGGGGAATGGCGCATGCACTTCGGGCTGCCCTGGCGCCAGGCCGTCTCGGTGTTGCTGGGGGGTGTGATCATGGGGCTTGCTTCGCGCATGGCTCCAGCCTGCAATATCTGGCACCTGTTCGGCGGGCTGCCGATACTGGCATTGCAGAGCATGCTGTTTTTGCTCGGGCTGTTACCGGGAGCCTGGCTTGGCGGGTTGTTGTTAACGCATTGGGTAATGCCTGCTGATATTGAGTGAAGGAGTGGTGGTCATGTCGTCTAGCCAGTGTAAAACCATTGATCTGCGTGGTCAGATCTGTCCTTCGACCCTGTTGACCGCCCTGCGGGAGGTCAACAGTCTGAAGATGGAGCTGAAAACAGGTGATTGCAGTCTGCTGTTTTTGTCCGACAACCGTAACTCGGTGACCCACATTAGCGATGCGGTGGGGAGTATGGGCTATCAGGTTACGGTGGTGAAAGAAGAGGATTACTACCGGGTTGTTGTCTGCAGGCAGGGGTGACGTGAGCGAAAACGGAATGCAGGATAGAGCAACGGATCGTAGCCAGGAGTTGATCGGCTATATCCGGGCAAAGACCAACCGGTTGCTGGAGGTGATGGGAACGGTACCGCTGAATCCGGAGGAACTGGATGACGCTACCTTACTGGCAGTGGACCCGATCGGGATTGTTACCGACTCCTTTGAACAGGTACTGGAGCACCTTCAGAAGACCAACAGCGAATTAGCCGCCACCAGGGATGAGTTGCAGGCGATCTTTGATTCCGCCGGGGGCGCTATTGTGGTGGTTGATGAGAAGATGGAGGTGGTGGCCTGCAATTCTTACAGTCAGTGGGCCTTGTTTGCCGGTGAACGTAACGTAATGGGTAAAAACCTGCGTTCCCTGATCTGCGGCCATGATCAGGAGGAATGCATCCTGGAACAGATTCTGACTACTCAACGCCGGGTTGAACAGAACGATTTTCTTCATGACGGACGCCATTATCATCTGGTGGGGACACCGCTGAAAAATCACGATGGTGCCATCAGCAGGGTGGTACTGCTCTATACCGATATTACCGAGCGTCGTGCCGCTGCGGAAGAAATTGAACGCTTAGCCTTCTTTGACAGTCTGACCGGCCTGCCCAACCGGGTGCTGCTAAAGGATCGGTTGGCTCAACTTTTGACCAGGGCCGGACGCTACAATGAAATGGTGGCAATCCTCTTCATCGATCTGGACCGTTTTAAGGAAGTAAACGATACCTTGGGGCACGGCACGGGGGATCAACTGTTGCAGGTAGTGTCCGAACGGCTGACCGCCTGTCTGCGTAGCTGCGATACCGTGGCTCGTCTGGGGGGGGATGAGTTTGTCGTGCTGCTGCCGGGTATTACCGAGCGCGACTGCGTCGGCGATATTGCGGCAAAACTGCTGCAGTCGCTGTGCAAACCGGTGCAGTTGGATGCGCGAGAAGTCTTTACCAGTGGGAGTATCGGTATCTCGCTCTGGCCGATTGATGGCGATTCGGTAAGTACGCTGTTTAAGAATGCCGATACGGCCATGTATCACGCCAAGGAACAGGGCAGAAATACCTATCGTTTTTACACGCCTCAGATGCACGCCACTTCTATGGAACAGCTGACCCTGAGCAACGATCTGCGCTACGCCTTGGAACGGGGAGAGTTACATCTTTGCTATCAGCCTCAGGTCAGCTTTGAGACCGGTGGACTGATCGGCGTAGAGGCACTGCTGCGCTGGATTCATCCAAAGCTCGGTATGATTCCGCCTGATCGCTTTATCCCTTTGGCCGAAGATACCGGTTTGATCGTGCCGATCGGGACCTGGGTGTTGCACGAAGCCTGTCGGCAGGCCATGATGTGGGTAGCCCAAGGCCTGCCATCACTGCGGGTGGCGGTTAATATTTCGGCCAAACAGTTCCGGGAGTCAGATTTCAGTGATACGGTCAAGGCAGTCCTGCAGACGACCGGACTGGCGCCCAACCTGCTGGAGCTTGAACTGACCGAAGGGATGCTGATTGAGAATGTTACCCAGACCAAGTTGACCCTGCAGAGTTTAAAGGATATGGGAGTGACTCTGGCCATCGATGATTTCGGCACCGGTTACAGTTCACTCAGCTACCTGAAGCATTTCCCGCTTGACCGGTTAAAGATCGACAAGTCCTTTGTGAAGGAGATTGCAGAGAAGTCAGGTGACGCTGCTGCCATCGTTGAAGCTGTGGTGGCTCTGGGGCACAGCCTCAAGCTGACCGTGATTGCCGAAGGAGTGGAACAGCAGGATCAGGTGGATTTTCTGCACAACCGCAAGTGTGATGAACTACAGGGCTACTTCTTCAGCCGTCCCCTCACACCCCAGGCCTTGGAAGAACTGCTCCGCAAAGGAGTGAATGGGCCGGAGTTTTGTCTTTACCGCTACCAGTGATTTCGTTTTCATTACGTGACGTTTTGGGACTGTCTCTTCAGAGCCGCCTCCAGTAACCAGAGCCCGCTGACCGGCTGGCGCACCAGGGATGGCAATACGCTGCTCAGTACCTCATCTGTACGTTTTTCCCATTCGGGCTTGGCGGTACATTTGGCCAGTGTCACCAGGTTCATGACCAGGGCTGCCGGCCCGGATGGAATCACCCCATCATGGTTGTCTGACAGTGCCAGTGGAAGCTGTTCCTGATCATTTCCGACGGTGACAAGCCGTCCATCTTCTGTTCTGAACAGATGAAGCGCATCCCTGCAGAGCTGTTCGGCTGTTGCAAGGTCTGCAGCGTCTCCTCCGGCCTTGAACAGTTCCAGAAAGCCCCAGCCCAGAAAGGCGTAATCCTCCAGAAACCCCGGAATGGTTGAGGGCGTGCCGCACCAGCTGCGCAGCAGGCGGCCATCGGCACGGGTCAGGGAGCTGCTGATAAAGGCTGCTGCCCTGCGGGCCGCTTCCAGCCAGCGCCGGTTGTTGGTCAGCGCTGCTCCCCGCGCCAGTGCCGCGATGGTCAGGCCGTTCCAGCCGGACAGGATCTTGAGATCCCGCAGCGGCTGCTGACGCATAGCCCGTACCTGCAGCAGCTTCTGTCCGGCTGCCTTGATCACTGCCGGTTCTTCAGCCGCCGGCAGGGCCTGGAACAGGACATTCTCTCCCGGCTCTTCAAAATTACCCTGCTCGGTTACCCCGTAATACTGGCAAAAGAAGGCCGCCTGATCTCCCAGAATCTGCTCCAGTTCCTGTTTCTTCCAGACATAGCAGGCCCCTTCACGACCTTCAGAATCAGCATCCAGCCCGCAGTAGAAACCTCCCTCCGGTGCGGTCAGTTCAGCCAGCACAAACTCCAGCAGATTGTCTGCCATCTCCAGATAGCGGTTCTCTTTGGTCAGGGCATAGGCCTTAAGCGCTGTGTATGCCACCAGGGCCTGATCGTAGAGCATCTTTTCAAAGTGGGGCACCAGCCAGTGCTGGTCAGTGCTGTAACGGTGGATGCCGCCACCCAGCTGGTCCCAGATCCCGCCCTGCCGCATTGCCTGAAGTGTATTGAGCGCCAGCTCCTGTTCGATCCGGTTGTCCCTGCCCAGCAGAAACAGCAGGTAGGGTGGCATCGGAAATTTGGGGGCCTTACCGAAACCGTGGTATCGGGGATCATGGATCTTGCGCAGGGTGGCAACAGCACTGTCCGCCAGCTCCTTCAGGTCTGGCGCGGTGGTTTGCACCGGGGCTGCAGCCATCTGCCCCAGCGCCTCCATCAGCGATCGGGCGTTGCGCTCAACCGCTTCCTGTTTGTGTTGCCAGACCCTGGCAATGTTCTCCAGCAGTTCCAGAAAACCGGGCATGCCGCGCTTAGGCTCTTTGGGCAGGTAGGTCAGTGCATAGAACGGGGTGCCGTCCGGCTTCAGAAAACAGTTCAGGGGCCAGCCGCCGCTGTTGGTCAGGCTCTGGCAGGCAGCCATGCAGAATTCATCCAGATCGGGCCGCTCCTCCCGATCCACCTTGACCGGCACAAAGGCATGGTTAAGGATATCGGCCACCTCATCATCCTCAAAGGATTCATGGGCCATGACATGGCACCAGTGGCAGGTGGCATAGCCGATGGAGACAAACAGCGGCAGGTTGCGCTCCTGCGCCTCCTTTTGTGCGGCCGGTCCCCATTCCCGCCAGTCCACCGGGTTGCGGCTGTGCTGCAGCAGGTAAGGGGAACGGGAAAAGATCAGGCGGTTGAACTCAGGCCTGCCGTCTTCAGGCAGGCTGGAACGGTCAAGGGCCAGCAGGGTCTGCAGTTCGTGGTTGGTCATGGGGGAAGATCCTCTAGCTGTAGTTTACCATAGAATACCGCTTGTTTTGTCCAAAGGAGGTGTTATAGTAAACAGTACCTAAAACGGTACTGTTGGAGGTGGGTATGAATGCGCTTACTGCTCAAGAGTTAAAGCGACGTGGTGTTGCCGCAGTGGAAGAGTTGTTGGGAAATGGACCGGTTCACGTCATCAAACGGAACCGTCCTGCTTTTGTTGTCTTGAGTGAAGAAGAATATGCCCGTCTTTCCAGCGGCTACGGAGAACCTGATCTGGAGGGCTGGACGGTCTCTGATCTTTTCAGGCAACCTGCCTGGGGTACCAAAACAAAAACAGAACTTGATGCCCGCCTGCAGGAAGAACGGGATGCCTGGGGTGATTGATGACTATTTTTTTGGATGCCTGCAGTATCATCTATTGGGTGGAAATGGCAGAACCCTATTACTCCAGTCTTACGGCCTATTTCCATGGTCTGGAACAGGAGTGCGGTGGAGCGGTTGTCTATGCGGTTTCCCGTCTCAGTATTCTGGAATGTCTGGTTAAGCCGCTACGTGATAACGATCAGGCACTGATCAAGCGCTATGGGCAGTTTTTTTCATCACGAGACCTGAAAATAATTGAACTTTCACCTGCCGTTATAGATCGAGCCACCCAGGTACGGGCTTACTGCAGCATCAAAACACCTGATGCTGTCCAGGCAGCCTCTGCGTTAAGTATCAAAGGGCCGGTTCGTTTTGTTACCAATGATAAACGGTTTGGACTGGTTCCGGGGTTGACTATCAGCCTGTTACCTGAATAAGAGGAGTCTTCAATGTTTGATTATAATGAACGTCCTGATCTGGCCCCTTTTGCCTGCACCAGTGCTGCTTCCAAAGGGCGCAAGTATCCTGAAGAATCCTCTGATCCCCGCCCCATGTTTGAGCGTGACCGTGACCGGGTCATCCACTGTGCCGCTTTCCGCCGCCTGGAGTACAAGACCCAGGTCTTCCTGAATCACGAAGGGGACTACTACCGCACCCGCCTGACCCATTCACTGGAGGTGGCCCAGATCGGCAAGGCGGTTGCCCTGCGGCTGCGTCTGAATAGCGACCTGACCGAGGCGCTGGCCCTGGCCCATGACCTGGGGCATACCCCCTTCGGCCATACCGGTGAAGAGGTGTTGAACCAGCTGATGCAGGGCTACGGGGGATTTGAGCACAACTATCAGTCCTTCCGGGTGGTGAATGAACTGGAAGAACGCTATGCCGAATTTGATGGCCTGAACCTTTCCTGGGAGGTGCGGGAAGGGATCCTGAAACACTCCTCGCCCCATGATGTGCCCACCAGGATTCTGGACGAGTTCCTGCCCGGCGTAGTCCCCTCCATTGAGGGGCAGTTGATCAACTATGCCGATGAGATCGCCTATAACAACCACGATATTGATGACGGTATCAAATCCGGCTACCTGACCCTGGACCAGCTGAAAGAGGTTGAGCTGTGGCAGCGGATGGTCAGCCGGGTACGGGAACGCTATCCGGCCATTGATGACAAGCGGCTGGTGGCCCGTACGGTCAGCGCCCTGATTGGCATGCAGATCACCGATATCTGTGAGACCACCTGGGCCAACATCCAGCAGTACGGCATCAACAGCCTGGATGACCTGCGCCGGGTCAACCGGGTACTGGTCCATTTCAGTCCCCAGGTTGAACAGGAAAACATGGCCCTGAAGAAGTTCCTGAAGGAGAAGCTCTACCGCCACCACAAGGTAGACAAGATGCGGGTCAAGGCCGAGCATGTCTTAAGCAAGCTGTTTGAAGCCTACCTGAAACGGCCCAACCTGCTGCCACCCAAGTACCACCGCCGGATAGAGCAGAACGGTGTGGAACGGACCGTGGCGGATTACCTGGCCGGCATGACCGACCGCTATGCGCTGGATGATTACAAGACGTTGTTCGAGACCTTTGAGCGGGTGTAGGTCGCGGTGACAGCTTCGGGCGATACCTGCGTTGCCTCGTCGGTGTCTCCTCGACGTACCAGGAGTACGCCTGCGTCGCCCCCTCCTCGTCGCCTTGGTGTCATCCCAAATCTGTCGCCGCTTTGCTGAATAGTGTGGAATGAGTAGCAGGATACTTGTCCGGGTTGTAAAACTGCTGTTCAGGCTGGTTGGCTCTCTTTAAGCTGTTTAAGGCAAAGCTACGGAGTTATCGAATGTTGATTAATACGAGTGCCAAACTGACAACTGGCGGATTATGGTAATGAACTGGCTCTCCCACATCGGCAAACAGGCCTCGCGCCTGGCCTCACTGGAGCTGTTCCGCTACATCGGCCCCGGCTTCTTTGTCACCGTCGGTTTCATTGACCCCGGCAACTGGGTCACCAACGTGGCTGCCGGTTCGCAATTCGGCTACCAACTGCTCTGGGTGGTGACCCTCTCCACGGTGATCCTGATCGTTGTTCAGCACAACGCCGCCCACCTGGGGATTGTCACCGGCCTCTGCCTTTCCGAGGCGGCCTCAAAATTCTTCAAACCATGGTTGAGGGTGCTCATGCTGGGAAGTGCCATGGTCGCCTGTGTTGCCACCGCGCTGGCAGAACTGCTGGGGGCCGCCATCGGCCTGAATATGCTGACCGGCCTGCCGCTGCTGCTTGGCGCGCTCTGTTCGGCTCTGTTTTCAGCCTGGATGCTCTTCTCCAAAAACTATCAACGGCTTGAAAAATGGATCATGGGGTTTGTCTCCCTGATCGGCCTGGCCTTTGTCTTTGAAATCTGGCTGGCCGACGTCTCCTGGGTCCAGACCTTTACCGGCTGGGTAACGCCGAGCTTTCCCGTTGGGGCGCTGCCGGTCATCATGGGGGTGCTGGGGGCGGTTGTCATGCCCCACAACATCTTCCTGCATTCAGAGGTGATCCAGAGCCGTCAGTGGAACGTGCATGGCGATGATGTGATCAGGAAACAGCTGAAGTACGAGTTTCTGGACACACTGACCGGCATGGGGGCCGGCTGGGCCATCAACAGCGCCATGATTATCATGGCCGCCGCCGTATTCTTCAAAGGGGGCATCGTGGTCAACGAACTCCCCCAGGTCACCATCACTCTGGCACCGGTCTTCGGCAAGGCCTCAGCGGTGGTCTTTGCACTGGGTCTGCTCTTTGCCGGGCTTTCATCGTCAGTCACCGCCGCCATGGCGGGCGGGAGCGTCTTTGCCGGCATCTTCAGTGAGCCGTTCGATATCAATGATCCCCATTCCCGGGTTGGCCTGGGTATCACGCTGGTCGGAGCGCTGGCGGTCATCATGCTGTTGGCTGATCCCTTCAAGGGGATCCTCTGGAGCCAGATCGCCCTCTCGCTGCAACTCCCGCTTACCATCATCCCGCTGATCCTGCTGACCTCGTCAAAAGCGGTCATGGGGAGCTATGCCAACAAACCCTACGGTGCCGCCGTACTCTGGATCACCGGCCTGGTTGTCATCGGCCTTAACCTGGCGCTGTTGATCGATATGGCGCGGTAAGCCGGAACAGCTGCGCCCTGTCGCCGAGGGGATGAATGCCACGCTGAAGAAGCAGGGCGCTGCGCCGGAGATAAAGGCGTAGGAGATCTGTTCCATTTGGGGGGATGAGCGGTTCACGCGCGCGTGAACCGCTGAAGAAGGAGTTGCACCGAATCCTTGGAGATCAAATGAGACAGCCTAAGAACCGCAACACGTGGCGCGAAACGTTGGTCTACAAGCATACCAAGGCGAACCGAGAGACGATTCGCCGCGCTTATCGACAATGGCGTACTCAAGAAGGCCTGCCCATGCGCTGCGATAATCCAGAATGCAAGTTTCACAAAGAGGAGTTGACTTGGAACGAGAAGAGTCTCCCGTTGATTCTCGATCATGAAAATGGCAACAATTTAGACAATCGGCCCGAGAATCTTCGCTATCTCTGTCCCAATTGCGACTCCCAACTTCCTACGCGCGGGGGTGGGAACATCGGAAGGGTCAGGGCTAACTGGGAGAATGGCTTTCTAATTGTTGAGAAAGATGGCCGCCAATCTCAAACGCACATTCCCTCTGGCGGAGCAGTTGCTGGTGGTTCTGCGGAGGTTTCGTTCCATCGTGCCGGGGAAAGCGAAGATGTCACGTCTACACATTGACAGTATGGAGTATATGTCCCAGCTAAGATAGTAGGACCGGCCTGAACCGCCGGTCAACTTCATGCCCGTTAGCCCCGGCCGACTCTTTACCCCCGAAAGGATATTTCCACAGTGGACATCCCACGGATCTTCAACATCACTGAAAGTGCTCACCGCATCCATAACCCATACACACCCGAAAAACTCGCCACGCTCGGCGCGGCGCTGCGTCTGGAACCCGGAACCAGGATACTTGACCTGGGCAGCGGTTCGGGGGAGATGCTGTGCACCTGGGCACGGGATTACGGTATCATCGGCACCGGCATCGATATGAGCCGGTTGTTTACCGAGCAGGCGAAACTCCGCGCTGCAGAACTCGGCGTTGCCGACCGGGTCGCATTCATCCATGACAATGCTGCCGGTTATGTCTCGGATGAGAAGGTCAATGTGGCAGCCTGTGTCGGTGCCACCTGGATCGCCGGGGGCGTTGCCGGTACGATCGAACTTCTGGCGCGGAGCCTTTGCACCGGTGGGGTCATCCTGATCGGTGAGCCCTACTGGCGGCAGTTGCCGCCGACTGAAGAGGTTGCCAAGGGGTGTCTTGCCACTGCAATCGCCGACTTTCTCCTGCTTCCGGAACTGCTTGAGTCTTTTAGCCGCCTTGGCTACGATGTCGTTGAAATGGTGCTGGCTGACCAGGACGGCTGGGACAGGTACGAGGCGGCCAAATGGCTCACCATGCGCCGATGGCTTGCAGCCAATCCCGATGACGAGTTAGTCAAAGAGGTGCGGGCTCAACTGACCTCGGAGCCTGTGCGTTACGCCAGGTACACCCGTGACTACCTGGGCTGGGGTGTGTTTGCGCTGATGCCGCGGTGATACCGTGATGCATCCGGCGGATTGTTAACGGCTGGGCAGAACCCCGGAGATGGTGTACATGATTCAGCAGAGATAACGCGACGGTCCCCGGAGTAGTACCTCCTCCGCAGCTGGAAGGTGCCTTCTCAACATCCGGGGACTCCTGTGGATGGCTGTTGCAAACAGAAGATTTGAATGCTGCCCGACACCGGTGGTGCCGCGATGGGGATGAAATGAATAAGCTGATCCATGCACTTATTCTTATGGTAATTGCCGGGACTGCCGGTGCCGCTGAACGTGAGCAGAGCGTCTGTTACGGAACAACGGCAAAAGGGCGGCTTGAAAAGGCATGGCAACTGCCGGGCTCCGGGAACAACTTTACCGTTTACAGCCGTGCCGGAGTTGCTGCGGGCCGGAATTATGTACACAGCTCGGTATATGCGGTTGTGCTTGATGCCTACCAATCCCTGCAACAGAATTTTCCTGATAAAAGGTATGTCTACGGCGAAACGGGCCGGGAGCGTGGCGGGCTGTTCCGCCCGCACAAAACTCATCAAAACGGACTTTCTGTGGATTTCTTTGTCCCTGTTGTTGATCAAGGCGGAAGATCAGTTCCGCTTCCGATAACCCCTTTGAACAAGCTTGGTTACGATATCGAGTTCTCAAAGGATGGACGGTTTCAGCAGTACAAAATTGATTTTGAAGCTATGGCAGCACACCTGCTCGCCCTGAAAAAGGCTGCCGATCTCAATGGGGTGAAGATATGGCGTGTGATTTTCGATAACGATCTGCAAGCGCTTTTGTTTCGGACATCACAAGGAAAAGAGCTTCGGGCGCAACTGCTGTTTTCAAAGAAAAAACCTTGGGTGCGGCATGATGAACACTACCATGTTGATTTTATCGTGCCTTGCAAGGAGTAGTAGCAAGCATTGTGTGGAGCAGGGAAGTCAGCCCACCATCCTCAATATCGCAGGTAAGTTACGAAAGCAGATACCATGAAACCAACCGCACCAACCGACCGTCATGACTTTTTCGCCTTTCTGGCCCGGATGCAGTACATCAACCGCTGGGGGCTGATGCGCAATACCCAGCCGGAGAACATCAAGGAACACTCCCTGGATGTGGCCATGCTGGCCCATGCCCTGGTGGTGATCCGCAATACCTTTTACGGCGGTACGCTGGACCCGAATCAGGCAGCCATGTACGGTATCTTCCACGATGCCAGCGAGATCTTTACCGGCGACATGCCAACACCGGTGAAGCATTTTAATCCCCATTTCAAGAAGTCGTTCCACCAGCTTGAGGACCGCGCCCGCCGGAAGCTTTTGGCCATGCTGCCGCCGGAGCTGTCACAGGTCTACGAGCCGCTGTTCTTTTTTGAGGAGCAGGATGAGCAGTACAAGCCGGTCATCAAGGCGGCCGACAAGATTGCGGCCCTGATCAAGTGTCTGGAAGAGGAAAAGTCAGGCAATCTGGAGTTCAAGCGGGCAGGGCAGGAACATCTGGAAAACCTGCGCAAGAGTCCCTTGCCTGAGGTCATCTATTTTCTGGACCATTTCCTGCCGGGATACCGGCTGTCTCTGGATGAACTGTATCTGGGGTAGGGGAGGTCGTGCTGATGGACGATCAACAGGCTGAGGCGGCTGAACGGGAGTACCAGCGGGCCTGCCGGGCGCTGGATTCCGGCAATGTGCTGGCGGCGTTGCTGCTGCTGGAGGCTGCCCTGCGGCAGCAGGACAATCTGCAGTGGTATGCCATGCTGGGATACTGTGTTGCCCGTGAGCGGGGGCAGGTCGCCCGTGGCACGGAGCTGTGCCGTTCTGCGCTGGAGCGGTTCCCTGAAAACCCTGAACATTACTATTACTATGCCAGGCTGTTGTTGATGGCGGGGCAGAAGGCCGAGGCGGTGCAGGTGTTGCGGCAGGGGCTGGCCCATGGCGAAAGCCCTGCCATTCTGAATCTGCTGCAGGAACTGGGCACCCGCAAGCCGCCGCCAATCCGCTGGTTGCATCGCAATAATCCCCTCAATAAATATCTGGGCATCCTGCTGGCGCGGACCGGTTTGCGCTAGCCGGCTGCTGCCATTGGATAAAACAATTTGTCAGCCTTGCAGATTGCCATTTTTCCGCTAGAGTAGGAGACACCAAAAGCGGGGTGCACCCATGGCTGACAAAGCGATACAACTGCATCAGGTGGAGAACCGGCTGTTTCGGCTGGCAACGGATCTGCTGGCAACGGTCCGCGATACCGCCGGTTTTGCAGCCACCATGTCGGCCTATACCGACCTGGCTGAGCAGCTGGCCGGGCATAAAACGGTTGCCTGCAAGGCCGGTTGTTTTCACTGCTGTGTCCTGAATGTGTCGGTGCTGCTGCCTGAGGCGGTTGCCATTGCCGGCTGGCTTTCCCTGCACTGTTCCGGTGCCGGGTGTGATGCCCAGCTGCAGCGTCTGCAGTCCCATGCGCTGCGTGTGCGCTGGATGGAGGACAGTGAGCGGATACACCGCCAGACCCTTTGCCCGTTTGTTGATGCCCAGGGGAGCTGCAGTGTCTATCCGGTGCGCCCCCTGGTCTGCCGTGCGGTGACCTCGCTGGATAAAGCGGACTGTCTGACCGCCCTTGATCCCAATCAGTCTGAAGACGGCCATGGCGTCCCGATGGACACCACGCGCCGGATGGTCATGGATGCCGCATTCTGTGCCCTGGCGCGGGCAATGAATCAGCAGCCGATGATGAGCCGCAGCATAGAACTGAGCAATGGTGTGACCGCCTTCCTGACAGACCCCGGCCTGGTGGCCGCGCTGATTTCCGGTGCGAATCTGCCGGACAGCCTGTGGGATTAGGCAGGCCTTCCTGCCTGAAACGTTGCCTTGGAGTAATTTATGAAGATGCCCAGAATACGACATGCACCGCTGCTGGTGGCCGGGATCATTACCCTGCTGATGCTGCTGGCAACACTGCTGCAGTGGTATCCGCTGCAGCTGCTTGAGTACAAGAGCTACGACCTGCGGGCCAGGTTGCGGGCCAGGAAGCCGGTTGCGCCGATAGTGGTGGTGGCCATTGATGATGCCAGTATTGAACGGCTGGGGCGCTGGCCCTGGCCCCGGGGCTATATGGCGGAGTTGACCGCCCAGATCGCCTCCTATGAACCGGCCCTGATCGGTACCAACATCCTCTACACCGAGGCGGATAAAAATTCAGGCCTGGAAGAGATCAAGGCGCTGCGGGAGTCGGTCAGCAAGCTGGGGGGCAGTCCGGCAGTGCTGGAGGCGATCAGCCAGTCTGAGCAAAGACTGGATAATGATGCCCTGCTGGCTGCCTCACTGGCCAGTACCAACAAGGTGATCCTGCCGCTGTTCTTTACCCTGGGCGAACAGGCCGGCAACCCTGATCCCAACCTGGCTGACTATCTCAAAAAGTCTTCAAAGGAGCAGGCCGGTCCGGCCGGTCTGCAACAGGCCCGTGAGCTGGCAGCGCCGATCCCGGCCTTTGCCGACAAGGCCCTTTCCCTGGGGCATATCAACATCCTGCCGGACAGCGACGGCACAGTGCGGCGCGAGTCGCTGCTGGTCTATTACCGCGGGCGCCTGTTTCCCTCCTTTGCCCTGCAGTCGGTCCTGACCTATCTGCGGATACCCCCCAAAGATCTGCAGATCTCCGGCGGCCGGTTGTCAGCCGGACGGCTTTCGATCCCGGTGGATGAACGGGGCCAGATGCTGCTCAGCTACAACGGCGGGTTCGGCAGCTTCCCCACCTATTCCTTCTTTGATGTGGCTGCAGGCAGCGTCAAACCGGAGCTGTTCAAGGACAAGATTGTCCTGATCGGTCCGGTGGCCACCGGCATTGCCGGGTTTGCCGTGACCCCTTTCCAATCCACCTATCCCGGTATTGAGGTGGTTGCCACTGCCATTGAAAACCTGCTGAACAACAACGTGATTGCCCGTCCGGCCTGGGCACGCTGGGCCGAGTTGGCAGCGATGCTGTTGTTCGGCCTGTTCCTGGCGCTGGCCATGCCCCGGCTGAAGGCCGGTCTAAGCGCAGGTATCGCCGCAGGTCTGCTGTTGATCTGGAACGGTGCGGCGGTCTGGCTGTTTGCAGGGCAGGGGATCTGGCTGGGCATGGTGGGGCCGACCCTGTTGCTGGCCATCGGTTACACGGCACTGGTCTCCATGCGCTACCGGATGACGGAGCAGCGCAACGAGCTGGTGGAGAGCGACAGTATCGAGACCAACAAGATGCTGGGGCTGTCGTTCCAGGGGCAGGGGTTGCTGGATCTGGCCTTTGAGAAGTTTCGCAAGTGCCCGATTGAAGACGATACCATCAAGGATCTGCTCTACAATCTGGCCCTTGATTTTGAACGCAAGCGGATGTTCAACAAATCTGCTGCCGTGTATGAGCATATCCTGACCGCCGGTGATTACAAGGATATCAAGGAGCGGATCGCCACCATGAAGGTGGCGGGCGAGACCATGATCTTTGGCGGCGGCGGGCGGCGTGAAGGCACGATCATTGCCGGTCCCGGCGGGGTGACTGTCTCGGCTCCGACCATCGGGCGCTATGAGATTCAGAAGGAGCTTGGCCGTGGCGCCATGGGGGTGGTTTATCTGGGCAAAGATCCCAAGATCAACCGGCTGGTGGCGATCAAGACGGTACGCTTTGAAGAGGTGGACCCGGACCTGCTGGAGGAGACCAAGAAGCGCTTCTTCCGCGAGGCCGAGGCGGCCGGTACCCTCAATCACCCCAATATCGTCACGATTTATGATGTTGGCGAGGAGGAGGATTTGGCCTATGTGGCGATGGAGCTGCTGGAAGGGTCTGACCTGACCCCCTATATCAAGAAGGAAAAGCTGCTGCCGGCCAAGACCCTGCTGAAGATCATCGGCAGCGTGGCCGAGGGGCTGGCCTTTGCCCATGAGAAGGGGATCGTGCACCGCGACATCAAACCGGCCAACATCATGCTTTTGAAGGACGGCACGGTCAAGATCGCCGACTTCGGCATCGCCCGTATCACCACCTCGTCAGCCACCCAGACCGGTACCGTGCTGGGTACCCCCAGCTACATGTCGCCGGAACAGGTGGCCGGCCAGAAGGTGGATGGCCGCTCCGACCTCTTCTCGCTGGGGGTGGCGATGTACGAACTGCTCTGCGGCCAGAAACCATTCAGCGGTGACAGTATTGCGGCGCTGATGTACGCCATTGCCAACAAGCCGCCGCTGTTGATTACCCAGATCGATCCGAATATCCCGCAGTGCTGCGCCTATATTGCCCACCGCCTGATCACCAAGGATCTGACCAAGCGCTACCAGAACGCACGGGAAGTGGTGGAGCATGTCAAGATGTGCCTGCAGAAATTGGGGTAAGCTATGGAACTAACCGCCTTTGGACAGACCGACGTGGGTCAGGTGCGCCCCCATAACGAAGACTCGATCCTGTTGGAGCCTTCCCTGCAGCTGTATGCCGTGGCCGACGGCATGGGGGGACACAAGGGGGGCGAATTTGCCAGCCGGATCTGCCTGGACACCCTGCGGGACTACCTGCAGATGGCAGCCAGGGGGCATGCGCCGTTGGTGGGTGAGGCGGATACCGCCCATTCAGAGGCAGCCAACCTGCTGGGCTCTGCGGTCCGTTTTGCCAACCGGGCGGTATTTGAGGCGGCGTTTTCCAAGCCGGAGTGGCGCGGCATGGGCACGACCATCGTGGCCCTGACCGTTGCAGACAACAGGGTGGCGATCGCCCATGTGGGGGACAGCCGGGCCTATCTCCTGCGTCAGGGCGTATTCCGGCAGCTGACCGAGGACCATTCCTGGATCGAAGAGCAGGTGCGGGCCGGACTGATGAGCCGTGATGAGGCGCTGTTTGCCAAGGGGCGCAACGTCCTGACACGGGCCATCGGGCAGGAGGAAACGGTGCAGGTGGATCTGGATGAACTGGAGCTGCAGGCGGGAGACGCCCTGCTACTCTGCTCCGATGGTCTGTTCGGCATGGTGGCGGATGAGGAGATTGCTGCGTTGATCGGGGTGGCCAGGAACCCTGAGGAGGCCTGCCGGGAGCTGGTGGCCTGTGCCAATGGCCGTGGCGGACGTGACAATATCTCGGTCATCCTGCTGACTGCCGGAGAGGAAAAGGGGCTGCTGGCCGGGATGAAACGCCTGTTTACGAAAGGTTGAGAGAACTTACCAGCAGTACGGTCTGACCGATGCCGATCCGGTCCCCCTGCTTCAGCTCCCGCTGGGTAATCGGTTCGTTGTTGAGGGTGGTGCCGTTGGTGCTGTGCAGGTCGATCAGCAGCAGTTTGCCGTTGATGATCTGGATGGCAGCGTGGCGTTTGGAGACCATCGGGTCGTTGATGATGATGTCGGCATCTTTTCTGCCCAGCACGCAGGGGAGTGAACCGCCCAGTTCACTGCCTGCCTGGGTTCCTTCAAGCACCTTCAGCCGCAGCTGGTCATGGTGCTGAACGGTCAGCTTGCCGGGGGCGATGGTCTGTTCGGTATCTTCGACTGCAGCAAACAAGCGTACCAGCCCCTCCAGCGAGATATTGGAAGAGTCTTTGGACTGCATGGTGTTAAGGGTCTGGTAGATGGCGGCGTTGACCGGAACGGTTGTTTCCTGATAGGCGTACAGCAACATCTGCTCATCCACTGACAGGCCGTCCTGGCCCTGTGTCAGTCCGTCCGACCAGTAGGCAGCGGTCTTGCTGCCATCCAGGAAGAAGAAAAAATTGCAGCAGCCTTCCTTTTCCAGAATCACCAGGGCATCAGCAGCATTAGCCTGGATCTGGCGTACCATCCCCTCCAGATTGATCAGGTTGACCGGCCCCTTGGCCGCCGGCTCATCCTGAATAAAGACCAACAGGCACTTCAGCAGCACCGGATCGGTTTCGTGCAGGGAGATGGTCCCGCTACCATCATGGAGAGTGGCTATCTGGGCACAGAAATTGGTGATGGTCAGCGGGGTCGTTTTTTCGCCAACGGCAAGTCCGGCCGAGTAAGGTGCGCCCTGGAAGATGAACAGCAGGAAAAGACGGTCATTGCTGGTAATGGCAAGGTAGCCGGTGAACGAGGAACCTGACAGACCTTTCAACTGCTCAACCATGGTTTCACGGCTGTAGGTTGTTGTTGTCGCTTGAATCGTTCCTATGGGCAGGGTCAGGGCTGTCATGTCCGGAACTATACGGTGGGGTTGTCCTGCTGTCAAGTGAGCCCCTTTCAAAATTGCTGCTGAGGCCGTCTACGGTGTTGTGCGCTACTTACTCCTTTGTCTGGCTGCGTACGCCAGGTCTCAGCCGCTGCGTGACCTGGGCCCGGTATCCGGGCTTCCTTGTAACATTTTGAACGAGGCTCACGCCGCAGGGGGTTTTGCTTGCCCTTGACCGGCTGGAATGGTAATCTTCCGCGCATTATCTCACAGTAGGAGACGGCTTATTATGCGCTACATTACCGCTGGCGAGTCCCACGGACCCCAGTTGACTGCCATTATTGAAGGTCTGCCCGCCGGTCTGGAGATCTCTCCGGAGATGCTTGATCTGCAGCTTGCCCGCCGTCAGCAGGGCTATGGCCGGGGTGACCGGATGAAGATTGAGCGGGACCGGGCCGATATCCTGTCCGGTGTCCGTTGGGGCAAGACTCTGGGCTCCCCCGTGACGCTGGTGGTCAAGAACCGGGATTGGGAAAACTGGCTGGAGAAGATGTCACCCCTGGCCGAGCATGAAGGTCAGGCTGAGGCGGTGACCCGTCCCCGCCCGGGGCATGCCGACCTGTGCGGTGCCATGAAGTACGGCCACCGTGATGTGCGTAATATTCTGGAACGCTCCAGTGCCCGTGAGACCGCCGTGCGGGTGGCGGTAGGTGCGGTGGCCCGTGGGCTGCTGCATGCCCTGGATATCCGGATTGGCGGTGTGGTGGTGGAGGTTGGCGGTGTGGCGGCGAAGCCTTCTGCGGAACCGTATCCGCAACAGTGGGCTCAGGCCGCTGCTTCAGAAATGTTCTGCTGTGATCCGGCTGCCGAGCTGGATATGAAACGGCTGATCGATCACACCAAATCAATTGGTGATACCCTGGGTGGTGTGGTTGAAGTCCAGGTGCTGGGGCTGCCCCCCGGCCTGGGGAGCCATGTGCAGTGGGATCGCAAGCTGGATGCCCGTCTGGCCATGGCACTGATGAGTATCCAGGCCATCAAAGGGGTGGAGATCGGTCTGGGGTTTGAGGCTGCCCGCCGTCCCGGTTCCAAGGTGCATGACGAGATCACCTGGAATCCGGCCCGGCTGCAGCAGGGTGAGTTGACCCCGTACCAGCGCCCCAGCAACCATGCCGGCGGTCTGGAAGGTGGTATGACCAATGGTGAACCGCTGGTGGTGCGGGCTGCCATGAAGCCGATTCCAACCCTGTACACACCGTTGCAGTCAGTGGATATTGCCACCCATGAACCGTATGAGGCGTCGGTGGAGCGCTCCGATACCTGCGCCGTACCCGCCGCCCTGGTGGTGGCCGAGGCGGTGGTGGCGATTGAGCTGGCCCAGGCCCTGCTGGAGAAGTTCGGTGGCGATTCGCTGGACGAGATCCGTCGTAACCGTGACAGCTATCTGGCTGGTCTGCGGAATTTCTGATGCCTGAGTCGATCATCCTGACCGGCCCGATGGGGAGCGGCAAGACCAGTGTGGGGCAGTTGCTGGCTGCGCGGCTGGGCTACCGGTTTCAGGATCTTGATGCCCTGCTGGTTGAGCAGGCAGGCAAGAGCATCAATCAGATCTTTGCTGAGGAGGGCGAGGCTGCCTTCCGGGAGCGTGAGACCGCGCTGCTTGCAACGCTGGTCGGCCAACACGGCATCATACTTTCAACCGGTGGCGGTGTGGTGATCCGCGAGGCTAACCGCAGGCTGTTGCATGCCGGCGGTCTGGTGGTAAACCTGACCGCAACGGTGCCGGTGCTGGCCGGGCGTTTGGCCCGGGCTGACGACCGGCCTCTGCTGAAGGGTGACGAGGCGCTTGAGGCACGGATTGAGCGGATTATGACGGAACGTGAGCCGTTTTATGCCGATGCCGACATAAGAATTGACACCACCGGGAAAACATTGGAAGATGTTGCCGCTGAAATCCTTGCATTTTACGCTGAAAAGCGTTCAGGAGTATTGTGAAAACCATCACGATCCAGCTTGATTCACATTCCTACGATATCGGCATCGGCGAAGAGCTGCTGGCCGGTATCGGTGCTGCCTGCAAGGCCGTGGGACTGGCAGGGGCTGCTGCCGTGGTTACCAATCCAACGGTTGCCCCGTTGTATGCCGGGGTGGTTACCGGTTCGCTGCAGCAGGCCGGTTTTACCCCGGTGGTGATAGAGATCCCTGACGGTGAAGAGTTCAAGACCGGCGCAACCCTCAACAGTGTCTATGACCGGCTGCTTGAGGCAGGTCTGGATCGCCGTTCCTTTATTGTTGCCCTTGGTGGCGGGGTTGTCGGTGATCTGGCCGGGTTTGCAGCGGCCACCTTTCTGCGCGGCATCCCGTTTGTGCAGGTGCCTACCACGTTGCTGGCCCAGGTGGACAGCAGTGTTGGCGGCAAGACCGGGATTGACCATCCTCTGGGCAAGAACCTGATCGGCGCCTTTTATCAGCCCCACCTGGTTCTGTCCGATGTCAGCACCCTGAAGACCCTTTCTGAGCGTCATTACCGGGCCGGACTGGCCGAAGTGATCAAATACGGTGCCGTGCTTGACGCTGAACTGTTTGCCCTGCTGGAGGCAAAGGTGGATGGCCTGCTGAAGCGCGATCCTCAGCTCCTGGGGCGGGTGATTGCCCGCTGCTGCGAAATCAAGGCCTGGGTGGTTGAACAGGATGAGCGCGAAGGCGGTCTGCGGGCCGTGCTGAATTACGGCCATACCCTGGGACATGCCTTTGAAACCCTGTCCGGCTACCGCGATCTGGTGCATGGCGAAGCGGTTGCCATCGGTATGGTACAGGCGGCACAGCTGTCACAGCGTGAAGGCTACTGCAGCGTCGGTGATGTCGAGCGGATTACCACACTGATACAGCAGGTCGGCTTGCCGACAGATGCCCCGACCGTGGCCACAGAAGATCTGATTACATCCCTTGCCAAAGATAAGAAGAACCGTTCCGGTACCCTGCAGTATGTCTGCAATCGCGGTATCGGCTCCTATGTATTCCATCAGTTTACCCCGGCCCAGCTGGCCGAAGCCTGTTGCTCAGGGAGGTAAAGGCGCCTATGCAGTCGTCAACGGAGTCCTTCTGGAGTGAGATCAAGAGGTATGAGGAGCGCTTGAAGAGCGATCCGGCCTCTTACTGTTTTGCCCCCCTTGCCGAGGTGTATCTGCGGGCCGGTCTGCTGGATGATGCCCTGGCGGTTTCACGGGCCGGTGTTGCCAGATATCCAGGTTACGTGGCCGGCCAGATGGCGCTGGCGCGGGCCTGCCATCAGAAAGGGCTGATCGATGAATGCCGCCGCGCCCTTGAGGCGGTCGCATCTGCGGTGCCGGATCATGCCGAAGCACAGCGTCTGCTGGCGCGGCTCTATGCCGAATCGGGCCAGACACAGGCAGCATGTCAGGCGCTTCAAACCCTGCTCGATTTCTGTCCGGGGGAAGAAACGGCACGTATTGAGCTGGAATCATTGCAGCGCCGGTTGACTGAGCTGCCCCATGATGATGAGCTTGAGCTGATTGAATTGACTGAGGCGGATATCCTTGAGGAACTGGAGGAGGCCGGTCAGCCGGTTACCCCGGTTGTTCCGGCAATGCCGGCTGCTGCTGCTGTTGTGGAAAACCCCTGGTCAGGTGTTTCTGATGCACTTCAGCCGACGTCGGAGCTGGAGGCGGTCTGGGCACTGCCTGAACAGAAACTTGCTGCAGCGGTTGCACCACCTGCTGAGCAGGACCCGCTGACCACAGCGACTCTGGCAGAACTGTACGTTTCGCAGGGATTTACTGACAAGGCCGTTGAGATCTATCGCAGGATTGTTGCCACCGATCCCGGGAACCAGGAGGCAGCCGACCGGCTTGCGGAGTTGGAACGTGCGGAGGCAGCAACTGAAACAGAAGCCGGCCAGGCTGCCGTTGTGGCTGCCGATCTGGCTTCGGCGCCGGTGAACCTGCCGTCAGAGGGCGCTGCTGATCAACAGGCCGTAGTGACAGTTCTGGAAGGATGGCTTGAGAACATCCGGAGGTTACGGGTATGTCGTTAAGAGAACAGTTGACCTCAATGCTGGAGCAGGTTGAAGGTGCCTTCGCCGTGATGCTGATGGGGTACGACTGCATTGCCATCGATGAGGTGCAGCAGGGAGCAGCCGGCTTTGATGTCCAGACCATGGCGGTTGAGTATGGCACGGTCATCAAGGAGATCCGTCGCACCATTGAGGTGGTGGGGGCAGGGGAGATGGAGGAGATCACCATCACCACCGCCAATTCGCGCATGATCATCCGGGTGTTGAATGACGAGTTTTTTGCCGCCTTTGTGCTGTCCAAGGAAGGAAATTTGGGCAAGGCACGCTATCTGTTGCGCGCCAAGGCACTGGAACTGGTTGAGGCGGTGGGTTAGTCATGCGGATTCTGGTGGTGCACGGTCCGAACCTGAACCTGCTGGGTAAACGGGAGCCTGAAATATACGGTACCCTTTCCCTTGACGATATCAACGGGGCGCTGGAGGCGCTGGGGGCTGAATTTGAATCGGACCTCGGCTTTTTTCAGTCAAACAGCGAGGGTGCCCTGGTGGATGCGATTCAGCAGGCACCGGAAAAGTATGACGGCATTCTGATCAACCCGGCTGCCTACACCCATACCAGTGTTGCCTTGCGCGACGCCCTGGCGGCAATCGGACTTCCCTTTGTGGAGGTCCACCTTTCCAATATCCACCGCAGGGAAGAGTTTCGCCACCATAGTTTTCTGGCACCCCTTGCCCTGGGTCAGATCTGCGGTTTTGGCCTGGACAGTTATCTGCTTGGACTGCGCGCGCTTTTTAATCATATTAAAAATTAGTCTAGGAAGCTCTTGGAAACTTGCCAACTTCGTGAGAATTCGGTTGAGGGGTCGCTTTCAGTTATGCTAAAAAGCAGACGCCAAAGGCTGATGCCGTTCTTTGAAACCCATGATCTTGACCTGCTGCTGATTGAACACCCGGTCAACCTGCGCTACCTGTCCGGCTTCAGCGGCTCTGAAGGTGCGTTGCTTCTTTCGCCGGAGGGGGGCTGGTTTCTGTGTGATTCCCGTTACACCGTGCAGGCAGCCCAGGAGGTCGCCGGTCTGCAGGTGATTGAACAGGCCCAGCGCCAGGAGGGGATTGCTGATCTGGTACGTCAGAGCGGGGGATGCCGGCTTGGCTTTGAGGCCGCCCACACCACGGTTTCCAACCACCAGGGGCTGGCAGCGCGATTGCCGGGCGTGACCCTGGTAGGGCTTGGCCAGGAGCTTGATGCGGTACGTACCTGCAAGGATGCCAGTGAGCTGAGGTTGCTGGAGCAGGTTGCCGGTCTTGCTTCCGCTTCGCTTGAGTCAGTGTTGCCGCTGTTACAGCCAGGTATCCGGGAAGACGAGTTTGCCCTGCAGCTTGAGTTCGAGATGCGTCGTCGGGGGGCAGATGGCCGCGGTTTCGATTTTATCGTGGCTTCCGGTGTGCGGGGGGCGATGCCCCATGGCCGGGCCTCGGACAAGACCATTCAGGCCGGTGAACTGGTCACCATCGATTTCGGAGCTGTGCAAAACGGCTACCATTCGGATGAGACGGTGACGGTAGCCGTTGGTTCGATTGGTGAACGGCAGCAACGGATCTATCAGACCGTCCTGGAGGCCCATGACCGTGCCATTGCCGCGGTTAAACCGGGAATCAGCTGCCGTGAGCTTGATGCGCAGGCTCGTGACCATATCAAGGCAGCGGGGTTTGGCGATTATTTCGGTCATGGACTGGGACATGGTGTCGGGCTTGACGTCCATGAAAAACCGGTTGTTTCACCGCGCAGTGAGGCTGTTATCGAGGAAGGAATGGTCATTACCATTGAACCGGGTATCTACGTCCCCGGTTTGGGGGGCGTACGGATTGAAGACACGGTGGCGGTCACGGCAGATGGCTGCCGCCTGCTGACCAAGGTGTCAAAACAGCTTGTCATTGTGTAGAACTCATTTTATTGCAGATACCAAGAGAAGGAGAATAGACATGGAAGTGAAAGACCTGAAGCAGTTGATAAAGATGATCACCGAGACCGACATTACTGAATTTGAGATGGACAACGCTGAAGAGAAGATCGTGATCAAACGCGGCCAGCGGACCGAGATCGTACAGATGGCTGCTGCCCCCGCCTATATGCCTGCCCCTGCAGCCGTGGCTGCTCCGGCTCCTGCTGTTGCGGCAGGTGCTGCTCCTGCTGCTGCGCCGGCTGCAGAGCTGGCTGGAGAGACCATCAACTCACCGATAGTTGGTACCTTCTACCGTGCCGCCTCTCCTGAGGCAGCACCGTTTGTTGAAGCGGGACAGGTTGTCGAGAAGGGACACGTGCTCTGTCTGGTTGAGGCGATGAAGCTGTTCAACGAGATCGAGGCTGAGTTCAAGTGCAAAATCGTCAAGGTCTGTGTTGAAAATGCCCAGCCGGTTGAGTTCGGTCAGCCCCTCTTTGTTATTGAAAAGATCTAGGAGTAGGTAATGTTCCATAAAATACTCATCGCCAATCGCGGCGAGATCGCCATTCGGGTTATCCGGGCCTGTAAGGAACTGGGGATCAAGACGGTAGCGGTCTATTCCACTGCCGATGCTGATTCGCTGCATGTCAAGCTGGCCGATGAATCGGTCTGTATCGGTCCGGCCCCCAGCAGCCAGAGCTACCTGAATATCAATGCCATCATCAGTGCTGCTGAACTGACCGATGCCGAGGCAATTCACCCCGGCTACGGTTTTCTGTCTGAAAACGCCAAGTTCGCCGAGATCTGCGAGCAGTGTGGCATTACCTTTATCGGCCCCTCCGCTGAGAGTATGCGGGTCATGGGTGATAAAATCTCGGCCCGTCAGGCGGTGATCGAGCATGGTGTACCGATCCTGCCCGGCACCAAGGAGAACGTGAAGACGGTTGACGAGGCGGTCAAAATCGCCAAGCAGATCGGCTTCCCGGTCATCATCAAGGCCACTGCCGGTGGCGGCGGGCGGGGCATGAAGATTGTCCATTCCCAGGCCACCCTTGCCAACGCCTACGCTACGGCCAAGGCGGAGGCTCAGGCAGGTTTCGGCAACCCTGATGTCTATATTGAAAAATACTGTGTTGAGCCGCGCCATGTCGAGATACAGGTGCTGGCTGACAAACACGGCAACTGCATTCATCTGGGGGAGCGGGATTGCTCCATCCAGCGCCGCCACCAGAAGATCATTGAAGAGGCCCCCTGTCCGGTCCTGACTCCCGAAACCCGCAAGGCGATGGGGGATGCAGCGATCAAGGCTGCCAAGGCGGTCAATTACTCCAGTGTCGGTACGGTTGAGTTCCTGCTGGACAAGAGCGGCGAGTTCTATTTCATGGAGATGAATACCCGGATTCAGGTGGAACATCCGGTCACCGAGATGATCACCGGAGTTGACCTGATTCGTGAGCAGATCCGTTCTGCTGCCGGTCTGCCGCTGCGTTACACACAGGAGGATATCAAGATCACCGGTCACGCCATTGAGTGCCGGATCAACGCTGAAGATCCGTTCAAGTTCACTCCCTGCCCCGGTAAGATCACCGCCTACCATCAGCCCGGCGGCCTTGGCGTGCGGGTGGACTCATTTGTGTATGACCAGTATAACGTGGTGCCCCACTACGACTCAATGATCGGCAAGCTGATTGTGCATGCCGAGACACGCGAAGATGCGATCCGCCGTATGGCCCGTGCCCTGGACGAGTATATTATTGAAGGGATCAAGACCACGATCTTCTTCCATAAACGGATCATGACCAACAAGGATTTTATTGAGGGTAATGTTGATACGTCATTCCTTGACAGGATTGTGCTGGAGTAGGGTATGGAATTTCCGGAAGAGCTGAAATATTCCAAGGAACATGTCTGGCTGAGAATCGAAGGAAACCGGGCCGTGGTGGGGATCACCGACTTTGCCCAGGAAGAGCTGGGTACCATTGCCGCAGTAGAGCTGCCGGACGAAGGTGATCAGGTGGAGCAGGAGGACTCGATGGGTTCCGTTGAGGCCCGCAAGACCGTGGCAGAACTGTATGCTCCTGTGACCGGAACGGTGCTGGCGGTGAACGAGGAGGCCGTGGACACCCCCGCACTGCTGAATGATGATCCCTATGACGGCGGCTGGCTGCTTGAGTTGGAGCTGGAGGACCGGGATGAGCTGAAGACCCTGATGTCGGCTGATGATTACGCTGATTATGTCGAAGACAAGGATGTGTAAAACAGCCTTCAGGTGTGCTATAAGGAGGGCGGGATGCATATCCCGCCTTTTTGCGTTTTATTCCGATTCCACTACAAGGCCCTATCTTCGCTGCTTCGTCTTTGGCCCCTCAACGCACCGGGTGTGCGACTGCGTCGCCAAGCTGCTTGCCGCCTTGCTATCGCCCTTGAATTGGAGTTGGCATGACAGGGCGACAAGCTGCGTGGTGTGGGGTGCGGTTGTGAAGAACCTTCTGGTCGTAGTGCTGGTGTTGGGTTTTGGTGCGGTGACTGAACTGCGGGCTGAACCGGTTCGGTTGACCATGGCTGATGCTGTAAAAATGGCTGTTGAGAAAAATCTTGATCTGCGGGTGGAGTTATACAACCCTGCCCAGCAGGAGGCAGAATATCAGAAAAGCCGCGGGATCTACAATCCGGCCCTTACCCTGCAGACCAGCTACAACGACACTACATCCTACTCTGCCAGCCTGCCTGCAGGCAGATACTGGAACCGGAGTACCCAGCTGAATGGCGGTATCAGCCAGCTGCTACCCAGTGGAGCCACTGCCGCACTGGGGTTCAACAACAATTATCTCTCCTCTGATGTAACCTCGGCCTCAAGCGGATTGTCCTCCTACTGGCAATCAAGTCTTGGGCTGACCCTGAACCAACCCTTGCTGAAGAACTTTGGCCGTGAACCCACTGAACTGACCATTGATACTGCCCGCCTGACGAAAGATGCCTCTCTGGAAAAGCTGAATACCAAGCTGATCAGTGTGGTGGCCCAGGTGCGGACCGAGTACTATAAGCTCTACAGCCTACGGGAGGAGCTGGCTGTCAGGAAGGTCTCCCTTGATCTGGCCCGCCGTATTTTGAGTGAAACCCAGGCCAGGGTTAAGGCCGGTGTCATGCCTGCCATGGAAATCCTGAATGCTGAGTTTGGTGTGGCCAGCCGTGAAAAGGAGCTGATTGACGCTGAGCGGGCAGTGCAGGACCAGGTCGATGTGCTGGTGCAGCTGCTGCAGCTTCAACCGGCCCAGGGGCAAGGGGTTGAAACCGTTGAGGTGCCCTCAAAGGGGCGTTATGAGGTGTCTGAACAGGCTGAGATCAAACGTGCCCTGAACAACCGGCCGGAGCTGAAAGAGCTGAAGCGTAATCTGGAACTGCTTGAGCTGCAAACCAGGGTGTCCGGCAACCGGACCCGTCCTGACCTGTTACTCTCTGCCTCTGCTGCAACAGCCGGTCTTGGTGCCACCTATCCGCGGGATCTTGACCGTCTCTCTTCCGGTACCTATCCCGCCTGGGGGGTCGGTCTGGCCTTCAGCTACCCTTTGGGCAATCAGGCTGCAGAGAATGAATACCGCAAGAACCGTTTGAAGCTTGATCAGTCTGCCCTGCAGATCAGAAACCAGGAAGAGCTGATTGCCAATGAGGTCCGCTCGGCAGTACGGGCGATTGAGGCGAACTACAAACAGCTTGATGTGGCAGACCGGGGACGGGCTTTTGCCGAAGAGCGGTTACGGGCCTTTGTACGCAAGGCTGAGGTCGGGCTTGCCACCAACAAGGATGTGCTTGATGTGGAAAATGACCTGGCTACTGCCAAAAATAACCAGATCAAGGCTCAGGTTGCCTATGCCAATGCCATCACCCAGCTCTGGAAGGCAACCGGCGAGATCCTTGCCAAAGAACAGGTCAGGGTGCTAACCCTTGAACCGGACTCACTTTACAAGAGCGTGAACTGATGTTGAAAATCGGACGGATAGACTATGCCAACTGCACGCCGCTTTTTATGCAATTGGAAGATAAACTGCCGGGTGAGACCACGGCTATTGTACATGGTGTGCCGGCAACGCTGAATGCCAGGCTGGCAGAGGGAGAGATTGATATCTGTATCTCTTCGTCAATTGAGTTTTCCCGCCATGCAGATGACTATGCCATCTTACCGGGGCATTGTATCGGTTCCGTTGGTCCGGTGAAAAGCGTGCTGCTGTTTACCAGCCGCCCGGTGGAGGAGTTGGCTGGAGAGCAACTGCTGGTGACCAGTGAATCGGCAACGTCAGTTGTCCTGTTGCAGATATTGCTGGCAAAGCGCTGGGGGGTGACCGGCTGTTCCTTGCAAACCACCTCCCTGCCGTGGCAGGAAGCGTTGCAGCAGTCTCCGGGGCTGCTGCTGATCGGCGACCGCGCTTTGCAGGCGGCATCTGACAGAGCCGCTGTCCACTGTTATGACCTGGGACAGGAGTGGAATACCTTGACCGGCCTGCCTTTTGTCTTTGCCCTCTGGTTAATCAACCGGACTTCAGCCAAGGGAAAGGAACGTGCGCTAACTCACTTCAGCCAGCTGCTGGAGCAGGCCCGTGAGCGGATTGAGCCGGACGCCGAGCTGCTGGCTGCACGGGCGCCGGAGTCCGCCTGGGTCGGCGTGGAGGCGCTGGCAGACTACTGGCGTCATGCGATTACCTATCAGCTTGATGCGGCACACCTGGCTGGGCTCGAACGTTTTTACGCCTATGCGGCTGAACTTGGACTGATCCCTGCCGCCCCCCAACCGGTATTCTACCCTTTATGACCTCCTTGCCCTCTCAGGATCAATCTGCTCAGTCCAGCCCGGCCTGGTTTGATTCGCTGTCACAGCTGATCCAGCCGGATGGCCGGAACCGCTCTATCGGAGAGCGGCTGGCGGAGCAGTGTGTCCGGGTATCCTTGATGGTCAAACTGCGCTGGGCCATGCTGGCGGCATTATTCTGTTACGTGCTGCTGGCAGAACTGTTCCTGGCGCCGGACATTGACCTGCCGATCTTCCATCTTGAACAATGGAGCGTTTCTCTCAAGGCCACGGCAATCTTCTTTGCCGTGGCCTTTCCTATGGTGTCGCTCCCCTGCAGTGTCTGGAGAAACTGCCGCCTGGTGATCTATCTGCAGGTGCTGCTTGATCTCTTGTTTGTGACTGCAGCAATACACTGGAGCGGCGGTGTTGTCAGCTGGCTTTGGCCGGCTTACCTGCTGGTCTCGCTGGAATCGGCCTTCCTGTTTGAAAAGAAGCGCGAGGTCTGGGGCATCGGTCTGATCGGCGCAGTGCTTTACGGGGTACTGCTCGCGGCTGAACAGCTCGATTTTATCGCAACGGTCAGGATGCCGTTTATGGAGGAGGAAAGCCCCAGTATCCTGTTTGAACTGTTGATGTGGCTCTGGGTTGCCGGGGTTAACACGGTGGTTTCATTCTTTGGCGCCTTCCTGATGGGTAAGATCCGCTCGGACCATCAGAAGGTCAAACAAAGTGAAGAGGCCTTGACCGGCTTTATTGCCACGGCCCACGATCTGATTTTCTGCAGCCGCCAGGATGGAACCCTGTTGTATCTGAATCAGGTCGGGCAGGATATGATCGGCCCGTTAGAGACGCTACCCGACGGTGTCAACCTGTTCAGTCTGACTGATGAGGAGGGTAAGGGGTTGCTGGCGCGCCAGTTTGAGAAAGTGACACGGCGGATAGATGCCGGTCACTTCGAGATGCGCCTGCTTTCTCCGGTCGCCGGCAGGGCCCTGGATCTGGAGGTGAGTCTCTCCATCTGCTGCAGTGAGGTGCCGGACCAGGTCATCTGGGGGGTCTGTCACGATATTACGGAACGGAATCTGGCCCAGCGTGAACTGATCAAGCTGGCCCACCATGACGTGCTGACCGGTCTGCCCAACCGGATACTGCTGCATGATCGACTGCAGCAGGCCCGCGCCCTTGCCCATCGGATGAACTCCCGCTTTGCCTTGTTGTTTCTGGATATGGATCGTTTCAAGATTATCAATGATACGTTGGGACATGCGGTGGGGGATGATCTGCTGAGGATGATCGCCCAACGCCTGAAGCTCTGCTACCGTGAGACCGATACCATTGCCCGGATCGGTGGTGATGAGTTCGTTGTGCTGATGCTGAATGTGGCTGATCGATCCGATATTGTCGCCATGAATGACAAGCTGCTTCAGGAGCTTGCCCAGCCGTTTATGATCCGCAGCCATGAGTTGTTTGTGACCACCAGCGGCGGTGTCTGTGTCTATCCCGATGATGAGGACGATGTCGAGATCATGATGCAGAAGGCGGATATCGCCATGTATCATGCCAAGGCACTGGGGCGGAACAATGTCCAGTTCTACAATGACGGCATGGATCAGAACGCCTCCCGTCGTTTTACCATTGCCAACTCCATGCGGCGCGGACTGGACCGCGGAGAGTTCCGGCTTTATTACCAGCCCAAGCTGGATGTCTCAAGCGACTGTATTGTTGCCACCGAGGCACTGGTGCGCTGGCAGCATCCGGAGCTTGGCCTGCTGTCACCAACCGAGTTTATCCAGCTGGCCGAGGAGAGCGGTCTGATTGTCGAGCTCGGTGAATGGGTGTTGCGGGAGGCCTGTCGCCAGAATATGCTCTGGCGCCAGGAGGGGATACATGGCCTGCGGGTGGCGGTCAATCTCTCCGGCTACCAGTTGCAGCACAGCCGTTTGGTGGAAACGGTCCGTGGAATTCTTGATGAGACAGGCATGCCGGGTGAGCTGCTTGAGTTTGAGATTACCGAGAGTGTGATCATGCAAAACCCTGATTATGCGGTGGAGGTACTGAATGAGATCACCGGACTCGGTATCCATATCTCGATTGATGATTTCGGGACCGGCTATTCATCCCTTGCGCACCTGAAACGCTTTAGTGTCAATACCCTGAAAATAGACAAGTCATTTGTGCGGGATGTCGAGAACAACACCACCGATGCCGCAATTGCCTCTGCCATTATTGCCATGGGGAGCAGTCTGAATCTGAAGGTGATTGCCGAAGGGGTTGAGACGGAACAGCAGATGGATTTCTTGCGGGATAACAACTGCGACCAGGTACAGGGTTTTCTGATCAGCCGTCCGCTTCCTGCTGACCAGGCCCTGAAGGTGTTACGTCAAAAATGTATCGGCGGGCTGCTGCAAGGGCACGAAGCCCTGAAGGAACGGTAATCAGCCAATATTCCGGCATGGTCAAAGCAAAGCGGGGAGGGTAACTCGTCAGGCGAAAACAGGGCCAGCTCTGCAGCATCGTCAGCAGCCTGGGGGGTCCCGGTTGCCTGCGCGATGAAGACGGTTGTGATGGTATGCATCCGCTCATCCCGCGCCGGATCGGAGTAACAGCCGAGCAGACGCAGGTTCTGGATTGCCAGTCCCGTCTCCTCCTGAGCCTCCCTGATGGCTGCGGCCTCAAGAGACTCCCCGTAGTCGACGAATCCACCCGGCAAGGCCCAGCCATGGGGTGGATTTTTACGTTTGATCAGGACGATTGAGTTGTCCAGTTCAATAATAATATCCACCGTGGGAAACGGGTTGCGGTATTGTCTGACCGCTGCCCCGCAGGATGGGCAGGTGAGACTGGTGAAGGACATGGTTGTCTCCGGGAGTATGTACAAAAAAAGGGAAGCGCTGAGCTTCCCTTTTTAGTGCCTGTATGGATGAAGTTACTTCTTCTTGCCGCCAGAGGCCTTCTTGGAGGCTTTGAGCGGGTTGACCTTGAGGTCTTCCACCTTGATTTCAACCTTGACGTGGGTAGCGAAGTTGCAGATGCCGTTGGCCCACTTCTTGGCAGGCGCCGGATATGCGCCACAAACCTGGCCGATGCTGCCATCAACAATACGTTCACATCCTTCACAATTTTCTACTACGGTCTGGCAGGAACCATCAGGGAATACACATCCGCTCTTTGCCATGAAGGTACACTCGGTACCGGGAAGCACGGTTTGACACTGCATACTTCATCCTCCTCAAAGTGATTCAGCTCAACTGGAATTAAACTGTAGCAATTATGAAAAGAAAAAGTCAATACCAAAAACTGCACCAACTGTCTATAAAAATATATCGGGCAGCAGTTGTGGGGTGCCGTTTGACTTGACGCTGATCCTGCACTATAGTAGCCTAACAAGATAAAAGCTGTCTTATTTTCTCATGCAGGGAGGGATCATGGCTCACATCGCGTTCGGCACTTCCGGGTGGCGGGGAATCTTGTGCGAAGATTTTACCTTTGAGAATGTCAAGATTGTAACCCAGGCCATTGCCGACTACCTGAAGGACTCTGGTGAAGCCGGTAACGGTGTGATTGTCGGTTGTGATACCCGTTTCATGGGGAAGAGATTCACGGAGGAAGCTGCTGCAGTGCTGGCAGGTGCAGGGATCAAGGCGCTGCTGTGCAGCCGGGATGTCCCAACACCGGTGATTGCCTTTGAAATTCTGCGTCGTGGCGCTGCCGGCGGAATCAACTTTACGGCCAGCCACAATCCTCCTGAATATAATGGCATTAAATTCTCTCCGTCCTGGGGCGGACCGGCCTTGCCGGAGACCACCAAGCAGATTGAACGCCGTGCCAATGAGATGATGGGAGATTTCTGCTACAGTGAACTCTCTCTTGAAGAGGCCAAACGGCGTGGCCTGCTGGAGGTGATTGATCCCCATAGTGCCTATCTGTCCGCCCTGGAACAGAAGGTCGATTTTGATGCCCTCAAGACCATCGGCAAGTTGGGATTGAACCCGCTCTATGGTACGGCCCGCGGCTATCTGGACGCACCGCTCAAGAGTCTCGGTATCCCTTACGCCATTATCAACGACCATCTTGATCCGTACTTTGGCGGGCAACCGCCGGAGCCGTCCGAGGCGCATATTCCGGACTTTATCGCGCTGGTGAAGAATGATCCCACCATCCGTCTGGGACTGGCCACTGACGGGGATGCTGATCGTTTCGGCATTCTGGATGCCGACGGTACCTATATTGAACCCAACTATATTATTGCCCTGCTGCTGGATTATCTGATCCGTGTCCGCAAGCTTTCCGGCGGTGTGGCTCGCAGTGTGGCAACTTCTCATTTTGTTGATGCCGTGGCAAAAAAACATGGTGTGCCTGTTTATGAGACACCGGTCGGCTTTAAATATATCGGCGAATTGATTGCCCAGGACAAGATCGTGATTGGTGGTGAAGAAAGTGCCGGACTCACCATAAAAGGCCATGTGCCTGAGAAGGATGGTATCCTGGCCTGCTTTCTGGTGGCTGAAATGGTGGCCCGCGAGGGCAAGACGGTACGGGAATTGCTTGAGCGGATGTATGCTGAGGTTGGCAGGTTTGTTACCCGCCGTGATAACCTGAAGCTCTCCCCGGAACTGGAAGCCGCCTATCCCGCCAAGGTGGCGGCAGTACCCAAAGAGATTGCCGGCTCTGCAGTAGCAGAGGTAAGTACCCTTGATGGGGTCAAGCTGATCCTGTCGGACGGTTCCTGGATGCTGTTCCGTAAATCCGGCACTGAACCGGTGGTTCGCCTCTACGGCGAGGCCTCTTCCGAGGCGCGCCTGGCCGAGGTCATGGCGGCAGGCAAGGCATTTATTCTGAACTAAAAACTGAAACTGGAGGAACATGACAGATGTGGGATTACACACCAAAAGTAAAAGATCATTTTCTCAACCCCCGCAATGTGGGCGATATAGCTGATGCTGATGCTGTGGGTGAAGTAGGCAGTCTGGCCTGTGGTGATGCCCTGAAGCTGTATCTGAAACTGGATGAGAACAAGGAAAAGATTGTTGATGCAAAATTCCAGACCTTTGGCTGCGCCAGTGCCATTGCTTCTTCCTCGGCCCTGACCGAGATGGTGAAAGGCAAGACCCTTGATGAGGCGTTAGCGGTCAGCAATCAGGATATTGCCGAATTTTTGGGCGGGCTGCCGGAAGAGAAGATGCATTGCTCCGTGATGGGGCAGGAAGCGCTTGAGGTTGCCATCTTCAAATACCGCGGCCTTGAAGTGCCTGATCATGATGCCGAGCATGACCACGGCCATGCCTATCCCGACTACGAGGGAACACTGGTCTGCAAATGCTTCGGTATCACCGATGCCTTCCTGAAGAAGGTGATTGCCGACAACCATCTGACCACCTCGGAACAGGTCACCAACTTCACGAAGGCCGGCGGGGCCTGCGGTAGCTGTATCCCCAAGATCAAGGAACTGATTGCCGAGGTGCTGGGGCAGGCCAAGGAGGCCGCTGCCAAGCCCAAGCTCTCCAATCTGAAGAAGATGCAACTGGTGCAGGAAGTGCTGGAGCGGGATATCCGCCCCATGCTGCGGGCCGACGGCGGTGACCTCGAGCTGATTGATATTGATGGCGACCATGTCCAGATCGCCTTCCGCAAGGCCTGTGCCGGTTGTGCCTCCTCAGGCAATACCGCCAAGTTTGTGGAAATGAAACTGCGGGAGCTGGTGTATGAAGGGCTACACGTGCAGGAGGTCTCGGCATGAAAGAGATCTATCTGGACAATAACGCCACCACCAAGGTGGATGAAGCGGTCTTTGAGGAGATGAAACCGTATTTCTGCGAGCTGTATGGTAACCCAAGCTCCATGCACTACTTCGGTGGACAGGTGCAGAGCAAGGTGACCGAGGCTCGTAAACGGGTGGCTGACCTGTTGGGGGCCTCGCCGGGGGAGATCATCTTTACCGCCTGCGGCACCGAGAGTGATAATACCGCGATCCGTTCTGCCCTTGAGGTGCTGCCGGACCGTCGTCATATCATCACCAGCCGGGTTGAACATCCGGCTGTGCTGACCCAATGCCGCAACCTGACTGCCAAAGGCTACCGGGTTACCGAGATCGGGGTGGACGGCGCAGGTCGTCTGGACATGGATGAATACAGGAAGGCGATTGACGACGATACCGCGATTGTCTCCTTTATGTGGGCCAACAATGAGACCGGTGTCATCTTTCCGGTTGAAGAGGCGGCTGCCATTGCCAAGAAAAACGGCGCCCAGTTTCACACCGATGCAGTCCAGGCAGTGGGTAAGATCCCGATCAACATGGCTGACTCAAAGATCGACATGCTCTCCCTGTCCGGACACAAACTGCATGCTCCCAAGGGGATCGGTGCGCTGTATGTCCGTAAAGGCACACCGTTTCGTCCGTTGATGGTTGGCGGCCACCAGGAAAAGAGCCGCCGTGCCGGTACCGAGAATGCCGCTGCCATCATTGCGCTGGGCAAGGCCTGCCAGCTGGCCGGCGAGTTTATGGAGGCGGAGAACACGACGGTCAAGGCCAAGTGTGAACGCCTGGAGAACGCGCTGATGGCTGCCATTCCCCATGCCCGTATTAACGGCGGCGGTGCAGAGCGTCTACCGAATACCACGTCGATCGCCTTTGAATTTGTGGAAGGTGAGGCGATCCTGCTGCTCCTGTCAGAGCTGGGGGTTTGTGCCTCTTCCGGCAGCGCCTGTACCTCCGGTTCTCTGGAACCGTCCCACGTGCTGCGCGCCATGGGCGTGCCGTTCACCTGCGCCCACGGCTCGATCCGTTTCTCGCTTTCACGCTACACCACCGATGCCGAGATTGATGCTGTTATTAAAGAGATGCCTCCGATCATTGCCCGCCTGCGGCAGATGTCTCCCTTTGGACGGGAGTTTCTCAAGTAGGCCGCCTGTTGGCAGATTGCGATCGGATCATGAAAAAGCGGAGCCCTGTGCTCCGCTTTTTCATTTCTGGCTGCTGCAATCACTGCCGAAGCTGGTATACTGTCTGCCAGTTAGTATGAGACCGCTACCGGGGAGATCAGATGAACCGCCTGCTTATTCTGCTGATATGCCTCTGTTTTGCACTGCCCTGGATGCCGGTCCATGCAGGACAGCCTCCGCTTACGCCAACCATCAGGATTCAAACTGATCTGCACAGCGCCAAGATTATGGATGTATCTGCCAGTGGTGATGGCGCCCTACTGGCCACCGCCTCGGCTGATAAGACGGTAAAACTCTGGGAAACTGCCAGCGGCAGGCTGCTCAGGACCATCAGACCGCCGATTGCAGCAGGGAGCGAGGGAATGCTGCATGCCGTCGCCCTTAGCCCCGATGGCAGGCTGGTCGCAGCTGCCGGCTGGACCGGGGTAAGTTGGGACGGCAGTTACTCGGTCTATCTGTTTGACACGTCCAATGGCGAGATGCGTCAGCGGCTAACCGGGTTTCCCAAACCGCTCAAGCGGCTTGCGTTCTCGCCGGACGGCAAGAACCTGGCAGTCGGTCTGCACAGCTCCGGGGGGGTCTATCTGGTCAGGGTCTCAGACGGTAAACGGCTGATGTTTGATGCATCCCTTAACGGCACCTGTTTCGGTCTGTTATTTGACCAGAAGGGGGGATTGCTGGCCGGTAGTGACCAGGGGCAGCTCCGGCGCTATACTCCTGACGGAGGGCGGGTGTATGCCGTGCAGACTGAGGAACGGACTAAATTACTCTCCATGGCCCTTTCACCTGACAACAGCTATCTGGCCTTGGTTTACGGCGATGGTCATCAAGTTGAACTGCGTACAGCGGCAGACGGCAGGTTTGAGAGCGTACTGCAACGTCCCGGTGGACGTTTCTTCAGTGTGGCCTGGTCCCGTGACGGCAAACAGATTCTGGCTGCCGGAAACCTCAAGTCCGAGGATGGGCGCAAGCTGCTGGTAAGCTGGTCCAGTGAACAGCGCCGTCCTCAGGAACTGGTGCTGCTGCCGAGCAAGAGCGGCATTACCCAGCTCCTTCCGTTGCAGGATGGAGCACTGGCCGTTGTCTCCCGCTTGACCGGCTTCGGGCTGCTGACGCCTGAGGGCAGCACCACGGTTCTGCCTGCAACAGGGGTGGGGCGGGGGAAGAAACCGGGGTTGCGTAACCTTGCCATGCTGGAACGCCAGCCGGCGTATTTTCATCTTCTGGCAACTGCGGACTTTCAGAAGAACCATGACCTGTTCCGGATTTCGGCCGATGCGGCTTCCGTGTTGTTCAGCTACGAGCGGAACGGTCAGGCGCCAGCCAGGTTTGACCTGAAAAAGCGGCGTCTGGTGACGGTACATCCTTCGATGGAGAACCTGCTGCCCCACCGCTTTACCGCAGAAGGGCTTGATGTCCAGCACTGGCAGGGAGGGGCTCAGCCGCTGCTGAATCGCGTCCCTCTGGCTGGATTTATCCCTCTGGAACGGAGCCAGAGTCTGGCAATCCGTCATGACGAGAAAGGGTTTGTCCTGGGTACCAGTCACTTCATCCGCGCCTATTCCGCCAAGGGGGCACTCCTTTGGAAGAGCAGGACGCCGTTTACGGCCTGGGATGTTGCCTTGTCGGCCGATGACAGTACGTTAGTCGCGGCGCTGGATGATGGCAGTATCCGTTGGTTTCGCATGCTGGACGGCAAAGAACGTTTTGCCCTTTTTCCGCACCCGGACAGGAAACGCTGGATTATCTGGACCCTGGACGGTTTTTTTGATCATGGCGGCGGTTCGGAGAACTTGATCGGTTTCCAGATGAACCGCGGTGCTGAGCAGGCTGCAGTCATGGTTGGTGCAGAGCGTATGTTTGATCTGCTGTATCGGCCTGATCTGCTGGACAGGGCCATTGCCGGTGAAGACCTTAACCCGTACCTGCAACGCTTGCAGATACGGGCCGACGGCCGGATGGCCCTGGCTGTGCCTGACAGTCACCTGGTGCCGGCCGCGGCCCTGAAAAAACAGACAGATCAGGGAACGCGGACCGGGGGACAGCAGGACGCTCAGGAACGGCAAGTCAGGCCGGCCCAGGAACAGGCGGCTGCAGAGCAGAAGGGGCTCTTGGCTGCTGAAACGGTGCGTGCCGGCATGCACCAGGGGGATGCCGGGCGACTGCCGCATCAACCGGCAGAGCCGGTTGATGAAGCGGAGCAGGAAACTGAGCTGCCGCCGACTGTGGAGGCCGAACCGCAGCAGGCTGAACCGAAGACGGCGCTGGCCAGTCTGGTCACGGCGGCAACAATGCCGCCCAAGGTAAGGTTTTTAACGTCCTCAGGCGTAACCGGTCTGCGTGACATGCGGTTGCAGGCAGAGCTGTGTGATGCCGGTGGTGGTCTTGGTGATGTAACCCTTTATCTCAACAAGATGCCGATCGTCTTTGAACAGTCGAACCGGGGGCTGGTTGCGCTTGCGAAAGACAGGAAAGGTGACTGCATCAGCTTTGAGCGGGTCGTTACCCTGGCTGCCGGTGAGAACCAGATTGAGCTGATGGCGTTCAACCGGGCCAACAGCATTGAGTCTGAACGCAGCCGGATTGTCGTGCGCTATAATGCTCCGGAACCGGCCAAGCCGCGGCTGCATCTGCTGACCATTGCGGTGAACAGCTATCAGGAAAGGACACTGGGGCTTAAGTACTCGGTCAATGATGCGGATAACGTGGCAAAACTGGTTGCCGAAAAGGCCCAAAAACTCTTTGCCGGAGTTGCTGTCTATCGCCTCTCTGACCAGCAGGTGACCAGACAGGGCTTGGAGCAGGTCTTTGCAGAGATCAGCGCCAAGGTAGAGCGGGGAGATGTGTTTGTGCTCTTTCTGGCTGGTCATGGCCTGACTGATGAGCTTGACGGCATGTACTATTTTCTTCCGGCAGATTTCCGTCTCAATAATGGAGCGTCTCTTGCCCGCCAAGGGATATCAATGCATGATTTCAAGCAGTACATCAGTTCGATCAAGGCCACGAGGAGTCTGTTCCTGATCGATACCTGCAGCAGCGGGGCATTCAGCGAAGGGATGGCGGGGCAGACCAGCGCTGAACACGCTGCCCTGAACAAGTTGGCTCGCAGTGTTGGCAGGGCGACCTTGGCTGCAAGTTCCCGCGATCAGGTCGCCCTGGAAGGACATCAGGGGCATGGTGTCTTCAGTTTTATCCTGCTGCAGGGGCTGCAGGGGGCTGCCGCCAACAGGTCCGGGCGTATTACCATCACCAATCTGGCCCTGTTCGTGGAAGAAACCCTACCGGAGCTAACCATGAAAAAGTGGGGGTATGAACAGATACCGCAAAAGGCTCTGATCGGTTTAGACTTTCCAATCGGGATAAAGTGAGGCGTACATGCTACATCATTACTTACTGACAGTTGTACTCTTTGTCTGGTGTTTGCTGATTCCGGTTTCGTCGCATGGCTTCTGGTCCACTGAGCCCGGCTCATTGAAGGAACTGGCAGCCGGTGTGGCAACTGAGTTGAAGGAGAAGTCCGGTTCTGCCGGGAAGCTGTATCTGGATAAGGCCAATGTCAAGGATAGTGTCAGTGGCGAAACCTCAAACCTCTCAGCCTTTCTGGTGAATGAGCTGGAAAGTGCCCTTTCGTCTGCCGGCTTCAGTTTTACTGATTTCATGGAGCAGGCGGATCAGGTGGTGGGGGCCAGTTATCAGCGCGACGGCGACCGGTTGAGGATTTTTGTCAAATACTGCCCGGCAAAAGACAGCAGCAGCTGTAAGAGCCTTGCAGCTGCACTGGCACTAAACAGGCTGCCCAAAGAGAGTTTCAGTGAATCGATGGACAGCCGCTTGAAGCGGCTGGTGCAAAAGGTGGGTGGGAGCAAGAATGGCCTGAAGGTCTTTATCAGCCCGGTGGTTGAACGCAGGAACCGTTACGCAAGCGAGTTTTCCGAGTATGTGACTGCCAAGGTCCGGAGCTACCTGGTCAACAGCCAGCAGTTTGAGGTGCTGGAAGAACAACCGGTAACCCGTTCTCTCTCAAATACCCGCGGTTTGGCCGCCAAGGCGAAACAGGTGCAGAACCTGGAAACCAGTGCAGCCCTGTTCAGCGGAGCTGATGCGGTACTGGAGGGGTACTACCTTGAAGGAAGCGGCAGGGTCACGGTTGCCATAACCCTCAAAAATCTGAAGGGAGGGGTGTTGGGGAGCGCCGATGAGACCTTTGAGCGGAGTATGATCCCTTACAGTACGGCCAACCAGACCGCCGGCACCCTGGCTGCGGTGGCGGATGTGGCTGGCCAGGCCAGCCAGCAGGCGGTGAAGTTGAATACCACCAAGGGGGATCGCTATCAGGTCTACCGGGCCGGTGAAAAGGTCCAGTTTCTGATGCAGGTTGCCAAGCCGCTGTACGTGTACCTGTTCGGTATCAATACGAAAAACGAGGTCAGTCAGCTGTATCCCGGCCCTGGGCAGCAACCGGCCCCCCTGCAGGCCGGGCGTCTGCATACGGTGCCTGGAGACCGAGACAGCTGGGAGATCGTGGTGGAACCTCCTTTCGGGACTGATCTGGTCAAGTTGTTTGCCGCTGAGCGCCCTTTGGCAGTACCGGTCATTTCCGGCTCGGTCGCAGCCAAAAGCTTCAGTAATGGCACCCGTTCCCTGGTGCGGCGGGATGTCATCCAGCAGCAGCTGGCAGCACAAAAGACCATCAACGGATTTGATCTGGTGGACTATTTCAAGGGAGTGGCTGAACAGCAGGGGCTGACGCTGTATGAAGACAGCCTGTTTGTACAGACCAGACCGCAGTAGGAGCCGCGTGATGGAGATCCGTATCCCGACAGAAGGCGAGTCTGTGGTTGAGGCGTTGCTGGCAAAATGGCACAAACCGGCCGGCAGCTTGATTCTGAAGGATGATGTACTCTGTGAAATTGAGACCGGTAAGATCACCCTGGATATCTACGCAGAGGCTTCCGGTCGTTTGGTCATTGGCGTTCAGGCTGGCACAATCCTGCCGGTGGGTAGTGTGATCGGTCAGATTGTCGAGACGGATCCGCAGACAGAGGATCAACTGGCGGTTCCGGCAACAGGGGCGGCTGGCTCAGAGGATGCACCCACCTCTCCGGCAGTGCGGCAGGCGCTGCGGCAGCAAGGTCGAACTGCTGCGCAACTGGCCGGTAGCGGCCCTGGCGGGCGGATCCTGATGGATGATCTGAATCGGGCTGATGCGGCGGAACCTCCAGTCTCAGCCCCGCCGGCTGCTCCGCAGGCGCTGTTGGTTAAATCTGAGGAAACACCTCTGTATCGTGCTTCAGGCAGTTGTCAGTCCGCTCAGCCGGCTGGCGATCAAAGCCCAGATATTGCCCCCGAACTCCGGCCTGATCCACAGCCTGTACCGGGTGAAGAACAGATACGGATCTTTCCGCTACGCAAACGGATCTCTGCATGTCAGCTGCAGGCCCGTCACCAGGCCGATAGGCTGACTACCTTTGATGAGGTTGATCTGGGGGCGTTGCAGACCGTGCGCACACAGCATAAACGGGCAGGTACACCGGTCGGTTTGATGCCGTTCTTTGTCAGGGCCACGGTTGAGGCGCTACAGTCCTATCCGGCATTTAATGCGCGGATTGATGGCGATGAGATTGTCTATCAGCCGTTTGTTCATCTGGGCATTGCGATGTTGGGGGAACAAGGGCAGGTGGTGCCGGTGCTGCGTGATGCAGCTCAACTGGGGTTACGGGAGATTGATCTGGAGATCACCGGCTTAGCACAGAAGGCCACTAACAACCGGCTTGGCAGTGCCGGGCTGGAAGACGGGACCTTTACCATCAGCAATGGCGCTAGCTATGGTGCCCTGCTCTCCACCCCGCTTATCAGTCCGCTCCAGAGTAGTGGTTTGGGGATGCATGCCACCCAGGATCGGCCGGTGGCACGGAATGGCCGGGTCGTGATCCGGCCGATGATGTACCTGGCCCTGTCCTATGACCAACGTATCATCGATGGCCGGGAGGCAGCCGCTTTCCTGACGTTGATAAAAGCGCGGGTTGAGGACAGAGCCTGGCTTGAAGGGTTGCCGTAGTGCCATGACGGTTATGCACTGGTATACAGCCGGGTGGTTGTATTTGTGTCTTGTGGCGGTGGGCCTGGTTGTCCGTACTCCCTCCCGGTTCACGTTGCTGCAGCGTAACTATTGGCTATTGCTGATCGAACCATGGAAGTTGGCAACGGCCCTGGTTGCCACTGTCGGTTTCATGGTGATGGCACCGTACACCGGAGATCCCACCTGGGATTATGTGGATGCCTTCTTTATGTCGGCCTTGACCTACGCCACTGCCCCCTGGAGTGTGGCGGTGCTGTACCGGGTTTTCAGGCGTTGGGAGTCCTGGCAGGCGTTCTATGTGGCTCTGTGCTGCTGGTTTTTTACGGCCAGCTGGTCCTATGATCTCTATATCTGGATCCGGGATGGGTACTATCCGCTGACCTGGACATCAAATATTGTTGCTTCTTCATTTCTGTACCTGATGGCCGGCCTGCTGTGGAATCTGGAGTGGCAGGCCGACCGTGGAACACAGTTCGCCTTCAGCTCTGTTGCATGGCCGGCGCCGGCTCCCCAGCGTTCCTGGCGTATCGTCTGGATTGCTGTGCCGATTATCGTTCTGGTGGCGATTCTGATGGGGCAGTTTTTGGCAAATCCTTGAATCTACTTTGTTTGCAGGAGGCAGTGTATGTCTGAACAGTTTGATCTGATTGTGATCGGTGCCGGTCCGGGTGGATATGTGGCAGCCATTCGGGCCAGTCAGCTGGGTATGAAGGTGGCGGTGGTGGAAAAACGGGCCACGCTGGGTGGCGTCTGTCTGAATGAAGGCTGCATCCCCAGCAAGGCCTTGCTTGACTCCAGTGAACATTTTGCCCTGGCGCGGGACAAGTTTGCCCTGCATGGGATTGAGATTGACCCGCCACGCCTGAACCTGGCTGCCATGCTGGCCCGCAAGGATGACGTGATCAAGAAGTTGACCGATGGTGTGGCCTATCTGTTCAAGAAAAACAAGATCAGGCTGCTGAGCGGTACAGCCAGCCTGAAGGGGGTGGATGAGGCAGGTCTGCAGCAGGTGGCGGTGGAACAGGCCTTTCATTTGAACTTCCCCAATGGAGATCAGCAACCGGTGGAGGTTCCGCAGTTGTTGCGGGCCCCCAGGGTGTTGCTGGCAACCGGTAGCGAGCCGATTCCACTTCCAGGCATCCCTTTTGATGGTGAACTGGTGGTCTCTGCCCGGGAGGCACTTGCCTTTGATCAGGTGCCTGATCATCTGGTTGTAGCAGGTGGCGGGTATATCGGGCTTGAGCTCGGTTCTGTCTGGCGTCGGCTGGGGGCTCGGGTCACGGTCATGGAGGCGTTGCCGGGGATCATTCCTTCAAGCGATCGTAGCGTGGCCGACTATCTGCAGCGTGCATTGAAGAAGCAGGGGATCGAGTTCCGTCTGAATACCAAGGTGACCGGCCTGCGCCGCCTGGGGAGCAAGGGGATGATTCAGTACGGCTCCGGTACTGAAAGTGGCGAAGTCGATTGTGACCGCCTGCTGGTGGCCATTGGCCGTAGACCGCTGCTGGCCGGGCTGGGCGTTGAAGCGTTGGGGATAGCCTGTGACCAGACCGGCAGGATCAAGGTGGATGAGAACTATCAAACCACCTGTGCAGGTGTCTATGCCATTGGAGACCTTGTCCCCGGTCCGATGCTGGCACACAAGGCCTCCGAGGAGGGGGTGGTTTGTGTGGAGCGGATGCAGGGCAAGGCCGCCGTTGTTGAGTACGACTATCTGCCCGGCGTGGTCTATACCTGGCCGGAAGGGGCCTCGGTGGGCCTGACTGAGGAGCAGTTGAAGGAAGACTCGGTTTCGTATAAATCGGGCAAATTCAACTTTCTTGGCAATGGGCGTGCGCGGGCCATGGATGAAACAGAGGGGTTCGTTAAGGTGCTGGCTCACGCAGAAACTGACCGGCTGCTGGGGATACATATTGTTGGCCCCCGTGCCTCAGATATGATCGCCGAGGCGGTAACGGCCATGAGTTTTATGGGCACTGCCCGGGATCTGGGAATGCAGTTCCATGCCCATCCTACCCTGAGCGAGGCCTTGAAGGAGGCGGCGCTGGATGTCCATAAGGAGGCGATCCATGGCTAAGAATCTGACCACCAAAATTCTGGAAGCACACCTGGCTGAAGGGGCGTTAAAGCCAGGCAGCGAAATTTCCATCAAGATCGACCATACCCTGCTGCAGGATGCTACCGGCACCATGGCGATGCTGGAGTTCATTGCGATGGGATTGCCACGGGTCGAGGTGGGGCTTGCTGCCCAGTATATTGATCATAACCTGCTGCAAACCGATTACAAGAATGCCGACGATCATGCCTTTCTTGCCAGCGCGGCCCAGCGTTTTGGTGTGCATCTGTCCAAGCCGGGTAACGGCATCTCCCATCAGGTCCACCTTGAGCGTTTCGGAGTGCCCGGTCTGACCCTGTTGGGGGCAGATTCCCATACGCCGACTGCCGCCGGCCTTTCCATGCTCGCTATCGGCGCCGGAGGTCTGGACGTTGCCCTTGCCATGGCAGGTCACCCCTTTAGTCTGCCGTGCCCCAAGGTGTTTGGTGTCAAGCTGACCGGTCAACTGAATCCCTGGGTTTCAGGTAAGGATGTGGTGCTTGAAATGCTACGCAGACATACGGTTAAAGGGGGCGTAGGCAAGGTTATTGAGTATTATGGACCTGGTGTAGCCACCCTGTCTGCAACGGATCGGGCTACCATTGGCAATATGGGGGCCGAACTGGGCGCCACCTCCAGCATCTTCCCGTCAGATGAAAGGACCCGGGAGTTTCTGCTGGCCCAGGGGCGGGGGGATAGCTGGCAGCCGTTGGCAGCTGATGACGAGGCGCTCTATGATGAGTATGATGAAATCGATCTTTCTGCACTGGAACCCCTGATTGCCTGCCCATCATCGCCTGACAAGGTGGTGCCGGTAAGGGATGTCGCAGGAGTCAAGGTTGATCAGGTTATTGTAGGCAGCTCGGTCAATTCATCCTTCCGTGACCTGATGACGGTTTGCCGTATGTTAGAGGGCAGGAGGATTGCACCGGGGGTTTCGTTCCATGCCAATCCGGGGAGCCGCCAGGTACTGGAAAATGTGGCCCAGCAGGGGGGCGTGCTGATGTTGTTGATGGCTGGTGTCAATATCCACCAGTCCGGCTGTCTGGGGTGTATTGGCATGGGGCAGGCGCCGGGGAGCGGGCAGGTTTCTTTGAGGACGTTCCCCCGTAACTTTCCCGGGCGCAGTGGTACCAAGGACGACAGGGTGTACCTCTGCTCGCCGGAAACTGCTGCCGCCTCGGGGCTGAACGGTGTGATTACCGACCCCCGTGATCTGGGGAGGAGTATGCCCTGGCCGGATGTGAAGAACCCGGAACGATACCTGATTGATGATTC